>CAZHQW010000017.1:5261-51154 GCA_964534745.1 uncultured Bacteroidales bacterium
TGTAAGAACGGTATGCTACGGGAGACACTCCTGAACCGGTATAAGTTTCAACAAAGGGCTCCCACCTTGCCATAAGCACGTTGCCATTAGCCCTTGCCGTATCGGCATCGGTTATATATGCCAGCAGCTTGCCGTTGTTCATCGTTGGGAACGAATCCTGTCCGAATCCTATATAATCATAGAACCATGTCATATAACCCATAGTTGAGTCGGCAGGATCAATGCTCACTCCCTCAAAGGCTACATCAGAAGGATCCACGATCTTTGCCTTTGTTACCCTGTCCATATTGGATGAGTCAGCAATAATAACTTCCCTTACTACTGATCCTGTATTAATCATTTTCAGGCGGTTGTTTCTCATTATGTAACCCGAAAGGGCCATAACAGGTGTTTCAACCATTGCCCATGTTTCAGCTACATCGGTTCCGAAATCGCCGCTGCTGATGTTACGTCCTATAAGTACAAGGTCATAGCTGGCCAGCTTGTTATAGTCGAATTCCGCACTTGTAGGATAGCTTACTTCCACATTGTATCCCGTGGTCATCAGAGAGTCAATAACTTCCTGGTCGTAAAGCACTCCGAACTCGTCAACATCCGTGGGCCTTGTCAGGTACAGCAGGCTATGTGACTTTGCCATCAGCATATCAATTTCCTGAAGTATAACCTGGTATAATGCATCGGTCCACTGGCAGAAATTCTTAATCTTGGGACTGCTCTGATCATCGGCACCCATCTGTATGTAGGAACGCCAACCGGCCGGTGTTACACCTGAACCCGTGTACGTTTCAACACCCGGGGCCCACCTGGCCGCCAGTACATTTCCATTTGCCCTGGCCGTGTCTGCATCGGTAATATAGGCAAGAAGCTCTCCGTTGTTGGTTGCAGCAAAGCTGTCTGCGCCATATTCCAGGTAATCGTAAAACCATGTCATATAGTCCATTGTCGAATCTGCAGGATCTATTGTTACACCGTCAAAAACTGCATCAGAAGGATCCACGATCTTTGCCTTGGTTATCCTGTCCATATTCGAAGGATCACCTATCAGGACTTCCCTTAGCACTGATCCGGTATTGGCAAATTTCAGGCGGTTGTTTCTGATTATATAACCTGACACCATCAACACGGGAGTTTCAAGGGCAGCCCAGGCTTCAGCCACATCGGTGCCAAAATCACCGCTGCTTATATTGCGGCCAATAATTACAAGGTCTGCATCTTCAAGGGCATCGAAACTGAAATCGGGATCAGTGGCATATATTACGTTGACACTGTATCCGGCAATCCTCAGTGAATCAATAACTCCCTGGTCAAATAGCATACCTGTAGAATCGACATCGGTAGGCCTGGAGAGAAAATATATCTTACCTGACCTGAGACCCTTGCCTGCAACATCTGCTGAAAGAATGCGGGGTACAGGCATCTGGTAAGGAGCAAAAGCGCCGTCTGCACGGAATATTACCCAGTCAATTAAAGCACCGTTACTCCCGCTGGTACTGCAGTCGCCGATCTTCACCTGCAGGTCGGAGGTTGAATTGGTTGTTTCGCCTTCGATTATAGGTTCATTGATCTCGTCAACATATACCTTGCACAGGTTGCTGTCAATAGTGAAGCGATATATATGCCAGTCCTTCACATCAAACGGCAGATCGGCTATCGGACCGGCATTATCCAGTTCTATCTCATTTGAGTAATGGATATACACCTTATCCCTCAAGGCAGCATTGCCGTTCCTGAGCTCAAGGTCAAACAGCCTGTCAAGGGGGCCTACATCTGACAGACCTTTCATCCTGACAACAAGGGTCATCTTTTGGCCAGTCATATCGTCAACATCAATTTTATAGGCTTTCCTGTCGGCTGCTTCAGGAACAGCATAGTAAAAGAGGCTGTTACCGGACAGCTGAATTATCGAATCAACTGTTGTGGGGCCCGGTTCCTCACAACTGGGGTCCCATGCCGGAACGCTTTCTGTAGGTAGTGCACTGGCATCATAAATGAGCCAGGGTTGGGCCTTAATAAGCAAGGCCACAGTTAAGAACAACATTGAAAGCAGTAACTTTTTTTTCATAGTAATTTAATTTTTGTTAGTAATATTTAGGTTATGATAAATCTTTCCTTGACAAAATGATCATCGGAAAGCATATGTTACTATTGATAGCCAGGATTCTGCGTGAACTCGTCCTTGTTAAACACGGCATCAATCTGCTCCTGGGGTATGAACCTCAGGTTATGGTATTCCTGTATATTCGGTGCTGCATCAGTATTATAAAGTGTTACCCTTTCTACAAGCTTTTTTGTCCTTTTAAGATCAAAATACCTTAAATTCTCGGTTGCCAGCTCCCTTGCCCTTTCATCCAGAAGGAAATCTATACTGATATCGCTTCCTGAATTAACACCGTAAGCACCAAGGAGCTCAGCGCCATTACCGTTGTATGCGCGTGCATTGGCAAGTGCCAGAAGCTTATTATAGGCCTCAGCCGAATTTCCTGTCATCAGTGCTGCCTCCGAGGCAATTAAATATATTTCGGCCAGCCTTATGACATAGCAGTCTCTTTTGCTGTATGCCTGTGCAAGCTCCAGCCTTGTTGTATCCTGGTATTTTTTAGTTATCGGGAAATAATACTGCCTGTTTATTATGCCAACATTTGGCCTTCCATCAGCAAGGTACATATCATTAATATCGAAAATAAGATATCCTTTATCGGGATGGAAGGTATAAATATCTGTTGCTGAAAATTTGGCTTTCAGTGACGAGGATACGGGTGTTTTGGAGAAGTATATGGCCGTATCGCCAATGTCGAACAGTGGTGTTACCCATTTATCCTGGGGCACAAGGACGGTCTCATCGTTTATAATCATTGTCGGCCTCCATACAGGTGTAGCATCAGCGTCGTTGGCATACCATACATTCTTAAATGATCCAAAAAACCGTTCATCCAGGTCTTCATTATACATATCAATAAAATGCTTTGTTGGCATCCATCTTTGAAAACCCCTGCCATTATTCATATCCCTGATAAGACCCCAGCTCAGGTTCTCATATCTTATTTCCCACATTACATGCCCCTGGTGGCCTCCCTCTCTCTGTATCAACCTGCCATCATGATCGTATTCTGTTTCCGGGTATTTTTTATCCTCAGTGTAATCCTCATCCCACGGATCCCTGAGATTTGTGCGGGTATATACCGGGTCATCCGAGTAATTGACAACCCATATTATCTCATCATTTTTAATATTGCCGATATCCCATATATCATCCCAGTCATTGAGAAGGCTATAGGAGCCCGAATTAATTATACCTTCAGCATATTCAAATGCCCTTTGGTAGCACAGGTCTGCCCCTGCTGCATCCTGCTGTACCAGGGTCTGGCTGCCGTTACTGAATCCGTTTTCGAGGTAGCTTGCCCAGGTCAGGTTCATCCTTGCCAGAAAAGACCTTACCACGGGCTTGGTGATCCTTCCGTATTCATCCGTGGTCTCCGGCGTTAAAACAAGCGCATTCTCCAGGTCAGAGAAGATCTGATCGTAGAATGTAGAAATGGGAGTGCGGTTAGCTGTCTTGTCAGCTTCCTCGGTAGGTTCGGTTGTAAAATGCACATTACCCCATGTCTCGACAATAAGATACAAATAATGTGCCCTGAGAAAATATACCTCACCCTTCCTCATATCTCTCAATGACTCGTCGTCGTATGGTACCTCATCAACATTTTTGAGAATAAGATTACATGTATTTAAAGCTGCATACAGCTCGTACCAGATTGCAGCCATACGCGTTTGTTCTTCGTCAACAAAATTGGAGTACGTGCAGAATCCACTGGATCTGTTATCAAGGCCCCAGGTATATAAGTCAGTTCCAGATTCCGTCAGGTCCCATCCGTTCTCTTTTCCGTACCATGCTCTTAGTGACAGATAGGCTGCACTTACAAGACTTTCAAACCCTTCTTCTGACTCAAAAACGGTATTAGAATTCTCTCCACTAAGGTATTCTTCTTCAAGGAACTTCTGACATGAAACAATTGTTCCCAGAAGTAATACGGATAAATATATTAATATCTTTTTCATGGTTTTTAGTTTTTTAGAATTCTACGTTTATTCCGAAAATAAATGTTCTTGCAAGGGGCCAGCTTATACTACCTTCTCTTTCGGGATCAATACCCTTGTCAAGTTTAGTATATAGTATGAATGGATTATTGGATGATACATACAATCTAAATTTCGATATGGACATTTTAGTCGTCAATGTAAGCGGAAGGTTATAACCCAGCGTGATGTTCTTGACTTTGATAAACGATGCATCCCTGTATCTTAATGTGTGTTCGTAATCCATCTCTGCCAGCGCTGCATCCAGGCGCGGCCAGTCATTGGTCGGATTTTCAGGTGTCCAGTAGCTTATCTCCATGTGGTTATCGTACATCCTCGGATCAAAATCATAAGCATCAGCATCTACCATTTGTCCCATTCTTGCATAAATATTTATTGTCAGGTCAAAACCGTAGAAATTAAAAGTATTTATCAGGCTGCCTGTCCAGTCCGGTCTTGTCGTTCCAAGCACAACCCTGTCGTCAAAGGTTATTGTATCGTTATGATCATTATCAGCAACCCTTATTTCTCCGGGTGCCTGGCTATACTGGGCTGCCAGGGCAGAGTCACTAAGCTGCCAGATACCTATTTTTTCAAAGTCATAATGAACATCGATAGGATAGCCTACAAACCATTTGTTTGCTTCATCTTTTTCAACCCCTGAAGTAAGTGAGACAATTTCTTCCTTATGGGCAGCGAAAGATAAACTGGTCCTCCATTTCAGCGGGCCCCTGCTTATGTTAACCGCCTGGATGGCAATCTCTATACCCTCTGTCTTTGTTTCGCCGGCATTGGTAACAATATCAAAAAATCCGGTTGACAGGGGCAGACGCTCGGTCAGCAGCAACCTGTCGGTATTGGAATGATAAAGGTCTACTGCACCGATAATCCTGTTATTAATAAATCCAAAGTCAACACCCAGGTTTACCTGTCTTGTCCTTTCCCACTTCAGATCCTTGCTTGACAGTTGATCGGGGCGGAATCCGAAATAGGTTACTTCGCTTCCAGGATCTCCAAACTGAAAATACAGCGGGTATTTATTCAGCGTTGCTGCTGTAGAATAGGGATCAACTGCTGCATTACCAGAGACACCGTATCCGAGCCTTAGTTTCAGGTCAGAAATAAATTCTATATTATCCATAAATTCTTCGCGGCTAACTCTCCATGCTGCACTGGCTGCAGGGAAGAAGTCCCATTTATTGCCTTCGCTAAGCTGTGATGCCCCGTCATATCTGCCGGAAACATTAACTATATATTTATCATTATATATATAATATATACGGCTGAAGAACGAGACGAGTGACTTTGCCTCGAGCAGGCTCGACGCTTTCGGTGATTTGTTGGTACTTATATTGTACCACAGGCTCCTGGTGAAAAGCTGCTCCTGTCCTTCCACTGTATATTCCTCCTTGCGTTCGTACTGAACTTCATGCCCCAGCATTACATTCAGCATATGAGCATCAAATTCATGCTGAAAGTTCAATATGTTGGTCCACACATATTCATAATTGTACCTCATCTCCAGTCCGGATTCATTATAACCCTCATTGGGCGCTTTCTGGGGATACATATAGCCTTTCCTGAATATTTCCATATCCACACCTATATTGGATTTAAATGTAAGTCCCTCCAATATGTTAACCTGACCGTACAATGTTGAAAATATCCGTGTTGTTTTCTCTTCTTCTTCGTCAATAGTGTAGGCCAGCGGACTCTTCCTGGGGTTTGCGAAGTTGGGCTGGTATATGTAGTTGCCCAGGCTGTCGTAGGCAGGTACTATGGGAGACAGTAAAACAGCGTCTGTAAATCTCGGTCCGCGCCCGTCCCTTACTTTATATGTCAGTATCGTGGAATTGCCGACATTAATATATTTATTTACTTTACCGTCCAGACTTGCCCTGAACGTATACCTTTTAAAGTCATCGGCAAGCACAACACCCTTCTCCTTATAATAGTCAACAGATGTATTATATGATAGTTTTTCAGTACCACCTATTACTCCAAGGTGATAATCCTGCCTCAATCCCGTCCTTGTTACTATATCCTGCCAGTCAGTATTAATTGTGCTGTCAAGGTATCCCGTATATTCGTCACCTGGAAATACGTTAATAGGATTAGGTTCAACATCCCAGTTATAGATATCCTTATTGGCATCAATTTTAGCCTGTATATATGAATCTCTCATAAATACAGGCACTTTCTGGTACGGGTCCGTTACACCGTAATAAGAGTTAAAATAAACAACAGATCTTCCGGGAATTCCTCTTTTTGTAGTGATAAGCACAACACCATTTGAACCCCTTGATCCATAGATAGCCGTTGATGATGCATCTTTAAGTATTTCTATTGATTCGATATCCTCGGAATTAATGTCGATATTATCGCCAAAAGGTATGCCATCGACAATTATCAGGGGATCATTGGTTGCAGTAAGAGACCTTTTGCCCCGGATAAGAATATCAATATCTGAATCTGTTCTCCCGTTGTCACGAGTAATGTCGGCCCCTGCTATCTTACCCTGAAGTGATTCAAGGGCATTGTTAGTTTTCACTTCAGTAATTTGTTCATTATCAACAGATACTATGGAGCCTGTAATATCACTCTTTTTCATTGTTCCATAGCCGATAACCACTACCTCGTCAAGCTCGGCGATATCTTCAATAAGTACAATATCAATATTGCTTCTTCCTTGTATATTAATCCGTTCTGCCAGGTATCCGACAAAGGAAAAAACAAGAGTGCCGTTGATATCGGGGACATCAATGGAATAATTTCCATTCACATCAGTAACCGTTCCTGTTGTTGTGCCTTCTATTACAATGTTCACACCAACAAGGGGTTCCTCATTTATGTCCCTGACTAATCCGGTAACAGTATTTTGGGCAACCAAGGCGGTCCCGGACAGCATAAATAGCATTAAATAGATGAGTTTAATCATTGATTTAAGTAGTTTAAGTTAATTATAGCTCATTTTATATCTTTAGAATAATCGGTATCAGAGAACCAGACTTATAAGCAGAAAAAGACAAAGGATCAAAAGAACAACGATAATGCCGATAGAAATATACATACGCCTGACCTTTGCTTTTAATTTTTTAGTCATTATGGGATGCGTTTATAAAAATTTTTATGTAAACTTAATATAAAGAGTGCATTGGGGCATTTTTAATCATTGCAATTTAGCCTGTTAGAAATATCATGTTGCAGTACAAAATTTCCAATATATATGTGCAAAATTTCCATATTATTTTTATATATTATTGATTGCCAATAATATAGATATTAAAAGAATAAACTGCCAGTTCGTATTATAAAGGCTGTTTTAAAATGGTTATCCGGAGAATTTGCAATGGATAAGTAAGCGGGTCTTATAAAGCGGTTGTTAGCCCTTTCAGGGGTATTCGGAAGGATTTACGTTATAAAATTCCTTGAAACATTTCCTGAAGTAGTTCACTTCCCTGAAGCCAACCTTATAAGCTACCTCTGAAACGGTGAGATCAGTTTTGCTGATTAGCTGGGCTGCACGTTTTATTCTCAGTGTCCTTATAAACTCTTTAACAGTCATGTCACTTATGGCACGGAATTTCCTGTAGAGCTGTACCTTGCTTATTCCTATTTCACGCGAGAATTCATTAACTCCGAAATCAGGATCATGCAGATTATCTTCAACAATTTTTATTGCTTTTTTAATAAACTTCTCCTCAGAGGATGTTATCTCAATATCTTTAGGCTCAAGGAATATCTGGTGGCTGTATTTCTCTTTCAGCTTTTGCTGTGTTTTCAGCATCTGCTCCAGCCTGACTTTTAATATATCGGGATCAAAGGGTTTTGAGATATAGGCATCGGCACCCACCAGGAATCCGTCCTTTTCATGTTCCTTGGATGAAAGAGCTGTCAGCAGGACTATAGGTATATGGCTTGTCCTGACATCATTTTTCAGCTGTGCACATACTTTTCTCCCATCCAGTTTAGGCAAAAGGATATCACATATAATTATATCCGGAATTATTTCCTGTGCCATAAGCAGTCCCTTTTCCCCGTCATAGGCCTCATAAATATTATATACTTTATCAAAAAACTTCTTGATAAAATATACCATATCATGGTTATCTTCAATAATAAGCAAAATTGGCAGATTGTTTTCAGATAGTTTGTCCCTTGCAACCAGAAGGTCCTCCCCGGTAATATTTGCCTCCTCCTTAATTTCAGGCATTTTGAGCGCTTCCGTTGATTGTTCTTTTACCTGTCCGGACAGATCCTTCCTTTCGTAGGGAAGGTATACCCTGAAAGTTGTACCCTTGCCTTCCTTGCTGGTTGCTGAAATCGATCCGTTATGCAGTTCAATAATATCTTTTGATAAAGCCAGTCCGATTCCACTGCCCCCGCTCCTTATAAACTGGCTTTTCTCGCTCTGGTAGAAGCGCTCAAACACTTTATCGATCTGCTCCTGCGGTATTCCTATACCGGTATCTGAAATGCTTATTTCAACCACCTTGTCACTGAATTCTTCCTTGATGCTTTTGTCAATTTTCCTGTAGATAAGCGAGATCAATACAGATATTTTGCCCTTGTCAGCAGTAAATTTGAATGCATTGGACAAGAGATTATATATAACCATTTCAAGCTTGTCGGGATCGAACCAGATGAAAATCTCGTTCACCACTGTCTTCAGCTCGAGCTTAATATCTCTCTCCTCCGCCAGCTCTGTAAATGAATTTATAATATCTTTAATAAACTTTACCAAGTCCCCTTTTGTCAGTTCAAGTTTAAGCTTCCCTGCCTCCAGCTTCCTGTACTCCATAAGCTGATTCACCAGGGACATCAGCCTCCTGGCATTGCGGTGCATAATCTTCAGATGGTCCTTTGTTTCCTCGCTAACCTTTTCACTTTTTAACAGATGTTCAAGCGGACTTGTAATCAGGCTTAAGGGGGTGCGTATCTCATGAGAAATATTGGTGAACAGCTTGAATTTCATCATATCAAGCTCATGCATACGCTGTGCCTGCATCCTTTCAAAAACTATCTGGTTTTTAAGCTTGACCCTGTTGGTAAGGATGACTATAATAAGATAAATTGACGCCCCTATTAAAAGCACCAGGAATAATTTAAACCACAGAGTCTTCCAGTAAGGGGGCAGAATAGTCATATATAGTTCACGCGGATTTTCATTCCATACATCGTCGTTATTGGCTGCCTTAACATAGAATACGTATTCGCCGGGATCAAGATTCGTATAGGTAGCACTTTTTTGTTTCCCCACGAGGTTCCACGAGTTTTCAAAACCCTTGAGCATATAAGCATACTGGTTATCCGAAGGTGATTCGAAATTAAGAGCCGAATATTCGATTGTAAACACTGATATGCTGTAAGGAATAGTTATTCTTTCCGTTTCATTGACGTGTGAGCTTAAAAGTACATAGTCATCATATTCCTGGTCGATATTAACGGATTTATTAAATATCTTGAAATCTGTAAATACAACGCTTGGTTCAAAGGTATTTAACCTGACATCTGACGGGTAAAAAATGCTAAATCCGTTTATACCTCCAAATACCAGTTCCCCCTGTCTTGTTTTAAGAAATGCCTCATAATTGAACTTATTGTTCTGCAGTCCGTCCTGCTTGAAATAATTTATAAATTCTTCCTTGCCGGGATCGAATTTTGAGAGGCCGTTAAGAGAGGATATCCAGATATAGTTATCATTATCTTCAAGTATTCCGTAAATAGTATTGTTTGGCAGTCCGTCATCGGTATTATAAATTCTTATAAGTTTGAAGTTGCTGTCAAGCTTATAGAGTCCTTTGCCCCTTACGCCCAGCCAGTAATATCCTTTCCGGTCCTGGTAGACTATGCGGGTAAAATAATCGTATTTTTTAATGCTTTTTGTTTTACTGTCATATTTTGTCAACGGAAGGTTTTCGCTGGCAAACCATAGATTATTATACCTGTCCTCATCAATGCGGTTCACAACATTTGTTTTAAACGAATCCCTGTAATGGATAAAGATCCCTTTTGCAGGATCATACCTGTCGAGCCCATTTTCCGTTCCAACCCATATGCGGTTATTGCTATCCTGGAATATATCCCACACACGGTCATCGCAAAGGCTTGCAGGATCATTAACATCATTCCTGAAAACTCTTATTTGTTCTTTATTCTTATCATATAGAATGATGCCTCCCATGAATGTACCTATCCATATCCTGCCATCTTTGTCCTCCATCAGGGCCTTTATATTCTTTTCCTTAAAACTCCTGAAAGGGCCATAATCGAAAAGATATACGAATTCGCCTTTTTCCCTGTCAAAAATATTTACACCACCGGCCTCGGTGCCAATCCAGATATTTCCCCTGCTGTCCTCCATAAATTCCCATATCTCCGGATTGTTAAGGAATCTTTTATCGTCTGATGCGGCCTTATAATGCTTAAAAACCTGTATGTTCTGGTTCAGATAACTCACCCCGTTTCTTGTGCCCACCCAGACATCGCCTTTTTTGTCTTTAAATATAGCCCATACCGAATTGTGGCTGAGGCTAAACGGATTATAGTCATCATGCTCAATTAATTCAGCCCTGCCTGATTTAATATTGAATATATAGAGTCCTCCCCTCGTACCTATCAGCAAATTATCGTTTTTATCTTCCAGTATAGCCCTTATTGTCTGGCTTCTCAGTCCCTCTTCCTCGAGTATATAGTTTTTAAAAGACCTGTTGGCCCGGTCAATCTTTTTTAGTCCGCCCAGGTAGGTGCCAACCCAGAGGTTGCCATAAGAATCCTGGCAAATGGACATAACCTGGTTAAACCTGCTATCGGACTGGTTATCCTGGTTAAACTGAAAATGCTCAAACCCTTTCCTGTCCCTGTCCATATAATCCAGTCCGTTATTTGTGCCCACCCAGAGCAGGCTGTCGTCATCAATAAATACTATGTTTACAGCATCATTTATGAGGCTTGATGAATCATAACTGTTATGTGAATATTTATTGAGTGATCCCGATTCGTAATGGAAGCAGTACAATCCCTCATTTGTGCCAAGCCACAGCCTGTTTCGCGAGTCCTCAACTATAGAATTCACCTGTTTCCCGGTAAGGGTAAGATTATTATATGTCTTATCCGTAAACCTCTTGAAATTGTCAAACTTGTACCTGTACAGGCACAGGCCTCCCCTTTCCGTGCCTATCCAGAGGTTACTCCTGGAATCCTCGTAAATTGCCCTTACCAGTACCCCGTTTAATGAGTTTGTATCTGACTCGCTGTACCTGTATATTTTAAAAGTATAACCGTCAAACCTGTTCAGTCCGTCTGAAGTGCCTATCCATAAATATCCGCGCCTGTCCTGATAAATACACTGTATATAAGGATTCGACAGGCCCTCCTCAATGGAATAGTTCTGGAATTTAATTATATGTGACTGGGCAATACCCTTGTGTGCAGCAAAGAAAAGCACTGCCAGCATGATCGGTAATATTCTCATTTTGCAACTGGACATATCCGGACCCTGATACTATGATAACAAATATTATGTAAATATATAATGAAAAAAAATAGTCAGGTCTTTTTAAACATTTTAAACCTGCATATCCCTGTTTTCTGAAGCAGGTACATCATTGAAATCAATAATACTCCGAATCCGTATCTGATGCTCTTCCTGAAATTTATCGACGAGGCGTCCCTGAAGTATTTGGTGGGGCATGTGATCTCAGCTATCTCAAATCCGGCATAAAATATCTGCGCCAGAACCTGGTTATCGAAAATAAAATCATCCGAGTTTTCATTATAATTTATTGACTTAAGCACATTCCTGTCAAATGCCCTGTAACCCGTATGGTATTCCGACAGCTTCTGGTTCATAAGCAGGTTCTGAACAAAAGTAAGTATTCGGTTGGCAATGTATTTATAAACAGGCATGCCTCCTTTTATGGCACCTCTTCCCAGTATTCTTGAGCCCAGCACTACCTCATATACTCCGTTAGCTATAAGGTAGCACATTGAATGAATAAGGCGGGGGCTGTACTGATAGTCGGGGTGCAGCATAACAATAATATCGGAATCAAGTTCAAGGGCCTTGTTATAGCATGTCTTCTGGTTCGCTCCATATCCCTTGTTCTCCGAATGTTCAACAATATATTTTATGTCCAGCTCCCTGGCCTTTTCTATTGTCTTGTCGCTGCTCAAGTCATCAACAAGCACCACATTGTCAACAATATCGGCAGGGATTTCCCTGTAAGTCTGCTCGAGAGTATTCTCGGCATTGTATGCAGGAAGGACAACAGTAATAATTTTATTGTTTATCATCTTTGCCAGTTTTTTCAGGATTTCTTTCGCAAAAGGCGAATCCGTCTTTTTCGTATAATAAGGATAGTGGCGGGTTATCTTTCAATATCCTGTCTTTCTTATCTGCCTTAATTGAGAAATAAACTTTCCTGTCAATATCACCATGCAACAACCATTGTTTGTCGTATACCATATCATTTGCGGGCTTCTTCATGTGTGTATAAAAATAGTGGGCATAACTTTTATATCCAAGGGTCTCAAAATAAGCGTCCTCACCCCTCTTGTCCTTATAGAACTCAATTAACGCATTCTGGACATATCTTTCTATGCGCGGCGCTATGGTAAGTATACAGAGAAATACAAATACCGTTGATGTTGCAAACAGGGCAATCACTCCCCTGGTAAAATGTTTCTGCCTGACGGAAAACACAAAAATCAATACCCCCAGCAGCAGAATAATTCCAATTACAGAGACCGCGCCCGGCCACCTCACATCGGCATGCAGGCAGCCTGCAGCAAACCGGTCATACTGCCCTGCGAAATCTATGATCTGCTGCCTGTACCTGTCCGCCAATGGTAATAGAATAACTGCCAGGGCATATATAGAACCGGGGATTATAACCAGCACAGTGAGCCACCTGCTATAGTTTATCTCCCTGTTAATAACCTTGTAGATGACAAATGCGGCCAGGTATGTAACAGGGAAATAGCAGAGGGAAGAATAATGGACAATCTTTGTCTTCACAATTGAAAACAATATAAGAACCACCCAGAAAAGGACTATCATCCATCTTCTGAAGGCACGCTGGTAAAAAGTGTCGGCCGGATGCTTTACAAAGCCCCGGATGGCAAAAACCGATGCCGGGAATACCCCTGCAAGAAGAATGACAAAGTGATACAAAAAGAAGCCGCCATGTCCGGCATCCTTTGTCTGAAATAACCTTAGCTGGTACCTTATGAAACCGGCAACAACATCAAGGTTGCCACTTATGATCTGCAGGATAAACCAGGAACCGCCTACAAGTATCAGCACGAAGGTAAAAACGAAAATGTCAGTGAGTCTGACCGGCAATTTAAATCCGTTATATAACCAGTATACTGCCACTGTCAAAAAAAATATCAGAATTGCCACGGGCCCCTTGGTCAGTATGGCAGCTCCAATGAACGAGGCAGATAACAGCAGTTGCCAATACTCCTTTCTGTCCCCGTTTTTTGTATAATAAATAAAAAAGGAAATGCCTGAGAATATAAAAAGGTTAAACCATGGATCAATAATTCCTGATTTAAAATACAGGAAAGGAAGAAAGCTTCCCAGCCAGGCCATCACCCATATAAGTCCGAATTTCTCATCATATATCCTCCTGCCCGTGTTAAACAGAACGAGCAAGGTAACTATCCCGCATAAAGCATTGGGAAAGCGGGCAGCAAATTCGTTTATGCCGAATATTTTCATTGAGATAACCTGCATCCAAATAAAAAGGGGAGGTTTTTCCCAGAACGGTTTAAAGTTTATCTGCACATTAAGGTAATCGCGGCTGACTATCATTTCCCTTGCCGATTCCGCAAAATTAACCTCATCCCAGTCAAACAGATGAATCCTTCCCAAAAAGGGCACAAACAATAGTGCAGCAACAAGCACTATCATGAGCTGATAAAGAATTACCCTATGTTCTTTTATGTTTTTCATTCTTTCCTGCTAAAGATATAAGCGAATTATCAAGCCCCTGTCCCGGATGCAGATAGACGATATAATAAAAAACCAGTCCTCCGGCAACTCCGATTAGTGACCCGAAATATATGTCTGCCAGGAAGTGCTGTGACAGGTATACTCTTGAATAGGCAACCAGGCATGCCAGAACAATACATGCCAGCTTTACCAGCCTGTTTTTAGATACCAGTGCAATACAGATAAAGAATCCGAATGTTGTAGCTGCATGGCCCGAAGGAAAGCTATACATGCTATGAACTTTCACTCCCTCAACGAGATACAGGTCAAAACTGTCCTTAAAAAACATCACAGGCCTTAACGCGTGCTGGAAAACGGTTCTCTTAAGCAACTGGACGACAATCCCTGTTGAAACGTAGGTAGCAAGGAAAAACAGTGCCTTTCTGAAAGATACTAACAGCAGTCCGGTACATACGAGCACAACAAACAATCCGTTACCTGCGAAAGTAATGAGCCTGAAAAAAAGGTCAAAAACACCGTTATGGTAGCTGTTAAGGAATATGTGTATCTCTGCCCTGGATTCTGAAGCAAGGATATATGAGCACAAAGCCAATACTAACATGTAAGGAATAAAAAAATAGGTGTTGTCCCTGATTATTTTCAAGATTCCTGCTTTTATTAGTAATTAGGATAGCAAATATATTTATATCTTTATAAACTTGGAAGAATAAAAATTGCCGTTTTCCTTTATCAGGATAAAATAAAGACCCCTGGAAAGGGAATCCACATCCAGAAGGTAGTACTGGCTGCTGCTCTCGAAATTCTCTATAATCCTTCCCGACGTATCTGCAATATATATCCTGTAATGTTCAACGGGACTCTTAAACTCGATCATCAGCTTGCTTCTGACCGGATTGGGTGCAATAACATATTTATTTTCCCGATCAAGGTGATCCCGGACATCTATATCCATCAGCAGCCATCTGTCAGGATCAGCTTTCAGGTCCGTTACCTTCCTGTTTATATATATTTTGTACTGTTCGTAATTGGACTGCTGCCTAATAAATACTGATGTATCGCCAAGGGCCGAGCTGATCCTGTATTCAACAAGAGTATTGAAAAGGGGTGTTACAGCGGAGCTGGTGATCTGAAAAGTGTTTATTGTAAGAGTATCATTGGCATAGTTCCAGTTTACACTTAACATAGGATAACCTTCCCCGAAGTACCACTGGTTAAAAAAGTCAGTGAAGTCCCTGCCCGTCTTCTCTTCAAGAAGCATTTTAAAATCCAGTCCCGTTGCTACGCTACCACTGAATGAAGACTGGAAATCCGTTAGCACCTCAAAAAACAGGGAATCATTCTGAAGCTCATGTCTTATCATATGTATTATGGCAGCTCCCTTTTTATAGGAAAGCCTGTTATCGAAGATTCGCCTGTGATTGCCGATATCGCCGGCAGGGATATATATTGTTCCTCCCGGTTCTATTTTTATATATTCGTGAGCATCATACATCCATAGTTTAGCCTTGTCAGGGGAGATCAAATATTCATTTGCAATGTATTCGCTGTAACTGGCAAATCCCTCGTTTATCCATATATCCTGCCATGTAGCACAGGTAACGTTATTGCCAAACCACTGATGGGCCAGTTCATGGGCTACAAGTTCAAAGGAAAAGAACCCGAGCGTAGTCATTGTCTGGTGCTCCATGCCCCCGCCAATGGGCACTATGCAATGCCCGTATTTCTCTTCCCTGAAGGGATAGGGCCCGTATTTCCCGGAAAACAGGTTTATCAGATCTTCAGTCTTATCTATAGTAACCTTATTTTCTTCCAGAAATCCGGGGGTATTGTATATATAGTTCTGAATGAGCAGAGAATCTCCAGATCCATTGATGTCCATATAAAAGCTGTAGTCATAATAGTCTGCCACAGCAATGGAAATCAGGTAATAGGCTATAGGATACCGCGATTTCCATTCATGCCTGACCTTATTTCCGGGAAGGGTAACAGTTGAAGTAAGGATTCCGTTTGAGCCTGCCTTCAGTCCCGATTCCGTTGTTACAAATACATAGACGGAGTCTGCTTTATCTGTTATCACCTGCTTGCAGGGAAACCATTTTTTCGAATAGTAAGGCTCTGAAATGGTATAGGTAACATTGCTGCCAAGCTGGTAACTCAGTTTATTGTATATGCCCGGATTAGCATCAGCGGCATCGGCCGAGCCCGAATAAAAAACCTGTATGCTAACCAGTGTGCCTATAGTGTACTCTTTGCCTGTACTAACAGTTAATTCATCATCGTGATGGATAAACTCTGCTTTTTCACCGTCTGCCAGAACAGAATCAACAGTATAATCGTTAACCAGCTCAAAGGTAAGCTCCTCTGAAGGGGAACCGGTAATCTCGATGAGTATTGTTGCCGAACCCGATATGAATGTAGTTGTGTCGCTGGCCTCAATGTCAAGCCGGTAAAATTTAACATCATAATTATCCATCTCAGGGCTATTCCCTGATAACGATATTATCCCCGCATTAAATAAAAAAAATATTATCAGCGCCAATATTTTCATAGGGCTCACTCCTGCTTAAAATTATTTATTCCTCAAATTTATCATAAGATTTTGATAAATAAAAAAACCCCGGGGTTTTCCCGGGGTTCTCTCTCACGAAGATTATTAAACTCATCAAACGAACAATTTGCCAATGTAACAAATATTAATCCTCCTTATGCCTGTCTTCTATAACATAATATCTGTCACAATGAGTAAATTTATTATATACATTTATAAATATTAACAGATCAGCGGTGATATTCGACATTGAATTATGATGATATTTATCATTTCCAAAATATGCACATAAAAAGTCCCGGTTTTTAACCGGGACTCATAAATACCTAAAACTAATAAACCCTATCAAATGATAAATCTAGCGACTGTACTAAATACTAACCCTAAATCTAAATAAGTATGTTTTAATACTTATTCCATCCAAATATAGAATAAAAAAAAATTCAATTTTTACGAATCATAGTGATATATATTATCGATTAGTGATGATATATATCACTTCATAAAAAAAATAATCCCGGAAAAACCGGGATTATTTAACACCTAAAACTAATTAAATCCTATCAAACGAAAAAACTTACATCAGCACTAATTATTAACCCTAAATCTAACTAAACCATATATTATTTTTAACTATGAAAAAAACCTTCGCTTTTGTTTAATTAAATTTACGAACATATCAAATATAAGTTCACAACAGGCTAATGATATTTGTTATTATAATATGATGATATTTATCATTATTTTTTAAATTTTTATTTTTCTTAGCCTTATATCAACGGCATTTTTATGCCCTGTCAGTTCTTCGGCTTCAGCCATAATTTTTATTGCCGGGCCTATACTTTTCAATCCTTTCCTGCTCACTTCCTGAAAAGTTATTTTCTTTACATAGGCATCAAGATTCACGCCGTTATATGCTTTTGCACAGCCGTTAGTCGGAAGGGTATGATTAGTGCCCGACATATAGTCTCCTGCACTCTCGGGAGTGTAATTACCTATAAAAACAGAACCTGCATTGATTATCTGTCCGGCTATATGGCCGGCATCACGCGCAGAGATTATAAGGTGTTCGGGAGCATACGAATTAATAATATCAATAATTTCTGACATGTCTTTCATCAGAAGAATCCTGCTGTTTTCCAGTGATTGCTTTGCGAAATCTTTTTTTGGAAGATCAGAAATCTGCTTTAGTATTTCTTCGCTTACCTTTGTAATAATTTCTTCTTCGGTGGTTGCCAGCATAACCTGGCTATCGGGATTGTGCTCTGCCTGCGACAGCAGGTCGGAAGCCACAAATTCCGGGCAGCAAGTGTCATCGGCAATAACTGCAACCTCAGAGGGTCCGGCGGGAAGGTCTATTGCCAGTCCGTCCATTGTCACAAGCTGCTTTGCTGCTGTAACATACTGGTTCCCAGGTCCGAATATCTTATAGACCGGGGGTACTGTTTCTGTCCCGTAGGCCATGGCCCCTATGGCCTGCGCACCGCCAACCTTAAAGACAGCCGTCACTCCCACCAGTCCGGCACAATACAAAATTACCGGATTTACTGTACCTTTTTTATCAGGAGGGGTACACATGATAATATCTTTGCATCCTGCAATTTTTGCCGGTATGCCAAGCATAAGCACCGTAGAAAAAAGCGGTGCCGAGCCACCCGGTATATATATCCCGATCTTCTCCACGGCAACACTTTTCTGCCAGCATTTCACTCCCCTGGAAACATTAATAATTCTTGTCTTTTGTTTTTGTGATAAGTGGAATTTTTCAATATTGGCTTTTGCACGAAGTATTGCCTGCTTAAGCTCACTGCTGACATCTTCTTCAGACCTGAGCATCTCCTCCCTTGTCACAATGAAGCTCTCAAGCTTAACACCGTCATACTTCAATGAGTATCTTTCCAGCGCCTTGTCCCCATTCCCCCTTATGTCGGCCAATATACCCTTCACTGTGTCATTGACCTGCCTGTTATCATAGACAGGACGTTTCAATATGTCGGCCCATGTTCGCGGGTCAGGATATCTTATTACTTCCATTTTATAATTTTATTTAAATTAATTTTTTTATTCATTGCGAGAAAGTTGCCTGAAATCAACAGCAGTATTCCCAGAACCGCAGATTTCCCCGGATGATAATCTTCGAAAATAACTGAGACAATAACGGCTATAACAGGCACTGTCAAAATAATATATGAGGCCCTGTCAGGTCCGATGTTCCCTATCAGTTTCAGATAGAAGGTGAAAGCTACAATAGAACCTAACACAGCCAGGTAAAGAAGAGAGATTATATATGGAGCTGACACTTCAAACTTCAGCTCTGTTCCTGCTATCAGAGCAACAATAAAGGTATATACAGCGCCATATGTCATGCTGAATGCATTGGTCTGTATAACAGGCAGCTTATGCTTCTGGTTAAAGGCCGATGTTATATTGCCCAATGATGCCAGGACAACGGATACCACGCTTATTATCAATGCATAGAAACTCTTATCGGACAAGCTGAACACTTTAAGTTCATTCCTGAATATAAGCAAAGTGCCTGTGACACCCAGTACACCCCCTATTATAACTTCTTTCCTTACTGCGCCTTTAAGAATTACGGAATTAAAGAAAGTATTCATAAAAATTATAAGTGAGAACACTATGGCTACCAGTCCGCTAGTCAGGTGCTGCTCTGCAATATATACCAGCCAGTAGTTCGTGCTGAAAAGGAGCAGTCCCTGAAGAAGCATAAAAAAGTGGCTTCTCAGCGGGAACCTGAGGTTTAATCCGAATATATAGCAGGCAACCAGCAATATTATTCCGGCAGCGGCAAACCTGAATGCCACCGATAACAGAGGGTTGACAACGCCCAGCTGGAACTTGATGGCATACCATGTGGTACCCCAGATGAGGGCCGGGATTATAAACTGAAAAAAATTACTGACCTTCATATTTTAATTTAAATTATCATCTTGTCAATTGATGTCACAAGTATGCCCTGAGCGCCATGCTCCTTTAATTTGCCAATCACCTCCCAGAATTCATTTTCACTTATCACCGAATGCAGGGAGCTCCAGCCTTTTTCATACAGGGGGATAATGGTCGGACTCTTCATTCCCGGTAAAAGCTTCACTATCTTGTCTATCTTATCATCAGGGGCATTAAGCAGTATATACTTATAATTTCGTGACCGCTGAACCGACCGAATCCTGAACAGCAGATCGTCCAAAATTTTTTTCTTGCCCTTAGCCAGGGATGTAGCAGCAATTATCACAGCTTCGGAATGGCACACCACTTCCACTTCTTTAAGCCTGTTACTAATAAGTGTGCTTCCCGAACTCACTATGTCAAAAATAGAATCTGCCAGTCCGATCCCGGGAGCTATTTCTACGGAACCGCTTATTTCATGTATATCAGCCTCAATGTTGTTCTCGTCAAGATATTTCTTCAGGATGACAGGGAATGAAGTGGCAATCTTTTTGCCGTTAAAAAAATTCCTGCCCGTATATTTAACTGACTGGGGTATGGCAAGCGACAGCCTGCATCTGGCGAATCCGAGCCTCTCTATTATTTTAACATCCCTGCCCTTTTCAAGCACTGTATTTTCACCCACTATACCAATATCTGCGACCCCGTCATATACATAGCGGGGAATATCGTCATCACGCACATATAACACTTCCAGGGGAAAGTTCTGTCCCACTGACACAAGCCGCCTGCGGCCCTCCTGTGTCAATAAAATGCCGCAATCTTCGATAAGCTTCAGGGATTTCTCATTTAATCTTCCTTCCTTTTGGATGGTAATTTTCAATTTGTCCATAGCAAACATTTTAAATAAAAAAAAGGCCTGCAGACGCTGCAAACCTTTTAAAATAATATTTTGATTTTGCACATACCGCAGCTACTCATAGACCGACTATAAGATAACCTGCATGCCATATATGTGCAATAATTGTTTTCATACCCTGTTTACCGAGTTGCAATATTAGAAATATTTTATCAGAATATCAAATTAACATTAACTACAGGTCTTTCAATAATACATTCCCGGGGGATTTCTCCAGTTCATTCTCAAATGAGCTTAGTATGCCCGAGATGCTTTGCAGCTCACTGGAGCGATCAACGGGAATAGAGTCTATCCCTCTTTTATCAAGGCTCTGCATTACATATCTTATTGTAAGGCGGCTGGGATCCTGGGCCGGCTGGTACGCCATCTCCTTGACGTTTTTTGTTATTGTCTCGGACAAAATTTTTGCTTCAAGCAATTCATATATTATTTCCCTTACGAGCCTTATGGGAATATCAAGCTTATGTGAAATTTCACCAGCCATCATCGGAGGCAGTCCGTTTGCAAAGTTCTTTATTATCTGATGTGCTATCAGCAATGATAATAAACGTTTAAAATGCGTGCTTATATTCATGACATCCGCTTCATGCTCATAATTATCGACATTCTGGTATGCGAATGCTATCTCTGCACCAAACAGCATTATCAGCCAGCTGAACTGCATCCACATTAGAAATAAGGGGAGAGCGGCAAAACTACCGTATATTGCCCCGTATCCCGAAAGGAGCGACTGGAAATTAACATATGCCCACTGCAGTACCTGGAACATCGAACCTGCAATCACTCCCCCTGCAAACGCAGGTCTAAAATTAACCTTTGTATTTGGAAGTATAATATATAATAAGGTAAACACAAACCAAATAAGTGTAAATGAAAGTACCCACACAAGGAACTTGAATAAAGGACCCAGGTATAGCAACAGATTACCCTGTATAAAACTATTGTCCTGTGTAATGGTAAATCCGCTCGACACAAAGACCAGTATGGGAGCGACAACGACAAGGGACAGGTAGTCACTGAACTTCCTGGAGAATCCCCGGGACTTTTTTATCTGCCATATGTTATTAAATGCGTTTTCAATATTGCCCAGGACCTTCATTACCGACCAGATTAATACTACCAGTCCGGTACCCGCTATAAATCCGCCCTTCACATTCTTAAGTGCCCGGTCAGCGAATGTTATTATTTCACCGAGTATTTCCTTGTGCTCGGCAAGCTTTTCCTGCAATACCGTTTTAAGATGTTCTTCAAATCCAAATCCCTTGGCAATACCGAATATCATTGCCAGTACGGGGACAACCGATAGCAGGGTATAAAATGTTAGGGCTGATGCCCTTAACTGGACCTTGTCCTCTGTAAATCCCCTGACTGCAATTAATATTATCCGTAATTGCTTTATAAAGAAAATTTTACCGGAAGGTTTGCCCTTTAACCGGATTTTCCATATTCCTTTTTCAAGGAATTCTTTGATTTTCAATAACATGATGTCTATTTTAACTCATTAATAATGAAGTATATGGGACAAACATTAAATCCATGGGCGATATAAAAATAATTATTGAAAATATAAAATATTTTAATAAAAAAACCTCATTTTAAATAATTTATAAAACTGATTTTTCTACTTTTACGGTTTTAGAAATTTTAAGTTATTTGCAAAAATGAGCGTTCTTAACCTGGAAGGTAAAAAGATTCTTATTGTCGAAGACGATGATATGAGCTATATACTGCTAAACCAGATTTTCAAACTGACAAGCTGTGAAATAATGAGGGCCAAAAGCGGAAAGGAAGCCCTGGCGCTTTATAAGGATAATACAGACATTGACCTTGTGCTGATGGATATTAAGCTCCCTGATATAAACGGCAGATCCGTTACAGGTGAAATAAAAAAACATAATAGCAGTATCCCTATTATAGCGCAGACTGCCGGCAGAACGCCCCATGAGCTGGAGGAAGCAATTGCCGCAGGCTGCGACGATGTTCTGACAAAGCCCTTCAGGATGGAGGAACTTATGGAAGTATTAAAAAAGTACTTTTAGAACCACCGGTATCACCCTGCAAAAATTTATTATTTCCTGATAATTATTGATTAAATGGATAAAATGTTTAATTTTATATAAGAATTGCTGCTAGCTTATAGTATCAATATCTGTAAGTATAGTAAATATGAAAAACAATAGAGATCCGACTCTATAGTGACTTTCCGCATTAATCAAATTATCTGATTTTTATAAAACATAAATTAATTTATACTTAAAAACTATTATTATGGCATTAGCTGCAATACCTGCAATAATATCTTTAGCAGTAGGCATTCTGCTTTTAGTATCTATGTGGGTAATTTTTGCCAAGGCCGGGCAGCCCGGCTGGGCAATTCTTATACCCATCTACAATGCTATTGTTTTCTTCCGGGTTATCGGAAAACCATGGTGGTGGCTTATACTCTGTATACTACCTATAATTAACATTATATGGGTTATCTGGAGTTATAATCTGCTGTCAAAAAGCTTTGGCAAAGGTGAAGGATTTACCATAGGCATTATCTTGCTGCCTGTAATTTTTATCCCCGTACTGGCCTTTGGCAGCAAATATGCCGGCCCGGCCGGAAAGAAGAGCTGATTGATGTGAACAAACCCTGAGAGAATAAACATATCTTGCCTGAAGAACCGCATATTGACAAATAATATGCGGTTCTTCTGTTTTATAGAGATATATAATATATATTTGCTAAGTACAATTAAGAAGTGGTACTGACAGATTAAGTATTTCAGCAATGATTAAAACAAAGGATTTAACAAAAATATTCAGGACCGAGGAGGTAGAAACAACGGCGCTTAACAAGGTCAATCTTGAAATTGCCGATAAGGAATTTGTGGCAATTATGGGGCCCTCGGGCTGCGGCAAATCAACCCTTTTAAATATCCTGGGATTACTTGATAACCCCACCAGCGGGCAGTATCATTTCCAAAACAGGGAAGTATCGAAATTAAAGGAGAGGCAAAGGACAAGTCTTCGCAAGGGCAAGATAGGATTTGTGTTTCAAAGTTTCAATCTTATTGATGAACTGAATGTTTATGAAAATATTGAGCTTCCCTTGCTATACCTGGGAATAAGATCTTCAGCAAGGCAGAAGATGGTAAATGTGGTGATGGAACGTATGCAGATAAGCCACAGAAGGAGCCACTTTCCACAGCAGCTGTCTGGCGGCCAGCAACAAAGGGTGGCGGTAGCCCGGGCCGTAGTGGCAAAACCCGGACTTATTCTGGCAGATGAGCCGACAGGGAATCTTGATTCCAAAAATGGTGAAGAGGTCATGCGGCTTCTTGAAGAGCTTAATAATGAAGGCACGACAATAGTAATGGTTACCCACTCCCCAATTAATGCAGAGCATGCCCAAAGGGTGATCCACCTGTTTGACGGACATATAGTTACAGAAAAACTAAAGTCACAGTTTCACCTCTAAAATTACCGGCAGTAAATAAAACGCCACTTGCTGACGAATTACAGCCATTCATCTGTTTTCCGGTCCTTTCTTTTTGTAAAGTGGCTATAAATTCTTACAATCACAATTACCATTATTATTAATCCTAAAATTTTATAATCATGATAAATTTAAGAAACAGGGTACAGTTAATAGGCAATTTGGGTAATGATCCTGAAATAAAGGAACTGGACAACGGCAAAAAAGTCGCCCGGTTCTCTATTGCCACAAATGACTCATACAAGAACGCCGAAGGAGAGAAGATTACTTCTACCCAGTGGCACAACATTGTTGCATGGGATACAAATGCTTCAATAGCTGAAAGATTCCTGAAAAAAGGCCGGGAAGTGGCAATCGAGGGACGTCTTACGCATCGTTCCTATGATGACAGGGAAGGCACCACAAAATATATAACAGAGATAATTGTAAATGAAATATTACTGCTGAACAACGGGACCAGGGATAAATAAATCCGTTGCATTAAGATTTGCCAACCTTCATTGCGCTCATCAGATTTTCATCAAAGGGTATAAACAGTCTTTGAATATCTGTCACAGGCAACGTTGTATCTAACCATTGCCGCTCATCGCCTGGAGGTAAAATGACGGGCATCCTCTTCTTGATATTATGTATTTTTTCAAGCAAGGGATTGGCTCTTGTTGTCACAACCGTAAATGTATTTATATATTCCCCCGTATCACTGTTAAGCCAGGTGTCGTATAACCCTGCCAGGGCAAAGGGATTCCTGTCCTTCAAATTAATAAAGTATGGGGTCTTAACTTTGCCGTCAGTATGCCATTCGTAAAAACCGTCTGCCAGCACCAGGCACCTTTTGCTCCTGAATGAATTTCTGAATGATGCTTTCTCGGCGATTGTCTCAGCCCTGGCGTTAAAAGTCTTTGTCCTTATAGACCTGGCATCTTCCGCACTCTTTACCCAGAAAGGTATTAATCCCCATATAAATAGCTTAATTTCATCTTCCGAACCGGAGCATATTACCGGCAGCTCGGGCAGCGTGAAAGCTGAAATCCTTTGTTTAGGTTCAAAATCGGAGCGGTCCCTAAACTCTGCCTGAAACCTCTTTTCTATTTGTTCCTTCGTAAGATTTATTTCTATTGTATAGCACATATTAAAAAAATATACCCATACTTACAATGAGCTGGCTTGACCTGGGATTATATCCGAATGTGTTATCCTCTATCTCTATTCCGTCACCAAACCTGCTAAGGCTACCCTCATATTTAACATCAAAAATCAGCTTCGCGATTTCAAATCCCAGTCCGCCCTGGTAGCCCAGGGAAGCTATATTATACTTCTGCTCATATCCGATTTCATCAAATATTATTGATTTTTCCTTCAATAAGATGCTGCCAACGGGTCCGAACCCCAGCCTGAAGGATTTGATCCTGAGTAGTGCCATAACCGGTATGTCAAGCCTGTCAAATTCCTGGTTAACCAGGTGAATCTCACCTGTCATTGTCTCCTTATATTGAATATCATTATTGACGGAAGTGAATAATATCTCAGGCCTGATCAAAACGCCGAACAGTTTAACCTGTGATACAAGTCCGAAATGAAATCCTGTCCGCAAGGTATTTTGTATTGTAAGCTCGTAGTTGTAACCGGACTGTGAAAATGTGTAATCGCGGGGCAGATTAAAGTTGAGGCCTCCCCTTATTCCTATTTTTGCCTGTGAAAAGGCAGATGTACTAAACAACGCAATAACCGCACATATAAGGACCGGCTTTCTTGACATTTTAAGTTTACATTAGTTCACAAACATTAAACGACTTATAAGCAAATTTAGTTCATTTTACGTTTCAATTATTAAATTCTGCTTAAAAGTATCTTTCGCATATCTTCGCTGTCAAGTGCTACCGGATTGTCTTTAAGGCTTGCGGAACCGACTATTTTATCAACGTGCCTGGCGGTAATCCCGAATTTTCCGAGCCGGGGCAGCTTCAATGCCTCTGTCAGCTCATCTATACGATCAATAAATTTCCCTGCATAATATTCATCACTTTTATTACTGTCATTGATAAATATCTTACCGGCATTAACATACCTGGCAAAGGCAGCATTGCTTTTATCAGCAGCACACAGTTTCTCAAAATTTTTTCTGTTAACAGCGCCCATTAATGTTCCGCATACTATTCCGTGAGGTATCTCAAAAAATCCGCCCATCACAGAGGCAAAGCCATGCACCAGTCCGAGACCGGCATTTGAAAGAGTAATTCCGGATACCATTGCCGCATAAGACATGCCTGTTCGTGCCCTAAGGCTGTTGCCGTTCTCATAGGCCTCAAGCAGGCACATGCTAATACATCGCAGGGCATCAGCTGCCAGTGAGTCCGTAAATACACTGGCTTTAACTGACAGATAAGATTCAAGAAGCTGCGAAAAGGCGTCCATGCCACTTGCTGCAGTAATTTCAGGACTGCAGCTTAATGCCAGTTCAGGATCTACTATTGCATAGTCGGGTACATAACTGGCATGACGCAGTGATTTTTTAAATCCGTCTTTTCCTGTCTCCGATATTACAGCATTGTTCGTCCCTTCGCTTCCTGTGCCCGATGTTGTCGGTACAGCAATAAAAGGGACCTTCAATCCCGAAGGTTTCCTGTTGCCAACCCCTTCGAGATAATCCCTGACCTTCCCGCCTGTAATGAGCATTGCAGCAACAGCCTTGCCCGCATCCATGGCGCTTCCCCCTCCAATGGCCACCACGACCCTGATATTCTTTCCGTAATATTTTTCAGTTATCGCGTCAACAGCTGAGGGCGAAGGCTCACCCTTTATCCGGGACCTGAAAATGGTGAGGTTTTCTTTTTCAAGCCTTTTAAAGAACGCCTGCCCCTTTTCACCCGTTTCGAAAGATGAAGCGCCTGTAATAAGCAAAACCGGACTGCCATATGTCTTAATAACGGCAGGCAGCTCTCCAAGGGAGCCCGGTCCGAAGACTATGCGCGGTACGCCGGAAAACCTGAATGGATTTACCATCTTGTCTTATCTAAGGGACACAATATCTTATGTTTAATCCCTTCGCGGGGTCTGGCCATCCAGCCGGCAACGGTTTCTCTCCATTTCAGGTAATGAGCAGTGCTCTTATGTGCTGCTGCTGCTTCCTCCGATTCATATGCCTCATACAGTACAAACTTGGATTCATCGGCAGCATCCTGCAGCAGGTCAAACCTGAGATTTCCCGGTTCCCTGACTGACTCATTATGATTTTCCACAGAGGCTTTTATAAAATCCTCGATATAGTTCTCTTTAACCCAGACATGAACAAAAGTGACTATCATAATCTAAAATTTTACTGTTATATATATTCTATTAATTAACTAATTACAGACCTTTAAACGGACTCGGACCCATTTTTTTAATGGTATCAACATAACTGTTTATTAATGCAGGTATTTTATAATAATCGCTAATCTCCAGAAATTCAGTTCTTATTCTTTCAGGCTTAATCATCATTCCTGAAAGTGTCTTCTGCAAATTGGCCGACCGTGTGTCATTAAGCTCGCTTCCGTGCATGTAGTGGCACTGGTAATTATCCCCCGGCTTACAACCTATCTGCAGTATGCCGTCAAATCCGCTTGCCAGGGCATCATATATCCATACAGTGTTTACCGAGCCCAGGCACCTGACCGGTATTATCCTTATGAAAGTGCTGTATTCGAGCCGGTTATAACCCGCCATATCAAATGCGGGATAGGCATCATTCTCACAGACAAAGGCCAGTATTCGCGGTTTTTCTGTATCTTCTGCCGGAACATGAACTGATTTGATCATGGCGGAAACAATATTAATTGAGTAGTCTCCGAAATTTATTACCCTTTCGGGACATGAGCCCATGCACAGGGCACAGCGCCTGCATCTGTTTATATTAAGCAGCGGGGTGCCACGCTCATTCTCATCATAGGCTCCGAATGGACATTCCTCGGTACAGCGTTTGCAGTCGGTGCACCTGTCGAGATATAACTCAGGGAAGGACCTGTCACCTGAGCGGGGATGAACGGCCTCACCCCTGACAACTGTTTCAAGGCATTGTATAGCCTTTAACGTCGCCCCCATAGCATCTTCCATGCACCCTGTAATATCCATTGGCGCACGAAACGATCCTGCTGCATAAATGCCGGTTCGTCTTGTCTCATAAGGAAAACAGATAAAATGCGAGTCGGGAAAATCATACTTGATCTGAGGCAGACCCACCCCCAGCCTGTATTTTAAATTTAAATCGCCGCTTTGTGCAGGGGTCATGCCCGTAGCAAGGACAACCATATCCACAGCCACGTTAATATCCTCGCCGAGCAGTGTGTTGCGCACCTTTACAATCAGCTTGCCGTTCTTCCTGCTCACTCTGCCAACTTCGCCTTTGGTCATGAATATATTTTCATCCTTCTGTACTTCTTTGTAAAAATTTTCATAGTGGCCGGGTGTTCTGATATCCTTATATATAATATATACCAAGGAGTCTTTGCTGGCATCCCTGATGTATGTTGCCTGTTTCAATGTTGTGCCACAGCAATAGGAAGAACAGTATGGCAGGTGCTCGCTGGTTCGTGAGCCTGCACACTGTATGAACAGGACACTTTCAGGAATTCTTTTATCAGAAGGCCTGGCTATGTTCTGAGCTTTTGCCATCTCTTCAAGCTCCACATTGGTAATAACATCCTTGTACCTGCCATAACCGTATTCAGCCAGCTTACGTGCATCATAGGGATGCCAGCCCAAAGCCGCAATTATTGAAGCCACGGTCAGTTTATGTTCCTTATCAGGGGCCGAGACAACAACGTTAAACCTTCCCGGCTCACCCGATATTTCTTTTATGCTTGCAGATGTTATTACCTTTATATTGTCAAGCTCTTCAATCTCCTTTATCTTGCCAGCAACAAGGGGCACACCGCAGTGTTTAAAGGGAGCCCTCACCGGCAACTGCCTATAAAGATTAGCTGCCCAGCCGCCGAGGGACTGCTCTTTCTCAACCAGTATCATGCTATAACCTGCTTTTGCTCCTTCTATCGCAGCCGTAATACCTGTTATTCCTCCTCCTACAATAAGAATACTACGTTCCTGGCTGTGGAGCACATAGGGCTGCTGCATGCATATATTGAGAGCCCTGACTATGCCCATGCGTATATAATCCTCAGCAAGCATCTGCAAATCTTCACTTGCCCTGCTGCCTATCCATGCGACCTGCTCCCTCAGGTTCACCCTCTCATTAATAACGCCGGGCGGAAAACTGAATGCCGATGTGTTATACCTTGGAGAACATGCTGCAATAATAACTCCACCAAGGTTCTCCTTCCCTATATCCTTATTTATTAGCTTTACCCCTTCCGCTGAACATAGTACAGGGTGTTTCCTGCAAATACCTATATTATATTCATCTCCTGCCAGATCTGCCAGACCCTGCACATCAATGTTATCAGTTATCTGGCATCCTTCACAAATATATAGTCCCAGTTTTATATCCAACTTATTTATAATTTACTATTCATTGAAGAGCCCTGAGGGCAGCTCCTGTTGCATCCTTCAGCGATGAGCTGACATCCATGGGTCTTTTTGAGCATGCAGCAGCTATAATGCCTGCTGGCAGGGAATCCTCCATAATAAATCCGTAATCATCCTTTACCCCTTCCTGCAAAGGATTTTCCGATGGTTTAATTCCACCTGCAAGGACAACAAGCTCAAATTCCTTTTTTATCTTCCTTTCAGATAAAATATCCTCAGCCTCAACTACCAGGTTTTTTGATTTGCTGTTCTCTTCTATTTTGGCGGCCTTGCCTTTAATAAGCCCTATATTTTCATATTTCTCCACCCGGGACAGGAAATCTTCATTTCTGCCGCTTACCCTTATATCGATATAAAAAATACTGATGCTGACCTGCGGATGCCTGTCAGCTATTGTAAGCGCATGTTTTAATGATGCGGAACAGCATACTGCAGAACAATACTGCAGATGATTCTCATCACGTGAGCCCGCACACTGGACAAAGGCCACCGATTGAGGTACTTTTTTATCTGACGGCCTTAATAATCTGCCCCTGTCAGGTCCGTTTTCCGCCAGCAGCCTCTCAAGTTCCACATTATTAACTACATTTTTATATTCGCCAAAATGCAGGTTTTCCACATTATGCATATCATAGGGCTTCCAGCCAGTGGCAATGATTACTGATGAAGCATGGAGCGTAAAATATTTCTCTTCGGCTGCCAGTTCAATAGCGGCATATCTGCATACGTCAACGCATTTCTTACATTCCTCCTTCCGACAATATTTATCATCAATACTATACCTGAAGGGATAAGCCATTTCGTGTGATAGGTATACCGCCTTTGTTTTGTCAAAGCGGTAGTTAAACTCATTTGGCCTTTCCTCGGGGCACACTTCTGCACATTCGCCGCAGGCCGTACAGTTTGCATTTATATAAGCGGGGTCGCTTCTTGCCCGGATTACAAAATCACCCTTGCTCCCCGCTATGCCGGTCACTGTTGTCGATGTATAAACAGTAATATTATTGTTCTGCCTTATTCTTCTGAAGTTTATCTCAAGTCCGCATGCCGGCGGACATAATTTGGGAAAGTAATTGTTCATCTTTATAACATTGCCGCCAAGGTAGGGCAGTTTTTCAATCAATATCACTTTCCTTCCTACTTCTGCAATTTCAATGGCAGCAGTTATTCCGCTAATTCCTCCTCCTATTACCAGTATTGGTTTATCTGCCATAGATATCTTTATTTTTTATATGCCTTTATCCAATGTCAGGTAAGCTCAACTATCTCCTTCTTCATCATCTCCCATTCCCTCTTTTCTGTGTCCCACCTGCAATTGCAAAAGCACTTCCACTCTTTCTTCATTTCAGGAAAGTCAGTCCTTATATAATATCCGGGCCAGCGGGTTTCTTCCCTGAAAAGCACAGATCTGATATGTGCTTCGGCCTGCCACAGCCTGTGAATGTTTTCCCAGCACCGCATCAATTCATTCAGGTCGGAGGCAGCAAGCTTAACCGAATCTTCATGCATATACTGGAGGAACTCCAGTCCTTTTTCCAGCAGGGCCCTTGAGGTCTTGAATGCCGTGCCTGTCCCTCCCGCATATTCATCCATAATTTTCTGGAGCCTGAACATAAACATCCTGGGCTTGATAAAATAAGGATTCACATCCCTGTCATTTGCATAGTCAGCATTTCTGGAATAAGTAAGTAACGGTTGCAGTATTGCATTCCGCAGCTCATGTATCTTATCTTTATCAATGGCATCCCTGAAGCTGTTGTCAGCACAATAAGCTATCGCAGCTTTGGCAGCTATCCTGCCTTCGGTAAATGAGCCCGATGAAAATTTATGGCTTGAGGCCCCTGAAGCATCACCGGCAGCAAACAGCCCTCTGACAGTGGTCATATTCTCATTAGCCCAGTGGTACTTCCCTGGGAGGATATCACGGGGGCCGCTGACCCAGGCGCCGGAAGCACCCGAATGAGAGCTTATAAAATAGGGCTCACATGCTGCTATTTCCGACTTCCTCTTTTCGGGCTCAACATTGGTTGATGCCCAGAGCAGGGCCTGGCTTACTGTCATGTCCAGAAAATCTTCCCATGCTTCGGACTCCAGTTCTTTCATTTTCTTTGCTGCGGCCGTCCTGTCTGTATGGCTTTCCATCAGGTTCTTTATCGCCTCATCAGTCTTCATGTAAATGGGTCCGTTGCCCTTTTCAAGTTCAATCATCATGAGATAATTTCTCAGGTTGGCAGGCACGGGATTTGACGTACCATAAGGGGCCCACTTCTTCAATTCCCCTGCATGTTTTTTCATATAGTCCTCACCCAGGGCGTTTGTTGCCGTTGATTTGAATAAAAGGAACCATGCTCCAACCGGACCATAGGCGTCTTTAAACCTTACCGGCACAAACCTCACCTCCTGGGATGTCATTTCGGCACCGGACCTTATAGTAAAATATGCACTTGAGCCTGAATTAAAAGGGGGGTACCACGACCTGCCCAGACCTTCTCCTACCGAGCGTGGCCTGAAAATATGAACAGCACCGCCCATTGCCGCGAGTACCGCCCTGGCCTTGAAAATATATACCTTGTTTTCACGTATGCTGAATCCGGCTGCTCCTACACACTGATTATCAATGATAACAGGTTCCGCTATAAATATCCTCTCATAGTATTCCCCGTTTTCCCCCAGCTCCGCCAGGGCTTTTTTTGCTGCCTCGGCAACTATATTCTTATAAGATTCGCCGTGGATCATAATCTGCCAGCGCCCTTCCCTGATATAACCACCCTCCCTGTCTTTCCATATCGGCAATCCCCATTTCTCAAAGAGATGCACTGACGAATCAACATGGCGGGCAATGTTGGCCACAAGGTCGTCCCTGGCTATACCCATAAGATCATTCTTCACATAGCGGACATAATCTTCGATGGTATTTTTTCTGTCTTTCAGTCCCATGTACAGATTTATAGCTGACAGTCCCATAGCCACGGCTCCGCTCCTTTCAATTGCTGCCTTATCAACAAGGGTCACCTTCATTTTCTTTTTCCTGGCCCAGAAAGCTGCTTCATAGGCTGCCCCGCAAGCTGCCATGCCTCCGCCAAGAATCAGCAGATCGGTTGTTACCTCAACAGTCTTAAAATCCTTTATATTCATCTTCATGGCTTTCTGTTTACGGGTTTTAAATTATCCGGGGCCGGCAGCCCTGGCAGTCCGAGAGAACCCGGTTCAGTGCGTAAAAGGGGACTGTTAACATCATCCGTACCGGTTGTGTAGCCGGCATCAGGCTCGAGAGTCCCTTCAGGAATTGTCCTGACAGGAAACTTAAACCTTTTCGTTTCATTATTTCTGAATCTTACGGACCATAGAATAGTATCTGTGCCCCGCATTGGCTGCACTGCAGCACCCATAGGCATAAAATCGGCATAGCCGCGTACTTCAATAGCCTGGTTGGGACAGATCTTCACACAGCTGTAACACTCCCAGCACATTTCCACCGCCCTGTTGAAAGCCTTATTTGTTACCCTGTCAAGGACCATAAGATCATTCGGACAAATATACTGGCAGGCTGTCTTGTCAAGTGCCTTGCATCCGTCACATTTTTCATTTATAACAAAACTTGGCATACCACTGGTTTTAATTAATAATAAAGGTCAGCTGCAAACATAAAAAAATTATTACCAATTTCAATTTTAAACAGGGTATACTTTTACAGAAGGGCTTTCTGAAAAGGCAAAAAAATAACCACCGCAAAGGGTGGTTCTTTATTGTCCTAAGTAGGTGTAGTCTTAATTAGTATATATACAAAATATATTTCAGGATAAAGTATCCTGAGAAAATATACAATAAAATAAAAAGCAGGATTTTATTCCTGCTTAAAGTCCTTTTAAGTTCTTTCAGGTTGGTTTATTCCATAACTTCTTCGGGGGCTTCTTCAGCTTCCTCAGCTAAAGTATCGGCTGGTGCTTCTGCTTTTTCAGTAGATTCTTCTACCACTTCTTCAGGAGCTTCTTCAGCCTCACCGGCTTTCTGTTTGCAAGAATTTAAAGATATAAAACAAAATAATGCAAGGGCAACTAACAAAAAACTTAACTTTTTCATGTTCTTAGATTTTTAATGAATTAAATTAGTTTTACGATTTAAGGCAAAAATAATAAATTATTTTATATATCAAATTTTTTTATTCTATAATTTGAATCACAGAACATTTGTTATATCTAAAAAACTGAAGGTTATACCTGTTTTTGTAATACTGATAACCGTTAGCAAGTGTGTGTGACAGGATTATTTATAATAACTTCAAGTAACAAATAACTAAGACTTAATAATCAGTATTTTAAATTTCAGTAATTGTATGCTTTTACTGTCCGTTTGCATATGTATAAATTCGGTTTAAACGTCCCGTCGCGATACAGGTTTCTGTTAATATAAATTATCCGGGATAAATTATTATATTAGTGGCCTTTTTACTGGCAATAATGATTAATAATGTAAAAATCTCCGGTTACGGGAATATTGTTACAGGGATATTTTTTAAACACTGGTCAAGAAAAAAATATGCCGTTCTGAACAGCCTTAAAAAGACAATCAAGATTTGTGTCCTGTTAACAACTTATTCCATACTTGTAAAGTTTGAAATTATTGCCTCCTGCGCCGATACAATAAGGATAAACAAAAAGATTGACCTGGACGAGATTGAAGTAATCGGACAAAGGAGTCCGGCTCTTTATTCGGAAGTATCACGTATTGTCACAGTAATTACGAAGGAGGAAATTAAACGCGCGCCTGTGCAGAGCATACAGGATTTGCTTGAATATATTACAGGTGTTGATATACGACAGAGAGGGATGTTCGGAGTGCAGGCCGACCTTAATATCAGGGGCAGCTCCTTTGACCAGGTATTGATACTTCTTAACGGAATAAACATTTCAGATCCCCATACGGGCCATTTTAATCTTAACCTCCCCCTTGATGCCGAGAGCATAGAGCGTGTTGAAATATTAAACGGACCTGCTGCGAGGGTGCTTGGCGCCAATGCGTTTGCAGGTGCAATAAACATTGTTACAGCCACCCGGCCTGACAACAACTTAAACTTCAGTGCCAGCGCAGGTGAAAATGGATTTTCAAAACTCAGTACCTCGGCGACACTTCATACAAAAACAAGCAGCAACTACCTGTCACTGTCAAGAACAGGATCAAACGGATATATCGAATATACCGAATTTGACAGATACAATATATTCTATCAGGGAGGGCTGGATGCAGAAAACACCAGCTTTAGCTACCAGGCAGGTTATGACTATAAAAATTTCGGGGCCAACAGCTTTTACTCGAGCAAGTATCCCGAACAATATGAGAAGATAAAAACCACATTTATTTCAGTAAAAGCAGCCACAGGGGATAAAATAAGTATATCTCCCCTCATATACTGGCGCAGGCTTAATGACCATTATTCAATGGTTATGGACACTTTCGGCACCTTTAATGCTTACAACCTCACGGATATATTCGGGGCAAATATGAATGCCGTTGCAAAGACAAAGCTCGGAAAGACCGCTGTGGGATTTGAGTTCAGGACAGAGAATATTTTCAGTAATAACAGGGGACTGGAAATGTCAGTTCCTGTTAAGCTGCCCGGAGAAAAAGATATATTGCTGGATAAGAGTTACATAAGATCAAACCTGGGATTTTTCACTGAACAGGATATATATCTTGGCAAGTTTTGTTTTTCAGGCGGGTTAATGATAAACTGGAATTCGACCTTCAGAAACAGGTTAAGACTATACCCCGGCATAGATATAAGCTACAGTATCTTAAATGATCTTAAAGTATACGGTTCTGTAAACAGAACCTTGCGCCTGCCTTCATTCACAGACATGTTCTATGAATCACCCGACACATACGGGAACATTAATCTTAAACCCGAAAAGGCCACATCCGCGGAAGGGGGATTTAAACTGGCGCTCCCTGAAATAAGCGGACAATTATCTTATTATCATCGGATTGGCAATGATATCATTGACTGGGTGCTGGGAACCGACACACTGTGGCACGCGGAAAATATTGCCAATATAACTGTTGACGGCATAGATATATCTGTTATGTTACACCTGAATAATATTTTGTCTGCGAATTTTTTTGTAGAAGAATTAAATTTATCATACTCACATGCAGGCATTAGAAAATCAACAGGCCATTTTGAATCGAAATATGCGCTGGATAATCTGAGGCACAAATTTACAGCCACAACGTCAATAAGCATAAATAAAAACACAGGGGCAGGCATTTACATTATTTACCAGGATCGTAGCGGTAACTATGATGTATATAACCCGAAAACAGGGGATTATGATCTGGTCCCGTACAAGTCATTCTGGCTGGTTAATACAAAGCTGCACTGGGAAAAAGGGAACCTTTACTTCTTTATGGAGGCAAATAACCTGTTTAATGCCACCTACCGTGATATAAGCAATGTTGTTCAGCCCGGGCGCTGGGTAATCGGGGGTGTGAAACTGAATATTGATCTCCTGAAAAAAAAATAAAAACATGCATCATAATTGGTTTTATCTCGTCTTTTAATAATCAATGGGAGAAAAGCGGGTAAAATACGGCAACTATAAAATTGGCATAGACAAAGATGCTTCATACGGCATTGAGGGACATGCAAGATATGGGGGGATTAATTATCCTGGTAATTCAGAGGTTGATGCAATTAAGGATAAACAAGAGCTCAAGGTCAAGGGATTTGTCGGCAGTGATAGAAATTCAGGTTCATCTGTCAGCATAAATACAAGTTACGGAACAATCAGGCTGGTTGACTGAAGGGCTCTGCCCGCCGGTTATCGGGATAACTGACCCGAATTTATAAGATCCGGCTTTCCGGCAATAAAAAAGGGATTCCTCAAGTTCTCCTTATTGTATCTGAGGGGTTTATTATTACTGTACTCACATATTATAAATCCTGCGCCTTCAATAATTGCTTGTCCTGCAGCTATATCCCATTCCATTGAAGGGCTGAAGCGAGGGTAAAGGTCTGCTTTACCTTCTGCCACAAGGCATAGCTTCAGGGCACTGCCTATTTTTAAGATCTCCGGATTTTTGTATTTTTTCTTAAGCTTACTGAAATAGGCCCAAGTCTTCATAGACATATGGGACCTGCTGCCTATCGCTGCAATCCTTTCTCTGCTTTCCGAAACAGGCAGAGGTGATGCTATTGCGATTAAGTCCTTTAAGGTCTTGTTACTGAATCTGCCGGAACTGGCCTGTGATATTTTGTATGAGCCGCTGTCGGGGCATGAAAAATACAGATCTTTCAGATATGGCGCATATATTATACCCATTAAAGGGGAGTTCCCTTTAATAAGAGCTATGTTAACCGTAAATTCGCCATTTCTTTTTATGAACTCTTTAGTCCCGTCCAGGGGATCAACCATCCAGAACAAATCCCATCCTCTTCTTTCAGCATAAGGAGTCCCCTTTTCTTCCTCGCTGAGGAAAGGCAATCCCGTTTCCTTAAGGTATCCTTTAATTATCTCATTTGATTTTATATCGGCCTCCGTAAGGGGTGAAAAATCTTTCTTCAGTGTTATACTGATATTAAGGGAATCATATACTTCCATTATTTTCTTCCCCCCTGCTATTGCTGCATCAATAGCTACTCTGAGAAGTCCCTGGTAATCCGCCATTATACTATTACTTAAAAATACATTAATGAAAGTATGGTTACAGTCACTATCATATAGATAATGGTCAGGGGGAATCCTATTTTGAAGAAATCCTTAAATGAATATCCTCCGGGTCCGTAAACCATGAGATTAGTCTGGTAACCTATCGGTGTCATAAAATTTGCTGCTGCAGCATAGGCAACGGTCAATACAAAGGGGATGGCAGAGATATCAAGAATACGGGCTGAAGTTAGTGCTATGGGGAATATTACGGCAACAGCAGCTTTGTTTGTAACATAGGCAGCAAGAATAGCCGTAATGAAATATATGGCCAGTAACAGCCAAGTCTTGCCGAAGGGCACAAATATATTTATCAGCAAATTGGCAATAAGATCCGCTGTTCCCGATTTTATCATTGCCGTGCCAAGGGCCAGGGCAAGCACAATTATGAGGGCCAGGTTATAATCAATGCTCTGGGGCAGCTCTTTCGGACGTGTAACCCCTAGAGCCATGGCCGCCACAAGTAAAATTATCAATCCCATGAATAAAGGAACAATATGAAGGGCGGAGAGGGTAATGGATAAAAAAAGACCTCCTATCAGTATAAAACTCTTGTACCACTCCAGTTTCACAAAATCTCTCACCTTTGATATGAAATAAAACTCTCGCGTATCTATTGTTCTGCTTATAAAATCACCTCCCGTATAGAGCAACAAAACATCACCGGCCTTTAATATTACACTTCCCAGCTTGCCCCGAATTCTCTCGCCGTTTCTGTGAACAGCTATAATTGCCGCGTCATACTTACCCCTGAAATCAGTCCCCCTGACTGATTTATTGATAAGGTAGGAGTTTTGTGATACCACCACCTCCACAATTTCCGTTTTTTTCTTTTTCATCAGCATACCTACTTCAGGAAGTATAAGTCCGGAATTGGACTCTATTAATTCGGCTATCCTATCCGTTTCACCGGCAAAAACCAGCACATCACCCCTGTCCAGTATAACTTCCGGTGAAACCGCTGATATGCGGAATGACCTTCTCATAATTTCAACCAGGTAAAGGCCTTTTAAATCAATCAAACCTGCTTCCTTAACTGTCCTTCCGATAAGGTGTGAGTTAGCCCTTACTTTAGCCTCAATAACATACTGACGCGAGTGCTTGCTGTATGATTCGGTTATTGTGGCCTTATTGGGCAGGAATTTATTTCCAAATATCAATAAGTACAGGAATCCTATAATAACCATAGGAACGCCCACATATACAAAATCAAAAATTTCCAGTGACCTCAGATCAGGAATAATGGTATTATCTTCAATCATACCGTTAACAATAAGGTTTGTTGAAGTACCTATCAGGGTAACTGACCCACCGAGTATAGCCGCATAGGAAAGGGGTATCAGAAACTTTGACGGATAATAATTGTTGCGTTTGCACCAGTTGTGCACATAGGGTATCATTATTGCAACAAGAGGTGTATTATTAAGAAAAGCAGAAAATGATGCCACAAGCAACATCATCCTGCTGAGAAATCCCCTGTAACTTCTCGCAGATCTGAAGAACCTGTCAAAGATATTTTCTATTATTGATGTTTTCCTTATTATATCGCCGAAAAGCAGCAGCATAATGATTACCACTATCTGCACATTTGCCAGTCCGCTTATCATCTCCATGGGAGTCAGCACCCCGAATATGCCAAGTGTTATTATTGCGATGAGAAAAGTAAATGCAGGCCCCAGCAGCTCGAGGTATAATGATACCAGGATAAAAAGTATGACGATAAAAACAAGTATTTGCTGAAAATCTATCATAAAATCCTTTGAACTCAGTTAAGCAGTAATATTTGCTCCCTGTAATAATCAATAAACTGTGACGAAAGTAAAAAATAAAATACCATTATTAAAAAGATTTCTGTATCAATTTATAGGTTACAAATGTAAGATAAATTATATTCGCCTTAATGTTGAATCGGGATAATTATAATCATTAAAGTCATGAAAAATATCATAAACACAGAGCCAAAGGTATTATGGAGATATTTTGAGGAGATATGCCAGATTCCCAGGCCATCCGGAAAAGAGCAAAAAATAATAGAATACCTGGTGGAGTTCGGTAAAAAACACAATCTGGAAACAAAAAAAGACCTTGCCGGCAACATTTTGATCACCAAACCTGCCCATCCTGACCGTGAAAAGGCAAAGATGGTTTGTTTGCAGAGCCATGTGGATATGGTATGTGAAAAAAACAGTACAATAAATCACGATTTCAATACCGATCCCATTAAAATAGTAGTTGGCGGTGAATGGATTAAAGCTGACGGCACAACACTGGGTGCCGACAACGGCATTGGAATAGCAGCGCAGCTGGCAATTCTCGAAAATAAAGATATAAGACATGGGCCCCTGGAATGCCTTTTCACAGTGGATGAGGAGGTGGGACTAAAGGGTGCTTTTAACATACAGCCCCGGTTTTTTAACAGCAAGACTCTGATAAATCTTGATTCCGAAGATGAAGGAGAACTGTTTATTGGTTCTGCAGGAGGAATAAATACTGTTGCAAGGTTAAAAATAAAGACAAAAAAGACACCTAAGGATTATAAGTTTTTCAAAATTATGATAAGCGGACTGACAGGAGGACATTCAGGCGGAGATATACACAAAGGAAGGGGTAACTCGATCAAGATCCTGAACCGCTTCCTATGGACAGCAGCACAAAAACTTAAGATTAGCATAGTCAGGTTCGAGGGCGGGAATTTGCCCAATGCCATTCCCAGGGAAGCCTATGCTATTATTGCAATACCAGGGAAAAATGAACAGGCCCTGAAAAAAAATCTTAACCAGTTTGCCATAGCCATAAAAAATGAGCTGATGATTACTGAACCTAATCTCAAAATATTACTTAAATCAGAAAAGAGTTCGCCCCGGGTGCTTAAAAATAAGTTACAAAAAAAGCTGCTTAACTCACTTTATGCATGTCCAAACGGCGTAATAGCCATGAGCAAGACAATGAAGGAACTGGTAGAGACCTCAACGAACCTGGCTTCCGTGAAATTTGACGGTAAGGATGATATTATAATAACAACAAGCCAGAGAAGCTCCCTGGAATCATCAAAAACCAACATAGCTAATGCGGTGCGCAGTGTTTTTAATATGGTAGATGCGAGTGTGGAACATAAAAATGGTTATCCCGGCTGGAATCCGAACCTGAAATCAGAGATACTATTAGTATCAAAAAAATCATATAAAAAGCTCTTCGGCACTACTGCCAAAGTCAAGGCTATACATGCAGGACTGGAGTGCGGACTCTTTCTTACGAAGTATAAAGACCTGGATATAATATCATTCGGTCCTACAATAAAGGGAGCCCATTCACCGGATGAACGGGTAAATATAAAATCAACTGTTAAATTCTGGGATTTGTTAATTGATGTGCTTGATAATATCCCTAAAGTTCGAGTTCTTCAAAATCATCCTTCATAGCGCCGCAGACCGGACAAGTCCAGTCATCAGGGATATCATCAAAAGGGGTCCCGGGTGATATACCGCCATCAGGATCGCCCTCTTCAGGATCATATATATAACCGCAAATAGTACATTTGTATTTCTTCATGGTTCTTACCGGTTTATTTAATTTCAAATATATAAAAATAAAAGTGTTATGCCGTAACCTGCCGGAGCTTTGTGCAAACTAAAAATTTTTTTTAATTAAAAATTAAAATTAGATTTGCATAAAAATGAATTTATATTCCTTATTCTTTTTCTAAATTAACTTTTTATAATTTTAAAACTTTTTTTATGGATATTTTTGTTGCAAAACTAAATCATGAGACCACAGGTGATGATCTCAAGGAAACCTTTAAAAAATTTGGCGAAGTTACCTCGGCCAAAGTTATTATCGACTATCAGACAGGTAGATCCAAAGGATATGGATTTGTTGAGATGCCTAATGAAGAAGAAGCTAATGAAGCAATTAATCAGTTGAATGATACTGAACTTAACGGTAATGTTATTGTTGTAAAAAAATCAGAACCCAAGAATAAAAATTCACGTTCGCGATATAATAAGTAATTATTAATGTTTCATTGCAAGATAACTAAAAAGCAGGTGTTAATACCTGCTTTTTTATTTTATATTATAATCAATGTTAAACTGGATAATTAATCCTTCGATGTTTCTTTTCACGTTCCTTAGCAATGGCGGGATTTTATCAAGTTCAATATTTTCATTTGCATATTTTTCAATTTTAACCAGGTCTTTTTCAATTTTTTTTGCCCCCAGGAATGAAATACCCGGGATAAGCCTGTGGGCTTCATTCCCCAATGCCTTATAGTTGCCGCTCTTAAGATATTTTTCCATTTTTACAACTATTTTGGGTGCAGAACGTTTAAAAGTCAGTATCATATCCTTGATGAAATTCTCATCGGCATTTGATAATTTATTTAAAAAACTTAAATCATATTTTTTGTCTGACCCCATTTATCTAGCGGTTATAAGGTTAAAACGTCTTAAATTATGGTTTGCGAAGTGCCAAAGATATATTAAATAAGACAAATGAATACCAAGTTGAACAAGTATTTATCAAAGATATTATCAGATTTTTAACATGTATTGGCTTAAAGTTTGTAATATTTTTAATGATGTATTAATTTCGCAGTTTCAAAAACAAAAAAGGCGAAGTAGTGTTTATTAACAAATAGTTTTAGTATGTGGATTATTAAAAAGAATAGTATGAAGCTGATCTTTTCTGTATATTTTCTCTTCACAGCCAGTTTTTTAGGTTATGCCCAGAAAATGGAATATTACGAAAATCCGAAATACGGACCTGACAGCATATCAAGGACCGAATGTGCCAAGAATTTATCCAATATGAGTTCATACGTAAAAGTGAACATGCCCGATTACGCTTACCCGTCGTGGAGATATTGTTTCCATAATTGTCCCGCTGCAAGCAAGAATATTTATATTATGGGTGCAAAGATTCTGAAGCACAAAATTGAGAATTCTCCAAATGAAGAGCTTGCGAATAAATATATTGATACCCTGATGATTCTTTATGACCAGAGGATCAAGTATTACGGGCAGGAGGGTTATGTACTGGGATGGAAGGGTGTTGATCTGCTGAAATACCGCCCGGCAGAAATGAAAACAGGATATGATTATCTGAAAACGTCGCTGGATATAATGAAGTCAAGGGCCGAGGAAGGTGTTGCCATTACCTTGATGCAGGCTGCAAATGCACTTTACAAAGACAAGGTAATATGTGAAGATGAAGTAATACACACCTATATAAAAATAAACGACTACCTTAATGAAAGGTTAAATTCGAAGGAGGCAAGCGATAAGACGGAAATAGCCATCGATAATGTCGAAAAAATCTTCGCTGCCTGCGGTGCTGCAAATTGTGAAACACTGGAAAGCATATTTCTGCCGAAGTTTAAAGCCGGACTGGAAGATGTTGAAACGCTGAAAAACATTTCAGACATCCTTGAAAATAATAACTGTACGGAATCGGATTTATACCTGGATGTGCTGGTTGAGCTGTTCAATGTTGAGCCTGCGGCAAACACTGCCAAAAGAATCGCTCCTTTATACCATTTAAGAGGAGATTACAACAACTCCACATTATATATCAAAAAGGCCCTGCAGCTGGAAACTGATAATGACATGAAGGCAAAATTATACATATACCTTGCACAGATATGCAAGGACAACCTGAAGGATTATTCCCTGGCAAGGAGTTATGCTTACGAAGCTTTAAAGCTCAATGATAAATTCGGGGAGCCCTATCTGCTTATCGGCGATGCCTATGTTGCCAGTTCAAAAGAATGCAGTGAATCTGAATTTGAACAAAGGGCCGTATACTGGGCTGCCGTTGATAAATACCAGAAAGCTATGTACACTGATCCCAGCATAACAAAAAAAGCCGAAACACTTATCGACAGGTATTCCGACCACTTCCCCCTGAAGGAAGAAACCTTTTTTCATGGCTATGTGGACGGACAGGAATACCTGGTGGGCTGCTGGATAAATGAAAAAACCATAGTCAGGACAAGACAGAACTAGATCTGCGTGGCCCACTTCCCAAAAAAATATTGTTTTTTTGTTAAATTGAATGTTGTTCCCATGTATTAACCGAATAATGAGTATATTTGTTAGTACCGAATATCTATTTTATAACTAAAATAAATAAAAATGCATCAGAATAAATTTCGTTCCCGTATTGAGCAAATCACAGAATATTTAAGAAAAAAGAAAGTACCGGTAAAAATCTTGTTCTTTGTAACAGGGATATTGTCAACAATATGGTTCCTGGTAAGGGTAATACCAAAACCCAGCAGGGCAACATACCCGTGTATGAAGGCAACGGCACCGATTATGGCAAGCTTTATTATATATCTTTTATCACTGGCCGGATCGGTCGTTGCATTCCGCAAGTTTAAAAAAAGCCTGCTCAGGGCAAAATACCTTATTGCCCTGGTTTTCTTTGTTGGCGCGGCGCTGGCGTTATCACTCTCGGTTATAACCCTGCCGGGGAAAACAAAGGCGATAGAACTGGTTACAGCAGATTATTTTGAGGCAAACCAACCTATTGGCATTGCAAAGGGAACATTTCCCGGACGGGTGGTATGGGTCTGGGATCCTGCTGCCACTGACGAGACCTGTACTAATGATGAAGGTGATTACTGGTTTGAAAACACGGACCAGGCTGTTGTTGATGCTATGCTTGCCAAAGCTGTAAAATACCTTACCAATAAGAAAAGTGTGGCTGATGCATGGGATGCTATGTTCACATATTTCAACCAGAATCATGGCAAGGGAGAGGTAGGCTATAGCGAAGGAGAAAAGATTTATATTAAAATCAATTTAACAAATTCAAGCCATTCAATGAGCGGCACACAAAAAACCGGCGGTTTTGAGAGAATGGACGCCACACCGGAGTTATGCCTTGCCATACTTAAACAATTAATAGAAGATGCAGGCGTTGCCCAGAGTGATATATACCTTGGCGACCCTTTCCGGACATTTCGTGATCTTTACTGGGACGTATGCCATACTGTCTATCCCGATGTAAATTATTGCGATGGCAACGGTATAAACGGAAGGCATCAGACTGTGCCGACATCCGAAGATCTTATGAAATTCAGCGATGGCGAGTATGATTACAGGATACCCCAGGAATATGTAGATGCTGCCTATTTCATCAATATGGCCTGCCTTAAATCGCATGATTCAGGGGGTATAACACTGACGGCAAAAAACCACCAGGGCTCGATCCTGCAGGACGGTGCCTCACCCAACGGACAGTCTGCCTATGATATGCATTACTCGCTGCCTGACCATGATGGATCAGAAGGAGGCCATTACAGGTACCGTCATCTTGTGGATTACGTGGGGCATGAGCATCTGGGAGGCAAAACCATGCTTAATATCGTGGATGGAATATGGGCAGGAAAAAGCTGGGAAGGATGGGTGGAAAAATGGGAGATGGAACCTTTTAATGATGATTATCCGAGCTCCCTGTTCCTTTCACAGGATAACCTGGCCATAGAGTCCGTTTGCTATGACTTTCTGCTTACTGAATACGAGGATAAGCCGGATAAAGAAAATTTAGTCTATATGGCAGGAACATCGGATTATCTTTTCCAGGCAGCCGATCCCGTTAACTGGGCATCCGGAGTTACGTACGATCCCGAAGGGGACGGATCGGAGCTGGGCAGCCTGGGAGTATACGAGCACTGGAACAATGCTACTGACAAGAAGTATACACGCAACCTGGGGACAGGCGACGGCATTGAGCTTGTACAGGTAACAGCCTCATCACCTGATGATCCCGTATCGGTAGATGCCCGCAAAGCAGAATCACCTGTTTTATTGAGCATCTATCCCAATCCTTTGATAAGCAGTAATTTAAATATTGAAATAAGCAACACGGCAAGCAAATTATCTGAAATTATTATAACTGACATAAAAGGACGTAAAGTATTTGGCCTCATTACAGGTGATAAAACTGTGGAAATACCATACTCCGCCTTTACACCCGGCACATATCTTGTTAAAGTCACAGCCGGTGATAATAATGCTATTGAGAAACTGGTTGTTGAATAAACTTATTTATTATACTTAATTTTATTATACTTATAAAAAAAGGCCGCCTTTTTGATGCGGCCTTTATTTTTTTTATTTAAACGGAATATTCTTGGACTCTTCCCATATTTTATCCATCTCCTCCAGGGTCATATCCCTGAGTTTCCTTCCGTCCCCTGCTGCCTTCTCCTCGAGGTAATTAAACCGGCGTATAAACTTCCTGTTCGTCTTTTCAAGGGCTGTCTCAGGATCAACATCATACAGTCGTGCCGCATTGACAAGTGAAAAAAACAAATCCCCGAACTCGCTCTCTGTTTTATCTTTATCCATATTGTCTATTTCGGATTTAAGCTCACCGAGTTCTTCAGCTACCTTATCCCATACCTGGCTTTTTTCTTCCCAGTCGAACCCCACAGCCCTCACCTTTTCCTGTATCCTGTTTGCCTTAATCATCGCAGGCAGCAACTTTGGCACCCCCTCAAGCACGGAACGGCTGCCTTCTTTAATTTTTAGCTCTTCCCAGTTTTTCTTAACCAGCTCGGGATTATTCTTAACATCGGTATCACCGAAAACATGAGGATGCCTGAAGATTAGCTTTTCCGAAATTGAATCGGCTATGTCCTTTATATCAAAATCATTGGTTTCTGATCCTATCTTTGCATAAAATACCAGGTGCAGCAATAAATCGCCCAGTTCTTTCTTTATAGCTTCCCTGTCACCTTCAATAATGGCATCTGCCAGTTCGTATGTTTCTTCAAT
>CAZHQW010000018.1:0-50664 GCA_964534745.1 uncultured Bacteroidales bacterium
CATATGAAAAGATAGGTCCGGCTTATGATGCCATACAGGAATATATTACAGAAAACGGAATGAAGATCAATGGGGCTGTCTGGGAGGTATACATTACAGACCCAAATTCTGAGCCCGACCCGGAAAAATATAAGACCCAGGTATATTTTCCGGTAGAGTAAACAAGATATCCGCCTGCTTTATACTATATTGATACTTAAATTTACCCTGGTCTGACATAATTTGAATTTAGTGCACTATTGCATTCAGTGTTGCCCTTGTATTGAATTTCTTTGGGGATACTATAGCAAGTATTTTGTATATTTACATCATAAATAATATATATAGAATTTGGGCATGATCCGGCATAAACAGAAGTGTGACATTTGCATGGACTATAAAGATTCAATTTTTGATATTTTAAGTGAGCCAGAGAGAGCTTTTTTACGGCAGAATTCCACCTGCCTTTATTTTAAAAAGGGCGATATAGTCTTCAGGGAGGGAGAAAAGACTAACGGACTTCTTTGCCTGGTAAAAGGAAAGGTTAAGGTGTATATGGAAGGTATAAGCGGAAGAGAGCAGATAATCAGACTGGCAAAACCTGTAGGATTTATAGGATACAAGGCCCTGTTTGCCAATGAAAATCATTATGTCAGTGCCATGGCAATCGAAGATTGCATAGTTTGTAAAATCAACAAAAAAAGCCTTTTCAAGATCCTGAAGTCAAATAATGAACTATGCCTTAGCCTTATAAAATTTTTTGCAAGCGAGCTGAAATTCTCCAACAGCAGGACAGTTACTCTTACACAAAAGCATATTCGCGGACGCCTGGCAGAGTCACTCATCTTTCTGAAAGAAACGTACGGGTTTGAAAAAAATGGCAGAACGCTTAATATATGTCTGACACGCGGTGATATTGCCCATCTTTCGAATATGACCACCTCAAATGCTATCAGGACCCTATCGGCATTTGCCAGGGAAAACATTATTGCGCTGAACGGAAAGAGAATAGACCTGCTGAATGCCGGAGCACTTGAACATATAAGTGAGTTTGGTTAATACATTCAGAATATGAAAGGAACTGCAGGAAATATTACTGAACCCGATATAATAGACCAGGCTGTGGAAATACTGAACAGCGACCTCACTGTTGAAGATACCCTTCAGGAGGTGTGCAACATAATTCCCATGGCATGGACTCAAAATAAACTTATATCTGCACGTATTACTTTCCAGAACCGGATTTTCAGCACAAATAATATAAACGGACTAAGCCTGGTATGTAAAGAATCGTTCGATGTCCCAGGCAGAAAGAACGGGACCATTGAATTATATGTAAGCAGGAAAGACAATAAGTATAATAATAATATTTTTAAAAACGAGGCCCGGAAATTATTGTCAAATATCGCTTCATTAACTTCCGGATCGATCTCAAAAAAGATATTAAAGGAGCTATTAACGGATAACAGGGAGAGGTTAAAGGAGCTGAATGCTATAAACCAGACCAATGCTATAATAGCCAAGGGAATGTCGATAAGTGAAACCCTCCAGGAGATAAGTGAGTTTTTACCCCGTTCATGGCAATTTCCCAAGCTGGCGGCTGTATGTATAACATATGAAGGCCGCAAATTCACCAGCAGAAAGTTCAGTGAGACGAAATGGATGCAGCAGGAGGACTTTGTGACAATAGATAACAAGAAGGGAACGATAGAGATTTTCTATTTAAAGGAACCCCCAATGGTTATACAGGGTCCTTTCCTTAAAGAGGAGCGCCATTTATTGAAGAATATAGCAAGGCTCATAAGCGGATATCTGAATAATATCAAGGGGAGGGAATTAATCAGCAAGCGTATGTTTCAGGATGACGGGCGCCAGAAATCGGAAGAGTACAGGCAGTCACTTGTAAAAACGAAACAGCCGCTGCAGCTGTTTTTCAACAAGCAGATAATAGACAAGTACATCTACCTCGATATGATGAAATATAAGGTGAAGGAAATACTGTTTGTTGCCACCTTATATGATGCTTTTATCCTCCAGAATGAAGATAGCTTCTTTGAGCAGTTTATGGGCGAGATATACCAGTATAGCCTCTTTTCGCTTCCAAGAATAACCGGAGTGTCCTCGGTCAGGGAGGCACTGGATTTGCTGGAAACAACGAGGTTTGACCTTGTGATATTGATGGTCGGACTTGACACCGAAGGTCCGATTAAGCTAAGCAGCAAGATAAAGCAGAAAAAACCTGACCTGCCTGTTTATCTCCTGCTTAACCAGCAAAGCAACATTAAGTACTTTGAAGAACTTGTCCCCAATACAGACACTATTGATAAAGTATTTATATGGAATGGGGATTCACAGATATTCTTTGCAATAGTCAAGTCAATTGAGGATGCAGTGAATGTTGAGAATGATACGAAAGTGGGTCTGGTAAGAGTGATATTGCTGGTTGAAAATTCAGCCAGGTACTATTCCAAATACCTGCCAATGTTATATTCTGTTGTATTCGGACAAATACAGCAATTGATAGCGGAGGTGGAGAGAAATGAGCTGGACAAGATTTCGAAGATGAGGTCAAGGCCGAAAATACTGCATGCATATAATTATGAGGATGCCATTTATCTTTATCATAAGTACAAGGATTTTCTGCTCTGTGTCATATCAGACGTCGAATTTGAAAAGGACGGGGTTTCAGATAAGAAGGCAGGAACAGAATTTGTGAGGTATGTTAAATCACAGATTAAAAATATACCGACCCTATTGCAGTCATTTGATGTTAAGAATGCAAAAATTGCCGAATCCCTTGATTGCAATTTTATAAATAAGAATTCCGAAACACTCTTAAATGACCTTAAGAAGTTCCTTACTTTTCACCTGGGCTTTGGTGATTTTATATTCAGGGACAAGGAAGGGAAGCAGCTGGCTGTGGCAAAGACCTTTAAGGAGTTTGAGAGCATCCTGAGTGTTGTGCCTGATGAATCACTGGTGTTTCACGCTGAAAAAAACCAGTTTTCAATATGGCTTATGGCAAGGGGTGAGATACAGCTTGCCAAAATGTTAAATCCGGTCAGGATTACTGATTTTGTGGATATCAATGAATTCAGACAGTTTAATGTCAACATCCTCAGGAGGTACATGGAAGAGAAGAAGAAAGGGAGGATCATAAATTTTGAAGATGCTGACCTTATAGATGAGAAGAATATAGTCAGCCTGGCAGGTGGATCACTGGGCGGCAAAGGGAGAGGACTGGCTTTCATTAACACGCTGATTTATAATCTCGACTTTTCGAAACATACGAAGGAAATACAGATTCGGACACCCAGGACGGCGATAATAGGTACTGATGAATTTGAACTGTTCATCGAAAATAATAACCTGCATGATAAAATTTTTAAGACTGATTTAAAATATGAAGAAATAAAAGCGCTGTTCGTAAAGTCGAAGTTATCCCCTGAGTTAAAGGCAAAGCTGAAAATATTTATTGACCAGATAACCAGGCCAATAGCCGTGCGTTCGTCGAGTATCTCCGAAGATTCGCTGACACAGCCCTTTGCAGGTATCTTTGACACGTATATTATTCCCAACAATCATGCTGATAAAAAGGTGAGGCTCGAGCGGCTGATTACAACCATTAAACTGGTGTATGCCTCAATATATTCCGATAAGGCACGCAAGTACTTCCAGGTTATAAACCATAAAATTGAAGATGACAGGATGGCCGTTATTCTGCAGGAGCTTGTCGGAAACCAGTTCGATAATTATTATTATCCCCATATCAGCGGCATAGCACAGTCATATAATTTTTATCCCTATGAGCATATGAAGCCCGAGGAGGGTTTTGCCATCGCGGCAATGGGACTGGGTTCTTATGTTGTGGAAGGAGGCAGGGCCTACCGTTTTTCTCCGAGGTATCCTGACCTGGAAATTCTCTCGCCAGAAGATATACTTAAAAGTTCACAGGTCTGTTTTTATGCCCTTGACTTAACAAAGCAGGATATAAATTATATAAAGTACGGAGAGAAAGCGTCACTGTCACTTCTAGATATATGCACGGCCCATGAGCATGGGACTCTCGATCATTGTGCTTCGATATATAACAGGGATAATGATATTATTGAACCGGGCGTCAAATCAAAGGGACCGATAATCATAAACTTTGCAGATATCCTGAAATATAATTATATACCGCTGGCAAATACTATAAGAGTTATGCTCGACAGCATTAAGGACTCCCTGGGCTCGCCTGTCGAGATTGAATTTGCAGTGGACCTGACAAAGGATAATAACAATCCTGCTTCTTTTTACTTACTCCAGATTAAACCACTCGTGGGAAACCAGCTCAGCTACGACATTAATCTTGAGGATATAGACAAATCAAAGATACTGCTTATGTCATCATTAAGCCTGGGAAATGGAGTAATAGACAATATTTACGATTTTGTTTATATTGATACAAACAGGTTTGACAAGCTCAGGACTATGGAGATGGCAGAAGAGATAGAAAGGATAAATGATAAAATGGTCAGGCAGAACAGGAAGTATATTTTGATTGGACAGGGAAGGTGGGGAACGCGGGACCGCCACCTGGGCATACCAATATGCTGGTCGCAGATCTCCAATGCAAGGGTAATAGTAGAAATAAGCCTGGCTGATTTTCCTATTGACGCATCGCTGGGATCACATTTCTTTCACAATATTACCTCGATGAATATAGGTTACCTGTCAGTTCTTGATTCATCACACAAGGATTTTATTAAATGGGAAGTTCTCAATAAACAGAAGCCTGTTGAGAGAACTCAATATTTCAGGCATGTACGCTTCCGCAAACCCCTGACAGTATATATGGATGGAAGGAAAAAAATATCCGTGATTGTCACAAACTAAGTAATTGGCTGAATTTCTGACGGATGAATAAAATTAACGTAGCAATACTTGATGAGCACCAGATTGTAGTTGAAGGCATCAGCGAATTATTGAAGGATGTTGAGGATATAGAAGTGACACAAAGGATAACGGATAAAAACATACTGATAGAAAGCATAAAGTCAGCAGATATTCATATATTGATAATAAACATTCGCAGTGCTGACAGTGATGAACTTTCGCTGATACAAACCATTTCCATGGGGTTTCCCCGCGTAAAGATCCTCGTTCTTTCCGTGGTTACTGAGGAAGCCCTTATCTTCAGGGCGATAAAGTCAGGTGCAAAGGGATTCCTGGCAAAGGATACAAGCAGAAATGAATTGATTGAAGCTATATATTCCTTACGCAGCGGACATGATTTTTTCAGCTCCTCCATAACCAGCATACTGTTAAACCAGTATATAAATTCTATCAAGTCAGAAAAGCAGGAGAGGCGCAACAGGTATAACCTGAGTGCGAGAGAGCTGGAAATTATAAAATTGTGGGGGAGCAGCTATACGAACAAGGAGATAGCCGATAAGCTTTTTATAAGTGTACGGACAGTTGAATCACATAAGAATCATGTGATGCAGAAACTTAACATGAAGACCATCGTCGACCTGGTAAAGTTTGCGCTTAAAAATAATATCATCGAGATATAAAACTGCCAGCAAATAGTCTTTCCGAGAATCACTTAATTTTATAGGTAAAGCACGTAATTCTTCACTGCAGAAGCAGGATTGAGCACGCCTGTTGCTATAATTTTTATATTTTAGGAGCCGTAAAAAATAATAAATAAACTATTATGGAAAATATACTGGAAGTAAAAGTCGATGAATTTATGGCAAAGGTTATTGCCAAAAATCCCGGTGAATCGGAATTTCACCAGGCCGTTAAAGAGGTTATCGAGTCTGTAATGCCCTTTATTGAAGAGAACCCGAAGTACAGGCATGCGAAGATTCTCGAGAGAATAGTCGAGCCTGAGAGAGTTGTCATGTTCAGGGTGCCCTGGCTGAATGATAAGGGAGAGATACAGGTAAACAGGGGATTCAGGATTGAGATGAGCAGTGCCATCGGTCCCTATAAAGGCGGACTGCGCTTCCATCCTACGGTTAATCTCGGCATTCTGAAGTTCCTGGCATTTGAGCAGGTATTTAAGAACAGTCTCACCACACTGCCTATGGGCGGCGGTAAAGGAGGCTCCGATTTTGATCCCAAGGGCAAGTCAGATAACGAGGTCATGCGTTTTTGCCAGAGCTTCATGACCGAGCTGTCCCGGCATATTGGTCCGGATACCGATGTTCCAGCAGGTGATATAGGTGTTGGAGGAAGGGAAATAGGATTTATGTACGGACAGTACAAGAGGATAAAAAATGAGTTTACGGGCGTACTGACAGGTAAAGGCCTTGAATGGGGAGGAAGCCTGATAAGGCCTGAAGCTACAGGATACGGAGCAGTATACTTTGCTGAAGAGATGCTTAAAACAAGGGGTGAAACATTTAAAGGTAAGATTGCCACGGTGTCGGGCTCAGGAAATGTCGCCCAGTACTCGGTTGAAAAAGTAAACCACCTCGGTGGCAAGGTTGTCACATTGTCCGATTCGTCCGGGTATATTCATGATCCTGATGGGATAAATGAAGAAAAGCTGGCATATGTTATGGAGCTTAAGAATATAAAAAGGGGCAGGATAAAAGAGTATGCCGACAGGTATAAGGTTAAGTACTTTGAAGGTGAGAGGCCCTGGAAAGTAAAGTGTGATGTGGCTTTGCCTTCTGCCACGCAGAACGAGATTAATGAGGAAGAGGCACAGATGCTTGTTAAGAACGGTTGTAATGTTGTAGCAGAGGGAGCAAATATGCCGTCCACACCCGAAGCTGTTGAGGTCTTCCTGAAAGCCAAGGTGCTGTTCGGACCGGGCAAAGCGGCTAATGCGGGAGGTGTTGCAGTATCGGGACTCGAGATGTCGCAGAACTCAATGCGCCTGCCATGGACAAGGGAAGAGGTTGATAACAGGCTGCACATGATTATGCAGAACATACATGAGACCTGCGTAAAATTCGGGAAAGAATCCGACGGATTTATCAACTACGTCAATGGAGCCAACATTGGCGGGTTCATTAAGGTGGCCGATGCCATGATCGCCCAGGGTGTAGTTTAGTCGTAGCGGGACAGCTTATTTATTTTTATAGGTATCCGAGTAGCTTACAAGTTTTATTTCGCGCTGTTTGATTATATTTTTTATTTTTTCCCCTGTAAGGGCATCTGTCACTGCCTGCCGGTGAAGGGCCATCCTGATGTCGGGATCATGAACCGTACCCTTTATACCCTGTGTTTCTTCATTGTTCAGGGCAGGGTGACAAATCAACTCCCAGAGTCCGCTTCCCAGTTTGCTGAGTGAGTCGGCAAGGGTACTTTCCTTTTCTTCCGGAGGCACGGCCCACAATTCAAAACTACCATTCAGTCCGTATGGAGCCAGGGGAAGGTTATATTCGAGTGAGAGCCTGTCAACCAGCTCCCTGATATCGGGGCGGCATGATGCGACGTTCATATGGTCAGATATATGTGACAGCTGTGGAATATATTTTATTGCCAGCTCAATCTGGGCCCTCAGCTCTGCTTCCACCTCGGCGATATCGAGTTCCAGTTCCTTCAGCGGCTCTACCCTTGTATGGAAGTAGCCGTCGCCGGTGACAAGACTTTTTGCATTTGTTACAGGGCCCCACTTATAGTTTGCCCATTCGCTGGTCAGTGCCAGGTGCACCCCTGCGTCGAGACCGGGATTGTCAGCAAGCAACTGCGCAGCATCAAGGAACCAGGGCCCCGGCACCAGCACCTCGACAGTAGTAACAATACCTTCCCTGTAACCTTTTATGCAGGCCACATTAACGGCACGCGAAAATCCCATATCGTCGGCCCTGACGATAAGCCTTATATCATCATTTTCACCGGCACTTAAAATGATATTTGTTAACAGAAGCATCGCCAGTATATTTATAAATGCAAGATGTTTCATTTTTTCCTCCTTTCATATTTGTGTCCCTCAGCAGACCTCAAACCGCTTCAATTGTTGAGGGTGGCTTGGGAGCTATATTATAAGTAACACTGACTATTCCGGGCACTTCATCTATTATCTTGAGTGCAAGCTTCCGGAGTGTCTCAAAGGGCAGCTTTGTCGGCTGGGCTGTCCTTGCGTCAACACTATCCCAGCAGCGTATTTCGATCTGTTGTCCGAATTCACGCTTGCCGTCACGCATTCCCGTTACCCTGTCCGAATGAAGAATAGCCATATACTGGAATGCATTTGTGTCTTTGAGCATTTGTTCTACGATAGTTGTTGCCTTGCGGACGGTTTCTATGCGCCCGGGGGTTACTTCCCCTATAACGCGTGCCGAGAGGGCGGGACCGGGGAACGGTATACGGTCATACAGTTCAGTGGGAAGGCCCAGCGTTTTGCCAACTTTCCTGACCCCGTCCTTGCGCAGCTCGATGAGAGGTTCCAGAATACTATAGCCGAAAACTTCCTGCGGATCTATACCAAGCTGTTGAAAAACATTATGCTGGCGCTTTATTCCTGCAACGGTCTCGTCAATATCAGTAAGTATTGTTCCCTGAAGCAGAAACTTTGCGCCGCTTTCCCTGACTATACGACCGAATACATCCTTATAAAAGGTCTGTGTTATAGCCTCGCGCTTCTCTTCTGGATCGGTTATGCCCTTCAGGGCAGAAAAAAATTCTTCATGCGCATCCACTATGTCAATGTTAACACCGAGCTTTCTGAAGAAACCTGCTACCTGTAAGGCCTCTCCCTCCCTCATCAGTCCGTTTTCAATAAATACGGTTTTCAGCTTGTCACCCAGGGCGCGGTGGCCCAGTATGGTTACGGTTGATGAATCAATACCCCCGGAGAGGGCATTGATTGCTATTCCATCCATTACTGTTTCCCTGATAAGGTTAATCTTTTCATCGATAAATTTTTTGATGTTCAGTTCTTGCATAGCATTTATTTTAAGGATTAATTTTCATAGCATTAATGTAAGAAAAAAAAATAAATTTAACCTCAAAATAAATTTAAATAAGGGCAATTTAATTTGTGAAACCATTTGGTAAAGTCTGTAAAGATTTTTTTATTTGTGGAACCATACCTTAAAAAAATAATACAGATAATCCATAATAGATAAAATGCCAAAACTCCCTCAAATCAACAAAGTCCTTATAATCGGTTCGGGGCCTATTGTAATAGGCCAGGCCTGTGAATTTGATTATTCGGGCACCCAGGCGTGCAAGGCCCTGCATAAGCTGGGGTATAAGATTGTCCTTGTAAACTCAAATCCTGCGACAATCATGACCGATCCGGGCATGGCCGATGTTACATATATTGAGCCGTTAAATGTTGGCAGTCTGGAAAACATAATAGCAAAGGAGAGGCCCGATGCACTGTTGCCAAACCTTGGGGGGCAAACCGGACTAAATCTATCATCGGCATTATATAAAAAAGGGATACTTGAGAAATACGGGGTGAAAATTATTGGTGTCAATGTCGATGCCATAGAACGTGGTGAAGACCGCATAGCATTTAAGGAAACAATGAAAAAGCTGGGTATCGAGATGCCGAGGAGTAAGCCGGCACTCAGCGTTGAGGAGGCCGAGGAAATTGCCAATGAGCTCGGCTATCCTGTTGTCCTTCGGCCGGCTTATACCCTGGGAGGTACCGGGGGCGGACTGGTATATAACAAGGAGGAATTGAATATTATTGCTGCCCGTGGTATTTCTGCCAGCATGGTGGGACAGGTACTTGTCGAGGAGTCGGTACTGGGGTGGGAAGAGCTGGAGCTCGAGGTTGTCAGGGATGCAAAGAACAATATAATTACCGTCTGCTTCATTGAGAATGTTGATGCCATGGGTATCCATACCGGTGATTCCTACTGCACCGCGCCCATGCTTACTATTGACAGGAAGCTCCAGGAGAAGCTCCAGAAATATTCATATGCTATAGTTGAGGCCATAGGTGTAATAGGAGGGACAAATATACAGTTTGCGCATGATCCCCGGACAGGGAGGGTAGTGGTTATTGAAATTAATCCGCGCACATCAAGGTCTTCAGCACTGGCATCAAAAGCGACGGGATTCCCTATTGCACTTGTGTCGTCGATGCTTGCAGGGGGACTGAATCTGGATGATATTCCCTACTGGAGGGAGGGCACGCTAGATAAATATACACCGTCGGGGGACTATGTGGTAGTGAAGTTTGCACGCTGGGCATTTGAAAAGTTCAGGAATATTGAAGACAAGCTGGGCACGCAGATGAGAGCTGTAGGTGAGGTGATGAGTCTGGGTAAGACTTATAAAGAAGCGTTCCAGAAGTCAATAAGGTCTCTTGAGATCAACCGGTACGGACTGGGATTTGCAAAGAACTTCAATAAACTTCCTGCAGGGGAGCTTATGAAGATACTAAGCACGCCTACCAGTGAGAGGCAGTTCATAATGTACGAGGCATTGCGCAAAGGTGCCAGTCCGAAAAAGATATACGAAAAGACACATATCAAGTTATGGTTCATTGAGCAGATGAAGGAGCTTGTTGAGCTTGAGGAGCAGATATTAAAATACAGGGACAGGATGATTCCCGATGACCTGCTTGCCAGGGCCAAGAGGGACGGGTTTGCAGACAGGTACCTGGGCAAGCTGCTTAACCTGCCTGAAAAGCAGATACGGGAGAGACGCATAAAGATGGGCGTAGTCCAGGCGTGGGATGCCGTTCCGGTTAGCGGTGTCGAAAATGCTGCATATTATTATTCGACATACAACGCTCCGGATAAAGTCACCACGACCGGCAGGCGCAAAGTGATGGTCCTGGGAGGGGGTCCCAACAGGATAGGACAGGGCATAGAATTTGACTATTGTTGTGTTCATGCTGCATTTGCGCTGAAAGATATGGGAGTGGAGACCATAATGGTTAACTGTAATCCCGAGACCGTTTCTACCGATTATGACACATCGGACAAGCTGTATTTTGAGCCGCTGACAGTTGAGGATGTGCTCAGCATATACAATAAGGAAAAGCCCGAAGGGGTGATTGTCCAGTTCGGGGGGCAGACACCACTGAACATAGCAAATGAGCTTGAGGAGGAAGGAGTAAATATATTGGGTACCTCACCTGCCACAATTGATCTTGCTGAGGACAGGGACCGGTTCCGTAATATTATGAAGAGGCTGGGTATACCTGAGCCTGAGTCGGGCATGGCCAGCTCACTCGATGAGGCACTGAAAATAGCTGAAGAGATAGGTTATCCGCTGATGGTGAGGCCCTCCTACGTGCTGGGAGGTAGGGCCATGGAGATTATCCATGATGAGGAGATGCTTAGGGAATATGTTTCACTGGCTGTTGACTTCTCACCTGAGAGGCCTATACTGATTGACAAGTTCCTTGAGAATGCAATAGAGGTTGAGGCCGATGCTATATCTGACGGGACAGATGCATTTATTCCTGCCGTGATGGAGCATATTGAAAAGGCAGGTATTCATTCGGGCGATTCGTCATGCGCTATACCGCCGTTCAGCATAGCACAGGAGCATATAAATACCATTAATGAATATACGAGAAAGATAGCAATTGAGCTCAATGTTGTCGGATTAATAAATATCCAGTATGCTATAGCAGGTAATAAAGTATATATCCTTGAGGCCAATCCCAGGGCATCACGCACGGTGCCACTTGTTTCCAAGGTATGCAATATAAATATGGTGAGGCTGGCAACGCAGATAATGCTGGGCAAGAAGCTTAGCGAGCTTAATATAAGCCGCAAAAAGATACCTCATTACGGAATAAAACAGGCAGTGTTTCCCTTCAACATGTTTCCGGAAGTGGATCCCCTGCTCGGACCCGAAATGAGATCCACGGGGGAGGTGCTCGGACTGGCGGATACGTTTGGAAATGCTTTTTTTAAGGCCCATGAAAGCAACCAGACGCCACTGCCCCTGCAGGGCTCCGTGCTCATAACAGTTACCATTGCAAACTATGAAATGAAGGAGGTTGTGCAGCTGGGTAAAGAATTCAGGGAGCTCGGATTTAAGATCCTTGCTACCGAGGGTACCCATAAGCTGCTCGCCGACAATGGGGTTGATGCTGAAAAGATATTGAAGCTCCATGAGGGGAGGCCCAACATACTTGATGCCATCAAAAACGAGGAGATAAACCTTATCATTAATACCCCTGTGGGAAAGAAAAGTATGTATGATGATTCCTATATCAGGAAGTCGGCGATAAAATATAAGATACCTTACATCACAACTATCTCTGCAGCCCTCGCTGCAACAAAAGGCATAAAGGCGCAGATTGCCAACAGGACGGCCCTCAAGTCATTGCAGGAGTACCATAGCGACATAAAGTAGCAGCACGCTTTATTTTCAGTACCTTATAATATCACCAGATAATCAGCCTTATTAACAAGGTTGTATACCACAAGCTGCATAACAGACTCCCTTATCCCTGGTACTATAAGAAGACTCAGGGCTATACACAGTACTGCCAGCACAATCATTGAAAAGCACATTGTAAAGGGAACCTCTTTAATATTCTTTAGCTTGATGCTCTTTGATTTTCCGTAGAAGGTCTTTTTCTGGACTTTCAGGAAAGATGCGAGGGTTATGATGCTTACTGCGATAGCCAGGAATGTTAATAGGTAATAGTGTGCCTTCGCTGCTGCAATAATGATTATCAGCTTACTGAAAAAGCCGTTAAAGGGAGGGATACCTGATATTGCCATTGAGGCGCTGAGTGAGGTTGATGAAGTTACCGGCATTCTTCCCGCCAGGCCTCCTAGCTCTTTTAAATCCCTTGTTCCTGTTGTGTATTCAACGGCCCCGGCATTTAAGAACAGTAATCCCTTGAACACGGCATGATTGGCAAGGTGATATAGCCCGCCTGCAATAGAAAGGGCTGCCCATGACCTGTCGCCGTCCCTGGCGAGAATCAGCATTCCTATACCTACCCCGATGATGACATAGCCCATCTGGCTTATGCTGTGATATGCAAGAAGCCGCTTTATATCATACTGTCCGATAGCCAGGAGGACCCCGACTACCATAGATAAGGTTCCGATTACGGTAATTAATAACGCTATTTCATATGATATCGGGAACATATGGAAGAACAGCCTTATGATGACATATATGCCAATGGCTTTGATAAGCACTCCCGACAGCATTGAAGATATGGGCGAAGGAGCTGAGGAGTGGGCGTCAGGCAGCCATGCATGGAAGGGTATCAGTGCTGCTTTCAATCCGAACCCGGCAATAAATAATGCCTGTATAAAGATTATTAATTTCCTGTTCGCCCCGGTTTCGATTATTCTTGAAATGTCGGCAATGTTCAGCGATTTTGTATACCAGTACAGCAATCCGATATTCAGAAGTATCAGGAATGATGACAAACATCCCAGTACCTGGTATTTGTAGGATGCTTCCAGTTTATCTTTTTCGATCTCGAATGCAACGAGGGCATATGAAGATATTGCAGCAATCTCAAGGAAAACATACAAATTAAAGATATCCCCGCTCAGCACCACTCCGTTCATGCCGGTTATCATCAGGCAGGACAGGGCATAATATTTACTTTCTCCTGTAAACCTGTTTATATAGGATATGGCATAAAATCCGGACAAAAATCCTATAAGGTTTATTATGCATAACATTACCATGCTCAACCCGTCCATTACAAAATAAATTGATACAGGTATGTTGTTAACCGGACCTTTGCCGCCTATGGCATATTTATATATGCCGGAATCCCATGTCAGAATAAAATAGATGCTTAATCCGGTTAAGAACAGCAAAACAGCAGAGGATATGGTTTCCTGAAAGGCTTTTAATGATCTGCCGAAAACAATGATTAAAATTGCCGCTGCCAAAGGCAATACTACAAACAAGGGTATTAGTGAATTCATGTTTTATCCTTTTAAGGTGGATATTTTACTTTTTCTGCCTTGTGCCCTGAGGATTGTCAGCACTCCGATTACCGCCGCAAAAAGTATCGTTGCTTCTCCGAGCGTATCGTATCCCCTGAAATCGAAGACAACACCGGTCACAAGATTGGCGCTGCCGGTCTGTTGTGCAGCATTTTCAGTATATGCAGCGGACATTCTTGTCACATGGATGCCCAGTGGATCAAGGGTGCTTGTAACTTCCCTGAAAAAATATAACAGTACCAGTCCGCATACTATAACCAGGACTACATTAATAACATAACCTATACGGAAATGCGACAGTTTCGGACCTGCTGTTTTTACTTTTTTAAGCTCTTCCCTCGAGCTGTCCAGCACGACAGCAATCATTATTATGAGCGTTATCGTCTCAACAACTATCTGGACTATCGCCAGGTCAGGTGCCTGGAGTAGAAGGAAGCAGATTACCAGTCCGTATCCTACAATACCGCAAGAGATAAGTGCTGATAACAGATCCCGGGCAAACAGTGCATAGATTGCACCTGCTATCATGAATACCAGGATTACCGAGAGTATTATTTCCATTTGTCCCATTTTTAATATTTTATATAAATGATAATAGTAGCACTAACATTACTACCAGTCCCACCAGGAACCAGATCGCATAATTTGATAATACCCCGCTATGAGCGGTGCTGAACTTGTTATATGCCCACAGTATTACATTTTTAGATAAATTATATAAATCAAATAGCTTTTTATCAGCCTTTTTATAAAAGTAGGAGAAGAAATTCTGGTTGGCAATGGTTTTATAAAATTCAGTCGGTGAATAACCTGTTTCCTGCTGTATTTTTTCACCACCGATAAAGCTGTCGGCGGTACGGATATTTTTTATATTCCCGACCAGGTATATGACTATACCCAGGGCTATTGAGATCAGGACAAGGAATGAAATTGTTGATGAGTTCCATGATCCGGTATACTGAAAATCACTGGCCAGCGGAGCGAATATTTTTGGTATGACCAGGTTCGTGGCAAATACCCCGAAACCTATACATATCAAGGCAATGAAAAGCTGCGGGAGCCACATGACAATACTGACTTCTTTAACATTCTTAAATTCCTTTCTGGTCCTTCCCAGAAAAGCACCGGTGATAAATTTTACGAAGCTGGCCAGTGTCAGTGCTGAACCTATCACTGCCAGTGAGAGCCAGACAATCCAGAGGCTGTTTGCAATGCCGGGTTCCTTGCCAAAGTCGATTATTCCCTGGTAGATGGTCCATTTGGAGGCAAATCCGTTAAAAGGGGGAACACCTGATATTGATAGTGCAAATATTAATGCCGCTATAAAGGTTAAAGGCATTGCCCCTGATAATCCCCCTATATCGTCCAGCTCTTCTTTCCCTGTTCTTTTTTCAATACTTCCTGCAACAAGGAACAAACCGCTCTTATATAGTGCATTATTAATCATATGGAACAGGCCCCCGACAAATCCCAGCGGTGTCCCCAGTCCGATCCCCACAACCATATATCCTACCTGTGATACTGCATGGTAGCCCAGCAGCTTTTTGTAGTTATGCTGCATCAGTGCCATCATTACACCGATGATTATTGTCAATACTCCTATTGTAAGCAGAATTAATGTTAACCATTGATTAAGGATGAATATATCCCTGCAGATGCGAATCATGAAATATATTCCCAGTAATTTGTCGAGTGATGCAGGCAGATATGCTGATGATGTGGCTGGAGCCTTTTTTGTATAATCGGGTATCCATGTATGAAGAGGGAATGCCCCTGCTTTGGTAAAGCTGCCAATCAGGAATGAAAAGAATGCAAACACATTAAGGTAATTGTTTGTTGCAACACTGAGCCTGGAGATTTCCATTGTCTGGCCTATTTTCCAGAGCACGGCCATCCCGAATAATATAAAGCCGTCCGATGCACCTATTAGTAGCAATGACTTTGTTGCCGCTGCCGAGCTTTCTTCATCATAGCCCTTTATCAGTTTATAAAGGGTAAAGCATAAAAATCCCCAGAACACAACAAAAAGGATCAGGTTATCGGCCAGTGCGGCAATTGCAGAGCCTGCGAGGGTCAGCATTATGTATGCATAGTAATTGCGTATGTTTTTAGCCTTATCAATATAAACAAACGAGTATATAATAATAATTACAGAAAATAAACATACGAACAGGACTATCAGCCTGGCCAGGCTATCAACATTCAACACTGCCAGTCCGGTTACAGCTTCATAGTCTTCAGATAATGACAGATACCGCAGGGGGAATAAATTAAACATGTTCACATATTCACCGGCATATTTCATAAAATAAATCTGCAGGGCACTGATTAGTGTGATTATTGATATTACAAGGGCAAAAACCCTTTTAAATACTCTAATCCTTTCGGGAAGGATTAACAGTAAAATACCTGCAAGCAGAGGCAAAAACACTATGGAAGAAATATTTGCCAGGAAGGTATTTAATAAAAGGTTTCCGGCTAAATTCATGTCTGTTTTAATTAGTTGGTTTTTGAATAAAATGTCGGTGTAAACTGCACCTGCAGCCACCCGAACTGGGCAAACCTGCTCTTCCCTTCCCCGATCTCACTGATAATTTCAAGTGTGCTGTGGGGCAGCATGAAGGAATAGCCGGCCTGCACCGATATATTTTGTCCTGTTTTATATGTCAGCATAAGGTCAATTTCCGAACCCAGGTATTTGTCTGCTTTATCCGTTGGTGATAGATATTCTTTATCAAGGGCAAACCAGTGCCAGGTGACCTGTGATTTAATATTCCTGGTTACCGCATTTTCAATGCGTATGTTAATATTATTTATGCCGGCCCCGTGGTTTTCCGAGGCAATATCTTTTCCGAAGTAGTCCATATATCCCAGGAAGCGGTGGTTTGATCCGTAAAGCTTGGAAAAGGAGCCGGTCCTTGTCCGTGTAGTGTCTGAAAGGTCTGTCCCCGAGTAGTGGTCATAGCCCATTTTAATACATGTATTTCTGAGTATGTCCCAGGAAAAATTTGCTGCATAAAAGTGTGACAGCACCTTCTGTCCGTTCTTTATACTGCCGTGTTGTATATAGAATGATGCCCCGGCCCCTATTTTTCCCTGTTTTAAGTTCGCATTTGTACCTGCCGTATTCCTGGCATATATTATTTCACTGGATGCAGGTTTCTGGTTGGCATCAAGAATATCTATAAGTGATATATCAAGTTTGCCGGAAAGTTTTTTATGCAGCCACAGGTAGGAAAGGTATTTGTAATAATCAAGGGTGTAGTCTGATAAAAATCTGTCTTCGTTCAGGTTATTGATTCCCATACCCAGGTGGCAGTCCATTTGATTGTCCGTATTCTCATACTGGAGGACTGCCACATCGTGCGAAGCTCCTTTATTATTCCAGTTGGATTCTGACAGCAGCCGCTGGTCGTCATAATTCAGCCTTTGCCTTCCGAATTTGAGGGCGAGTTTATCTGAAAAATAGTACTTAATCCATGCTTCAAAAAGGTCCAGCGAACCGTTATCTCTTTTTGGCTCCGTTTCTCCCCAGACCCTTGAATCCTGCAAGGTAATATTAACAAGGAATTTCGGGTCGGAATAGTTCAGCATAAGGCGTGTTCTCTGGTTAACGAAGAGGGCAGGTTTATTGGACGAGTCAGGGAGGCCGCCCTGTCCGTCCCTGAACTCGGTCCGGTTTCTGATATTACCTGAGAGGGACAACTGTGCCTGCAGTCCGGTTAACAGGCAGGATAATAGGCAGGATAACAGGCAAATAACTGCAATTCTTATACATAGTGCACTTATGAATGTACCGTTAAGATTGTTTATATGATGGGTGTTTCTTGTCATTAGTTAACCGGACAATCTGTTAATAAAATACACCCTGCAGATAGGACTTTGTTTTTTCTTCCCTGGGATTATTAAAAAGGTCCCTCGCCGGTCCCTGTTCAATGATCTCTCCCAGGTACATGAATATAACATAGTCGGCTATTCTCATTGCCTGCCTCAATATATGTGTTACCAGCACTATGGTATAGCTTTTTTTGAGCTCTATGAATTTCTTTTCTATGGCCTGGCTTGACATGGGGTCGAGGGCCGATGTCGGTTCGTCGGCAAGGATAATGTCGGGGTCCACCGCCAGTCCCCGTGCAAGGCACAGTCTCTGCTGCTGGCCAATGGACAGGCAGGAGGCAGGTTCTTTGAGCCTGTCACTTACTTCGTCCCACAGGCTGGCCTGTTTGAGGTAGTGCTCAATGCGCATATCGAGGAGCTTCTTTTTGCGCCTGTCACTTATCTTCAGTCCGAATGCAATATTCTTATATATGCTCATCGGCAGGGGATAGGGCCTCTGTGACAGCAATCCCATCCTTTTCCTTATTTTGGTAATATCATTCCGGGCATGCAGTATCTCTTCATCATCAATAAATATATTGCCGGCGACATGCATCTCGGGATAGATGTCCGTCAGGCGGTTCAGGCATTTCATCAGTGTTGTTTTACCGCATCCCGAGGGACCCAGTATTACTGTTATTTTGTTTTTTGGTATGCGGATATTTATATTCTTAAGTATATGCATTTTGCCTATATGCATATTCAGATTTTCGACTTTTATCTTACATGTTTCGTTCATGGTTTAGAATTTTATACTTGTTTTTTTGAATCTTCCTGATATTAATCTTGATAAGATGCTTATCATTAATACTATGATCGTCAATACTACTGCTGCCGCATAGGCCCTGTTCTTAACTTCCGGTATAGGTGATGACAGCTGGAAGAAAACCGAGAGCGGCAGGGTGGCTGTCTGTTGTGACAATGAAGTAGGTATGCGGTCAGTAAAGCCTGTAGTAAACAATACTGAAGCTGCATCTCCTATTGCCCGTCCGAACGACAGTAATACTCCCGTTATTATGAAAGGGAAACACTGCTTCACAAAGACCCTGAAGGCAATCTCAGATTTTGTTGCACCGAGGGACAGCGATGATTCGGTTAGTCCGGGCGGTACCATCTTAAATCCTTCATCCATGGCTCTTATCATTATAGGTATTATTAAGAGGGCAACAACGATGATACCTGCCAGCAGTGAGGCTTTCATCCCCAGGATGATCATGATCGAAAATCCGAATGCCCCGTATACTATGGAAGGTATGCCCCAGAGAAGATCGAGAAGGAACCTTATGGCATTTACCGTTTTCTTCCTGCTTATGAGGTTCAGGTTCATATAAAGTGCCACCGGCAGGCTTATGGCAAGAGCAAGGGCTGTTGCACCTGTTGCCAGGTATAATGAGCCTATTATAGCATTCAGTATGCCCCCTTCCCTGCCGAAGTAAAAGCCACCCCTGGGCGTCTGGGAAATCATTTCAAATGAGAGCGAGGGTATACCTTTAATAAGTATACTGAAAACAATCAGGCACAGTGCAAATATTATTATGCAGGTTGAAAGGGACATCAGGCTTCTGAAAAGTCCTTCCTCGATTTTTCTCAGAAGTTTTTTAGTCATGGCTATATTCTTTTTTCAAACCTTACGATTAATAATCGCGATGCCAGGTTAAACAGAAGCACTATCACGAATAATACCAGGGCAGCAAACATAAGTGCCGAGTCGTACATCGGTATGGACAGCATCTCTCCGTAATTATTGGCAATAAGTGCCGGCAAAGGATACCCGGGCTGAAGCACTCCGTGTGGTATCCCGACAACATTGCCAACGACCATCAGAACAGCAATGGTTTCGCCAAAGGCCCTGGACAAACCCAGTCCCATTGCCGACACAATTCCGGGGAAAGCCTTCTTAATAAGCACGAACTTTACTGTCTGCCATTTGCTGGCACCCAGCGATAATGAAGCTTCCTGCAGCTCATCAGGTATGGACCTGAAAACTTCGATCAGTATGTTCAGAATGAAGGGAATTATCATTATGGCCAGTACAATTGAACCTGATAGTATGCTGTAGCCCGATACCTGTTTCCCCAGGATTTTGTCCGACTGCTTGGCAATAAAAGGGACTATTACTATCACACCCCATACACCGTAAATCACTGAAGGTATGCCTGCCAATATGTCTATAACGGGCCTCATAATCTTCAATACAGCTTTTTTTGCATATTGTGTAAGGTGTATGGCCGACAGAAGACAGACGGGACCTGCAATGAGCAGGGCGAGTATAGTAACCCACAGGGAGCTGATGATAAAAGGATAGAATCCGAATTTACCTGACAGGGGCTTCCATTCCTTTGACAGCAACAAGCCAAATACAGATTCTTCTTTAAGGAGGAGCGATGATTTATAATACAGTCCGGTCCCTATCAATACCGGCATGGCAATGATAAAGCAGAGCCACAGCAGCATCCAGGCTCTGCTTGCCCTGTCTTTTATATGCCGGTCCAGGCTTATCAGCAGCATGGCTTATAGCAGATCAATCGGTTATTTTCTTAAGCTCTTTATCTATTTTTTCTTCCGGCAGCTGCACATATCCCGCATCTTTCACAAATTTCTGTCCCTCGGTAAGGATCCATTTTATGAACTCGGTAACTGCTTCTTTTTCGGGTTTGCCTTTTGAAACGAAGTACAGGTCCCTTGCCGGAGGTGAGGGGTATTTCCCTGTCTTAATGGCATTCATAATGTCATCAAGGCTGTCATAAAAGTCCTCATCTTTATCTATTTCGCCGTTCCCGTTAAGGTCAACGGGGATGATCTCAAGTCCCGAATATTTTTTCCTGGACTTTATATCATAGACATATATCACGTTATTATATCCCAGTCCGTTTTCATCATTCTTAACCGCATCGGCTATACCGGGATCACCGAACACGCCGACGCCGGCAAGATCTTCCTGGTTTTTGCCGAGGTACTGACCCCACATTGCAGCTGCACCGCAGGCATCCGAACGTGTATAAACATTGATTTTTGTTTCCGGGGCATTGCCCAAAAGCTGTTCCCATGAAGTTATTTCACCAGTGATAAACAATTTTATGAACTTATCCCTGGACACTCCCTTTTTTTTCAGCTCTCTGATAAAGGGATTTTCAGAGTTTATTGTCGGCAGTACGGCATCTTTGGTCAGTGCGATCCACCATGCTCCTTTTGCCTGCTCCTCCCCGCTAACTTCACGTGAAAACATGCCCAGGTCAACCATGCCGGACAGGGCATCGGCCATACCTTTTCCCGCTCCCCCGGCAGAGATATCTATTCTTACACCGGGATGCAGCTTCATAAATTCCTCGGCCCATACTACGGTTATAGGGTAGATAGCAAAAGCCCCTGATATGCTTATTCCGCCTTTCAGTCCGCTTTCATCAATTTGTGAATCACTGCCTTTTTGCCTGCCGGAGCATCCTGCCGCAACAATTAACAACAGGACAAGTGCTTTGATAAGTAAATGTTTTAGTGTTTTCATGGCTCTGGATGAATAGTAAATACTGTTAAAATAATTTATGATACACGGGACTACAGATATGGTACCATAGATTATATAAAGTTATGCCAGCAGTATATATGATAAAAGGTAAGTATATACCAATTAGATACAGGAGATTATTATTAATTAAGGGGACTGTAAGGCAGTAAAAAAGAGAATAACAATCCGGTAATTAATTACCGGTAGTTAGAGGTTAAGTTGCAGTCCGGCCGCCAGTCCGTAACTGTTCTTATAATTATTATAGCCCTTAGCCGCCGGGGATCCATTTTGCATCAATGGTAATTCCGTGAATATAGACTCCGGCTCCAAGTGTATTGTATTTCTTATTGCTTTTTGTCGGGTGCTCCCAATGCCTGCCGCAACGCAGTGCCAGCCTGAAGTTTTCAGTATATTCGAGACATATTTCTGCCCCTGCCTTATGTATTACTTCATGCCACTCTTCCTCGAAGCCGCCAGGGGCATCGTAGAATGACTGTATCCAGCTCAGTGGGACAAAGGAAGGGGGCTCTTTCCCTGATTTAATTACCTGGCTTCCGTCCATATCGAGACTATCGGTATAATATTCGGGAGGTGTCGGCACCAGCAGCTTCTCTGCCTGGTAAGAAAGGCTGGTAATGAGACTGGTCTTTTCATTAATATCCATTATAAATCCGGTCATCAGTCCGATAGCAATTTTCGCAGGCAGAAAATATTTATCGCTTCCATTGCTATATGAAACCTTGGGGCCCAGATTTTCCAGTGCAACGCCAAGATCATAATTCAGTAACAGTTTATCCGATATGCTTACCTGCTTCTCATAATCTATCCCCAGGTCGAGGGCGAGGGTGCGTGCCGGACTGTATTCTTCGCCGCCCTGATCGGAATTACCGGTAAGGTCACTGTAAATATATTTTAATGTTGATCCGGCTGAGAGGCTGTTATTAAATCTGTGTGCATATGTGAGGTTTATAAAATATTCCCATGGCTGGAAACTTGCTATAGTGTGCAATGAATCACTTAAATATATTCTCCCCCCATCAACACAGGTAAAATCAATGCTGAGAACATTTTTTTCATTCAGTTTATAGAATGACAGTATATTTATTTCGAATTCACCTTCAATGTTTTTAATTATCTGGGGAATGTAGGAAATATACAAACCTGCATTCTTATCTGCTTTTGCAAGCAGTGAGGGATTCTGGTGGGGACCTGTAAAAAAAGTACTTCCGGTTGATGCTACTCCGGTTTCACCCATACCGCCTGTTTTGAGATTAACTTCTGTCAGCAGGGTAGGTATGGTGATGAAAACCGGATTGAGCTGTGCTTTAACTGTATCTGACAGGTATATCAATAAAACTATAAGAATATATCTTTTCATTGCCATTACCGATATATTGGTCGCAATTAATAACGGTAATTTTTATGATATATTGTTTTATTGAAACATATGGTAACTTTGAATTTAAGTGAATAAGATAATTCTAGACTACAACTCCTTTTTTCAAAATGATATTTGCATATAAAGCTGGTTCGCTTGTAGCGATTATAGCATACGCTTTTTTGGCTCTTTCATAAAAAGCGAACTTTTCTATGTATTCAAATTCCTTAAAAGGTTCTTTGCTTTCCAGAATTATTTTCCTGTATTTGTCCCAAATAACCGGTTTAATATTATCACCGGGAGGTACCGCCATTAATCCTACAGGTAATTCAACATAGGTGTCAAGAGGGAAAAAAATTAATATTGCGTCTAAAATTTCAGGAACCCCATGTCCATCCAGGCGGATAAGTCTTTGAGCTATTGAAGTAGCAGGAAAATTTCCATCGGCAATAACTATTTCATCACCGTGGCCCATCTCCATAAGAATCTTGAAGAGATCGGGGCTTAGAATATTTGGTATGTTTTTTAACATTTAATATGCTCCATTTTTCATTTAATTTCTTCATCAAATACAACGGCAACTTTTCCACATTTGCCGCTTGCCATAAGCGAATAAGCATTGCCAGCCTCATTCAGTATAAACCTGTGTGTAATTAGCTTTTCAGGTTTAATATTCCATCTTACCAGTCGTTCAACAAGCTCCTCCATACGCCATATATTTGTTACCCAGGAACCATAAATGGTTTTCTGGTCGTGAATAATGTCTCTCGACGGCTGAAACTCACATGTGCCTCCTTCTCCAAGAAATACAATCTTCCCCCATTTGCGTGCCGCTTGTATACATGTAAGGCGTGCCTTGTTACTGGCAGAACAATCGATTGATTTTTCCACACCATTTCCTGAAGTCAGATCCCGTATTTGCTCAACATTATTTTCATCAGCTTTTAATACTTCATCAAAGAGGCCTGTATTTCTCGCAATGGTTATTCTTTCATCAATAACTTCAATTCCAAGTATCTTTTGAGCGCCCATTGCTTTACATAGCATAGCTGAAGCCAGTCCGACCGGACCCAGGCCGGTTATCAGCACAGCATCATTTCCGCTAATACCGATTTTTTCTATTCCTTCATATACGGTCCCGAAACCACATGCAACCTGTGCACCATCGGAGTAACTCAGCTCATCCGGCAGGCAGACAAGATCTTTTTCTTCAGCAAGCAAATATTCTGCCATGCCACCATCACGTTGCCAGCCGTAGGCACGCCTGTACTCACTTGTACAGGATATCATATATCCACGTCTGCAGTCGTTACAAACACCACATCCGGAAATATGATAAACAATTACACGATCATCTTTTTTGAACCGGCGGCACCCGGGACCGGTCTCAATAATCTGACCTGATGGTTCATGACCGGCAATTATTCCGAGCTGATATCCTTCAGGACCTTTACCCAGATGTTCATGATATATGCATCTAATATCCGAACCGCATATTGTAGATGATTTCATCTTTATTAATACTTCACCGTGCCCGGGAACAGGAATATCAAATTCCTTTAATTCAACAGTACTATTTCCGGGCAGAATTGCACCAATCATTTTTTCCATTATTTTTTCCTTATTTTATTAAATATTTTTTTATGAAATAATTTCTCCCTCTAAATCCCACAAGTCTTCCCAGGTTTGGTTTTCTTTCCAGAGAAATACCTGCCCTTTTATTAACCTGCAATTCTTATCTATCTTTGAAATCTCCTGCATATCTTCATCTGTCAGATTAACATTAACTGCTGTTTTAAGATTTTCAAAAAAATGATTTACAGAAAATGGTATCGGAATATGCCCGCGTTGAATTGCCCATTTAATTGCAACCTGGGCCGGTGTTATATTTAGTCTGTCTGCAATACTGGTTAATACCATATCTTCAAGGTCGACCGTATCTTCCGGGGTTCTATCGCGTTCGGGACGTCCCGGTGAACCGAGCGGGCAATAAGCAATTGGCTGAATATTGTGCTTCAAACAAAACCCGGACAATTCGGGCTGCTGAAAATGCGGATGCAATTCCATTTCGTTGCAGGCAGGTTTTATTTCTGCATCTCTTAACAGAAGCTTCAACTTGGGGATAGTCATATTTGAAGTTCCGATATTTTTTACGAGACCCTCATTAACCAGTTTTTCCATCTGGCGCCAGGTCTTCATATAATTTTCGTGAATGTAAGGTTTTGCGTTCGGGTTCCGTGATGTAACATCGCATTTAGGCGGATGATAATTCGGAAAGGGCCAGTGTACAAGATAGAGGTCGAGATAATCTATTTGAAGATCTGCCAATGACTGTCTGCATGATTCGGCAACTTTGTCGTGCATATCATTCCAGACTTTTGAGGTAATCCATAATTCTTCTCGTTTAAGAAAACCGCTTTCAAATATTTCTTTCAGAACACAACCGATGTTTTTTTCATTCCCGTAAACTGAGGCGCAGTCAATGTGCCTGTAGCCTGAATAGATTGCTTTTTTAACTGTTTTGGCTACAGTTTCTGCAGGAACCGAATCAGAGCCGAAAGTTCCGAGTCCGATACACGGAATTTTATTTCCTGTGTAAAGAGTAACTCCCGGGATTAAATCCGGATTTAGTTGTTTTCCAATGGTTTCGTTCTTCATTTCTGCTTAAAAATAGCGATTAGTCACTGTTTTTTACCAGCTCGTTTACAGCGCCCGAAAGAAATATGTACATTGCACTACCACCCACGACACATTCATTCTCGCCCCAGAGGAATGGCCAGTCTTCTTTGTTTTCCGGAAAATCAGGCTTTAATATCAGCAGTCCGGGAACCATCCCGCCTGCAATAAAGCTAAAATCCGCCCTGTTATTTCCATATGTAACTTTTTTTGATACTGTCCCCACGGATGAGACAAAGGAAATATTCGAATAAGGATGGCAGCCAAATATATAGTTAAGTCCTTTATAGAGATATTCAGGTCCGATAATATCAGGATAAGCTTTATGGGCATAATAATTGGCCGTAGCCCAGCTTACTACCAAGGAATTGCCACCCCATCCCCTGACAATAACCGGAATACCATACGGATTTTCCTTATTCAGTCCGTCATTATATTCCTTGTATTTAAGAACATAATCTTTTAACTTGTTTTTATAGATACTATCCATGTAAGGAAAAGCCTGAACGGCCACAGATATGCTCCATGCCAGTGTGCTGTCCAGCGCCGGCCAGATCAGTTCATCAAACCGTTCGCAGTATTGTTCGTCTTTTGTAGAAATATATAACTGAAGTGCTGCTATCAGCTTGGCGTTGTTCCTGAACCATGTTGCCACTCCTGATGTGTCGGCATCTTTATACAGATTGTTATCTTCATCCCATAGATTTTTAGCCAGGTTCAGACATTCATCGGCAAGAGGCTTATTATAATCTTGCAGTGCGCGGTTTGCCGCTGCCAGGGCGCCAATGGAAAAATAGTCCATCCAGGGCATCCTGTTTGTAAATACCCACCTGTCATCCATCGTACCGCTTGACTTCCCGTCGGATTCGTAAGGTTTAAGATCAGGATTATAAGGAAGATTATCCGTCTCTGTCGATGCATCACCCAAATGATGATACTGATATAGATTCGGGACAACAATCCCTCTTACCGGATGGCCGATATTTTTCAGCTGTGCAACCAGATTTAATGTCCCGTGTTCTATTTGCTGCAAGATATCAGGCTTACCGTCAGGATGATGTATATCTACATATCTTGTTGCCTGATCAATAAATGTTTCATCGCGATCCAGTCCAAATTCTTCCCAGGCCTCAACAAAGCTTAAAATAGCCCTGCAATGTGAACCAGTCTGAATATCGAAATCACCGGCATCAAACCATCCGCCTACAGCCAGTCCCGGAATACGTTCCAGAGATTTATATTTTGTTTCTGTAACCGGACCCATACGGTAGCCATCGAAATGCTGGTGATTTACAGGAGCCTGGAGGGCATCATCTAAAAACGGTACCCCGTGCCAGGTACGGTATGCCTCGTTAACCAGCATATGATCCATCTGTACAGGGAACCATACATCCAGAGTGGGATGCCAGATATCATTATAGACACCGGAATCAATGATAAATGTATTTGTTTTCTGATCACCATATTTAATAAAATAAAGTCCGGGCTCCTTAACAGAAGTAAAATCAAATTTAACATAGTTATATCGCAGATATTTGCCCCACTGCATCAGGTCTGCCGTAAGTTTCTCAACGAACTTTCCTTCAGGCGTAACCTGAAAAACTGATGCTGTTTTTAACGGTATATCATTTTTATCCAGTTCAATGACAGCTGTTTTTTCCTGTCCGGGATGATAGCCAACCTGCGAAAATCCGATTACCGGAGTCCTTTTCCAGTCCGGTATTGCATTTGGCTCAATATACCATTTCAATACTTCCCCTGATCTTTTTGCAGGTATTAAGCTGCGTACTATATACCACCCGTTTTGTGCCAGGTTACGTCCGTCAAAAAGCATTAATTCTTCTTCCGATTGAATCTTTACAAAACGTTCAGGATCTTCGGGCGCCAGCAGAATTGTCTTTCCGGATGCAAGAGGTCCGGGCACAATAAATTCGCCTCTTCCCCTGTCATCAAATGTTGTATGACCGGCATATTGGGGTATTTTTTTGTTTACCTGTTCAACTGTTGTGAGTCCGGATGGGTATAAAGGAAATATACCCGGCCTTCCGTCAGCCAGGTATGTTTTTTCAAAATATGAAGCCGGCAGAAATTCAAGGTTAAGTCCTGCCTGGCCTTCAAGTTCTTCGGGAAGAGGATTATCAAGATAAACACTGATTACTACACCTTCATCTCCGGCCGATACATTTACCCTGGAATTAAAATTATATTCCTCATACCGCAATACCACATCTATGCTGTTATTTTCCATATCAACCTTACGTTCAACAACAGCCGGTATCAGGTCCCATTGTTCAGGCGTGTTCTGCAACCTGACCGCACCACCTGTGGCAGTTCGCACGCCGTGATGTATAATTTCAATTCCCGCGGTTTTTTCGTCAAAAAACATACCGTTGTACTGGTTGCTAAAGACAAATACATTAACACCCGGTTTTTCAAAATACCCCGATTCATTTAACTGCAGCTTCTGGCAAAAAGAATAATTAATGACCAGAGAAAAAGTAACAATCAGGAAAATAAAACGATTGCGGCTTTTACTATTTATTTGCATTATTTTGATTTATTTGTTGTTATGGACAGTCAGTGTCAGCAAGCAGCGTATCCCAGCAGTGCCAGAGTTCATCACCAAAGATCCTGGGATCCCTGATCCTGCCTTCTTTGGTTGTCCTGTTCCATTCAATACCCGTAAGGTTATCCTGGCCCTTGTTATATATCGTGTAAAAGGCATCGAATACAGGATCGTCAACAATACCGTAAGAAATATATCCGCCGTTCTCGGCACCTCCGGGCACAACATTGGTATACTTGATATCGCCGGTGTTGTTATCCCAGTTCCTGGTCCAGTCAATCCGTATCAGCTCATTGTCCTGGTCCGGACTCTGGTAGAGTATCCAGTACCCGCTTGTCCGGTCAAGCCTGGCCACTCCCTCGTACCATTTAAAGTTGGTGTATCCTCCGATGACTGCGGCTTTTGTAATATACATCTCCCACTTCACTTCTTCCGTTTCCAGTATCTTGCCTGTAAGCCGTGCCGAGTATGTAGCAGAGCCTATGGTGTAGTCATATGACCATGCCCAGGTCTTTTCTCCCTCATAAACAGGCTGATGGTTGAATGATTCCCTGAAGGCGGCGACGGGCACGGCACCGGTAATTGCAATTATAAAATTCCATGCGCTGACTTTTACAAATGCCGTTCCCCAGTGCTGGTAAGAAAGTGTGGATTTGGCTGATTTTAGAGTGTCGGAGTGGTCATTAAAATCTGAAAAGTCAATTATGAAAGACTCCTCAGGGAGCAGCTGCGGGGCATCACCCTCTGAATCATCTTTCTTGCAGCCTGAGAATAATATCGGGAAGATAATAAGTCCGGTTAGGAATAATCCTGTAAAGTTCTTAATAATTTTAGCCTGTTGATGTGTTTTCATAATTACTACGATTTTGTTATTTATTAAAAATAGGATTTTCAATTTAATGATACAATATTATTATATTATCATTTTTAATACTTTTGAACAAAAGTAAATTCATGGAGGAGGGAAAGACGAGGATAGACAAATGGTTATGGGCGGTGCGGATATTTAAGACCCGCAGCCAGGCCAGTGAGGCTTGCAGAAAAGGCAGGATCATAATAAATGGCATGCAGGTGAAGCCTTCGAGAGATATAAAGGCCGGAGAAATTATACTGATAAGGAAGCCGCCGGCAGTATATACTTACAAGGTAAAAAGCCTGCTTCAGAAAAGGCAGTCCGCCCCCCTGGCACGTGAATGCTATGAAGATCTGACATCTGTTGAGGAGCTTAACAAGCTTAAAATAAACGAGTCGCTGTTTTTTAGGAGGGACAGGGGTGCAGGCAGGCCCACAAAGAAAGAAAGGCGGATACTTGATAAACTAAGGGGAGATTAATGAAATGCTCATTGCCGAGGAAAAAAGAAAGACAAATATTGCCGAATATGTACTGTATATGTGGCAGGTTGAAGATCTGATACGGGCGTATAATTTTGATATTGAGCTTATTGATAAGAATATCATTTCACAGTTTAAAAAGTCCGACCATGTAAAAAGGGAAATCAAAAACTGGTATGCCAACTTAATGCTTATGATGCATGAGGAGTATATAAAAAAGAAGGGGCACCTGAAATTTGTGAAAGACATAATCAATGATTTGAATAACCTCCATATTGAGCTGCTGACAAAGAAGAAAGATCCGAAATATACTGAGCTTTACAGTTATGCTGAAGCAAACATAAGGGAATTTAAGAATAAGCTTCAGGATCACGGGATGAATGAGATTGAGATCTGTCTGAGCGGACTTTATGCACTGTTGCTGCTGAGGCTGCAAAAAAGAAGGATAAACAGTGAGACCACGCAGGCAATGATGACATTCAGTTATTTACTGGCAATGCTCTCCAGAATATACAAGGAACGGAACTCACAATAAGACTGCAGCAGAAAGAAAGCAGTTTTGCTTAACTTATTTGCGATAACAATTAACTATCTCCCCTATAAAGAGCCTGTGAAAATCTTTGGTAGGATAATTAAAATCGGCTATTTTGGGTATGATAAAATTATCTGGATGAAGGTCATGAAAATAAAGCTTACGGCACTCAAAAAACAGGCGTGACTGTTCATAGCAAATATTGCCAAGCTTTGTACGGAGAGGTCTCAGTCCGGTTACCTGCACCTTATTGGTGTCACTTCCTGACCTGGAACCGCAAATCTGCAGTATATTCCTGTACTTCTCATCAAAGAAGCTGAGTGTAAAATATTCATATTTATTGGCAAACTTGTAAGTATATCGCTGTGGGCGGATAAAGCATACAGCTATTGGCTTATTCCAGAGTATGCCCATAGTACCCCAGCTTGCGGTCATCATATTAAAGTCATTCTGATCGCCGGCAGTGATAAGCATCCAGTCATCACCAATAAGCCTGAATACATTTTCATCAAGGAATTCGACCTCTGTTTTTTTAAAATTGTTGCCTATTTCGTCCATGACAATTGAATTTTTGTCCTTCTAAAGGTAATTTTTACTATATTGGGCAAAATAATTAAAAAATAGGTTTTAAAAAAGCGCAAATGTTTGAATCTTTGAAATTGCTGGATAACATGAGGTTAAACTTTTCCCCCGAATCATTATTTGTACTGAATATAACCATAGCATTTATAATGTTCGGGGTGGCCCTGCAGATTAAGGCCGAGCATTTCAAAAGGCTGTTCAGGAACCCGCGCTCAACGATTATCGGATTTGTTTCCCAGTTCGTCCTTTTACCCGCAGTCACCTGTGCTATAGCCATACTCCTGAGAAAATACATAACGCCGACAATCGGACTGGGAATGATACTTGTGGCTTCATGTCCGGGGGGCAACATTTCCAATTTTATTTCATCCCTGGCAAAGGGAAACGTGGCACTTTCGGTAAGCCTCACTGCCATAGCGACGCTGTCTGCGATAATACTTACCCCCCTTAATTTTAAAATATGGGGGGAGATATTCCTGCACTTCATGAGTAAAATAAATCCTGACCTCTTTCCGGAGCTGAAGATTGATCCGGTCAGCATGTTTGCAACAGTATTTATTATACTGGGGATACCCTTGCTGGCAGGAATGTTTGTCAATGCGAAGTTTCCCGTCACCACGGGCAAAATCGTCAGGCCAATAAAGACACTGTCAATACTGATTTTTGCAGGCATGGTAGTTTCGGCTTTTGCAAGCAACTACACTCATTTTGTCAACCATATCAAGTATATATTTATTATAGTATTGCTGCACAATGGACTGGCCTTACTGACTGGTTTCAGTTTTGCCTCGCTCCTTGGGACAGGCAGTTACGACAGGCGGTCGATAACTATTGAAACAGGAATCCAGAATTCGGCGCTTGCCCTCGTTTTATTGCTGGTTACCGGCATTTTCCCTGAAAAGGGCATAGGAGGTATGGCATTTGTTGCGGCATGGTGGGGCATATGGCATATATTATCCGGACTGGGCATTGCGTCATTGTGGTCTCTTAAGCCGGTAACAAGCTGATAAATGAATTTATGATATCATATGAGCAGGACTATCGATCAATGGACATGGGATTACTGGCTGTTGCAGCAGTATGCAAACTTATTTTACAGGGGTTATTTTAAAAAAATATATATCAATAACCTGGATAATTTACCGAGAAACCAGCCGGTAATAATTGCACCAAATCATCAGAACACGCTAATGGATGCGCTGGCATTGGTTTATAGTGCAAAATGCCAGCCTGTTTTCCTGGCCAGGGCAGATGTATTCAAAGGCCGTATCCTGATTCATTTTCTTAATTTCCTGAATATTATGCCTATATACAGAATGAGAGACGGGGTGTCAAATGTCAGGAAAAATGATGAAATTTTTGAAAAAACCCTGTCCGTTTTAAAGAATAAGCTAAATCCCATGTGTTTATTTCCTGAAGGGACGCATGGAGATAAGAGGCGGCTGAGGCCTTTGAAAAAAGGAATTTTCAGGATAGCCTTTATGGGACAGGAATACTTTAAGGACAATCCCGGTGTTAAAATTGTACCTGTGGGACTGGACTACAGCCATTACCAGAAATTCAGAAGCACACTGTTTATTAATTTCGGAAGGCCTCTTGAAGTATCGGAATATTACAGGTTGTATACAGAGAACAGCAATGAGGCAATAAACAGGCTAAAGGAAAAGCTTGCAGGAGAGATGAGTAAATTGATGATTGACATACAGACAGAAGAACATTATGATTTATACCAGGGGCTGCGTATGGTTTACAATCCGGAGATGCGGAAAAAACTGAAAATAGCCGGTAAGTCATTACTTGATAAATTTATTGCAGATAAAAGGATGATTTCTATGCTTGACGAATATAGCGAAAAAAATCCCAAAGAAATAAGCTCTCTGGACAATAAGGTGTCAGAGTATTTTAAGGGACTGGATGAGCTGAACCTGCGTGACTGGGTGCTGCGCAGGGACAGGTACCCGCTTATAACCCGTTTACCGGAAGCAATGGCATTATTAATCCTGCTGCCTGTTCATTTACTTGGCGTTATAAATAATTATTTACCCTATAAAATACCAACCATTTTAATAAAGAATATAAAAGACCACCAGTTTCACAGTTCATTTAAGCATGTTATGGCGATGATGTTCTTTCCGGTCTATTATATTATACTGATGGTTCCGGCACTGGTATTCCTGTGGACGTGGTGGTTGAAACTTGCATATATAATAACGCTTCCCCTGACCGGATTATTTGCCTTTAAATATTATATCAGGTTTAAAAAGTTATCGGCAAGGTTCAGATATAGCAGGCTGAACAGTAAAAAGAGCAGTAAAATACACTATCTTAAAATATTAAGAAAGGATATTATAAGCAGCATGGACAGAATTGTTGAAAAGGTTTCAGCTAATAAAAAGGATTGATGAAACTACCAGGTAAAACAGTCTGGATAACAGGGGCTTCATCGGGTATTGGAGAAGCCCTGGCTTCGGAATACGTAAAAAGAGGGGCAAGGGTAATCTTATCTTCACCAGAAGTAGAAAAACTTAATGCGCTAAGTGACAGTTTTAATGCTTTTCGGTCAGGGTCTTCGCTGGTGGTGCCTCTTGACCTGGAAAGAGGCGGGGATATTCCGGGTATCGTTGCAAAGACTATTAAACAGGCAGGAAGGATTGACATCCTGATAAACGGTGCGGGCATAAGCCAGAGGTCGCTGGTAATTGAAACACCTCTTGAAGTTGACAGGAAAATATTTGAAATAAACTACTTTGGCGCTGTTGCATTAACCAAATCGCTGTTGCCTCATATGATAAGCAACGGGGGAGGGACGGTTGCCGTTATAAGCAGTATTGTAGGCAAGTTCGGGTTCCCGATGAGGTCGGCATATTCAGCATCAAAACATGCATTGCACGGATTTTTTGAGACGGTGAGGGCGGAGCTTAAAAGGGAAAATATAAAGGTTACAATTATTTGTCCGGGCCGGGTGCGGACAAACATATCTGTGAACGCAATAACAAAGGACGGCAAATCCTACGGGATAATGGACAGGGGACAGCTAAAGGGAATACCTCCTGAGAAGTGTGCCAGGAAGATAATAAGGGCTATAGCGGGAAAAAGAAAGGAAGTATATGCAGGAAGCACTGAATTGCTGATGGTATTTATAAAAAGGTACTTTCCCCGGATTTTTTACCTGCTATCATCAAAAATAAAGCATGCATAAATAATTGAATAAATATTAGTATATTTAGTACGGAATTAATTGGTATTCTTGAATAGTAAGTCTTTATGGCTGAGAAGGTTATAAGTGGAATACAGCAGATCGGCATAGGTGTGCCAAATGTTCATCAGGCATGGAAATGGTATAAGGAACATTTCGGGGTGGATATAAGGGTTTTTGAAGAATCTGCTACTGCCGAACATATGAGGCAATATACGGGCGGACAGCCTCAGAAGAGGCATGCGGCGCTGGCACTGAACCTCCAGGGCGGGGGAGGCTTTGAAATATGGCAGTATACCGAAAGGATACCGCAGGAGGCTAAATTCAGGATACAGATTGGTGATCTTGGTATTTATATAGCCAAGATAAAAAGTAAGGATGTTAAGGCGACATATGAATTTTTTAAGACAAAGGACATAAGTTTTCTGACCGGTATTCATACCGATCCCAAAGGACACGAGCATTTTTTTATAAAAGATCCTTACAATAATATATTCCAGATAGTGCCGAGCGGATCGTGGTTTAAGAATGAGAGAAAACTAACCGGAGCATCTTACGGAGCGATTATAGGGGTGTCGGACATTGAAAAATCAAAGGAGTTTTACGGCAGTCTGCTCGGGTATGATGATGTTGTTTATGATGAAAAAGGAGTGTTTGTAGATTTTGTCGCATTGCCGGGGGGTGACAGGAAGATAAGAAGGATACTGCTGAGGCACAGCAAGCCCAGGCTCGGTGCTTTCAGTCCGATTTTCGGCTCCAGCCAGATTGAGCTGGTCCAGGTTCTTGACAGGAAGCCGAAGAGGATTTACCATGACCGTTACTGGGGTGACCTGGGATTTATACATATTTGCTTTGACATAAGGGGCATGGGCCTGCTTCGCCAGGAATGCAAGGAAAAGGGGTATAAGCTGACTGTTGATGCCGGTGATACTTTTGATATGGGTGAGGCTTCAGGTGCTTTTTCCTATGCAGAGGATCCTGACGGCACTCTGATCGAGTTCGTTGAAACACATAAAATACCCATATTAAAAAAGCTGGGGGTATATATTAATTTACGAAACAGGAAACCCGAGAAGTCCCTGCCCAGGTGGTTGTTAAAGGCTATTTCCTTTAACAGGGTAAAGAACATTTAGAACTTAGAATTACGGGCATAAAAAAAGCCACCCTGAATATTGGTGGCTTTTCGCTAACCTAAACTTATTCAATCCTGTCTGAAAGTTATGAAACCTTAATTTCCTTAACGGCCTTTGTTGTTTCTTTCTTCTTGGGAATAACAAGGTTTAATACACCGTCTTTATGTGAAGCCTTGATATTGTTCGCATCAGCAGTTTCCGGCAAACTAAAGCAACGTGAGAATGAGGTGTAGCTGAATTCTTTCCTCAGGTAATCTTCTTCTTTGGTCTCATTCTTAAGCTCTTTTTCTGATGATACGGTGAGCATATTTCCGTCAAGGTTAACTTTAAAATCATTCTTCTCAAGTCCGGGAGCAGCTACATCAATTTTAAAGCTGTTTTTATTTTCAGTTATGTTAACTGCCGGTACTGAGTGGCCCTTATCCCAGTTAAACAGTCTCGGGAAATAATCGTTGGAGAAAAAATCATCAACGAAGCTTGGCCAGTTTTCTGTTGTTCTTCTGATTAATGGTAACATTTTTTGGTCCTCCTTTATTTTAGTTTTATATTATTTTTTTAGATGATTCACCATTAATTTTTCAAATTATATGCCACTGTCCAATAACTGCCTATATGGCAGATTATCTGCAATTTATAATGACAATATGACAGCTGGAAAAAATCAGAATCCGCGGCCACGAACTCCGGGATAAAGCAGATCTACCTGCCTGCTTTCAAAAACTTCCTTTGTATCTATATTCATCATTGAGAGCACGCCGCCCGGCCACCCGGCTCCCGTATCCATCATATAGATTTCGCATACTTTCATTGGCTCTGTTGTACCGTAGTTAAGAGTAGGGGTATGTCCCAGGTATACCTCGTCGTATCCTGATATATTTTTTTCAGTACCTGAAATATGAAGGTTCAATGCCATATGAAGCAGGCTTCTGTCCCAGATAAATATGTCTTTTTCCTGGTATTCAAGTTCTTCGAATATGTCAAATCCCCCGTGCACAAACACCTTGTTGTCTTTTTTGTAGAACAAGCGGGCATTTTTCAGGAATTCAATATGTTCGGGAGGTATGTTGCCCCTGTAGCTGTTCATTGTAGCGCTGCCTCCCTGCTTAACCCATATGTCGGGCGACTCGCCATAGAGAAACCACTTTAAAGTCCAGTCATCATGGTTCCCCAGGAGATAAACAAGATTCCGCACCTTAAGCAGTTCATCTATTGCTTTATTGACTTCGGGCCATCCGTCACATACATCACCCAGGCAGATCAGAGTATCATCTTTATAGTTGAAGCCTGCTTTGTCGAAGCATTCCATCAAGGCCCTGTATGCTCCGTGTATATCTCCCAGCACAAAGCTCTTTTCTGATTTCATTATTAATTATTTTGCCTGAATAACAACCGATGCAGGCTGCAATCCCTCCGATATTGCTGTCAGTACTATTTCTCCGGTTTCGCCGTATGATTGTATAATAGCAAGGCACATACCGTTAAAAGCTTTGCGGTAACTGGCTTTGAAGGGTTCGTGACTGGTCTGGAGACCGTTGTCTACCGCGGCAATGAATCCGGGGCCAGTAATCTTAAAACTGACAAGGCTGGCGGCATCAGGCACCAGTGTTTCGCTATCATCTGTAATTTTTACTGTCACAAATGCCAGGTCACGGCCATCGGCAGATATAGTATCCCTGTCGGCACTTAGAATTATTTTTGCCGGTGCCCCTGCAGTTTTTACATCCTTTGTTATTATTTCCTTATCTTTTGTTTTGCCGGCAGCCGATAACTTGCCGGGGGCATAAGGTACCTTCCAGACTAGATGCAGGTCGTCGGGCATCATTTTTTTTGTTCCAAGGGATCTGCCATTAAGTGACAGTTTTACTTCACTGCAATTTGTGTAAATCCACACATCAATAGTGTCGCCTTTTTCCCAGTTCCAGTGCGGAAAAACATGAAGTACCGGTATGTCTGTCCATTCACTTTGGTACATGTAGTATGCATCTTTGGGGAAACCTGCAAGGTCAATGATGCCGAAATATGAGCTTCTTGCAGGCCAAGAGTAAGGGGTGGGCTCACCCAGGTAATCGAAGCCGGTCCATATGTACAAACCTGACAGGTAATTATATTTCCTGATAAGCTTCCAGGTTGCCTCGTGTGTTGATCCCCAGCCGGCATGGCAATTGTCATATGATGAACATGTAAAATCGGGATTGCCCTTTATTGGTATGTCCCATCTTACGGGCCATGCCCGTACGCTGTCCGATGGCATATCATAGTGTCCCCTTGTGGCAAGAGCCGAGGTGGTTTCGGCAGCAATAAATTTCTGTCCGGGAAACCGGGTATGGAAAGAAGTAAATTCATTCTCATGGTAGTTATATCCTATAAGATCGAGGGCTCCTGATTTAATAATGTTGTTGGAAGGATCGGTGAAGTTGCATGCCGACGTGACGGGTCGCGTATTATCAATATTTCTGACAATGGCTGTCAGTTCCCTTGCCATCTCTGTGCCTGTGCTGTTCCACTGTTCCTGTATCTCGTTGCCTATGCTCCATATAAAGACGCTCGGGTGGTTCCTGTCGCGCAATATCATATCTTCAAGGTCGCGCTTATACCATTCATCCCAGAACATGTGGTAATCGTAAGAGGTCTTTTTCATTTTCCACATGTCAAAAGCCTCATCCATGACTATAAAGCCCATCCTGTCGCACAGGTCAAGAAGCTCGGGTGCGGGCGGATTATGTGATGTCCTTATGCCATTGCACCCCATGTCTTTCAAAATTTCAAGCTGCCGTTCAAGGGCCCTGGTATTAATGGCTGCGCCGAGGCAACCAAGGTCGTGGTGGTTACATACCCCTTTTATTTTTACTTTTTTACCGTTTAGCATAAATCCGTGGTTGCTGTCAAATGAAAAATAACGTATCCCGAAAACTGTTTCGTAATCATCATAAAAGGCATCTTCCCATTCTATTCTTGAGACGGCCCTGTAAAGGCAGGGATTCTCAACTGACCACAGGGAGGGCTTTGTGACAGTTATATCCTGGTCAACCTCGAGGATTGACTTTTTTGTTATCAGTCCGTCTGAGCTCGATGAATCAACTAATTCTCCTTCAGCATTATAGATGGTTGTTGTTAGTGTAAACTGCCGGTCATGAACAGAGGCATTTCGTATTTTTGTATTTATGTGCACGGTGGCGGACTGCCGGCTGACTCTGGGTGTAGTGACATATGTCCCCCAGTGGTCAACAAACAAAATATCCGTTACCGTCAGCCATACATTCCGGTAAATACCGGATCCGGTGTACCAGCGGGAGTTAGGCTGCAGGGAGTTGTCAACCCTGACTGCAATAACATTCTTTTCACCACCATAGCTGAGGAAGGGTGTCAGTTCATACCTGAAAGATATGTAGCCGTAGGGACGTTTACCCAGGTACCGGCCGTTAATCCATACTTCGCTGTTCTGGTACACTCCGTCAAAGTCAATAAATACAAGTTTATCTTTATATGATTCGGGAACAGTAAATTTTTTGCGGTACCACCCTATCCCTCCCGGCAGTGCTCCCCCTCCCGGTGATGCAGGATGGTCATTGCTGAACTCACCCTCTATGCTCCAGTCGTGGGGCAGGTCAAGGGTACGCCAGTGAGAATCGTCAAATGATTTTTCTTTTGCATAGGCATCATCACCCAGGTAAAATTTCCAGTTGTCGCAAAAGTTGCTTATTATCCTTGCTTCTTGCGCAGAAAGCGGAGTTAATGCCATCAAAAGGAGCAACAGGCAGGTTATTGTACAGCGGATTTCAAATCTTTCCATAACAGGTTGTTTTTAAATAAATCATATGAAATAAACTGTATGAGAAAGGTGGTCATAACAAGTGCCGGAAGGAGTATGGACTCCTCCCGGTATTCAGAATTAATTTATTTCCAGAAGTAAATATAAAATAAAATAATTACTGTAAGAATTATTGCTGTGTTAATAATATCCCACTTATTCCAGCTTGCCCTTGTTTCTGCTCTTTGTTCGGGTGATGCGGAACGAAAGGTGAGGCCTTGGATCATACTGAGTGAGGGTTTAGCAGTAAGCTGGCTGATAATCCATATTATTATGAGGCAGACAATGAAATTGAATATTTCATAATGCAGCCAGTTTATATTCACGAATTTCAGGCATAAGGTTTTAATTTTGCCAAGTCCCTCGGCATCTTTTCCTTTCTCTTTTATCCAGTCATCTTTAATATCTTTCTTGGCTTTTATTAATCCGGCCACCTCTTCCACGCTCATATTATGGGCTGCAGCAAGGACCTTAATATTATTCTCAAGTTCCAATTTCCCTTTTGCCAGCTTTTCAACGTCATCAAGTTCTTTATCATCTTTTGAAAGAACGTAGTCGCCAACTTCTGTTACTTTTACCCTGGCTTCATCGATTGTCGTATTTTCTTTATCGGCAAGGTACTTGGTTCTCATTTCAAATTTAATATAGTCTTCGGAATAATCCTTGACTGCTTTGCTAAGTTCCCTTGTATCTTTAGGTACGACAAGAGATTTTGTTACTACAAGCATGACAAGCATCAGCATTCCCAGGGAGAAGCCCGTAATAAGGCCCCACAGTCCGCTCTTTGCACTGGCGCGTTTCCAGAATACACCCAGTAAAAAGACGGCTGCAATTCCAGGTGCAAGCAAGGATTGTACAAGCTGCAGGTATTCATAAAGAACGTTACCGAGGCCTCTCATAACAGGGATCCAGACAATACCCAGTATGACTATAACTGCTGTTGCTATACGTCCGACAAAGACAAGGTGCTTTTCAGAAGACTGCGGTCTGTACTTCTTGTAAAAGTCAACTGTAAACAGCATTGATGATGAGTTAAAGAGTGAAGCAAGGGAGCTCATAAGTGCGGCTATCAGTCCCCCCACGACAACACCTTTCAGTCCGGGCATCAGCAGATCTTTGACAAGCATGGGGAATGCAACATCCGGATTTGGCAGGAAAAGCTTCTGTTGTTTGGCAAGCGCAAATGCTATCAGTCCGGGTATCATAAATATGAACACAGGCAGCAGTTTGAGGTATCCTGCAAAAATTGTTCCCCGCCGTGCCACTTTCTGGTTCGGGGCAGAAAGTGTACGCTGGACAATATACTGGTCCGTGCACCAGTACCAGAAACCAATGATCGCGGAGCCGAGTATCACTCCTGTCCATGGGAATTCAGGATCTTTGGCAGAGCGCACAAGGGTAAGCATATTATCATTTCCGTAACCGGTAGTCGTTTCTTTGCATATCCTGACAAGCTCGCTCCATCCCCCCAGCTCTATGAGTCCCACTATCAATATAACAATAGAGCCTATTAAAAGCACGGGAGTCTGTAATATTGATGTATAGAGGACGGATTTCATCCCTCCGAAGATGGTATAAAGTCCGGTTATTACTACGAGTCCGATTGCCCCAACCCAGAAAAAATCTATCTGCATGGCCCCTATCTGGATATATTCGATATCAAATACAGTCTTGAAGACCGTACCTCCTGCCCATACAGTCACGGCCACCTTTGTCAGCACGTAACTTATCAGGGAGATTATCGAAAGGATCGAACGGGCTCCGGAGCAATATCTTTTTTCAAGGAATTCGGGCATGGTGTAAACCATGCTGCGTGCATAGAAAGGTACGAACAACCATCCGAGCACAAGTATCAGCCATGCATGCATCTCCCAGTGTGCCATGGCCAATCCGCTATCGGCTCCTGTGCCGGCAAGGCCTACAAGATGTTCTGAACCTATGTTAGAGGCAAAGATGGACGCGCCAATTGCTATCCAGCCCACATCTTTACCTGCTAAAAAGTAATCTTTTGTGTCTTCCTCTTTTTGTCTTAAGACCCAAATTATTATACCGATTAAACCCAGGAAAAACACACCCAGGATTAGCCAGTCAAGTGTCGTCATAATTTCAGATATTTAGGTTAAGTTAGAATAAGTGTAAAAAGTACATTTAATACAGTATAAAAATAATATTTATTTTGAGATTTCAAAAAAGGAATTGTACTAAAGAACACAGCATATTTACGAGCGCAGGGATCGATTAAATAACACGCATTTTCCACGCTTTATACGCACCTGATGTATTAAAATAAATTCGTAAACAGTTATAAGACAATGCTATATACAATTATTGATGTATTTATGATGTATTAATGATGAAATCTTGATGTAGTCATATTCTTTCCTGGTATATATAGAAATGTAATTTTGTATTGATATTAAAAGCTTCCTAAATTGTATTATAATACATCTAAAACGATTATCATGAAAAAAAAGCTACTGTTTTTATTTTTGACATTTATCTTTTTTTGCCATTTGGCAGCGGCAAAGAAGATAATTTCAGGTACTGCGGCCGCGGCAGATAATTTAACTCCACAGGCCGGGGTAGCAGTCCTGGTTGAAAATAGCAAAGTTGAAACAGTTACTGACAATTCTCCTCCTGATGATGGTCCTGCAGGTGATAAGGATACGTGCAGTAACATGTTTGCCACTGCTTCATCCGGTAACGTTAATGCAAATTTTACCGGAACATCCTATTACAGGGTAGAACAGCTCCTTCAGGGACAGGTGCCCGGTTTATACGTTACCCAGAACTCCGGTTCACCGGGCAGTGATTACAGCATAATCATAAGGGGTGTAGGATCAAACTTTAATGCTAGTCCGGTTATTTTTATTGACGGCATACGCACTGAAGCAATAGAGTTTCTGGATCCCAATGATATTGAGTCAATAAAGATTCAGAAGGATGCTGCAGCCACTGCAATTTACGGCATTGAAGGTGGAAACGGAGTAATATGGATAACCACCCACAAAGGTTCCGGCGGTGATAATAAGATAAATTATAATTTCTCTTACGGCACGCAAAGTTATAGTACTGATGCAGAAATGATGGATAACCAGCAGTATTATACATATATTCGTGAAGGGCTGATGGGAGAGGTGGCCAATGCAAACGCACTGCCTGTGACCGATCCTTTTGTTGTCAGTCAGGTTGATTCAATGTTTCCCTACACTGCGGGCAATCTTCCTGCAAACACCAAATGGCTGGATGAGATTTTTGAATCCGCTCCCATGCAGAAGCACCATATCTCTATTGGAGGGGGCAGCCAGACTTCCGATTATTATATATCTGGAAATTATTACATGCAGGAGGGAGTAATCGGGGGTTCCAAATCGAGCTACAAGCGTATAGCAGTAAGATTGAATACAAACTCACAGTTAAATAAGTGGCTCAAAGTAGGAAACAGGTTTGTCTTTTCGCAGAATACAAGGAATATACTTCCCGAAAATTCAGAAAAGTCAAGCATTGTTGCCAGCGCTATGCGCATGGATCCGCTAACACCAATATATTTGAGCGGGGAACCTGCTTTGGATGCCGCTACTCTGGGCAGGTTAACAATAGGTGAAAACGATCAGTATTACGGCATATCGGAAAATCTAAGGGATAATGGTTATTTCAACATAGCAAATCCGCTCGCCAGGATAGTAAACAGCCACACCAGCTATCTTGAAAACAAGATACACGGTAAGGTATACGGACAGGCAGAAATTACCGGTGACCTTTTATTTACTTCCAGTCTGAATGTGGATGCCAATTACCGCTACTGGAAAAACTGGGAGCCAAATTTTTATTACAGTTCATTTAACAACCTGGCGACCAGCTATGTGGAGGCCAGGATGGATAATTTATTCAACTTCAGCTGGGATAACCTTCTTAAATACCGGAAATCATTCGAAGATCACCATTTTCTTGCTCTGGCAGGCTACTCCCTTAAGTTGCTGAAGTGGAGATATACCTATGGCTCACGGCAGGGGCTGCAGCTGATGCTGGATAATTATGCGCATTTAAGCAGCACAACGATTGACACGCCGGGGTCAAAATTTATAGGCGGTGATTATTATGATATAAAGATAAGTTCTCTATATGGAATGATAGATTATAATTATAAAGGTAAATATCTGGCGTCATTAAGTCTGCGCTCAGATGCACCTACTGACTCTGCCGGATATGAAGGATCGCACCTGTTTTACTCGGGCGGACTGGGATGGGTTGTTTCGGAGGAGGCTTTCTGGCCCCTGCCCCTAATAAATTCTTTCAAAATAAGGGCAAGCATGGGTACTGCAGGAGCTCATAATCCTTACAATCCTTTAGAGTCTGAAAAGATACAAAAGATTAATGCAGGTTTTGATATGGGATTGAAAGATAACCTTATTAACATTTCTTTTGATTACTTTGACCACACCTCATCGGACCTTAACATATATACTACGGTTGATACCGTAGCAGGGTGGTACGATGTCGGAAAGGTTAAGAATTCGGGTATGGAGTTTTCAGTCGGATTAAATAATAATAAAGGTGACTTTAAATATTCTGTAGCACTGGTTGCCACTTATTTAAAGAATGAAGTTACCGAATTGAATCCTGATCTGGGAGTTATTTACGGGGCACAGGTCAGTGATACTAATGTTGTAACCATGATATCGGAAGGATATCCTATATGGCACTTCTGCGGCTATGAGACAAATGGCGTATTTCAGAACCAGGGTGAAATAGACAGCTATGTGAACGGTAGCGGACAATTATTACAGCCCGGAGCCATACCGGGAGACCTGCGGTTTGTTGACGCCAACGGTGACGGAGTTATAGATATGAACGATATGGTTGACATTGGGAAACCTTATCCTGACTGGATCTACGGACTGAATATCAACCTGGGATATAAGGGGATAGACCTTGGTATAAGCCTCCAGGGAGCCCGGGGTTTTGAAATTTATAATGCTATTAAGGGTTCAAATGTCAATTTTAGCAACAGGTACGTATCATTTTACGAGGACAGGTGGACCCAGGCTAACCATACCAATGACTGGTTCAGGCCTCTTGCATCTGACAGGAATGTGAACACAAGACCAAGTGAATTATATATTGAAGACGGGTCCTATATTAAGTTGAGGCAGGTTACATTAGGATATACACTACCGGGAGATCTGACAAAGAAAGTGCGTATAGAGTCGCTCAGGTTGTTTGTTTCCCTGAATAACATTCTGACAATCACCGATTACTCCGGACTTGATCCCGAGGTCGGCTATTCTTCAAATTTACCCGGGAGCCTCGGTGTTGACAGAGGTATCTATCCGCTTGCTTCTTCAATGCTATTCGGTATAAATCTGGGTCTATAATTCTAAATCAGAGAAATAATGAAAAAAATAAATATAATATCAATAACAGCAGAAATTAAAAATCTGATAACAGGTTATAGTAAGAGATTTAACAATCTTTTAAGGTTCATCTTTTTTAATTTCTTGATTGTAGCTATTGCTGCAAGCGGACTGGCACAGAATATAACGGTAACGGGAATTGTGACCGGCGGTGATAATAATGAACCATTGATAGGGGCAACAGTAGTAATAACAGGGACGACAACAGGTACCGTTACTGACATCGATGGCCGCTATACTATAGAGGTTCCCGACCAGCCCGGAGTGACGCTGGCCTTCTCCTTTGTGGGTTATATGAGCGAAGAAATGGCTGTAGAAGGGCGCAGCGAGATAGATATGGTTTTAATACCTTCACTCGAATCTCTTGAGGAGGTTGTTGTTGTGGGCTATGGGGTTCAGAAGAAAAGTCTTGTTACAGGATCAATAGCCAAGGTTGAGGCCGAGCAGGTGTCGCAGACACAGAACCTGCGTGTTGAGCAGGCCCTGCAGGGGAAAACGTCAGGTGTGACGGTGGCACAGACTTCCGGACAGCCGGGAGCACAGTATACCGTCCGTATCAGGGGAACGGGAACACATCAGAATGCAGAACCTTTATATATTATCGACGGGATGAGAGTAAGCGGTGGATTTGATTATCTTGACCCCAATGATATCGAATCGATAGAAATACTTAAGGATGCTGCTTCAGCAGCAATTTATGGTGCAGAAGCTGCCAACGGTGTTATTCTGATAACAACAAAGAAAGGGCAGGCAGGGAAGTCAAGGATATCTTATGATTTCTATTACGGCATCCAGAGTCCCATTAAGACCGTGGAGATGATGAATGCAAAGCAATATGTTGATTACTACAGGGAGGCATATACAACAGAGATATTAAGGGACAATGATACGGCTACAATGGATAATATAAAAATACTGGTTGATGGTCAATTTCCTTATTCTTCAGATACTATAGGTGGGGGGACGGACTGGATGGGTCAGATATTCAATAATGCACCCATGCAGAAGCATTATATTACTTTTTCAGGTGGCAATGAGAAATCCAGTTACTTCATTTCAGCGGGCTATTACTCACAGGATGGAATAGTAGGAGGGGACAGGTCAAGTTTTAAAAGGTACACGGCAAGGATTAACAGTGATCTCAAGGTTAATGACTGGATAAAGGTAGGAAATACTTTTTCTTATACACATAAAGTGAGAAAGGATATAGATGAAAACAATGAATTCGGAAGTGTTATTTCCAGTGCCTTTAATCTTGATCCTATTATGCCTGTATACATTGATTCAACTGACCTGCTGGCAGACGAGATAGCCAATTATAACAGGCTGCCAAGGGATGAGGACGGCAGAATTTATGGACTTTCACGCCTGGTGCAGAATGAATTTAAGAATCCTTTTAGCACTATTGCCGTTGAAAACCAGATATACACCGAAGACAAGCTGGTAGGAGGAATATTTGCAGAGTTATCACCGGTAAAGGGACTGGTATATACTTCAAAATTCAATATCGACCTTGCTTTGGGACAGACAAACAGCTGGAACAGCAAGTGGTGGGCTCATAATAACCAGCAGGCTACGAGAAGCCGGACAGAGACTGAAAATAACCGGTGGTTCACTTACCAGTGGGATAACTATGCCAGTTACAGCCTGTCAGCCGGTAACCACAACATATCACTGCTGGCAGGTATGTCTTTCAGGGAATATGTCAGGATCAGGCATGGTGCTGCCGGAGACGGACTGGCAATTCCGGGAGACGGATTTACAGATGAGGGCTGGGATTATGCAAGGCTTGATCTTGTTATTGGGAAGAGTGATTTTTATAATCCTTACGGACTGAAAGAACACAATGTGCTGCTTTCGTATTTCGGGAGGCTGGACTATAACTACAAGGAAAAATACCTTATTACATCAAACATAAGGTATGACGGTTCAAACAAGTTTGGTGAGAACAATAAGTTCGGATTGTTCCCTTCTGTGTCGGGCGGCTGGATAATTTCCCGCGAGGAATTCTGGAACATTCCGTTCATAAGCTTCTTCAAGGCACGCGCCAGCTGGGGGCAGAACGGGAGTACTTCCAACCTGGGTGATTTTGACTACGTATCGACAATGGACGGAAGGCCCACTTTTGTAAACGGACTGGGAGAGATAATAAGGGGTGCCGCACCATCGCGTGTGAGTAACCAGGAGCTAAAATGGGAAACAAGCGAACAGATTGATGCAGGTTTTGATCTTGGATTCTTTGAGAACAGGATTACACTTACTGCCGACTATTATGAAAAAAATACCAAGGACCTGCTGGCCCAGGCAACAACACCGTTTTTGATCGGAGCAGATCCGCCTATGGTAAATGCTGCAAATATCACTAATTATGGTTACGAATTTGAGCTGGGTTTCAGGGAAAGCAAGGGCGAATTCAAATATAGTATTATGGCAAATGCCTCTCACCTGAAAAATGAAGTAACTGAGCTTGATACATCGTATATCGTCGAATTTTCAGGTACATCTGTTGGTCCGAGTACCGGAAACATCACCAGGTTTGATGAAGGTTACCCGGTATGGTACTTTTACGGTTACAAGGCAATAGGTATTTTTCAGAACGATGCCGAAATACTGGCACATGCCAATGACACAGGCAGGGTTTATCAACTTAATGCCGTGCCAGGGGATGTTATTTTTGAAGACACCAACGGAGACGGAATATTGAATGAGGACGACCGGGTTTATCTCGGCAAGCCTCACCCTGACTGGGTATTCGGATTGAATATGAACTTCGAATATAAAAATTTTGATTTGAGTTTATTCATCCAGGGTGTATACGGCATTGAACTATTTAATGGTATTGTACGGACTGACATAGCAACTAATAACCGCCCGCTTTACTATTACGATGACAGGTGGACCGGCGACGGTTCGACAAATGACTGGTTCAGGCCAACAAACCTGGACAGGAACCTTAACTTCAGACCCAACAGTCTGTTTGTTGAAGACGGTTCATATTTAAGGCTGAAGCAGTGTATGCTTGGTTACACAGTACCAAAGTCGCTGACTACAAGAGTGAGAATTGAAAGCCTCAGATTATATGTGTCAGCTAATAACCTGATGACCCTGACCAAATACAAGGGTATTGATCCCGAGATAGGCAATACCAACGATGAAAGCGCTGGTGAAGGTTATGTAAGAAGTATCGGTGTTGACAGGGGATTTTATCCTGTTGCAAGACAGATAATCTTCGGTGTTAATGTTTCTTTTTAACTATAAAAACTTATTGTCATGAAAATATTGAAAAAAATAATAATGTGTCTTGCTGTGCTGTCTGTAATTACAGTATGTTCGAAAGACGTTCTTGACGTAGAATCTGAAGGACAGCAGTTGGAATCTACCTATTACAAGAATGATGATGAGGTATTTATGGGCCTGGTAGCTGCCTATGATATTATCACCTGGAATTATGACTGGGGAATGTCACACTGGGTGACATTAAATTGCGCGGATGATGATGCCAATGCCGGAGGCGCCAGTGCAAATGACAGGGTTGAATATGTTGAGTCCGATGAATACAGCTTAACAGTAACAAATGCCGGCCCAAGAGTTTTATGGAGGAAATATTATACAGGAATTTACAGGTGCAATATAATACTTGAGCTCAATTATGACTCGGAAATGATGAAAAGGTTCAGAGCAGAAGCCAGGTTTTTAAGAGCTTATTATTACTTTGACCTGGTGAACTTCTTCGGGGATGTTCCACTGGTTGACCACGTGCTGGTGCCGGATGAGTATTATATGGAAAGAACTGATAAAAGTGAAATTTATAATCTTATTATTGAAGATCTGGAAGCAGCTATTCCTGACCTGCCGCTGAAAACAGACCTGCCCCCTATTGAAAGGGGAAGGGCTACCAAGGGAGCAGCCATGTTTCTACTGGGTAAAACGCATCTGTTCCTTGGGCACTGGGAAGAAGCTGCCAAGTATTTTGAGGATATAGATAACTTAGGTATATATGATCTTGAAGATAACTATGCTGATATAGTATCAGTGGATCACGAATTTGGCATTGAATCCATTTTTGAGATTAATTATACAATGAACGCAGGTGATCAATGGGATTACCATAGTGATGGCAATGTTGATATACAATTGTGCGGAGTCAGAGGTGTGGCATTTTTTGTATCGCCGGCGCCCAAATTCTATCGGATTAGAGCCGGATGGGGATTTGTCAAGCCCACAACCGACATTGTAGATGCCTATATTGCAGCGAACGATACAGTAAGGTTGAATGCGAATATTATATTAGGAGATTCACTGCCTGAATATCTCCCATATTTCAGGAATTTCTTCCTGCATTCGATGGCAAACTGGACTGATACTTACGGATGGGAAGGATTTATAAGGAGAAAGTACCAGGCATTTAGCGGAGAGTCAAACGGAAATCAATATGAACAGAATTTTATCGTATACCGCTATGCAGATCTTTTATTGATGCTGGCCGAGGCAAAATACAGGATGAACAAGGAGTCAGAGGCAAGGGACCTTATTAACCGGGTGAGAGAAAGGGTTTCCCTTGATCCTATAAGTTCAGGCGGACAGGATTTGTTTAATGACCTTGTCACCGAGAGGAGGCTTGAGATGGCATTTGAAGCAGTGAGGTACTGGGATGTGTTGAGGTGGGGACTGGCTGACCAGATTTTTGGCCCGCTGGAATTTCCGAAGCAATGGGATCCTGAGCGTAAGGGCTTGTGGCCTATTCCCCAGGACGAGATTGAAAGGACCGGAGGGTCATTGAAGCAGAATGGCGGTTATTAATTGATGTACAAATACTTGTCCGGTTAATATCATTGCAGATTATACTTGCAATCATATATATTTTTTCCCGGCCGGAACAGGTATTTCATAACGGACAAACTAAATCAAACTGTAATGGATCATAAAATAAATAAATTATATGTTATACTGTTATCTGTAATTGTCGCACTGGGCGGATTTCTGCTGGGGTTCGACAGTGCCGTGATATCGGGAGCCGTACCTTTTTACAGGGAGTTTTTTAACCTTGACCAGGGGTCATTCTGGTTCGGATTTTCAGTAGCATCACTGACAGTAGGATCTATTGCGGGCAACCTCATGGGAGGTGTGCTGTCGGACAAGTACGGGCGTAAAATAATACTTATATTTACAGCCACGCTTTTTGCATTTTGTGCCCTTGGAACAGCTATGGCGCAGTCATTCGTTTTCTTCATAATTGCAAGGATAATAGGGGGCATAGGCGTGGGCATGGCCATACTTGTGGCTCCCATGTACATAGCCGAGGTATCCCCGAAAAAATACAGGGGGACTCTTGTTTCAATAAACCAGCTTAACATAGTTATTGGCATATCCATTGCCTTTTTTTCAAATTATTTTATCCAGGATATTGTAAACGATCCGGAACGTAACTGGAGGTGGATGCTTGGTGTAGGAGCGTTGCCGGCAGTCCTCTATTTCCTGCTTCTGTACATTGTCCCCCAGAGTCCGCGCTGGCTCGTGCAGCACGGGAGAGCCGAAGAGGCAGGAAGGGTTCTTGTGCGGATTGGCGGTGATGAATACTCGCAGGTTGTTTTAAAGGAAATAAGGGAAAGCGTAAAGAAGGATGAAGGAAAGAAAAGAACTTATTTCAGGGATATCTTCAAAAAGCAATTGAAATATGTTTTGCTTATAGGGTTTGGTATTGCAGCGCTGCAGCAGATATCAGCGATTAATGCCATTCTGTATTATTCGACGATAATCTTTGAGACCGCCGGCGGGGGAAGGGATGCCGCTTTTGTCCAGGCCGTTATCCTGGGTGTTACCAACCTTGTTTTTACAATAGCTGCAATGTTCCTTATTGACAGGCTGGGAAGGAAGCCCTTGCTGATAATCGGATTAACAGGTATAATTACGGCTTACCTTGTTTCTTCACTGTCTTTTTACAATGCAACATATAAGATCACTCCCGATAGCATGGGCAGTATTGTTAAGGAGTTGTCGGAGCAGGGTACGGACAAAGAAAAAATAATGGCAGTGGAAAGCGGGCTGAACACGCTGATTGATAAAGAATACAGCGGCGAAGTTGCATTTTTTGATGATGTGGAGAAGCATATAGGCACAGCCAACTATACCGACTTTAAAGATACGATTCTTGAACACAGCGTAGATATGAATGCAATATTACTGCTGGCAGGCATATTGTTATTCATGGCCTCGTTTGCCATATCACTCGGTCCGGTCACATGGGCACTTTTGTCAGAGATATTCCCGAATAAAATAAGGGGCCTTGCCATTTCGCTATCGGGATTCCTGAATGCCCTTGTCAGCTCCCTGATGATAACTGTCTTTCCCATTTCGCTCGAAATAATGGGCTCAGGCAGCACATATATAATACTATGCGCGTTGTGTTCACTGGGATTGATTTTCGTGCTCAGGTATATCCCTGAAACCAAGGGTAAATCCCTTGAGGAACTGGAAAAACAATTAATAAGGTAATATATGTTAAATAAAAATACTAATGAAACGGATTATGAGAAAAAGGGGAACATTGACATTAAGAGCAATTAAAGCACGCGCACTATGCAGGTTTAAAGCACCGGCATTTAAGAGACCTGTAACACAGGTAGTATATATATTCATAGTCCTGGCAGCCTGCATGATTGCAGCTCTGCCAGCATCAAATTTTGCAGCCCGGGCCTCTTTTACGTTTTCGGCCCGGGCAGCTTATGCAGGAGAGCTACCCGCATCGGCTTATTCTGAAGTAGTTCTGCCCGAAGCGGTTTCCTCTGAAGGAGTTCTGTCCGAAGCGGTTTCCTGTGAAGTAGTTCTGCCTGAAGC
>CAZHQW010000019.1:0-12354 GCA_964534745.1 uncultured Bacteroidales bacterium
ATAACATTTGCCCTTTTGTCAATAGTACTTTTCACATCCCTGTCAAGCTGCATATGGAGGTTTTACAATAAATACAAGAGCAATAACAACCTCAGCGGTTTTTATACCCTTTTGCTGATCTTCTATTCCGCATCAATAGCAATACTGCTGGTTACCTCACTGATATGGATACGATTAAGCAATGATGATGTTATCACAAGCCTTGTCAGGTTGTGCTTCTGGCAGTTTACTACAGCCGAATTAATAACAATATTCCTGATTATATTGAAGCTTGAAGAGAAAGCTGCACTGTATAACATTATTAATTCGCTAAAAGTTTTTATAAGCTTCGCCCTACTCTACATACTGACATTCAGGCTGGGCCAGCGTGTGGAGGCACTTGTTCTTAGCAGTGCCGTTGTCAATTCAGTGATTCTTTTTATATTAATAGCATCCAGTATTAAATATCTCAGGTTCTCGTTCAAATCCGTGAGCAAGGCTGAAATTAAGGAGTTCATCAGCTACGGCGGAGTCAGCGTGTTCGTTAAGCTGGGCTTGCTGGTACTTATGTTCAGCGACAGGTATGTCATAAAAATATTCGATGACTTCAGCAATGTAGGTATTTATAACCAGGTATACAATTTAGGCCAGATAAGCCTCGCGACCCTTGCAGCGGTATTTTTCAGTGCCGTATCACCAAAATTAAACAGGGAGCTGGAAAGCAACATATCACGCACCAGCAAGCTGATAAGGAAATACCTTAAGCTGTATTTGCTCTACATGCTTCCCCTTACTGTTTACCTCTCACTGTTCGCCAGGGAAGTGGCCTTTGTTATGCTTGGCAGGGAATTCAGGTCGGGTTATAACATAATCCCGTATATAATGATCAGTTCATTTATCAGCGGCATAACAATGTTCCACGATGTACACCTTAAATTCTCAAACAAGCTCAGGACAATATCTGCAGGTGTATTAATAGCGGTACTGACAAATATCATACTCAATTTCATCTTTATACCTTTTCTGGGCTATAAATGGGCTGCAATAACAACATTAATTTCATACCTGGTAATGTTCCTTTATTACAGCAAAAAAGTCACTTTCTCATACTTCAGATATAAATCCAATACAGACCAGTTAAGGTTAATGGCCATCGTGTTAATAATTCAGGTAGCTGCAGATCTGACAGTGAGAAAAGTGCTGATGATCGATATTGGTCTGGCACTGACCATAATTGAAGGAACTGTGTTCCTGTTAATCTGTATGGGCATAACCAATGCCTGGTTCAGGAATTTGATATTCAGAATTTTCACGGTCAACAAACCGGCATAAGAGGCATATAATGATTATTACCATAAACAATAAAGGATCAGAGTGTAACGATAAAAAAGGGATATATACAAAAGGCTATCTTTTTGATCGCAATAATAAGCTCTTCATAAATCATGAACCTGTCACATATTTTGAAGGTACCGGAGATGAAGCTCATTTTGTCCGGAAGCTCAAAGATGCAAACGGACTGTTTTCGGTAATTATTGATAATGGTGACATGTTAATGGCCGCTGTTGACAGGGCCAGGAGCTTCAGGCTTTTTTATACATTCAAGGATAATGACATAATTATCAGTGACAGCGTAGAAGCTTTATTAGAATATGCCGGCCGGCCTGAACCGGACGAGACTGCATTACAAAGCTTCCTTGCTGCCGGATACGTAACGGGCAGCAGGACATTATTAAGTAACATATCCCAGATAAGGGCCGGTGAATATATTTGTTACAGCAAGGGCCGGCTGAGCACAGGTTACTACCATACATTTATCCCCGCCCATATTCCGGATTTTTCGGTCCCTGATCTTATTGATAGTATCCTGAAATGCATGGATGGTATGGGAGAAAGAACATCCTTACTACTTAAAAACAGGACGGCTGTCATCCCCCTGAGCAGCGGCTTTGATTCACGGTTCATTGCGTCAACACTGAAGCACATAGGAGTAAATGACGCCATATGCTTCACATATGGAAGAAAAGACAATTATGAAACTGATATTTCAAAAAAGGTAGCAGAAAGGCTGGGCTACAGGTGGCTATTTATTGAGTATAACAGTGAACTTATAAAAGATTATATTGAAGATCCTGTGTTCCATGATTATTACAGATACTCTGCCGGTTATTCAGCCATGTTTTTTATGCAGGAATATTTTGCCGTAAAGTATATGCACGAAAAAAGTCTTATTCCCGGCAATTCGTTGTTTATTCCCGGGCACTCGGGAGACGTGCTTGCCGGCGGACATCTGTGGGGAGATATTAACGAAAAAACAAATCCCTTGCGGCTGGCCCGATTAATCTACGAGAAGAATTATTATTTAAATAAACCACTCCGATTGGTCAGAAAAAAGTTAACAGCAGATATCCTTGAAAACCTGCCTGCAAGTATTTATCCTTTTGCGGTTTATCAGGACTGGGAATTAAAAGAGAGGCATGCCAAATTCATCATTAACTCGGCAAACATTTATAACTTCTTCGGCTATGAATATATTATGCCACTGTGGGATCTGGATTTGCTGGATTTCTTTACCCTGCTCCCATACAAACACAGAATATTTAAGAACTTTTACAACAATGTGCTTAAAAATCATATCTTCAGTAGGGACGGACTGAATTTTGTTACAGAGAACCTTCCTGCTGACAGGTCAATAAGAATACAGCGATATAAAAACAAAATAAAAAGATACATTCCTGAAATTATCAAGAAGCCCTTTTATCACCATCCTGATCCTTTTTATTACAGGGAGATCACAGCACAAATGATTAATGATCTGCTAAAGAACAATCACAAAGTCAATACGGGGGTTCAATATGAAAATGCCTATATAGTGCAATGGTACATGTATAAAGTCATGGAAAGGCTTAAAGCGGGGTGCTGGTCCTAAACAAAGGCACAATCTCCGTCACCTTCCATCAGGACATACCTGTCTGGATCACCTATTTTCTTCAGCAGTTCACCGGTAACCAGCGAACCCATAGCCATCGTCCTTGTAATAATAAACGGATTTCTTTTTGATTTCAGGACCTCTATCAATCCCTGGTGATAGGTAGTGAAAGTTCTTACCTTTAATTCCAGAAGGTGGGCATAAATAACTTTTCTGACAAGATCGCCATAATCAGGATCAAAGAACAAATAGGGAGTTTTCAGGTGCGTCCCGTGAACAGTAAGCATAATAAAGGCTATAACTTTTTCGTCATTAACCAGCTTGATATAAAGCTGGCTAAAGTTCCTGCTGACAGACGAAAACTCATACCTGCCGCTTATTTCATCTTTAAAAGGAGCATTTATAACCCATGGATATTTTTTTATCCAGTCCAGTACAGCTTTATCTTTTTGCGTTATGTTATTTTTGCATTCCCGGGCTATAAAATCAGCAGTTTCCCTGTCAATCTCATGCAGATATTCAATTCCTGACCTGCCAGTCTTCATTGATGCTTTCCAGAATGCCAGCCTGCAACTATTAATAATATTGGCAAGAAAATCAAAAAACAGCAGCAGCCACCTCAAAAATTTGAGCCGGGGCCTCTTCAGTAAAATTATTTCGGCAAGGTTAAACCTGAGATACCCTCTTAATCCCTCCAATGACTTAAACCCGGTAAACTTACCTGTCTTATCAAAGGTTCTTCTTGATAAAGGTATATAATTAGTTATTAATAAGTTATAATCCCATATCTCACAGGCATGATTCAGTAACTGAACTGCAATGCCTTTCCTCCTGTAATCCCTGTCTATCCACATACAACTGAGCCATGCAACCTTCAGTGATTCATTATTAATAATAAACAAGTCGGACAGAGCACCCAGGTATCCAATAAATTTATCACCGTCATAGGCCAGGAACAAAACCTTGTCGTCTTTGTCCCCCTTTGGGTTATGGATATGTGATGCAGCACGCTGCGGTGTAATGGGAACATATTTAAGCTTTCTGTATTCATCAGAGTTTATGAATTCATTAAGCTGTGATATTTTTATGTCTTTAATAACTATCATTTATCTCCTGGTTATTTTGTTCCTGTTAACAACAGATTTAAACAGGTAATAAATATAGTCAATTTTAATTCTGTCTCTTGCATCAAGGTAATATTCATCCATTGGAATCCTCTGAATATTGTTATATATGCTGTCCTGCTTCATTCCGGCAGCGCCTGCAGTAAAATCTATCGTATCATCCCCATTTATTTTTTCAAAGAACTGTCTCCCAACTCGATGATCAGTGAATGGAAATGCAAAAATTTTGTACCCTAGCTTAAACCTGCCGGTTACTTCATCCATGCTCCCGAGTGTCTGTCTTATTTGTTCTTCAAATGATATATAACGATACTCGGGATGATCAATACTATGGGCCCCGAAAGTGAATCCCTTTTTAATAAGTTCATTTATCTGTCCGCCTGTCAGATAAGGTTTCTCCTTTTCAAGGTAATCCCTGAAGCTGAAGTTCAAAATACCTGCCAGCTCATCCAACATATCCCTTCTGTCATATTTTATCTTCAGCAGTTGCTTTTTATACGATACAACAGACATCTTATTATCATTAAACCAGCTTTTCAGGACTTTCCATTCCGTTGATTTCCTGCTAATGCCATTTATTAATTCAATAAGTATGCTTTCCTTGTATCTGAAAAACAGGTCTTTATTATCGATAAAGGCTGAGTTTAAAAAGCATGTTGCAGGAATACCTTTTCCCAGAAGCACAGGCGAAATTACATTATAAAATTCCTTTAGTCCGTCATCAAAGGAAAGAAAAAAGGAATCGGATGGAGGCTGAGACCTGCCCTTTACAATTTTTATTAAATCAAACAGATCTAGGGGCTTATAATGCTTCATAAAAAAATCGAGATCCGACTTAAAGGAAGACACATCTTTATATTTATATAAGTTGACAATATGCTTCAGGCGCCTGTTACTTATAATATGATAGCAGGGCAGGATAAGCTTTTGTCCGGTAGCCCTTACCAGGAAATTTAGCGGCAGGATATCCTTAAAAATATTGTACTTATTATAGACTATTTTTTTTAAATCCGGCACCTTGGGTTATGTTTGAGTATTATTTTAAAAACCTGATAAACCAGGGCAGATTGTTCCTGTAAATATAAGGATATTCCAAAGGTCCGGCCCCGAAAGTACTATTGAAGTATGCTATCCCCCTTATGTTTGAACCCGAAAAATCAAAAATCATATTTTTCCCGGAGTTGCTTTTAATAACGGCATCAACCAGCATATACATCGCCTGCGACGATTTTCCCTCATCCGATGAGGCGCAGACAGAGAAAATACACCTCCTTGAAGAATATAAAAAGGATCCTGCGGCACACAGCATACCTTCCCTGGTTACTACCCTGCATAGTCTGCCTGTACCATTTTCCAGTGTTATATCAAGCAATTTTATCAATGTCCTGAAATTTTCCCTGTTTAACTCCGGCAGCCTGTCCTCCAGATTGGCCCTCACAAACCGCATAAACTCAACCGTTGAAATATCGTCATCAACAGTAAGTTTTGCATCAATGGCTTTCATAATATTCCTCCGGCAGTTCCTCGAATATGAATCATATATTGTTGAATAGGGGCCTGATATATCAAGCTCATAATTGTTATTCAGGGTCACGCTGACAGAGCTGTCACTTATCTTATTGAACGTATTAAGGTTAATCTGTATGAGCCTGAATTTTTGAGGAATATTGTTAATAAACTCGCTGATTTTGTTTTCATCTGTATTCTTCACTGAAAATACCCCCAGTTGCTGCGCAAAATAAGGACCGTATAAATAATATATTCCGAATTTCCTGTTCCATGTAAGAGGCATGACCGATTCGTAATCGGAGTCAACAAGTGCATCCCAGCCAGGACTGACAACATCAAGATACCACGAATAAGCATAAATAAGCTCATTGACCGAGCCCGCTATGCATCTGTCCCATTTCACTTTATCTATTTCACTATGTCTTAAATACCGAATCATGGTAATTAATTGTAAATTTCTTAATCCCCGCCTTCCTGCCTACGCTGAAGCTACGGTAGGCGGGGATAAATTGTTTTAAGCATCTCTTCATATACTCTCCTCCACCCTTTCCAGTGCCTTGTTTCTGACAATGACTCATTATGCCATAAGCTAACAAATGTACCATTAACATTCTTAACTTTGAATACCAGTTCCCTTATTTTATCAATGGCCTTATCAGGATTCAATTTCATATATTCATTCAGGGTTACATCCATAACCGTAAAAGGGACAAGGGTCAGGTCCGTTTCCTTTTCCCCGGGCAAATCGTAAAACCTGAAAGGTGTGCATATTCCAGCCCTGAATCCCGGAGCAGAGCTGTAACCCAGCGAATAGTCCTCTTTTATACCCTCATTTATAAGCCTTCTAAAGGTTTCGGGAAACCTTATAACCAGAAAATGCTGCCTGCTCTTTTTAACAGGAGTGCCTAATAATGAAGAGAATGTCCTTATTTCGCGGTTAAGGACCGAGGAGTCCCTGCTGGAATTATATGAAGGATGTATGCCAACCCGGGAAGACCTGGATTTATCAAGGATAAGGTTTCTGAAAGCCTCTTTCCTGAGCGGAATATTCCTGTCATGCTTGCCGTACCTGGCATAGAGAAAAAAATAGACAGTATCAAAACCGTATTTGCTTTCCTGCTCCTTCAAATAGTCAAATACAAAGTAAGGATCTTCACCGGCCCCGTTTAAAGTCCGCAGCCTGTTACTAAAATCCTGTAAATCAAATCTTAGCAATGATTTAATAAATGCGCCGGCTGTCCTGAATAATCCTTTATGAAGGTATGCCCAGGCGTTATCAACATCAATGGTAGATAAATATTTGAATTTCTTTTTGCCCACGGCAAATCCCCTATATTTTTCCGCGAGAATGCCGGCGAATTTTTCAGCCCATTGATTAATTACGGGCTTGCCTAAAAACCCGTTCCTGAATGCAAGGCTCTGATCCGCCTCAAACCTTCCGTACCGGTCTTCTTTGAATGGCAGGTATTCTTCGTACCTGGACAAAAGGTAGAAACTGGCTGCAAATATGTCAAATGGCAACCCGCATCCCGGTGAAGCCTGGAAAAATATCTTGTGCCCCTCCCATTCTGTTACAGTAATGTCCTGCTCAGCAACATTATTACCGAATATTAACGGATGCGGACTAATCCATAGCGAACCGTCAGGTAAGGATTTATCAGAGTAGTTAATCTTTGGCCCGTTAAAATTTATAAACTCCTGCACATCGTTTGTCAAAATACTTTTAAGTCCCATTATTTGAGTAAACAGAACATTAAAAACATACCTCAACCTTGATGAATCCTTACTTGAGTATATTAATAAATTCATGAAATAAAAATAGTCAATTATCAAAACAATTTGAAAAAGTCTTATTTTTAATGTATATTGATGACAAGTTTTTAATTATATAACGCAAATATTGCATCGTAATTATTATGAAAAGAATATTTTACCTTGCTGCTTATATATCATTTTTTGTTCTCTTAATGGCAGCTGGCAATAAAAGTGTTATTGCCCAGACAGCAGCTAAAATTGAGAATACAAGGCTGGAGATAGATGAGGGCAGGTTGATAATAACTTATGATCTGCTTTATGCCAGGAATAATGAAAGATTTAGCGTATGGGTCAATATATCCAAACCGTCGGGACAGGAAATTGATCCGAAGAATATCACCGGGCACATTGGAAAGAACATAGCCGGAGGGAAAGGCCTTATCATAGTATGGAACTACGAGAGTGATGGCATAGGTTATGAAGGAGAGGTTGATGTGCAGGTGATGGCCGAGCTGATGGTAACCAGCAGCCTTAAGATTGAGAGAGTGTTGCTTAAATCCGCTGTATTACCGGGCTGGGGACTTTATGACATTGATAAATCGAGTACATATTTCCTTATGGGAGCTGCGGGATATGGTTCCATTGCCGCAGCACTGATATACAACGGTAAATCGGGCAGGTCATATTCCGATTACCTGGATTCTGACAATATTCTTGAAAGAGAGTCTTTATACAATGATTACACCAGGCAAATTAATACCTCCAGGGTATTTGTAATAACTGCCGCTGCTATATGGATAGCTGATTTTGGATGGGCAACATTAAAATATCTGAATAAGGTGAATACCGTAGCATCTGTTCCAACCAGGATTAACATCCATATAGGATACGATTACTATGCATTCGGAAATACACCCATGCTTTCAGTAATGTATAAGTTCTGATTTATGTATAAATTTGTATATCAATAACCCTTGACTATTAAAATCATGAAAGCAATTAATCTATTAATATTAAGACTTACAGTGATTGCATTGTTTCTGTTTTTTAATTGTTCCTTGCATTCACAGGTCATATCGGGACAGGTGAAAACAATTAAGCTTACCGCGCCCCAGAAGAAAGAGACGGCCGAAATCAGGGGGTTTCCCAGGCTGCAGATAGAAAAGCAGGTATTGTCTGATGAAAATAACAACAATGTTCTTGAAGCTAATGAATCCGCTAAACTTGAATTAAAGATCAATAACATGGGGAATAAAACAGCCAGAAATGTAAGAATCAAGCTTAATCAGACTGATGAGACAATAAAGGGCCTGTTGTATGATTCCGACATTGAAATAGGTGATTTGCCCCCTCATGAAAGCAGAAGTGCAACCCTTGTAATTGCTGCGGATTATAAAATACAGAAAGCCACAGCAAAGTTTAAGCTCGAGGTAATGGAAGATAACGGATTTAATGTTCCTCCAGTTTATATTGATATAGCCGTAAGGCCTCAAATGGGTACTTTCACGGTGGACTGGATATCACCCAGCATACCCGATACCACGGTATTCGCACCTGATATACCCCTGGAACTTAAAATACAGTCCGGTTCACCCATAAAAACAATATCAGTATTTAGAAATGACATAATTCAAATCTCAGATTATAACCTGAGAAAGTACAGAAATGTTTATGCTTTCAGTCATAATATAACACTGTCAGAAGGCCAGAACACAATAAGGGTAGAAGTTGTAAATGAAGATAATAATGAGATTGAAGATATACGCAAAGTATTTTACCAGAAAGAAAAGAGGCTTGCATTAATTATTGGTAACTCGGATTACATATATGGAGGGTCACTGACAAATCCGGTTAACGATGCAAGGGCTATGGCTAATGTTTTAAAGAAAGTGGGATTTGAGGTAATGGAATATGAAAATCTGACACAGCCTGACATGAAGAAAGCTATTGATGAGTTTGGGAATAAATTATATGGTTATGATGTGGGACTGTTTTACTATGCTGGCCACGGGATACAGTCCGACGGCTTTAATTACCTTATTCCTGTTGAGGCTCAGCTAATGGCTTATGAAGATGTTGAATACGACTGCGTCAGGGCTGACAGGATACTAAGCAAGATGGAGTATGCCTCTACCAGTGTTAATGTTCTTATTCTTGATGCCTGCAGGGATAATCCCTTTGAGCGCAAGTGGAGCCGTGCTGCAGCGGGGAAGGGACTGGCATTTATGGATGCACCGTCAGGCTCGCTTGTAGCCTATGCAACATCACCCGGGAGGACAGCAGCTGACGGCGCCGGTAAGAACGGACTTTATACCGAGGCTCTATTGAAATATGTACAGCAGAGGGGACTGCAGATCGAAGAAGTATTTAAGAATGTAAGGCGCGAAGTGGAGTCCAAATCAGGAGGACAGCAAACACCATGGGAATCAACATCACTGAAAGGATATTTTTATTTCAAAAAGAGGTTTGAATGAAAATCAAAATCACCTATCTTATTATTCCTCTGCTGGGTGTAGCTGCAATCATTTTTATCGCTGCACTTTTCAATTCGTGTGAAAAAGAGGCTGAAAAAGTTATGAAAGTAAAGATCGACAGTGTCAGCAATGTCTCGGAGACAAGCGCTACAGTAACAGGGACAGTCCTCGACATCGGCAACGGAATTGATCAGCACGGCCATTGCTGGTCCACCTCCGCAGGTCCCACCTATGAAAGCAATGATAATAAAACAGAAAAAGGTACAATTAATAACCCGGGATCGTTCACCAGTCAGATGACCGGACTCCAGGCTGAAACAAAATATTTTATAAAGGCTTACATAAAAAAGGGCAGTGAGACCAAGTACAGTGACATTGAGCTTTCCTTTACCACCGAGCCCGAGCATATAATGGTAACACTGCCTGTTGTATCTGCAGGAACAGCAAGTGACATCACAGCAACAAGCGCGACCATCCAGGGCAATATTACGGATCTCGGCACTGGGGCAACCTCGGTATCAGACCACGGCCATTGCTGGTCAAGCATAACCTCAACACCAACAATAGACAGTCCCAATAAAACATCTTTCGGTGAAACCACATCTACAGGAATGTTCAACAGTACCCTGGTCGGACTGTCGCCAAGCACCACCTACTATGTAAGGGCATATGCAACAAATGTTGCAGGAACAGCATATAGCAGCAGTACAAACTTTTCAACACTGCCGGATATATCAGTGCCTAATGTTACAACCAACGAAGTTACCGAAATCAGTTATTACGATGCCACATGCGGAGGCAATGTGATTTCTGACGGCGGATCACCGGTAACGGTGAAGGGCGTTTGCTGGAATACATCACCCAATCCGACTCTTATTAATTCCTTTACCGAGGACGATTCAGGTGAGGGTTTCTATACAAGTTACATATCTGATTTGGCAATAAGTACGACATATTATGTGAGGGCATATGCTACAAACAGCGTGGGTACGGCCTATGGAGAGCAAAAGACCTTTAAAACCCTGGGCGGACCAAATGATGACTGGGAACCGGGTGATAACTGGATAGATGATCGTGACGGACAGGTATATGCGACAGTCCAGATAGGAACACAGGTATGGATGAGGGAGAATCTCAATGTGGGAGTTCAGATTACAGCTGATAATTATCCTATTATGGATACAATAATAGAAAAATACTGCTATAACGACAATCCCAACAAATGTGATGAGTATGGAGGGCTGTATATGTGGCATGAAATGATGAACTACGAATATATTGAATCAACACAGGGTATATGTCCTGACGGATGGCACCTGCCGTCAGACGTGGAATGGATGGAAATGGAAAGCCTCCTCGGTGTTGACGCTTCTGAACTTGACGTTATAGGCCTGCGGGGCTCAGATCAGGCATACCTGCTGCTGGATGGCGGTGATACGGGATATGATGCCCTGATGGGAGGTTACCGCGAGTATACAACCGATGAATTCTATTATGAAGGTGTTTATGCTTACTTCTGGACCACAACAGAAGATTCGGAATGGAATCCTTACTACAGGCTGTTGCACTGGAATTCAGGATTGATTGGCCGCGGATGGGATTATACTTATCAGGCTGCTTCGGTCCGCTGTATTAAGGACACCGAATAATGTCATGCTAATTAACTGATTATGTATATTTTAAGACATTACATTACCTCACTGCTGTCAGGTGTTATTCTAACTTCCCTGGTAATGCTGTCTTCCTCCTCATGTAAAAAGGAGAGTGAAAAAATCATGAGTGTCAGTAATGACAGTATATCAGAAATTTCATATACATCGGCCAAAGCATATGCTACAATAATTGACAAAGGCGAAGGAATTGAACAATACGGGCATTGCTGGTCAACAAGTGCTTCCCTTACTGAAGTGGATAACGAAGGCAAGACACAGCTCGGCTCCACAAGTATAACCGGTTCTTTCACCAGTAATTTAACCAACCTTACTCCAGGTACAAAATATTATGTAAGGTCCTACATAAAGAACTCGAATAATATTGCTTACGGTGATGATGTCCTTGATTTCCATACCCTCACTTTGGGGCTGCCTGTCGTTAGTACGGGTACGGCAAGCAGTGTAACAACATCAGGTGCTACCGTCGGGGGCAACATAGAAAGCCTTGGCTCCGGCGCCTCATCAGTATCACAGCATGGACACTGCTGGTCAGATGAGACAACAACCCCGACATTATCCGACAACTTCACTTCCCTGGGGACAAAAAATACAACAGGCACATTTGAAAGTGTTATAGTCGGACTTTCACCGGAAAAAATGTACTATGTGCGTGCATATGCCACCAACAGTGTGGGAACGGCCTATGGCGAAGCCATGAGCTTTGTAACTTCAGCCCAGCCAGGAGTCCCTGTTGTGACAACAGGAATCATTACCAATGTTACTGAAACCAGTGCTACCGCTGCAGGGAGCCTCGATGACTTCGGCTCCGGCGCCTCATCGGTAGCGCAGCACGGGCATTGCTGGTCAAACATGACGAGCACACCAACAATCAGCGATAACGTTACCACACTTGGCTCCAGAAGTACAACCGG
>CAZHQW010000019.1:12454-41752 GCA_964534745.1 uncultured Bacteroidales bacterium
CATTTGAAAGCACGATGACCGGACTTGCACAAAACTGGAAATATTATGTAAGGGCTTATGCCACAAATGAAAGTGGCACCGGTTATGGAAACGAAATAGTATTCACCACAAATTTTGATTGCGGCACCCGGTTTACAGATCCGCGGGACGATAAAAGTTACCTTACGGTCATGATTGGAGACCAGTGCTGGATGGCTGAAAACCTTAATGTAGGACAGAAGCTGGACGGAAATAAAATACCGGGCGATAATGAAGCCATTGAAAAACATTGCTACAACGACGATGAGAGCAATTGTGATCTGTATGGTGCATTATACCGCTGGGATGAAATGATGGACCACACTACTGTTGAGATGGCCACTGGTATTTGTCCCAAAGGGTGGCACATTCCGTCCGATTATGAGTGGAAGACCATGGAAAAAGCACTGGGCATGACCCAGGAACAGGCTGACGGCACAGGATGGAGAGGTACGGATGAGGGAAACAAACTAAAAGCAGCAGGTACAACATATTGGGAATCCCCTAACGAAGGCACCAACTCATCACTCTTCACTGCCCTTCCTTCAGGAGGTGTCGATGATCAAGGAAACTATAGCGGCCTTGGTTATTATTCTGATTACTGGACATCTACACTGATAATTGATACGCAGTGCTGGTATCGTTATTTAAGTGCGGACGAAAGCCGCATTTACAGAATTGACGGGAACAGAAATTTTGGAACAGCAGTGAGGTGTGTCCAGGATGACTGATATCACCAATCAAGCTCCACTACGGTAATGCCTGCTCCCCCCCCGTCAGCATGCTCATCCCTGAAAGATTTTACCACATCGACGGTTTTCAGGTAATCCCTGACCACACTTTTCAGTATTCCGTCGCCCTTGCCATGCAGAATACGAAGCTCACGGACGGCAACCATAACCGCATCATCAACAAATCTTCTGACAATATCCAGGGCTTCATCCGCCCTCCTGCCTCGTATATCAATATCGGACCTGAAGTTTAACCTGCGCTCACTAAGTACTCCTGATGACATACCGGGTGCAGTGCCCTTTTTTTTATATTTCCTGTATTCTTCGCTTCCTGCCTTCTTCAGCTTCATCTCCTTTACCGTAATAATCATATTACCAAAGGCTACACTTATGTTGTCTTTATTTATATCAATTACTTCTCCTGCAATATCCTGTTCATATAACTTAACTATGTCGCCAACCTTTATTTTTAAATCCACAGGTCCTTTCCCCTCCGGTTCCCTGCCAGAGTCCTCTTTAGCAGGAGCCTTACCACGCAGCTTCTGTTCCTGCTTCCTTAGCTTTCCAAGCTTACCCTCAATTTTCAAATCTGCAACATCGCTCCCTGACTTAAGGGATCTTCTGTATTCTTCAAAGTCTCTCCTTGCCTTCCTTGTCCTCTCCTTCTCAGCCTGGCTTTCCCTGATGATCTTTATTGCCTTCTCTATTTCGCTGTTTGCGCCTGCCAGAATATCTTCCGCCTCACTCTTTGCCCTGTCAATGATCTCCTTTCTGATTTTCCTGGTATCATTAAGCTCCCCTGAGTACTCTTCAATCAGCTGTTCCAGTTTTTTTTCAGCAGTTTTTATCCTGCTGCGTTTATCTTCCCAGTATCTCCTGTCACGCAGTATATCCCTTAAATACCTGTCAAGCCTGATATGGTCCTGCCCTATCCTTTCCGATGCATCTTTTATTATTTTTTCCGGCAGTCCGATCTGCCTGGCTATGTCCAGTGCGAAAGAGCTGCCCGGTCTTCCTATCTGCAGCCTGAATAAAGGCTGCATCCTGCCCGTGTCAAATAACATTGCCCCGTTTATTATGCCTTCAGCCGAGGATGCATAATGTTTAAGATTAGTATAATGGGTGGTTGCTACTCCAAAAGTCTTATTTTTGTTAAGGGCGTCAAGTATAGCTTCGGCCATGGCCCCTCCCAGCATGGGCTCCGTGCCGCTGCCCAGTTCATCTATTAAGACGAGAGACTTATCCCCTGCATTCTTTATAAAATACTTCATGTTAAGCAGGTGTGAGCTATATGTGCTCAAATCATTCTCCAGTGACTGCTCATCACCTATATCAATGAAAATATCTTTAAAAATTCCCGCTTCTGAATTTTCACTCAAAGGCACCAGCATTCCGCACTGAAGCATATATTGCAACAAGCCTACTGTTTTCAGACAAACGGACTTCCCCCCGGCATTGGGTCCGCTTATAAGTAAAATCCTGTTTTTATTACTTAGGTTTATATCAAGGGGCACCACCTCCCTTCCTTCCTTTTTATGAGATAGAAGCAACAGGGGATGCCTGGCACCTGTCCACCTGAATTCGCATGTATCAAAGAATGCGGACCTCACACCATTGATTTTTATGGCAACCAGTGCTTTCGCCCTTGTAAAATCCATAATGCCCAGGAAATCATATGATAACAGCAGATCATCCAGGAAGGGCCTTAAAGAATCAGCAAAACCTGTAAGTATCCTGATTATCTCCCTCCTCTCTTCATATTCCAGTTCCTTGATTTCATTATTCAGCTCAACTATCTCGGCAGGTTCAACAAAAGATGTCCTGCCGCTTGCCGATTCATCATGGATGAAGCCCCTGATCATCCTCTTGCATGATGATGGGACAGGTATTACATGCCGGCCGTCACGCATGGACAATTTGGTGTCAGGCTCAACATAACCCATATCCATCGCCGACTTTAAAATAACCTGAAGCTGCCTGCCGACTATCGCCTGTTTCTGCTTTATGCCCTTTCTTATATGTTCAAGGGCCGGTGAAGCGCTGTCCTTTATCTTTCCTTCTTTTGTGAGGATAGCGTCAATTCTTTCCGTTACACGGGGATGGAGTTTCACATCCAAAGCCATGCTCCTTAGTGCCTGATATTTGCTTTTGTCCCTGTGCTCCCTGAAAAACCTTACTATGGCACTTACTGTATCATATGACCGCTTAAGATCGAACAGTTCTTCGGTATCAGGATATGTACCTTCAACTTTTAACCTTTCCAGGCATGGTATAATATCAAAATAATAATTGACCGGGAAACCGGACTCATTAATACAAATTTCCTTTAACTCGGCCGTTTCGTTAAGCTTTTCCTGTATTATTTCATAAGATATAGAATATTTTACCTCATCAACTTTTTTTTTGCCGATGCTGCTTAAACAATTTTCCTTTATTAAATCCCTGATTTTATCAAAGCCTATCTTATTTTCAAAATCATCAGGATAAACCATTTTTTAAGACACGTTTAAGGTCCGGTTGCCGTTTCCTAATATGCAAACAGGGGATAGTCCTTCATCATTTTGTTTACTTCCTGTTTCACATCCCCTATTATTTTTTCATCTTCAATATTCATAATAACTTCATCAATAAGGTCTACAATCTTTTTGATCCCTTCCTGCTTAACACCCCTTGTTGTGATAGCAGGAGTACCCAACCTTATACCTGAAGCCTGAAAAGGTGATCTCGTATCAAAGGGAACCATATTCTTGTTTATGGTAATATCGGCTCTGCCCAGGGCGTTCTCTGCAGTTTTTCCTGAAATATCGGGCACTTTGGGCCTGAGGTCTATTAATATCAAATGATTGTCAGTACCGTCTGATACCACTTTATATCCCTTTTCAATAAATCTTTGGGCCATGATGGCTGCATTGTCTTTAACCTGTTTAATGTAATCCCTGTAACTCCCGGTCAGCGCTTCCCCGAATGCAACCGCTTTGGAGGCAATAACATGCTCCAGGGGTCCCCCCTGGGTGCCGGGGAAAACAGCCGAATCCAGCAGCTGGGACATGGTTTTTACCGTGCCTTTGGGCGTTGTCAGTCCCCACGGATTCTCAAAGTCTTCTCCCATGAGTATCAATCCGCCCCTCGGTCCGCGCAGGGTTTTGTGTGTTGTAGTAGTCACTATGTGGCAGTATGGAAAGGGATGATTCAGCAATCCTGTTGCTATAAGTCCTGCTGGATGGGCAATGTCTGCCATTAATATTGCTCCCACACGATCCGCTATTTCGCGCATCCTTTTGTAATCCCAGTCTCTTGAATAGGCTGAGGCGCCAGCCACAATTAACTTGGGTTTCTCTTTCACTGCCAGCTCCTCCATTATATCGTAATCCACCACTCCGGTTTCTTCTCCTACAGTATATGCAACAGCCCTGTACAGGATACCTGAATAATTTACCGGAGAGCCGTGAGTTAAATGGCCTCCATGAGAAAGATCCAGCCCCAGGAAAGTATCGCCGGGCTTCATCACGGCCATCATCACTGCTGCATTAGCCTGAGCCCCCGAATGGGGCTGTACATTTGCCCAGCTGGCATTAAAAAGCTCCCTGATCCTGTCTATGGCCAGCTGCTCAACCTCATCAATAAACTGGCACCCTCCATAGTATCTTTTGCCGGGTAATCCTTCGGCATATTTATTTGTTAAACACGACCCCATAGCTTCAAGAACCTGATCGCTCACAAAATTCTCAGATGCTATCAATTCAACTCCCTGCAACTGCCGCTGCCGTTCTTTTTCAATAAAACCAAAAATCTTTGTATCTCTGTTCATTTTATTATTAATTTATTTTGTTTTTAGTAAAATATGTTCGTAAAGATATCAATACAATTCGTGTTATAAAGTAACATAAACAAATCTTTAACGCAAAATTTTTATTCCGGCAAAAAGTTTTTATTTTTATAATTCATACACTTAAAACCACAATTATGAATACAAAAAGCTTACCTAAAGAGCGTCCTACATTTCTTACGGTTCTATGTATCTTAAGTTTTGTGGGATTAGGCCTTAAAATATTAAACAGCTTTTCAGGAATGATTTTTGGCATGTTTACCTCGCGGTTCGAGCCATTTATCAGGGAAAACATAGACAAGAACCTGGATTACGGTGATATACCTGAACAAATAAGGTTTTTTGTCGCTGATTCATTTAATATTGCATATAAGGCCATGGAACGTGCAACGCCCATGTCCCTGGTGACACTGGTGCTGGCGGTAACTGCCCTGTTCGGGGTTATAATGATGTGGAAGCTGAGAAGGGCGGGCTTCTATTTATACACAGGTTCTAAAATCTTTATTCTGATGGTCCCTTTCCTGTTCCTCGGCTTAAATTTCTTTACTCTTATTGCAGTAAGTACCGCAAGCTTTTTCACAATACTTTTCATTATTCTATATGCAGTGAACATGGCACATATGAAATAATCCTAAAATCTAAATAATGGCTGAACAAAAGACAACACCGGAACCCAAAAAACAGCTGCCAAATGCATCAGCTGCGCTTATACTGGGAATACTATCTATCGTATCAGGATGTTTTATGCTGGGACTGGTTCTTGGCATAATCGGACTGGCAATATCATCTAAGGATAAAAGAATGTATGATGAAAATCCGCAGGCTTATACAGGCTACGGAAGCTTAAATGCGGGAAGGATATTATCCATTATAGGGATTGTGCTGGGAGGCCTGTCTGTATTTATCTCCCTAATCTGGGGTTTGATTGTGGGCGGAGCATTTCTGTCTTTTTTAAATGAAGTTACTTATTAGCAGTGCGAACTGGCTGGATGATCATTTACTGCCGTGCGCATATAAACAATTATTCGGCATAGATTGCCCCTTCTGCGGTTCCCAGAGAGCCCTGATTGAGCTCCTTAAGGGAAACGTTATCGAAAGCATAAAACTCTATCCCGCATTAATACCTACATTGATCCTTATAGCTTCGGTATTTCTACAGTTGATACTAAAATCAAAGCAGGGATGGACGTATATAAGGTTAATGCTTAAGGCAGACTTTGCCTTAATAATGATCAGCTATATTCTGAAACTGCTTGATGTATATTAACCGGACTGCTATTCTTCAGAAATATCAACAAGCCATTTCCTGTAAACCGAGAACAGCTTAGACTTTGAAATGAATCCTACATACTTGCCATTATCAATTACCGGCAGGTTCCATACATCATTTTCTTCAAATTTCTTCATAACCTCTTCCATTGGCTCATCAGGTGATACATATGCAGGCGGAAGAATCATGACATCTCTTACGAATGTAGTTGAATACATATCAACATTAAAAATGATATGCCTTATATTATCCAGCATTACTATGCCAACCAGCATATTATCCCCTTTTATCACAGGGAACAGGTTTCTTTTGGATTTTGCTATTGTCTCTACCAGATCTTTAAGCCTGTCGTCAGGTGATATTTTCTGAAAATCTTTCTCAATTACTTTGCCCATCTCGAGCAATGTAAGTATAGCCTTGTCTTTATGGTGAGTAATGAGTTCACCTCTCTTGGCCAGCCTGCTTGTATATATTGAATGCGGTTCAAAATATATTACCGTTATATAGGCGATAGTCGATGTTATGATAAGGGGGATAAACAGTCCGTATCCTCCGGTAATCTCTGCTATGAGGAATATCGCAGTCAGCGGTGCATGCATCACTCCGGCCATAAGTCCGGCCATGCCCACAAGTGCAAAATTACGCTCCGAAACATCAATGAAACTGAAATTATTTATAAGCCTGGCTACAAGGTATCCTGTTATGCCGCCGGTGAACAGGGCCGGGGCAAAAATGCCGCCAACACCGCCACCGCCTGTAGTTACTGACATCGCTATCACCTTGAAAACCATGATCAGCCCAAGAAATCCAATGAATACCCAGAAATAATCCCTGTAGGCATAAAACATGCTTCCGTTTGTTATCTCCTGGGCATTTCCGCGCAGCAGGGCACTTAATGTCTCATAACCCTCACCGTAAAGAGGTGGCATAAACAGTATCAGCATGCCTAAAATAATACCTCCTGTTGCAAGCTTTGCAATCGGACTCTTTAATTTTTCAAACAGCGATTCAATATTTATATTAATCCTGGTAAAGTAAAAAGAAACGAGTCCGCAGAAGATCCCCAGGAATATGAACCAGGGTATATTCCTCAGAACAAAGGGCTCGGTAAGCTGAAACGAAAACATAACTCCCTTGCCAAGCAAAAAATACGAGACCGTCGCTCCGGTTACAGCCGATATAAGCAAAGGTATTATTGACCACATTGTAAGGTCAAGCATAAGAACCTCCAGTGAAAAGACGACCGCTGCTATGGGGGCTTTAAAAATACCTGCTATAGCTCCCGCAGCGCCGCATCCAACGAGTATGGTAGTTGTTTTGTAGTTCATGCGCAGTACCCTGGCCAGGTTTGAGCCTATAGAGGAACCTGTTAAGACTATCGGGGCTTCAAGTCCGACCGACCCGCCTAAGCCTACGGTCAGCGTACTTGCAATGAATGATGAATAGCTATTATGTGATTTAATTATACTGTTCTTTTTTGAAATAGCATATAAAATTCTGCTTATGCCATGTCCTATATTATCCTTTATGAGAAATCTCACGAAAAGTACTGTTAAAGCAATTCCTATAAGGGGACAGGCAAGGTATAACAGATTTATGTTTTCTATGTCAAGTTTGTGTAACAGAAATTCATTGGTATAATATATGGTATTCTTAAGAACAACTGCAGCTGCTCCGCTGATTATCCCTATTATAAAACTAAGTATGTAAACGAACTGGTGATGTTTAAGATGCTTCCCTTTCCAGATAAGGAACTTCCCCAATAAATCCGTTGTATTCATAAGATTAAAATCCTGAGCATGTTATTGATACCTTAAAAATAAATATATAATCAAAGCTGTTAGGTTTAATGTTCTGAAAAATCACTGAGCAGCTTCCTGTATGTTGAAAAAAGTTTGGCCCTGGATACAAATCCAAGGTATTTCCCTTTCTCGATAACCGCAATATTATACCTGTCGCTGACCTGGAATTTTCTGGCAATCTCTTCCATGGTATCTTTCGGATCAATAACATTCTGAGGCATAAACATGAGATCCCTAACATAGACACTATCGTACATCTCCTGGTTAAACATAATATGCCTGATATCATCCATTTTAACTATGCCCCTGAAGGTATTATCCTTCTCAACAACAGGGAAAATATTTCTGTGGGCCCTTGTAATAATCCTGACAAGATCGCCCAGGGTGTTATTAGGATGCAGTTTATTAAAATCAGTTTCTATCAGATCTTTGACATCCAGCATCATAAGGACCGTCTTATCCTTATGGTGTGTCATAAGCTCACCGCGACGTGCAAGGTGTATGGTATATACCGAATTAGGCGTAAACAGCTTCACTGTGGCATAGGAAATTGCAGCAACAATCATAAGAGGCATAAACAATTCGTAGCCGCCCGTAATTTCAGCTATCAGAAATATTGCCGTAAGGGGAGCATGTATAACTCCCGCTATAAGGCCAGCCATGCCCACGAGGGCGAAATTTCTCGCCGACAGTGATAACCCGAAGTTGTTAAGAATCTTTGAAAAAAAGAGCCCTGCATTGGCTCCGGTAAAAAGTGCAGGTGCAAAAAATCCTCCCACGCCCCCGCTTTCAAAAGTTAATGATGTCGCAATAACCTTAAACAGCATCACAAGCATGAAAAATACTACTATAGGCAGGAATTTCTGCTCAACGTTTTCGTAAAAGGTATTCTCGAACAGATAGCTAAAATCCCCGTTCAGGCTACTGTTTATAACCGAATAACCCTCACCGTACAATGACGGCAGGATAAATATTAAAAGTCCCAGTGATATACCGCCAATTAGCAGTTTTGCAAATATGTTTTCAATCTTATTAAATAGTTCTCCTATAAAAACATGCATCTTTGTGAAATAAACACTCAGAAATCCGGTAAATATCCCCAGCAATATATAATAGGTCAGATCCTGCTGGATGACAAACTTTTCTTTAATCTCAAAAGAATAAAGGAAATTCTGTCCCAGGAAAAGGTATGATGTCAGTGCTGCCGTGGCTGATGATATTAATAAAGGCACTATGGCGGCCATGGTAAGGTCAAACATTATCACTTCGATGGCAAATACAATTGCAGCAATAGGGGCTTTAAATATGGCAGACATGGCCCCGGCACAGGCACAGCTGAGCAGCAGTATGATCTGCTTGTAATTCAGGTGGAATAACCTTCCTATATTGGAGCCTATTGCCGCGCCTGTTGCCACTGTTGGCCCCTCCAGTCCCACCGATCCCCCGAAACCTACAGTCAGCGCGCTGGTGATTATTGACGAATACATGTTATGCCGCCTGACAATTCCGTTTCTTTTTGATATTGAATAAAGCACATTGGGAATGCCGTGTCTTACAGGATTCTTATTTATGTACTTTATAAACAACACGGTAATAAATAATCCGATCAGCGGATAGAATATAAACAAATACTCACTGTTATTCGCTGCAAAAAGATCCAGATGCTTTTGTATCAGATGGACGAGATTTTTTATTATTACTGCTGCTAACCCCGAGGCGAGTCCGATTACTACGCTGAGAACTAATATAAATTGCCTGTCACTTATATTATTCTTTCGCCATCTTATAAATCTAGCCAGTAGTGTGGGCCTTTTCATTACCAGGCAAAATAGGATTAAGGATTCTTATTCTAAAAAAGAATAACTTTAAATTTTTTAAGTTTGTATTATGAATGTAAAAATAGCTTTATTAATTTATTCGGCTGCATAATTCGGTAAAAAGTATTTTGTTTGAATGCATATAAGGAATTTATATCATACAACGGCTCTAATTCTTGTACTCGGACTGTCAGTGAGTTTATATTGCCAGGATTCTGAAAAACCGACTCCGCCCAGGGTATATTATGTTACGGTGGAGCCCGCCACAGGAAATGTTAAAATAGTCTGGATTAGAAGTACTTCGGAGAATGCACATATCTATATAATACTGAAAGCCGAGTTAACAGGCGGACCGAGTTATCCCCCTGCCTATATTGAAATCGGGAGAGTACCTTCAGGGGATTCCGTCTTTATTTATGAAGATTCCGAATCTCAGCAGCATTCGGATGGGTATACAGTGAAAAGTGCAGATACTATATCCGGTCTCAGTGACTTTTACCAGCTTACCGACAGCACAGTTTTTTTGGGTGCATCTTTTGATTCATGCAGCTCAGCTATTAATCTTGCATGGAACGATTATAACCGGTGGAGAGGTAATATAAAGGAGTATGTCATATATCAGAAAACGAATGAGGGTATACCCTCTGCAATTCATACATTACCGGAGGGAACAAACAGCCTGGTGATTGAAAATGTACAGGCAAATTATGATTATGGTTTTTATGTTGAGGTATTTCATAATGACGGGATCAGGTCATCAACCTCGAACATGGCGCCGGTAAATACAAAAATAACAAAACCACCGGCATATATAAATGCCGATCATGCGTCGGTATCTCAAGACAACACCATTGAACTGTCATTCACCGTTGATGACTTATCCGGACTGGCAAGATACAGGCTCTATCGCTCGGACTCTGCCGAAGGTCCGTTTAACATTATTGACAGCTTCTACCGTACGGAAAAGAAATTTATCTGTACTGACAATGTTGAATATACATCAGGTGTTTACTACTACAGGCTTGAAGCGGTAAATAACTGCGGCCAGGCCACCACATATTCGAATATTGCAAATAACATCCTGCTGGCAGTCAACAGCAACATTCTTACAAATACACTTACATGGAACGGCATAGCTGACTGCAATGGTGACATAGATAACTATGCACTGATACGCATTACAGGGAAAACATCACCTGTAACAGATACGGTATACAAGGGCAACATGCTTTTCTACAATGATAATCTTGACAGCCTTCTTAGCAGTCAGGGCCCTTCCAACAATTACTTCTGCTACAGGGTAGAGGCTAAAGAAATTAATAACCCCTATATTGAAAATAATATATCCACTTCCAATACAGTATGCCTCACAGTGTCTTCTGATATATCCTTACCCAACGCTTTTATTCCCAATGACAATATAAATAATACATTCGGACCCATATTCAACTTCAGTCCTGAAGAATACAGACTTACCATATATAACGGCTGGGGACTGAAAGTATGGGAAGGCAGCGAGCCATGGAACGGTGAAATCAGCGGATCCCCCGCTCCGGGCGGGTACTATTTGTATCATATTAAAGTCCTTTATCCGGATAAGGTTACCACAGAAAAAAACGGATTTGTATTTTTATTTTACCGTTAATATTTTCCTGATTTACAAGGCAAATAATATAGCGGAAAATAGTTAAATTTGTATTATGACAACAGCACTTTCCACGGTAGATATTGAAATAAAACAGGCATTTGATGACCTTCTCGCCAACTGTACCCGTTGTAACCAGAAGGGTGACAGGACTTTAATACGCAAAGCCTTTAAAATTGCACTGGATGCCCACAAAGGAATGACAAGAAAGTCAGGCGATCCATATATACTTCATCCTATAGCTGTTGCTAAAATAGTAGCCAAGGAAATGGGACTCGGTGCCAAGTCGGTAAGCTGTGCCCTTTTGCATGATGTGGTTGAGGATACTGACTATACAATAGAAGATATTGAGAATATGTTCGGCAAGAAGATCGCCTCAATTATTGACGGACTGACGAAAATTTCAGGGGTTTTTGACAGCAACTCCACGCTCCAGGTTGAAAATTTCCGCAAAATGCTGCTCACCCTTTCCGACGACATGAGGGTTATACTTATTAAGCTTGCAGACCGACTGCATAACATGAGAACCCTTGATTCTCTTCCGCCTCATAAACAGATGACTATTGCCAGTGAGACAATCTACCTGTATGCCCCCCTGGCCCACCGCCTGGGATTTTACGCCATTAAAACCGAGCTGGAAGATCTTAGTCTCAAATACAGGTATCCCCAGGTTTATGAAGAGCTTGAGGAAAAGGTCAAAATCAACGAAAAAAGCCAGCAAAAATTTATAAAGGAATTTGCCAGACCCATAATTACACAGCTTGATAAAAATAATATAACACATGATATAAGCGGGAGGCATAAATCAATATATTCAATATGGCATAAGATGCAAACCAAAAATGTGCCGTTCGAAGAGATTTATGACCTGATAGCAATAAGGATAATCTTTGATCCTCTTCCCAAGATTCCTGAAAAAACACAATGCTGGAATATATACTCTATGATTACCGATATATATATGCCAAAGCCCGAACGAATAAGGGATTGGGTCAGTACGCCAAAGGCAAACGGGTATGAAGCCCTTCATGCAACGGTAATGGGACCAAGGGGGAAATGGGTCGAGGTGCAGATACGTTCAAGAAGAATGGATGAAATAGCCGAAAAGGGATTTGCTGCACACTGGAAATATAAGGATGATAACACACAGGAAAGTGAACTGGACAAGTGGATAAAAAGAATAAGAGACCTTATGGAAAGCCCCCATTCTGATGCTCTGGAATTCCTTGATGATTTTAAGATGAATTTATTCGCATCGGAAATTTTTATATTTACCCCTAAAGGGGATATTAAGACACTGCCGGCTGAATCCACTGCCCTGGATTTTGCATATGAAATACACAGTGAGATAGGTCATAAAGCAATAGGTGCCAAAGTTAACCATAAACTGGTGTCTCTCAATTATCAACTCCAGAGCGGAGACCAGGTAGAAATAATTACATCGGACAAGAACCATTCCAGGCGTGAATGGCTCAATAAGGTAGTAACTGCAAAAGCGAAATCTGCCATCAAATCCCTTATTAAGACTGAAACTAAAGACAGGATACAGAAAGGCAAAAAGATGCTGGAAGAAGAACTGTCACTATTGAATCTGAAACCTTCATCAAGGATATTCAAAAAACTGCTCCCCGGATACGAGGTTACATCCAAAGATGAACTTTACAGCAAAATAGGTACAGGGATAATCGAACTGAAAAACCTGAAAAAAATACTCAAAAAGAATACGAAGAATAAATGGATAAGATACTGGCAGATACAGTTTTCCAAGTCGACACAAAGAAACAAGAAGCCAGGGCCTGCCAGCAGGGCAAGTAAGACTGACTACAGCTCACCTGTTCTTCTCAGGGAAAATATCGAAGAAGAGCAGCCTGAATATACAATTGCCAAATGCTGCAGCCCAATTCCCGGTGACGATGTTATAGGATATAAAGATAATGATATCAATTCCCAGGTAATTATTCACAGAAAAAGATGTCCTAATGCCATTAAGCTGCTGTCAAGCCATAAAGAGTCAATAGTCCCTGTAAAATGGACAACTCATAAGGTATTGTCATTCCTTGTTAAAATAGCCATTACCGGGATAGACCACTTTGGTATATATAATGATATTACTACAGTAATCTCCAAACAATTAAATGTGAACATACGGACAATTAATCTTGCGAGTCATGATGGCATATGGGAAGGGACGATTGACCTCTATGTTCATGATACAAAGGATGTTAATAACCTGATTATGAATATCAGCAAGATTAAAGGCGTTGAATCCGTAACCCGCGTGGAAACTGTATAAACCAATAATTAAATTCCTTTATTTAGTCTTTATTTTTAAAAAAAATATTTATATTAGCATCTTATTTTTAATTAGTCTAAGTTATGATTTCTTCAGAAATAAAGGAAACCGTTAAAAAGATATTTACAGATTACCTCGAGAAAAAGGGACACAGAAAAACTCCTGAAAGATACGCTATTCTGGATGAAATTTACTCAAGAAACGGGCATTTTGATATCGAGACTCTCTATATTTTCATGAAGAATAAAAACTACAGGGTCAGCAGGGCAACCCTCTATAATACCATTGAACTCCTGCTGGATTGTAACCTTGTATTAAAGCACCAGTTCGGGAAAAACATAGCACAATTTGAAAAATCCTACCAGTGTATGCAGCATGATCACCTTATAGATGTTAACACAGGTCAGGTCATTGAATTCTGTGATCCGCGGCTGAGGGAAATAATAAATACAGCCTGCGAATTGAACGGATTCAATCCTTCCCACCATTCGCTGTATATTTACGGTACCAAAAACGAAACCACAAACAAGAAAAAATAAGCCTCCCCATTTCTTAATTTTTTATTATTTCGGGGTGTAATTTGAGTAAAATATTTGTACCTTCGACCCGTTTTGAATTTAAAAAATCTGTTTGGTAAATGAAAGTAGATGTGTTGTTAGGCCTTCAGTGGGGAGACGAAGGCAAAGGAAAGATTGTTGATGCATTAAGTCCCGATTATGACATTATCACGCGCTTTCAGGGCGGTCCGAATGCAGGTCATACACTTGAGTTTGACGGTATAAAGCACATTTTGCATACAATTCCTTCCGGGGTATTCAGAAAGGATCAGATTAACATAATTGGAAACGGACTGGTACTGGATCCAATAGTTTTTAAAAGCGAGATAGATGCAATAAACAGGCTGGGAGTTGATTTAAGAGAGAGACTGTTTATCTCCAGGAAAGCACACCTTATCTTACCATCGCACCGTATTCTGGACGCCGCCTCAGAAGCAGCAAAGGGTCAAACCAAGATAGGTTCAACACTCAGAGGTATTACCCCTACATATATGGATAAAACAGGAAGGAACGGACTCCGTGTGGGAGACATAACATCAGCGGATTTCTATGAAAAATATGAATTCCTGAAATCAAAGCATAAGGAAATTCTTAAGCTCTATCAGTATAGCTATGACATCAAAGAATACGAGGATAAATGGTTTGAAGGCATTGAGGTGATGAAGAATTATAGCTTTGTTGATAGTGAACTCCTTATCAATAATTACCTTAAGGAAAACAAGACAATACTTGCAGAAGGGGCGCAGGGAACGCTTCTTGATATTGATTTCGGTTCCTATCCCTATGTTACCTCATCAAATACCATATGCGCCGGAGCATGTACGGGACTGGGCATTGCACCAAGTAAAATCGGACAGGTATTCGGGATATTTAAGGCATACAGCACAAGGGTCGGCAGCGGGCCCTTTCCGACGGAGCAGACCAACGTAATCGGGAAATTATTGCGTAACAAGGGACAGGAATACGGTGCGACAACAGGAAGACCAAGAAGGTGCGGATGGCTTGATCTGCCCATACTTAAATACTCGATAATGCTCAACGGTGTAACACAGCTGTTCATGACAAAAGCAGACGTACTGTCAGGATTAAGCAAAATTAAGGTATGTACAAGGTATAGGGTAAACAGCGAGGAAATTGACTATATCCCCTATGATCTCAGCCAGGTATCGGAACCGGTATACACAGAAATTGAAGGATGGGAAAAGGATATTTCAGGTATAAGTTCAAAAGAAGAAATCCCTCCTGCGCTTAATAATTATATGAGCTTTATTGAAAATGAAACAGGAGTGCCTATAACCCTGGTTTCTGTTGGGCCTGACAGGGAACAGATAATATTCAGAAAATAAACAGCTCTTACCGTACATCACCTTACTGTCACTCCGTCTTATTGGGCAATTCGAGTCCGAAACCCGAGGACCTGTCTTCCCTCTTCAGCAGCAAAGCAAATATAAGTCCAGCCACACCCAAAAAGCTTAAAATCAACACCGCCCTCGAATAATCAAGGGGAGCAGTAATACTGACATAGTAATTATAGGGAGTCCACTGAAAATAATCACTGTCAGCTCCAATTACCCTACCCTTACCCAGACTGACAGTATTATTGTCTGACAGTTCTTTGGCTTTTTGCACTTCATCCCATATCACCGTGCCCCCTTTATTTTTATCAGTTATGATAATTTCCAGATCATCGTCCTCACTTATATTACCTCTGATATTTTCACTTACTGAGAAACTGTAATCAGCGTTTATAAATATTTGTTCACGTGTGATAGTTTTTTCAGAACCTTTATCCGCCATTTTAATTTCACAATAAAAAGTATCTCTGGCTAACCTCATACGCTGAATGTCTGCATCTAAAAATTCATCAGGCTTACCTATAACAATACTGTACTTACCCGAACTGTCACTGTGAACATCATGTGATTCATGCCATAGAACCTTTTCGTCCATTCTGCCAGTGGTATCAACAACACTCACCTTAAGCTTGAATGATTTATCCTTATTCGCCTGTCCTGACTTTTTCAGATACAAACCATCATATGTGAATTCATTTCCTGCAATTTCTTCAAATGATGAAGGCTTAATGATTGTTCTATAAAACGGATTGGTAACATCAAGAATAAAACCTATTATAAAAGGGAAAGCCCATAATCCTATATTCTGGACAGAAAACATGAATCCGTAGGCTGTCCCTATTTTTCTGGTTTCGACTATTTTTGCAACCGACGGCCACATTGCGGCAGGGACAAGTGAAAATGCAACACCAAGCATAAACATCGGCAGATAGGGATTAAGCTGTGTAAATGTAAAAGTAAGATGAACCAGCACAAGTATCAATGAACCAAGTATCATCACTGAAGCGCTCTTACCCTTGATATCGGTAAACCAGCCAAACAAGGGAGTAAAAATAATAGTCCCGAAAGGTAAAATGGAAGTTATTCTTCCGCTAAGTTCACCCGGCAGTCCGAATTTGTTTTCAAGCATATCGGTAGCATACTTGAGAAATGGGAAGACCGCCGAATAGAAGGTAACACATAGCAGAGTAATATAGATAAAGGAAGGTATTCTGACAAGCTTAAACACGTCGGTAATTCTGAATTCTTCATCCGGGGAATGGGACAAGCTAAACTTCTCAACCCTGTCAAACCGAAGATCAAAAAAGATATAAATAATAAAAGTTAATACAGCAATGGCCAAAAGACTGGCTGCAAACCATATTGGACGATTCCAGAAATTGTCAGTCGAAATGCTCCTTGAAAAGAATAATGCCATGGCAGTACCCATGCGTGCTACCGCAATATTAAGACCCAGGGCCATTGCCAGCTCTTTCCCTTTAAACCATTTGACAACTACCTTGGAGACAACGACAATGCTTGTTTCAGCTCCCAGTCCGAAAAGAAAAAACCCAAGCGACATCATCTTTATCGCCGGTGAATAGGATTTCAGGAAAGTGCTCATAAAATGATATCCCAGCCCACCGTTATTGAAATAATCCGATGCCCCGTATGCTGTGAGCAATGAACCTATTGCCATAAAGGAGGTAAACATGAGTCCGGTTACCCTTATTCCTATCTTGTCAAGTATTATTCCCCCTATAACAGCCATCAGCAGAAAAACGTTTGGTATTGAATAGGCAGAGACAAGGAACCCATAGGCGGTATTACTGAATCCAAGATGTTCCCTTAGTAAATTCTGCAGTGGTGACAGCGCGTCATAAAAATAATAGTTCGCGGCCATCACCAGGCTTACAATAAATAATATAACCCATCGCAGGGATCTTATATTAACCGGGGTAATGCTTTTATCATTCATGTATTGATCATTTAAAAAGTAATTTGCTAAAAATAAAACTTTTCTCATTCATATCAATTTTTATAATTTGTTATTATTTAAATTTTATTTACATCTTTGCCCTTAAATCCGTATTAAATAATTTCTAAAACCAAAAAGGATATCTTTATTATGAAAGAGGCAATTGCTATTTTATGCGCAGGAGGGCCTGCCCCGGGAATTAATACTGTTATTGGTTCGGTAACTAAAGTTTTTCTTAACGCGGGTTTTAATGTGCTGGGACTGCATGGAGGATACAAGACAATCTTTACGGATAATCCCGATTTCGAGTACCTTGATTTCGTGTTTGCAGACAAGATATACAGCACAGGAGGATCAATACTCAGAATGAGCAGGTATAAACCAAAGGATTCGGAGTTCAAAACGGACTTCTTCGTGAAGAATAATATTAAGCTGCTTGTCACAATTGGCGGTGATGATACGGCTTCAACAGCCAACAGGCTGAGCAGGTTTCTTGCAGACAATAAACTGAGTGTGGCAAATATCCATGTGCCAAAAACCATAGACAATGACCTGCCCTTACCTGAAGGAAATCCCACCTTCGGCTATCATTCGGCAAAAGAAGAAGGTGTCAGGCTGGCAACAACAATTTACGAGGATGCACGTACAAGCGGTAACTGGTTTATAGTATCCGCTATGGGACGTGAGGCAGGTCATCTTGCCTTCGGCATTGGCACCGCATGCCATTATCCGATGATTATAATACCTGAGATGTTTAATAAGACCAAGGTAAACTTTGACAGGATCCTCAGACTGATTATTTCCTCAATAATAAAAAGGCTCATACTTAATATAAGCTATGGCGCAGTGATTATTAGTGAAGGAGTATTTCATTTTATGAGCGATGAAGAAATAGAAGGAACAGGTATTAACTTCACCTATGATGAACATGGACATCCCGAGCTGGGTAATGTGAGCAAATCCCATATTTTTAATATTCTGTTGCAGCACCGGTTAAAAAGAATAAAGATAAACGTCAGAAGCCGTCCCAATGAGATAGGATATGAGCTAAGATGCTGCAGGCCCATAGCATATGACCTGACCTATGCAACTTTACTGGGCACAGGTATTATAAAACTTTACAAGGAAGGTAAGACAGGCTGCATGATTACCGTTGACCAGAAAGGAAGCGTAATTCCCCTTTACCTTAAGGATGTTGAAGATGAGAATGGAAAAATAAAACCCAGGCTGGTCAATATGGAATCGGAAAGGGTAAAACTGGTATTTGAGAATAACCTGCATTATATTAAGCAGTCTGACTATAAGGAGGCAAAAAAATACGTGCCTAACCCCGAACATTACGACTTTTTTAAAATCCTGAACTGGTGATAAGATAGTTGATCTTTATTATATTTACTTATAATTAATTTCTTATATTTAGAAATAATAACAGCAGCCTTAAATTTAAACTTAGCATTATGGTCTATGTAAAAAAGAAAAAAGGCACTATTGCGATATTGACAGGAGGAGGAGATGTCCCCGGCTTAAATCCGGCAATACGTGCCATAACAATAAGGGCAATCAGGGAAGGTTACCAGGTTATCGGACTGAGAAGGGGCTGGGCTGGACTGCTTGAGCTGTCAAGGGACAAAAATGCAGATAATTCTGACAAGTATATAACCTTATCTGAAGAGATCGTAAATAAAGCAGGAAGAACAGGAGGAACATTCATTCATACCTCCAGGACAAGACCCAGTCACATAGCAAAGGCAAATGTTCCCGAACAATACAAGAACAAGTATAATAAAGATATTAATGATCTAACCCCTGAAATTATAAAGAACCTGGATTTTCTGAATGTTGACTATCTCATACCTATAGGCGGGGATGATACTTTAAGTTATGGAGTCAGGCTTTATGCAGAGGGAGTGAAGGTGCTGGCCATACCCAAAACCATGGATAATGACGTGCCGGGCACAGATTACTGTATCGGATTTAGTACCTGTATAACGCGCACAATACAGATGTGCAATACTCTGAGAACCACTGCCGGCTCACACGAAAGAATACTGGTAATAGAGGTTTTCGGCAGGTATGCGGGTTTTACGGCTATGCTGCCGACTATGGCCGGGGCTGCCAATAGGTGTGTCATACCAGAATATAAATTTGACATTGAAAAACTTACCAGGCTGCTTGTCGAAGACAGAAACAGGAATCCCAGCAAATACTCGGTTGTTCTCGTTTCCGAGGGGGCCATATTTGAGGGCAGCAGTGAAATGATATATAAATCTGCTGAAAAAGATGCGTATGGGCATGCCAAACTCGGAGGTATAGGAGACGCTGTTTCTATAAAAATTAAGGAGCTCTCTCCCAAGTTTAATAAAGGAAGAAGAATAAATGTAATAAATCAGCAATTGGGCTATCTTGTGAGAGGAGGAGATCCCGATGCCATTGATTCAATAGTGCCGATGGCTTATGGCAATCTTGCACTTGACCTTGTGCTGAAGGGAATTCACGGCAGGCTCGTTGTTCTGAGGAACGGCAGGTATGATAACGCTCCCATAGACGTTGTAACCAGCACAAGTAAGGTGGTAGATGTAAAAAGACATTATAATGCAGAAAGGCTAAGGCCCCATTATAAGAGCTTTGAGTTCCAGCCATTGTTTATTATGACCGGCCACCACTAAGATAACGTTTATCTCTTTTTGTAAACCCAGGCCTTGGGTGTGATATCGGCTCTTACTGATCCCAGGTCATCGAGGCTTGCTCTCAGATCTCCGAAAGAACCTACAGAGACCATGTGAAACCCGTCATCCCTTAATAAGATCTCTGTCGTATATCCCATACTGCGCATCTTCTCAGCATATCGTTCAGCAAATTCAGGTATCATAAAACAGCCGGTGATAACGTAATATTTATTGGCCGGACCACCATAAGTTGACTTGTATATGTCTTCCTCCGGGATATCTGGCGGCTCTGTTTGCAAGCCAACAGCTGCGGTCTCAGGCTGAATAGCCACTGTGTCAACTTCAAGCGACTTATCCATTTCAGCTGCGTAATTGATAAGAGTATCCACTTTTTTGGAAAACAACCTCTTTTCTTCGAAATATTTGCACCCGGAAATTAATATTATTATAACAATGAAAAGCAGTATTTTTTTCATTATACAAATAATTTTAATGTATTTGTACTGATTAATATAAAAGCCGCTCTAAGTTATAATATTTTAAATTGATTTAAAACTATTTATAATTATTCATATTAACAATTTATCTAAACAGGGTTAACAACCCCGCAGACTGCCAGAATATTAATACTTTCCCTATACTCCGACTCTTATTTTATATTGTATCCTAGCCTTTATCTGCATTTCTTCTTCCAGGTCTTCATCAAGATGCAGGGTTATGGTTAACTTATATTCATCAGCTTCAAGGTAACCCTTTAATTCTCCCTCGTAATAATCCATGTTTGCAAAAGTCAGTCCCTCCTCCACATTAGTCTTTGAAGCAAATACAATCTTATCGAGCCCCTCTGCTTCAATGGTTATTTCAATTGATTCAACAGGATCGAAGTTGCCGTCGCCGATAACTTCAACTGTCACATCATTTATCTTTACCGATTCAAGGTCTGCCAGGTTTTTTCCTTCGGATTTAACAATAGAGTCCAGGTCAGTCTTGAGATACTTGTAACTCTTGACATAATTCCCTGCTTCTTCAGGATTAACAATAAAGTTAACTGATGAATAATCAGTCTCAAATGAAAAATCAATGAGATTCTCACATCCTCCAATTACCAATGCCAGTAATAATGAGGCAAGTAGTGTTTTAAGTACAGTTTTTTTCATAGTTAAAGCATTTAAATGATAATATATTGATTTATAGAATAATCTCAGCTTCAAATTTATCAAAAGAAAGATAAAACCGGGCTCAAAACGGGTATAATTTGATGAATCAACAATTACAGTGGATAAAACTGTAAAAAGGATGACTGAAATTTATCACCCGATATCAATCATTCAGACCTTTAAAACAGGAATTCATCAATAAGATAAAGGCATTTTATTACCCGGGGAGCATTATTCCGTATATAAATGTATGTTTTCACTGACAATTAAACAACTATAAAATTATTTATCAATGGATTACAACTGGCAGGATTATACCGTACTTATAACAGAGGATGATGAAATATCCTATAAATATATTGAGCTCGTATTATCAAGAAAAACAAATATCAATATTATATGGGCGGTAAATGGCAGTCAGGCTGTCGAATATTGCCAGCTTTACGAACATATTGATATTGTATTAATGGATATACAGTTACCTGATATTGACGGCTATGAGGCAGCACGCCAAATAAAAACCTTCAGGCCCGGTCTTCCTATAATCATGCAAAGTGCCAATGCCTATAATGACGAATGGGAAAAATGCCTTGCCACAGGATGTGATGCTTATGTATCCAAGCCCATAGATTTGTATGCCCTGTTCTCAAAAATAGATAACCTTATTGATAAGGTTCCCACAGGTTAAGACTTCATGAATCTGTCCCGCTGATTTTTTAATTTCTTTTTACCCCAGGAAACAGGATTTTTTTTTATATTGGGAATGCTTAATCCCAATATAAATTTTTATGCAGACAATAATAGACCTGTTTGAGAAGTGTGCTGCAAAATACAGCAATAATATATTTCTCCTGGAAAAAAAGGGCAATAAGTATGAGGGCTGCACCTATAAAGAGGTTCAGGCTATGTCATATAAGTTTGCGGTCGGACTGATGACACTGGGGATAAAAAAGGGAGACAGAATTGCGTTGCTTTCCGAAGGAAGGAATGACTGGGTTATCAGTGAACTGGGAATTTTATATGCAGGGGCGATAAATGTGCCTCTGTCTGTTAAATTAACTGAACCTGAGGATATAAAATTCAGAATTGAACACTCCGGCTCAAGGATGCTCATTGTATCAAAAAACCAGGCCAGGAAACTGGAAGGTATAAAAAAGGAAATAAAGGGTCTTGAAAAGCTTATTCTGCTTGATGAAGCTGAGAGCTATAATGATAAGGATATATTATATAAAAAAATAATAGCATATGGTGAAGATTATTTAAGTGACCATAAAAGGGACCTTGAAAAAAGGTGGAAATCCATTAAGGGCAGTGATTATGCCAATATATGCTACACTTCAGGAACTACAGCCGATCCAAAGGGTATAATACTGTCCCACAGAAATTATGCGGCTAATGTTGAGCAATCTCTCAGCCTTTTCAGTGTACCGGACTCATGGACAACACTGGTGATTCTGCCATGGGACCATTCATTTGCCCATACATGCGGCATTTATACCCTGATGTCATGCGGCGCCAGTATGTGTTCAGTACATGTTGGCAGGACACCAACAGAGACCCTTAAAAACATACCTGTAAACATAAAGGAAACAAAACCCCATTTTCTTTTGAGCGTGCCGGCACTTGCAAAAAACTTCAAAAAAAATATTGAAAAAGGGATACACGAAAAGGGACCTGTAGTTCAAAGGATATTTGGGATCGGACTGAAACTTGCATATCTGTATAACGGCAATGGATGGAACAGGGGAAAGGGTTTTAAAATCCTCTTAAAGCCATTATACTGGTTATTTAAAAAACTTATATTCAGTAAAATAAAAGATGGATTCGGAGGCAGGCTCAGGTTCTTTGTAGGAGGAGGTGCCCTGCTGGACATAGAACTGCAGAAGTTCTTTTATGCTATCGGAATACCAATGTACCAGGGGTACGGACTTACCGAAGCCTCCCCGGTCATATCATCCAATAATCCGGTTAACCACAAAATGGGGTCTTCGGGAAGACTCGCCATAGATATGAAACTGCGGATCTGTGATGAGGAAGGAAAAGAATTGGCTGAAGGAGAAACAGGGGAAATAGTAATTAAAGGTGAAAATGTGATGGCCGGCTACTGGAAAAATGAAGAGGCAACAAGAGAGTTCATCAGGGACGGGTGGCTCTACACGGGCGACCTGGGATACCTCGATAAGGACAATTTTCTTTTTGTCCTGGGGCGGACAAAGAGCCTGTTAATTGCCGATGACGGAGAAAAATACAGTCCGGAAGGTATAGAAGAAGCTATTACCGAACACTCGCGTTTTATTGAACAATGCATGCTTTACAATAACCAGGAACCATATACTGTTATCATCATATATCCTAACAGGGAAGCGCTCAGAAGACAGGCTGAAATCAGTAAAGCAGACATTTCAGGACTTAAGGGACAGGAATCGGTACTGGAACTGGTTGCAAAAGAAATAAATATGTTCAGGACGGGCGGCAGGTATGAAAAGCTTTTCCCCCAGCGCTGGATGCCCGCAGCCATTGGAATAATAGATGAAGGATTCACAGAGGAAAACCACCTTCTTAACAGTACCCTGAAAATGGTCAGGAGTAAGATAACCGATAAATTCAAATCCCTCATAGAGTACCTGTATACACCTGAAGCCAAAAACATTTGCAACTCCGAAAACATCAAGGCGATCCTCAGGATTTTTTCTATATAGCACATATTATAGGCAAAAAATCTCATAATAGGCTATATTTGCGTTGCCGATCAATATGAAAAATAAAGAATATTTATGCCAGACAAGCCAGATTTACGTGAAGCACTAAGAGAGAGAGTGCTTGTGATTTTTGGCCCTTTCGGGACCATGCTGCAGAAATACAACCTGTCAGAAAGAGATTTCAGAGGCAGCAGATTTGCTAGCCACGGGACTGACCTGAAAGGCAATAATGATATAATCACCCTTACACAGCCCCATTTAATAAGAAAAATACACGACGGATTTCTGCAGGCAGGCACTGACATTACCGAGACAAATACTTTTAACGCAAACAGGATATCGCAATCTGACTATAATACAGAGAAGTATGTTTACGAGATGAACCTCGAATCAGCCAGAATAGCAAGGGAGGCAGCGGATAAATTTACTGCTTCTGACCCGCAAAAACCCAGGTTTGTAGCCGGCGTCCTCGGTCCCACCAACAAAACCGCCTCTATATCTCCTGACGTCAATGATCCTTCATTTCGTACCGTCACATTCGATGAGCTGGTAAACGCGTATTCCAAGCAGGCTGATGCCCTGGTTGAAGGAGGCGTGGATATCATTTTGCTGGAGACAGTGTTCGATACACTTAACGGAAAGGCGGCATTGTTTGCCGTACGCGAAGTATTCAACAAAAGAAATACAAACCTGCCGGTTATGGTTTCGGGGACCATAACTGACGCCAGCGGACGGACCTTATCCGGACAGACCATAGAGGCTTTTCTAATATCCATATCACATTTTGATGTAATCTCTGTCGGACTGAACTGCGCCATGGGAGCAAAAGAGCTGTATCCATACATAAAAAACCTGTCCGGAATCTCACCTTTCTTTGTCAGCGTTCACCCCAATGCGGGACTTCCGAACCAGTTCGGCTCCTACGACGAAACACCCGAGGAGATGGCTGCAATTATGAAAAGCTACCTTGATGAAGGCACTGCCAATATCATCGGAGGCTGTTGCGGCACAACACCTGACCACACAAAGCTCATGACAGAGCTTGCATTAAAGTCAAAGCCAAGGAAAATTCCGGATATAGAGGTTAAAACAAGGGTCAGCGGCCTTGAGCCTTTGCTTATCAGCGAAGAACGCAATTTTGTGAATATAGGCGAGCGTACGAATGTTGCCGGCTCGAAAAAGTTCGCTGCACTGATAAGGGAAGAGAAATATGATGAAGCCCTGTCCATTGCCAGGGAACAGGTGGAATCGGGAGCCCAGATTATAGATGTCTGCATGGACGATCCTATGCTTGATGCTGAAAAATCTATGACCAGGTTCCTGAATCTTATAGCTGCGGAACCTGAGATTTCCAGGGTACCCATGATGATTGATTCATCAAAATGGTCTGTGATTGAAGCCGGACTGAAATGTGTGCAGGGCAAGCCGATAGTTAACTCAATTAGCCTGAAGGAAGGTGAAGAACTGTTCATTGATTATGCAAAAAAAATTAACCAGTACGGAGCAGCAGTTGTAGTAATGACCTTTGATGAAAAAGGACAGGCCGATACTTTTGAGCGTAAAACCGAAATATGCGGAAGGGCCTATAAAATCCTCACACAGGATGCAGGCTTTAATCCCGCAAACATAATTTTTGATCCCAACATACTGGCTATAGGCACAGGTATTGAAGAACATAACAATTATGCTGTTGACTTCATTAAAGCGACCAGGTGGATAAAAGAAAACCTCCCTCATGCCAAAGTCAGCGGAGGCGTCAGTAACCTGTCCTTCTCCTTCAGGGGCAACAACACCGTAAGGGAAGCCATGCATTCTGCATTTCTCTTCCACGCTACAAAGGCAGGTATGGATATGGGAATAGTAAATCCCTCAATGCTTGAAGTATATGATAACATACCGGGCGAACTGCTGGAGCTCGTTGAAGATGTCATACTCAACCGCCGCAATGATGCAACGGAGAGACTTATTGCCTTTGCAGAGACCATACAGGCAACTGATAAAAAAGAGCAAAAACAGCATGAGTGGAGGTCCCTCCCGGTTAATGAAAGGTTAAGCCACGCACTGATAAAAGGAATTGTAGATCATATTGAGAGTGACGTTCTTGAGGCAAGGAAAAACTACCCGAGAGCCATAAATATCATTGAGGGTCCCCTTATGAAAGGTATGGGCATTGTCGGTGACCTGTTCGGCAAGGGTAAAATGTTTCTCCCCCAGGTAGTTAAAAGTGCAAGGGTTATGAAAAAAGCCGTGGCAGCCCTCCTGCCCTATATTGAACAGGAGAACAAAGAAGAAGACAAGTATTCAAAGGGCTCCTCCGGCAGGGTGCTCCTTGCTACCGTTAAAGGAGATGTTCACGATATAGGCAAGAACATTGTGGGTATTGTACTATCATGCAATAACTATGAGATTATTGATCTAGGAGTTATGGTGCCTACGGAAAAAATACTGCAGACAGCCAAGGAAAAGAATGTTGATATTATAGGAGTGAGCGGATTAATAACACCCTCCCTGGAAGTTATGATCGACGTTGCCAGGGAACTCGAAAAACAGGGATTTGACAGGCCTCTTTTAATTGGGGGGGCAACAACATCGAAGATACATACAGCAATTAAAATTGATCCCAACTATAAAGCCCCTGTGATTCATGTTAAAGATGCTTCAAAAAGCGTGGGTGTTGTCAGCAGCCTGCTATCACCACAGATGCACAACAGTTTCATAAAGGAAATAAGGGATGAATATAAAATCCTGAGAAGTGACTATTCGGGTATAAAAAAGAAAATAAAGTATATATCTCTCAGTGAGGCAAGGAAAAACAAATTAAAGATCGACTGGGAGGGTACAAAAATATATAAACCTAAATTCACGGGCATCAGGACTTTTAAAGATTTTCCCATTGAAGATATACGGCCCTACATAAACTGGATGTTTTTCTATGTTGTGTGGGAAATAAGGGCCAAATTTCCCGATATACTGAATGATCCTGAAAAAGGAAAAGAAGCAAGGAAGCTTTATAACGATGCAAACAAGCTGCTTGACCTTATAATAAAGGAAAAGCTGCTTAAAGCATCGGGCGTGCTGGGATTCTTCCCTGCAAATGCTGTGGGTGACGATATTGAGGTATACTCCGATGATAAAAGAAATAAAGTATTAACAAGGTTCATAAATCTCAGGAACCAGAATATCAAAGAAGAGAATCTGCCCAATTTATGTCTTTCAGATTTCGTGGCGCCGAAAGAAAGCGGCATAAAAGACTATATTGGCGCATTTGCTGTAACAGCCGGACTGGGGATTGAAGATATATTAAAAAAATATGAGGACAACCTGGATGATTATAACAGTATCATGATAAAAGCTCTTGCCGACAGGCTTGCTGAAGCTTTCACCGAGCTGATCCATAAAAAGGTAAGGCAGCAATACTGGGGCTATGCGCTGGATGAGAATTTAAGTATTAATGAACTGTTCCTTGAAAAATACAGGGGCATACGTCCGGCTCACGGCTATCCAGCATGTCCGGACCACTCGGAAAAGGAAACACTGTTCAGGCTGCTCGGTGCCACAAAGAATGCCGGCATAAGCCTTACCGAAAATTATTCGATGTACCCTGCAGCATCGGTAAGCGGACTGATCTTTGCGCATCCGCAGTCGAGATACTTCCTTGTAGGTAAAATATCAAGGGACCAGGCAGAAGATTACGCGTTAAGGAAGGATGTGAGCCTGGAGACTGTTGAGAAATGGCTTGCATCAAACCTTAATTATAAATAATTTGACAAATGAAAATTACTGAAATTTTTAAGCAGCAAAAGCGGACATTCTCGTTTGAATTTTATCCTCCCAAAGACGAAATATCTGCACTGGATTTCGGAATAAACATAGGCAAGCTGATAAATCTTGAGCCTTCATTTGTAACAGTAACATATGGAGCGGGCGGATCAACACAGGAGAGGACCTTTGCTATTGTTGACTACCTGCATAACAAAATCGGACTTACATGTATGGCACATTATACCTGTGTTAATGCATCAAAAGAAAAAATAAGAAAGGATATCGGCTACCTGAAGGAAATAGGGATTGAAAATCTCATGCTCCTCAGGGGCGACCCTCCCCAGGGAATGAATAGCATCAGGCTCAATCCTGAAGGATTTAACCATGCCAGCGATCTTATTTCTTTTGTCAGCAAACTTGATGATTTCTGTATAGGTGCTGCCTCCTATCCCGAAAAGCATCTGGAATCGAAAAGCATGGAAGAAGACATAAAAAACCTCAGGAAAAAAATCAATGCCGGTGCTGATTTCCTTGTAACCCAGCTATTCTTTATCAATGACCTCTATTTTAATTTTGTTGAACTCACTGAGAAATATGGCATAGACTGCAGAATAATCCCGGGGATTATTCCTATAACCAACTACACACAGATAAAGAAGTTTGTACAGCTGACGGGAGCAAGTATCCCGCAGGAAATAATAAGCCAGATAGAACCATACCAGGATAACCCTGAAAAGACTTACCAGATCGGACTGGATTTTGCAATAAGGCAATGCCGTGATTTGCTGGACAGGGGTGCCCCGGGTATACATTTCTATACGCTGAACAAATCACGTGCAGCAGTAGAAATATTTGAATCAATAACCTATGAAATAAAGAAATCGAGAATCTAGGCTTTACTGTCAGGTATCTTCTTGAGAATCTCTACCACATAATCCCAGAACTTCCTTACGCTCTCAATATGAACCCTCTCATCGGGCGAGTGAGCGCCCTTGATTGTAGGTCCCATAGATATCATATCCAGACCGGGATTTACGCCTCCTATTATCCCGCATTCAAGTCCGGCATGCACGGCCTTTATCTCGGGCACCACTCCGAACTTGCTCTTATATACCTGCTTGCAAATACGAAGGATCCCGGAGTCCATGTCGGGCTTCCAGCCCGGATATTCGCCGTCAAAGCTGACGGTGGCACCAGCCAGTTCAAATAAGCTCTGTATCCTGCTGGCGAGGTCCTCCTTTGCTGAATCGAGACTGCTCCTCAGCAAGCATTCAACCTTCACCTTCTTGAATTCAGTTTTTACAACAGCCAGATTGCTTGATGTCTCAACAAGGTCTTCCATATCACTGCTCATGCGGATCACTCCATTGGGACATGTGTATATGGCGCTTATAATTTTTTTATGGGTGTCTTCATCAATAATTGCGGTGGGCATAGCAGTCTTCTCCGCCACAACTTTCAGATCCGGTTCAATAGTATGATACTCAACTCTCAGCACGCTCTCATAGCCCTTAATGAACTTAAGAAACTCGCTTTCCTTATCCTTTGGCACAAGAACAGTAGCAAAGGCCTCCCTCGGTATGGCATTCCTCAGGCTCCCCCCGTTCAGATCTGTCATCCTTATATGAAACTTAAAAGTTGCTCTCCACAGCAGCCTTATCAAGATAATATTCGAGTTGCCCCTTCCTAGGTGAATATCCAGTCCGGAATGGCCTCCCCTTAAACCCTTTACGCTTACCTGGA
>CAZHQW010000019.1:41852-47778 GCA_964534745.1 uncultured Bacteroidales bacterium
AGGTGAATATCCAGTCCGGAATGGCCTCCCCTTAAACCCTTTACGCTTACCTGGAAGGGTACGTAACCGCTCTTAACTTTTTCCGCATTATAGTCAAATGTAACATGGGCATTTATTCCGCCTGCACAGCCTATATAAAGTTCACCCTCATCCTCCGAGTCAAGATTTAACAGTATGTCACCCTTTAACATACCCGGTTTAAGTGCTGAAGCTCCCGTCATTCCGGTTTCCTCATCAACAGTAAACAAAGCTTCAAGAGGCCCGTGCTTTATATTTATGGATTCAAGCACAGACATTATGACAGCTACACCTATACCATTATCGGCACCCAGCGTGGTTCCGTCAGCTGTTACCCATTCCCCGTCAATATAAGCATTAATGGGATCCTTTTCAAAATCATGCTCTTTATCAACATTCTTTTGCGGCACCATGTCGAGGTGGGACTGAAAGACAACGGTTTTCTTTTTTTCCATGCCTTTGGTTGTCGGCTTCCTTATAATAACGTTACCCACTTCATCCTTTACCGTTTCCAGACCCAGCTTTTTTCCAAAATCATAAATAAAGCTCACAGCTTTATGCTCACTTTTTGATGGACGCGGAATCCTGGTCAGATCATAAAAGTTCTTCCAGATTGCCGTTGGTTTCAAAGTTGTAATCTGTGAATTCATAGGTTTAATTTTAGATTTGAAATCGCTAATTTGTGCATTATATTTAACTAAAGCAAAATAATTATCATAAAATATGCGTGTATTCACTACCTGATTAATTTAACATACATTGGCATCATCCTTGAAATAAAAATTATTATATTGCGTTCCCCTTAATAAATGAATTGTGAAGCAAGGAATAATTAAATATATAATAATACTATTGTGCTTTTGTTCTGGATTTTTTACAGGTCATGCACAGACAGTAAAATGGTATTCCCTGGTTGAAGCACTTGAACTGAATAAGAAGGAACCGCGTAATATTATTATTGATGTTTATACTGACTGGTGCGGATGGTGTAAGGTTATGGAAAAAACCACTTATAACAACAGTATTATTGCGGAATACCTGAATAAAAAATTCTATCTTGTTAAGCTTAATGCAGAAGAAAGGGAAAATATTAAAATAGGCGACAGAACATATAAATATGTTCTTTACGGACAAAGAGGGTATCATGAACTGGCAGCCATACTGCTTGATGGTAACATGGTCTACCCTTCTGTCGTTTTTCTGGATGAAAAGGGAAGGAAGTTGCACGCACTCCAGGGATATATCAAGGCAAAACCCTTTGATGAGATTATAAAATACATCGGTGAAGGCCACTATCTTACAGAAAGCTGGGATGAGTTCATTGCTGGCTATAAGTCGCAGATAGAGGAATAGGCAATACTGTTAATAATCTTAATTCTTAAATGAGAAAGGTATCAAAATGCCATATTGAAAAACCGGCATCCTCGACGTGTTAATAATCCCTGATCCCTCAAGAATTCTTATTTCTGCCATATCAGGCAACCTGACAGGTATTTTGTTGCCTGTAACCGGTTGCTGGTAATCACTGCCAAAATCTTCGAGTTGCACAGTCTTGTTCATATCCTCAACTTCCAGTATGACAGGTATACCTTTTACACCCTTTGAATCAATAAATCCTTCGGTTCCCGAGAAGCGGAATAACACCTCTTTTGACAACTGGCGGCTGCCGTCGGGCACGTACCGGAAAGTCCTCGTAAACCTGTCAGTAAATGTTTTACCTGTAAAAAGCGACAAATATTCATTTTCGGTAGCGTCGAGCTTTGCAACGGCAATAGCCATTGATTCGCCATCAGGAACCTGGTCATACTGTCCGGATACCATCTTAAATCTCCTTTTCCTGATCTTTAATACATAGTTGGCTGCCTCTTCAGCCTTTTCCTCAAGAGTCTTTTTAACCAGTTGTTTTTTAATGACAGGCACTTTAACAAAAGCAGAGTCAACAAAAGTCCGTTTATAAACCGTATCATAGCCTGTATAAAAGTTACGCTTAACTGATAAATCCCTGTATAATATTGCATTACTGTGCGATGTGTCTAATTCAGAAAAGCTGTATATGCTAAAAAAGCGGCCGGGTGATAATATAAGTTTGTTCTCCTCCAGGCGGGCCAGCATCTTGTCCAGTGTACCTGCATTGTTACTTACAGCATAATAATAATCAGGATCTGCCTCATCATAAACATCGATCCTGACATCAGAAATGGTCCATTCAACTGTTGCACTGTCAGGTACATTCTTAATACCCAAATACTTTTCGGCATACTTGTGGAACGGACCGGGAATGACGGTTTTCCTGGAAGCTTCTATCGTAATGTCAAGGACAGTGAGCGGCAGCGCATAAACAGCATTGGTTTCCCCAAGATCGGCCATGCTTTTTATGGGCGTTACATTACCCTGCCTGTGCACAGCACACCCTGCCAAAAAGAATACCGTGATTACATATAAAAAGGCTTTTTTCATCATGTCCTGTTTTTAAGTTTAAGAAATGCGCATGAAATATTGTCTGTTATGTCTGATGCTATTAACGCATCTTCCCCCTTTTGCCCTGCAGCAATATCACCTGCCAGTCCGTGCAAAAACACTCCTGCTATTGCCGCTTCCTTCGGGTCATAATACTGTGTCATCAATGACAAGATCATTCCTGTCAGCACGTCACCACTGCCGGCTGTGGCCATTCCCGGGTTCCCCGTAGTATTAAAATAGCAGGTCCCGTCCGGACAGGCAACAGTGGTATGTGCTCCCTTAAGAACAATATATACCTTATATTTTACTGCATATTCAATCTGTGCCCTGTTTCGCGAATAGTCATCATTATACTGGCCGAAAAGCCTCCGGAATTCTCCGGGATGGGGTGTTAATATGCTGTTCTCAGGTATCTGCGTGAGCAGCTCCTTGCCGGTGGAAATAAAATTCAATGCATCTGCATCTATGACAAGAGGCACATTTGCCTTTTTGAGCAGTTCCTCCAGGGCCTTGCGCGAATCTTCGCCGTGCCCGAGTCCGGGACCCACAGCTATTGCATTGAAACCGGACAGTTCCGGAAATCCGGTAAAAGAAGTATCAGAGCTGTCAATGCTGACAATGGCCTCAGGAACGGCAGTCTGTATTATATTATATCCCAGCCCGGGAACATGCGCAGTAACAAGTCCCGCCCCCGTCCTTAGAGCCGCCCTGGCACCCAGAACAGCAGCGCCCATCATGCCATAGCTGCCTGCAATCAGAAGTCCGTGTCCGAAGGTGCCCTTATGAGAAAACTTTTTCCTTACCCTCAGGCTCTCACTTATTTCACTTTCCGTTAAATAGTTATAGGGTGTACTAACATTATCGATAAATTTTTGATGAAGTCCTATGGGAAGCACATGCCATTCACCTGCATAGGGCTCATTTTCTGCAAAGAAAAAGGAAAGCTTGGGAAACTGAAAGGTCAGTATGCGGTCCGCCTTTATAATGTTTTCCCTGTTGTTATTGCTGTTGTCCTCACCAAATAATCCTCCGGGGATATCTATAGCTATTATTTCGGCCCCGCTCATATTGATGTGATTCACGAGCGCCGCTGCCAGTCCGCTTAAAGGCCTTGTCAGTCCGGACCCGAACAATCCTTCGATAATGATATCAGGCTCACCTAATTCAGGAAAGTCTTCTTCGGATTTCACATCCCTGATCTTAACAATTTTTTGCGATATAAGCCTTTGCCTGTTAATTTCGGAGTCAGGTGACAGCGTGTCTGCAATGTCCAGCAGGTATAAGCTGACTTTCCTGTATCCTTTGTCAGCCAGAAGCCGTGCAATAGCCCAGGCATCGCCCCCATTGTTACCGGGACCGGCAAAAATTTTAAAAGATGCCGAGAGTTTATAATTATCTGCCAGCCACCTGGCACAAGCCGTAGCAGCACGTTCCATCAAATCAATGGAAGCAACGGGCTCGTTTTTTATCGTATAACTGTCAACCTCCCTGATCTGCTGTGATGTCAGGATTTTCATTTGCAACAAACATTTTAAAAATAAATAACAAAATAAATGCTTTTTTTATAAAAAAACAGGTATAGCAGAAATATTGGTAAAATATGTTAAGTACAAATTACAAAACATGGAAGATTAAAAAATCTTTCTATATTTGTCAGTTCAGCAAAAAAACTACTAATACTTAAAAAAATGTTCAAAGGACATCCCAAAGGCCTGTATGTTGCTTTTTTCTCGAATATGGGCGAAAGGTTCGGTTTTTATACCATGTTTGCAATTTTCGTATTATTCCTGCAGGCCAAATACGGCTTTGATTCCGGGAGAGCCGGACAAATATGGGGAGGTTTTCTTGCCGCCGTCTATTTCCTTCCTTTGATCGGGGGATTCCTGGCCGATAAATTGTGGGGGTACGGAAGAACCATAAGTATAGGGCTTGTGACGATGTTTACAGGCTATTTTCTCCTTGCAGTGCCAAGTGCAAGAGGAGAAGCATTGTGGCTGGTAATTGTGGCGCTCGGTGTAATATCCCTGGGAACCGGGATGTTTAAGGGTAACCTCCAGGCACTGGTCGGCAATATGTACGACGATCCAAAGTACAGCAAGATCCGTGATGTGGCCTTTAACATTTTCTATATGGGTATTAATATAGGCGCAATGTTCGCTCCGACTACAGCACGCGCCGTATACAGCTATATTATGAAGGGTGCGGAGCTGACTTACAATCCTGCCATTCCTGCCCTGGCAAATAAATTTCTTGACGGAACAGCTTCCGGCAAGAATATAAGTGAACTGCTCGTCCTTGCAGGCAACCAGGTACCCGGTATCACTGAGGGCGGACTGGCTGATTTCAGTACAAAATATATTGACACACTGAGCAAAGCATATCACTTCGGATTCGGAGTGGCATGTATTTCCTTAATAATATCCATGATCATCTTCTGGGGATTCAGAAAGTATTACAGGCATGCTGATTTAACGGAAAAACAAAAGGCAGCAAGTGCGGAACATAAGGATAAAGTTGTTACCCTCACACGGGAACAGACAAGATCAAGACTGATAGCTCTCGGACTCGTATTCGGAGTGGTAATCTTTTTCTGGATGGCTTTTCACCAGAACGGGTTTACAATGACAATGTTCGCCCGTGATTATACGCAGGAAAAAGTACCAATATATGTCTACTTTTGGTTCGACCTGTGGGGCCTTCTTGCTATAGCATTGTCTGTAGGGGGACTGGTATTCCTTGTTAGAAAGTCCAGTACTATCAGGACAAGGATAATAAGCGGATTGATTTTCCTTGTATTCGGATACCTTGCATACATGCGCATACAAACCTATAACACATATAATGTGTTTACTCCCGAAATGTTCCAGCATCTTAATCCCTTCTTCATAGTGATCCTCACCTTTATTATTGTTGGCTTTTTCACATGGTTAAATAAGAAAGGCAGGGAGCCCTCGGCACCCCGCAAGATAGGGATCGGAATGATAATAACCGCCGTAGGATTCCTTATACTGGTTATCGGGTCACTGAGCCTTATAGGATACAGCCCGAAAGAGATAGGCGAAATAAGGATCCCTGATGAAAACCTTGCAGTTACGCCTTACTGGCTGATAGGTTCATACTTCACACTTACCATTGCGGAGCTTTTCCTGAGTCCCATGGGAATATCATTTGTATCAAAAGTCTCTCCACCCCAGTATAAGGGTCTTATGCAGGGCGGGTGGCTTGCAGCCACAGCAGTGGGCAGCTATCTTGTAGGAATTATGGGTTATTCATGGAGAAACCTGCCCCTGTGGGGACACTGGCTTGTGCTTGTCACATGCTGCTGCCTGTCGGCAATATTTATATTCTCGGTAATTAAACGCCTTGAAAGAACAACAAGCTAATTATTACTGACATTTAAGATCCTTATTGACAAAAGGCATTACAAGCATTGTATAAATATAACTTG
>CAZHQW010000020.1:0-45516 GCA_964534745.1 uncultured Bacteroidales bacterium
CTTTTGCGTGACAGGAACAATTTGTACAAAGCCAGTCCACCCAAAAATCCGCCAATATGTGCCCAGAATGCTATTCCTGTGATAACCGGACTGAATAAAAGATGTACCGTGCCGCTAAAAAGCTGCCATATAAACCAGACCGCTATATAAATAAATGCCGGAACAGGAAGAATAAGGGGAAGAAAAAAAACGAGTACAAATGATACTATTCTGCTGTACGGAAACAGGAACATATATGCTGCCATAATACCTGATATTGCTCCGGATGCCCCTATTGCAGGAACGGGAGAATGCCTGTAGAGAATGAAATGTGTAAATCCTGCAACTAATCCGGTGATAATATAAAAGAAAAAATATTTTATACTTCCCATCCTGTCCTCTACATTATCGCCAAAAATAAAAAGTATCCACATATTTCCTATGAAGTGTCCCCAGCCGCCATGTAAAAACATGGTAGTAAGGAAAGTGTAATAATTTCCGGATTCAGAGCCTACCTGCGAAGGGACAAGTCCGAATTTATAAAAAAAAGCCTGCGCCTCGGCATTATTAAGGGTGAGTTCAAAAATAAATACCAGCGCATTTATTATTATTATTAGCCAGTTAACTACCGGGAACCGCTTTGAAGGTATTGTGTCGTATAATGGAATCATGCGGCAAATATATATAAAAAAGGGACAGTGCCCAGGGGATTATGGGGACGGCCCGCATTCGGGTACAGTCCCCGGGGGCTATACCCAAAAATATGGGCGCTGTCCCCTTTTTTTATTATTTTAGCCTAAAATTTAAATCCCTTTAATCTGAAAATATTCAATAAAATAAACCTGTTATACCAGGGCGTAAGAAAAGAACTCAACCTTTTTCTCAGCATCAGCCTATGTATATTTTTATTTATTCTTTTCTTTCAACCATTCCAGCTGGAAAATCTTGACTTTAATAACAGATTATTATTCGTTGCCGGGATCGGAGTAATTGTTTTTATACTTATGTTCTTATTTCGTATCACCTTACCATGGTTAATTCAGAGGGTTCCCGAAAGCATACACGAAGGTGTAATTCCTTATTACATGACCGGCTTTCTTATTTTTGCATCCAGTGCGGTTGCTTTTGCATTCTATCTTAGGTATGTCGGCTCACAACACATATCCTACTATGTAATGTTCAAAATAATACTTATCTGTCTTGCCCCTCCCGTGGCTTTGAGATTGTATGATATATTTAAGGAATTAAGGCAACAAAAAATATCACTTTCAGAAGAAATCAAAATGCTGCAAAACAAGCTGGAAACATACGAGGAAGATAATCTGGGCAAAACAATAGAGTTCATTTCAGACAGCGGTACAGAGAATTTAGTTCTTCAGGTTACCGATGTTGCCTTTATTAAATCCGCAGATAATTATGTGGAAATAGTGTATATGGAAGACAATACTTTTAAAAGGAAGCTTATAAGAAATACACTAAAGAATATTGAACTTCAGGTAAGGCAATATTCCAATTTTATACGCTGCCACAGAACATACCTGGTAAACACTTATTATATAGAGAAGCTTAACAGGAAATTGAATAATTACCTGTTGTCAATAAAAGGACATGATGAAAAGATACCCGTTTCACGACAATATTTATTAAAGGTTAAAGAGACCATATCAAAGCTTTAGGGGCGAATGCCACTCACCCGCCTGTTATGCCAGTTACCACTTATTATTTCGCTATACCACTATTTGCAGTGTATTAATCCCTTCATTTTTTCTTAAAGAAATTTTCGGGCTAGTTTTACTCCGTTTTAATTTTTAAAGAATTTTAATTATGAATATATTACTTATATATCCGAAGTATCCCGATACATACTGGAGCTTTAAGCACGCTCTTAAGTTTGTTTCCAAAAAGGCCGTTAACGTGCCCCTGGGTATAATTACTGTCGCTTCCCTGCTTCCCGAAGAGTGGAACAAAAAATTCACGGACATGAATGTTTCTCATCTTAATGATAAAGACATCAAGTGGGCTGATTATGTGTTTATCAGTGCCATGTCTGTCCAGTTGGCTTCGGTAAATCAAGTTATTGCCCGCTGTAAGCATATGAATAAGGTAATAGTAGCAGGCGGACCCTTGTTTACCGAAGAATATGAAAAATTTCCGGACATCGATCATCTTGTATTAAACGAAGCTGAGATAACTTTACCCCTTTTTATTGAAGACCTTAAACAAGGAGGGCCAAAAAGAATATACAGGTCAGATTTATTTGGCGATATAACACAGACACCCATACCTGATTATTCTCTCCTGAAACTTCACAAATATGCGTCGGCAGGAATTCAGTATTCAAGGGGCTGTCCCTTTGACTGTGAGTTTTGCGATATAACAGCCTTATTTGGCCGTCGTGTACGCACAAAAACATCAGCACAGATCATATCGGAATTGAATATGCTGCTACAGGCAGGATGGAAAGGAAGTGTCTTTTTTGTCGATGACAATTTTATCGGGAATAAAAGGAAACTAAAATCCGATCTACTGCCGGCAATAATAAGCTGGATGCATACTAATAATTATCCGTTTACCTTCATAACGGAAGCCTCAATTAACCTGTCGGACGATAAGGAGCTTATGCAATTAATGGTAAAGGCAGGTTTTGATAAAATCTTTGTAGGTATTGAAACACCTGAAGAGAGTTGCCTGGCAGAGTGTAATAAAAAGCAAAACAATAAACGTGATCTTATAAAGTGTGTTAATACTATTCAGGAATCCGGCATGGAAGTAACAGCAGGGTTTATTGTCGGTTTTGATAATGACCCTTCAAATATTTTTCAGCGCCAGGTTGATTTTATACAAAGAAGTGGAATTATCACAGCTATGGTCGGGTTGCTTAATGCACCAAAACTTTCAAAACTATATAAAAGGCTAAACAACGAAGGCAGAATAATTGATGCTTTCACAGGAGACAATACCAATTATTCCATGAACTTTATACCGGTTATGGATAAGAAAGAGTTGCTAAAAGGATACCAGAAAATTATTCATGATATATATTCCAGCAAGTCTTATTACGAAAGGGTATTACTATTTTTAAAACAGTATAATCCCCCACTGATGAAAAAAAGAAAAATCAATTTCAATGAACTGATAGCTTTGCTGAAGTCCGTTCTGCATATCGGAATCCTTAAGAAAAACCGGAAATATTACTGGAAACTCCTGTTCTGGAGCCTGTTTAACAAACCGGAATCCTTTCCTCTGGCAGTAACCTATAGTATCTATGGCTATCATTTCAGAAAGGTATTTAAGGGAATCAGTTAATCAGTTATAAAAGAGACAGCGCCCAGGGGTCTGTACCCGAATGGGGGCTGTCCCCAAAACATGGGCGCTGTCCCCAAAACATGGGCGCTGTCCTTGGTTTTTGTAACCATAATGTAACAATTGTGACATATATATAAAACATTAATGTTATAATATTGATTCATTTATTCAACAAAATGTAATCCTTAATAACATGAAAAAATATTATGTATTGTCACTACTGTCACTGGCTGCACTATTGAACATAAACGGACAGGAAAAAACGGAAGAGCCAGAATTTAAACCTTCCGGTTCACCTTTTGCCAAAATCTATACGAATGCACATACCCAGGTATCGGAAAGCAAAAATGAAACGGCATTCGAAATTACAAGGGCTTATCTTGGTTACGAATACGAGTTTAGCCGGCACTTTTCGGGAAAAATTAACCTTGATGTTGGAAATCCCAAGTCGGGAGAACTTCAGCATACCGCATTCCTTAAAAATGCCTATATGAAATTAAGCTATGATAACCTCACTACCTGCTTCGGAATGATCAGCACTATACAGTTCAAGTTGCAGGAAAAAATCTGGGGCCACCGCTATATTCTCAAATCTTTCCAGGACGAATATAAATTCGGATCAAGTGCCGACCTGGGCATTAGCGTTGCCTACAAGCTCCACGATATGGTAAGTATTGATGCAATATTCATGAACGGGGAAGGATACAAATCCCTCCAGTCCGATTCCACATATCGTGCAGGAGCAGGTATTACAATTACGCCCGTTAAGGGACTGGCTTTAAGAGGTTATTTCGATTACGAGAAAAAAGAAGAGCCGCTTATGAATATTGCAGCATTTGCAGGCTATTCAAAAGATGCAATAGCAGCAGGACTGGAACTGAATATCGAGAATAACAACAAGTATGAAAAGGACCATAATCTGACCGGTTATTCCGCCTATGCTTCATACCAGGTAAAGAAGAAACTCCAGGTTTTCGGCAGGTACGATTATTTAACTTCAAATAAACTCAGCGGGGAAACCGACCCGTGGAACATATCGAAGAACGGACAGTTGTTTATGGCAGGTGTTGAATATTCTCCTGTAAAAGGAATAAAAATAACTCCCAATTATAAAGGATGGCTGCCCTCTGCCGACGGAAGCTCCCTTATATCATGGATTTACCTGAATGCTGAAATAAGTTTCTGACAATTTGTAACATTTATGTAACAGTTTTGAAATACCTGAGTAATATTAATCTCATAAAATTGTATTGAAAATATTCTAATTAAAAAATAAATAAAACATGAAAAAACTATCACTAATTATAACAATAGCCAGTGCAGCTATAATTTTGATCTCCTGCAGGACAGGTAACAAACCGTCCGGTGCAGGTAACAAAAAAGTAACAATCACTGCTGCCGGCGCAACATTTCCCATGCCATACTATAACCAGGTCTTTGAAATGTACACAAAAAAAACCGGTATACTTGTAACCTACGGAGGTATTGGCTCCGGCGGCGGCATAAGAAGCCTTGCAGACAAGGTTGTTGATTTTGGAGCTACAGATGCTTACCTTGACGACGATAAAATAAAGGAAATGCCCGCAGATGTCATTCATATACCGACCTGCCTGGGAGCAGTTGTTATTGCATATAACCTGCCCGGCGTGGACGGATTGAAACTGACTGAAAATTTACTCGAAGGAATATTTATGGGAAAAATTACCAAATGGAATGATCCGGCAATTAAAGATAACAACAGGGAACTTAAGCTGCCTGATAAGGATATTCTCGTGGTACACCGCTCTGACGGAAGTGGTACAACTTTTATATTTAGCGATTACATGTCCAAAATAAGCCCCTTATGGAAAGAAAAGGTAGGTGCAGGGAAGTCACTTGACTGGCCCGCAGGGATTGGCGCTAAAGGCAATCCCGGAGTTGCCGGAACAATAAGCCAGACTAAAGGCGCGATTGGATATATAGGTTCCGAGTATGCATTTGCTCAGAAAATACAGATTGCCAAAGTCCGTAACAGCTCAGGAAATTATATAGCACCTTCTGTTGAGTCAATAAGTGCTGCAGCCAAAGGTACTATTCCTGATGATACCAGGGCAATGATAACAAACACGGACGATCCCGAAGGATATCCGATAAGCGGTTTTACATGGCTTATCCTCTACAAGGAACAGTCTTATGCCGGCAGATCAAAAGCCCAGGCCACAGAAACACTTAATCTGCTGAACTGGATTATTAGTCCGGAAGCCCAGGAGGTTACAAAAAATATAAATTACTCTCCTTTACCTGATAAAGTTGTCGAAAAAGCAAAGAATATACTCAAATCAGTCACATATAAGGGAGAGGCACTAATGAAATAATGCGAGGGGAAAAACTAGTAAAATCAGTAATACTATTAGCCTCAATAATAGTATTGTTAGTTGCTGCCGGTATGGTGCTGTCACTAATGACAGGTTCCATACCGGCTTTTAAGCAGTTCGGGATAAGATTTATTTTTTCATCGGACTGGATACCAACCAGGGGCAGGGAAAGCTATGGTGCCCTTCCATTTATAGCAGGCACTTTGCTGACATCTCTGATAGCCCTTTTGTTATGCTTTCCTCTGTCTTTCTCTGTGTCTGTATTTCTCGGCGAGTATTTCAAAGATACAAAACTTGCGGCCATATTGAGCTCGATGGTCGATCTGCTGGCCGGAATACCTTCAATAGTATACGGACTGTGGGGATTTTATGTGCTGAGGCCCGTTATTGTCAAACTCGGGCTTAGCTCCCAGGGATTCGGAATTTTCACGTCAGCACTTATTCTGGCAGTTATGATTATTCCCTATGCGTCATCCCTGAGCAACGAAGTGATATCCATGGTTCCGGTAACCCTTAAGGAAGCTGCCTATTCCCTGGGCGCAACAAGGCGGGAAGTAATATTTACAGTAGTCATCCCATCGGCAAGCTCCGGAATAATTGCGAGCTACATACTGGCACTGGGAAGAGCTTTGGGAGAGACCATGGCAGTTACCATGCTTATAGGCAATGCAAATATCATCCCGAAAGGACTTTTTTCCATGGGAAACACCATGGCAAGTGTCATTGCCAATCAGTTCGGAGAAGCTGAAGGATTAAAATTAAGTTCATTGATTGCCATAGGTTTGTTGCTGTTTTTAATTACCGGAATAGTAAATTATATAGGCAAGGCAGTAATGAAAAGACTGGGATAACACCCTACAAATTAATTAAAAGAAAATAAATTTGAAAAGGATAGTTGAAATAGATAAGAGTGTTTTAAGGAGACGTCTGTATAAGGACAAGCTGTTCTATTATGCTGTTATCAGCCTCTCGGCAATAACAACACTTCCTTTAATACTTATCATTGTAAAGCTCCTGGAAAAGGGAGTCAGGCAGATTAATCTCAGCTTTTTCACGCAAACAACACCGAATACCCTTGAAGCGATGGTAGCTAAAGCAAACGGTGACATTATTCCGGGTGGCATACTTAATGGCATAACAGGGAGCCTTTTAATAGTGCTTTTTGCCTGTATCATTGCCATACCTCTTGGCGTGCTTGCAGGCATATATTTATATGAAAACCAGAGCAGTAAATTCTCAGATGTTATAAGAAATATTACTGATATCCTGCAGGGCGTACCTTCAATCATACTCGGAGTTGTAGCCTATAACTGGATTGTCGTTAATATAACCAGGGGATTTTCTGCTATAGCAGGAAGTGTAGCATTATCCATAATGATGCTGCCAATGATTATAAGGTCAACCGAAGAGACATTAAAAATGATTCCTTCAACAATTAAGGAAGCAGGAATTGCCCTCGGGGTGCCATACCATAAAGTGCTGTTCAGAGTTTTGATTCCATCGGGTTTAAGCGGACTGCTGACAGGAATATTACTGGGAATATCAAGGATCCTCGGTGAGACAGCCCCCTTGCTTATGACTGCATTGGGTAGTTCGGTAATCAATTTTGATATTACCAAACCTACCAGTGCGGTACCCTTATTAATATGGGAGTTCTATAACGACCCTAATCTTGTGGATTTAATCTGGAGCTCATCACTATTTCTGATGGGATTTGTATTGTTTGTAAATATCATTGCAAAGAGGATAGCTAAAAAATGGAAGATACATTAATGATAAAGGAAGAGCCTGTAATAACTTTTAAAAACCCGGTTCTATTAATGGAAGACCTCTCAGTTTCTTATACTGAAGATGCCCTGGCAGTCGATAATGTCAGTGCAGGTGTAAAGCGAAACTCAATTACCGCTATAATGGGACCGTCAGGCTGCGGTAAAAGTACTTTGCTGCGCGCAATCAACAGGATGCATGAATTATATCCAAATATTAAAATAACAGGTAGAATATATCTTAATAATAAAGACATAACCAGTATGAATCCAATATTATTAAGAAGGAAAATAGGCATGGTTTTTCAAAGTCCGAATCCTTTCCCCACAATGAACATATATGATAATGTAATTGCAGGATTTAAACTTAATGGCGTCAGATTAAAAAAAATTGAAAAAGATGAAATTGTTGAAACATCGCTCAGGGAGGTTGCGCTGTGGGATGAAGTCAAGGATTCACTGTTTAAAAGAGGTACATTTTTATCAGGAGGTCAGCAGCAAAGATTGTGTATTGCAAGGGCTTTGGCTTACAAACCTGATGTAATATTAATGGATGAACCAACCTCGGCCCTGGATCCGGTAGCAACATCTAAAATTGAAGACCTGCTGGTAAAACTGAAAGAGAACTTCACCATAATCCTTGTCACTCATAATATGGCACAGGCTGCACGCATATCTGATTATTCAATGTTTATGTACCTTGGTAAACTTATTGAATACGGGAAAACGAAGAATCTGTTTACAAGGCCGGTAAATAAAAAGACTGAAGAATATCTGACAGGTAAATTCGGATAATAATAATTTAATAATTCCTATAAAATGAGTATAAAAAAAGAAATTGCGATTGAAGATATTCTTGACGACTTTTCAAGAGTCTCGGAGTTATTACTTCTGCAATTAAAAAGACTTAAGGATGTTATTAATTCGGGAGAGATAATGACATCCACGGATATATTGTCAATTTTCAAGAAAAACGAGAAAGATATTGATAAATATGAAATGAAGATCAGTGAAAAAGTTATAAATACTATTGTGCTTTATAATCCGCTTGCATCGGACCTGAGAAAAATAATTGCCATATATAACATGACTTTGAACATAGAAAGAATTGGCGATCTCATTATCAATATTATAAAATCAGCCAGGACCATCGGGAATATAAAATTGTTTGAAAAATCCAGGAATTCTCTATATAAAATATTGAAATACAGCACTAATTTGGTTCAAAATGCTATACTTTCGTTTATAAATTCAGATATTGCTGCAGCAATTGATACAATAAAAATGGATAAATTTGATGACGAACTGAATCAATTAATACTGGAAAAGGCCGTTAAAAAAGGAAAATCAACTACTGATATAGAAAAATTGCTTCTGAGCTTTGTAAGCTTAAGGAGTATTGTCTCAAATATAGAGCGTATTGCAGATCATGCCGTAAATATTGCCGAAGCTACAGTTTATGCACTTGAAGGAACGGATATCAGGCATAAAAGAGTATAACATATTAATTATAAATACTATGAAAGAGATTAATATACTTGTTGTGGAAGATGAGGAGGATATTTGTGAGATCCTGAAATTTAACCTGGGAAATGAAGGGTTCCATGTAGATACTGTGTTTTCAGCTGAGGAAGCCTTATCCGTGACATTGGGTAAATATGATCTCTTTATTCTTGATATAATGATGAGTGGTATGTCCGGACTTAAACTTGCCGATATATTAAAAAATAAAAAAAAGCTGAAAGCACCGGTAATATTTCTTACTGCAAAAGATACCGAGAATGATACTATCACAGGATTTTCAGTTGGTGCAGATGATTACATAACAAAGCCTTTTTCAATAAGGGAAGTTATAGCAAGGGTAAAGGTTATTTTACGAAGAAGTTCGACTTCTGATGAAATAACACGAAAAAACATAAAAGTTAATGACCTTGAACTCGATACAGCCACCAAAAAGCTATTTATAAAAAACAAGCCTGTTGAACTCACAAAAAAGGAATTTAACATTCTGTATACACTTATGCAGCATCCCGGAAGAGTCTTTTCCAGGGATGAAATACTAGGTACCGTTTGGGAAGATGAAGTATATGTGTTGGACCGGACGGTTGATGTTAATATTACACGCCTGAGAAAGAAACTTGGAAAGTATGGCAAGTATATTATAAGTCGCTCAGGATATGGTTATTGTTTTGAATTCCAATAATTTAATAAGATGGTAAGTAAACTTAGTTACAAAAATAAGCTCTTCCTTTATTTCTTCATTGTGTTCCTTGCATTTATTGTTGCAGTTACTATGTTTCAGTACAGAAGAGAAAAGCAATACCGCATTAGGGAGCTCGAGAGTAAGCTTAATACATATACTGAACTCGTTAACAGTTATATCATACAGAACAATATATATGAATCAGGCAGATTTAGTCTTCTTGATTCACTTACAAGGTTTATCCCCGACAGGACCATAAGAATAACGGTTATCAAATATGATGGTAAAGTGCTGTATGACAGTTTTGTCAAAAAATATGACAAAATGGAAAATCACATCAACAGACCGGAGGTGCAAATGGCCATGCATAGCGAATACGGACATAGGATAAGAAGATCGGCAACCACAAAAAAGGATTATTATTATTATGCCCGGTTCTTTAATAGATATTTTGTGCGAACGGCTATAATATATAATATTAGTGTCAGGGATTTTCTTAAAGCGGAAAGCATGTTCCTGTTCTTTATAATTGTATTATTCTTCATTATATGGGCATCACTTGCTTATGTATCTGACAGATTGGGGAAATCTGTGTCACAGCTTAAAGATTTCTCGTTAAGAGCTGCCCGAAACGAGATTATTGATGAAAAATTGACTTTCCCCAGGAATGAACTTGGTGTAATCAGTGAACAAATAATTCAGATATATAATAACCTCAGAAATACAAAGGATGAGCTTACTACAGAGAAAGAGAGACTAATTCGACACTTGAATGTTCTGCAGGAAGGAATTGCAATATTTTCACAGCAAAGAAAGAAGCTTCTTGCAAACAATCATTTTATTCAGTATGTTAATATTATTTCTGACAAACCTATAATTATTCCCGAAAATGTCTTTAAAATAAAGGAATTCAGTGAAGTCAACTATTTTATTGACAAACAAATAGACAACATAACGCCTCAAGACGACTCCAGCAATAGTATTGATATGACAATTAATAAGGACAATAAATCCTTTGCCGTAAAATGCATAGTCTTTAATGATAAAAGTTTTGAAATACTGATAACAGATATTAGCAAGCTTGAAAAACGAAAACGTATCAAGCATGAAATGACCAGCAACATAGCCCATGAGCTGAAGACTCCTGTTAGCTCAATTATGGGTTATCTTGAGACCTTGCTAAATAGTAATATTAATGCCTCAAAAAAGGATTATTTCATTGAAAGGGCCCACAAGCAGGCATGCAGATTATCAAATCTTATTAATGATATCTCACTTTTAACAAAGATTGAAGAAGCAGGCAGTCTTTATAATATTGAATCATTAAAAATAAGAAAAATTGTAGAGAATGTTATCGATGATGTCCAGATGAAACTTAAAGAAAAAAAAATCAAGGTCCACCTGACTATTGATAAAAAAATATCCTTAAAAGGCAACCAGATTTTAGTATATTCAATCTTCAGAAATTTAATTGACAATACTATCAATTATGCAGGTAGCAACCTGGTTGTAAATATTGACACTTTTTTCGAGGATGATGATTTCTGTTATTTCTTATACTCAGATAACGGATCAGGTATAGCTGAAGAATACCTGCCACGTATTTTCGAAAGGTTTTACAGAATAGATAAGGGGAGGTCGCGCAAGGAAGGGGGCACAGGACTCGGACTGGCAATAGTAAAAAATGCCGTGATATTCCACAGAGGAGAAATTTCTGTTAAAAGCAAACCCGGCAAGGGTATTGAATTTATCTTTTCTCTAAGTAAAAAACTGGAGCTTACAAAATGAACAAAATCCGTTTACTCAACTTAATAAGTTACTATCTCAGCTTCAATACCTTTGCCATATATACCTGGCAGGCCAAGTCACTGCCTCTCAACTCAACCATCAGGCAATAAATACCGGCAGGAACACCGGCTATATCAAAGGGCAACGTATGCGCTCCTTCACTCAGGTGAATATCATTTGCCGGTATTTTAGTCTTTTCGCCCAGGATATTAAACAATGAGACAGTAACATCAGCATCACGCAAAAGATTGAAAGATATGCTTATATTATTGTCCGCGCACGGATTGGGATAAACTTTCAGATCCTGCATAATATTACCTGCCGGCAAAGTATAAGGTCCGGGAACTTCCCGTTCCTCAATATAAGACTGCGGATTACCGCCCTGTTGAGCAGATTTTACCCAGCTTTCAGGTAGGCTGTTGTCATAGTTCGGATTCTTCAGCACTATGCTGTAAAACTCATTGTCCGCTATAACAGGCCATGGGGACTGCGAGTCATAGTCAACATCATCAATCATGAGTCCGTTCCTGTCATATAACCTTATCTCATCATTGCTGCCCAAGCTGAATCCCAGGTTTCCCAATAGTATTGTAACATCCGGATATATTGATTTAAACAGGGCAGTATCTTCACAAATTATTGCGAATCCCAGTGGACGTAAAACAGTGCCGCCGGGGATTGTAAGCTCATGATCGTCCCTTTCATCCCTGATCTTCATTCCTGACAGATCAGCCGCTGACCCCGTATTATTGAACAGTTCTACCCAGTCCCCTGAATTATAATTAACTGAAGAGTTATACATTATCTCGTTAATCACTATCATCGGAGCTTCAGGGTTGCCGCTATTATAAAGTCCCATGTCTGACCCGTTGACTCCCATGCCCTTGCCCCGGGAGCCGGCGGTCAGGAAATAATAATTATCAAAATCAGGGATACCTGTAATACAGTAAAGGCTGCCGTTATAGTCATCATCATTGGTCATGCTGAAGGAAATATCTATGGCCCCTGGCTGGGGTTCGTCCGTATTTATGATATGATTATAAATATTATCACCATTATCATACAGAACTGTATTTGTCACTTTCATATTTCCCTCGTATTCCCCGTTGTACTCATCCCCTACCCTGAGTCCTACATTATTGTCAATGACAACGCAATGATCGACGTAGATCTGGGTTGTGGCAGAGGACCATCCCAGCTCTATGCCCTGGTTGCAGCCAGTAATTACAGTATTTGTTACTTTTATCGTGTCTTCCTCTGACACTGCTACACCCTCGTGCATGCAGTCTGTTATAAAACAGTTCCTTACATGAAGCCTTGAGGCATGGTGATCCACACCATCGTCTTTTGTAGTAATGAAATGGCAATTGTCAATTACTGAAAATTCGTCCGAGTAGGGATAGACATAATCGATATGGAAACCGTCGTTATCTTCATCCTGTAAATAAATATGATCATCATTGGGCAGGTTCATAAAATATGAGTTGCGTATGTCGAGCAGGCAATAATGAAATTCACCACCGTGAAAGGCAAAAGACGTCACACAATTGTCAATATTAATACGGCTCTGAATGCCTCCCATCGCTTTCCCCGAAGTATAAAGAATGTAACAGTTATCAAGGTCAAGCCTGCTGTCCTCATATGCAAATAATGATGACTGCCTTCCTGTATGTCCCCATCCCTTGCTGTCGTCTCCCCCGCCGTTTACAAAGAAGCAATAAAGAAATGAAGAGTAATCGGAACGTATCTCTATTCCTCCCCATGCTTGTTCCGGCTCCGAAGAAGTAAAGACAACGGGTGCCTGTGATGTCCCAAGGACCTCAATCTCACCGTATACAGTAATGTTCTTCTTATCCCCTATGACCACCCATGTTCCTGCATATACAGATAATTTCGTCCCGTCAGGCACTATAATATCATTGGTTATTTTCCTCACGGCTTTGTTGTCCCATATGATATTCCCCGAAGCAAGGCTGCCCGAGTACTCGACTACAGGGTAATCATCCCTGACCTTCAGAGGTTCGAGGGTATCGCTTATCGAGGAACCGTTAAAATATAATATTGTATCAGATTCACCAATATCTTCCAGCAGTGCAGTGCCTGTGCCGTATTTTATTTTCAGATTCCCGCTGAAAGTCCGTTCAGGCGAAGACACAGCAAGTTCATCGTGCTTCAGGGTATTGATATCCCAGCTGGCATCACGTGCCCTGGCAACGACCGGCAAAGACTGTCCGGCAGGAACCTCACGCGGAATTATGATCTCAAGGTTTTCATTGCCCGTACGTTCAAATTTAGCTTTTATGCTGTTAGTCTTATTAATGGAAATTTCTATATCCGGCTTATAGGGCAGCAACTGGCCAGCCCATCCGGCAAACCTGTATCCTTCATCAGGAATAGCGGTGATTTCAACAGGCACCTCTGAATAGTAGAGTCCCTTCCATGGATAGCTGCCGGGTTCAGTGCTGTTTATTCTGATTTTGCCCCCTGGCCCACAATCAACATATAAAGTGTCGGGATCTGACAATCCGAACCATGCCTGCATTTGCGCCCTGACCACTGAAGGCCTGTTGTCAATAAAGTATCTCATAGAGTCTATGTTATCCTGCCATGTTTCGAAATCGGCACCCCACCTTTCACATTCACGTGGTATTTCATCATAGACGACAAGAACAAGGGAATCAAGGATACTGTTAACCGTTGAAGGCAGAAAAACAGTATTCATAAGGTCACAGCACCTGTTAACGAAGTAATGCCTGTAATCATTATTCTCAAGCAGCTTCTTGTTTATAATATTTATCCAGTATTCATTATTGGGATTGTCATAATAATAAAATCCGTTCCAGTTAAGTTCCACAAAAGCGCGGTCCATGTCCCATACTGTCCATTTCCATTTGCTGCCTTCAATATTTTCCCTGAAAACAAAGCTGCCATAAGTCCAGCTGTGGTAGCCGGTGAAATGTGATAATGCCTGGAGGGTGGTGAAATTGTCAATATCAATGAGCTGTCCCGCCCTGCTGAAATTCTCTTCAGAAACAAAACTCTCATTTTCAAAAAAATCGAGTAGTGCTTTCCAGTGCTTGTCACTTCCATAATAAAGCTCCCAGGTAGTCCATCTGAGCCTTATAATGTCATAGTCACTGTACCCTGTATAATCTTCAAAGAAATGCTCGTTAATATCTTCCCTTACATTATAAAGTCCCCAGTAATCCGAGTTAAGATAAAGAGCAGCAAAGCTGCCATGTGAACTTATCCTGTTAAGGCGGGCCCATATCTCGCTGCATAGCGGATCCCTCAACAGCGTGCCCAGCTCTTTTTGCATATCATCATCATATCCCGCCCTGAGTATAATGTTCCTGAATGAATCCACTTCAGTATCATCAAAGAGTTTATATCTCAGTGGTTCTGTGCCAAAGCCTTCCCTGAAAAACAGGCGGAAAGCCTTTTTGTCCATAGTCCGCCCCGTATTACCCTGTATCCTGATGCCACAGCTGATATCCAGTTCCAGGTCACCGTCCCTGAAATACTCAAGATCTGTTTTTCTTTCCCATGCCCTCCCTTCCCGGGTCGGATTACTGTATATTCCCCTTTCCGCCCCAAAAAGATTGTCAGGATCAGTGATTACAGAAATCACAGGGATAGTATGCCCGCTATTGATAAAATATGTTCCCGAGCTGGGAAAGCTTGTCCGGTCACTCTGGAGGACCTGTGCTTTTAAAATCGTATCCCTGCTCACCAAAAGTGGCGTACTGTATAACATTGATGCCCCGGTAAGATCAGAACCGTCAAGGGAATAATATATCTTATCAGTGGGACTGATAGAGGAAATCTCAATATCACAATTGTCAACGTAAAAACCCGATTCCGGATTGAATTCGGGAGCCTGCACAATACCGGGATAACCGGCTGTATTTGATGCTCCCGGAGAAGGTGTGAAGATATAACCGTAATTACCGGTCCCGTCCGGATAACATCCAAAGGATATGTCGGCATACTGTTCTCCAATACCGATATGATCAATAACAGTGGTCCCGTTTGAGTGTACAATGAAAATGACTTCTCCTGCAGATGAAACTTTAAAATTGGTATGCAGGGGCCCCTGCGAGGATTGTGCGTCTGCCCATATAATAATAAAACCTCCTGCAGGAACGGTTGTCTTTTCAGGAAAGCCGTAAGGAACCCTCCATTTATACATGTCACCGGGATCATCTGACAAATAATAGCCGGCAATGTCTATATCGTGGACTGCCGAATTGTATATCTCTATCCAGTCGTCATACTCACCCGCCTCATCAGGGAAGGAAAGGACATTTGAGGCCAGTACCTCGTTGATCTTTATATTCTGCTGGGCTAAAAGACAGTATATAACACAGAAATATGTAATAAAGGCTGCAATAATCCCCTTCATTGTAAAATATAACTTGGTGAAATATCAACTACATTTCATTATACTTAGTAGCACCTGACAGCGCGTCAATATTAACATTCTTATCGAACGACGCATTTATCGGATCACCGGTTGCTACCTCCAGCAGCTTATTCCTGTCTATTGAAACAGCTGACTTGACAAGTTCAGGAACATTATAATTAAGTACAAACGAATAGTAGAACTTCGGATCCTTCTGAGGCAAAAGGAAAGGTTTATGCGATTTGCCATCACTGTCAAAGTAACTTATATAAGGCTTTGTGCATAATCCGTTTGATCTCTTGCTGCTGAATACAAACCACCTGCCGTTACTGGACCATGAATGGTAGCTGTCTTCACAATCACTGTTATAGGGGTACGGGTAATATTCCCCGGTTTGCAGGTCAAGGATATACAAATCGCTGGTAGCATTGTAAATATTAAAATATCCATGGCTGGCAAGGCAGAATATCAGGTACCTCCCGTCAGGTGATATTTTTGGAAACGATATGCTTCTGCCAAGTGCCGATGACAACAAAACAGTGTCGACTTCTCCCCACTCGTTATTCTTTGTATCATAGCCAATTCTTAACAGGTCATACTTTACCTTATCATAACTTAGAGTGTCATTTGACCCGGGGGCACTGCAATAATACAGGAACCTGCCGTCAGGTGACCATGTTGGTAATGTCTCCCTCCTCTTTGTTGAAACTTTAGGGGATGTTGTTACAGTGTTTGTTTTAATATCATATACAATAAGGTCAGAAGACCTGTCATAAACCTCATTACGTTTTCCTACGGCATGAAACCATTGCCTTACCATATTTACTGAAAAAGCAATGTGCTGTCCGTCAGGATGCCAGGATGGGTAGACGCCTGCTGACATGGTATACGGAGTTTTCAGATTCACCTTGAACAGGGAATCACCAGCTTCCACAACTGTTCCCGAGTATTTTCCGCGCATATGAAACATTGCCCTTTCAGGGTCATTGTTGCAGAATGAATGGCAGTTCATGCAGTTGTCCCCGGTATTCCTGTTATGCAAAATCGGCCTTTCCTTAAAAGATGTAAGGTCCCTCTGGTAGATGGCCATCTTTTCCCATAGTACATACCCTACATTTATCAAACGGTAAGCCAGGTAATCATCTATATCCTCATTTGCAACTTCTATAGCAAACTGTTTATACCTGGTCCATTTCCGATCTTCCCCAAGCACGTATATATTAATTTTTATCTGCCCTCCCTTGTTCGAAGTAAGCATCTTTCGCCATATTTTTTCCTTAAATCTTATTACTGGTGATTTTGAAATAATATTTACCGGTTCAAAATTCTCCGATGATATGCTAACAAAATATTTTTTGCCCTCTTCCTTAATATCAAAATTCAACGGAGCAATATTGGGAGGGACAACAACATCCCGGTAGTCAGGAAAAATATCAGGATAATCCGTGACCTCTTCATAATCCTTTATGCCGGATGGACCGGTGCATGAAAATGCTATAAAGGCCAGGAATAATGCGATATAATTGTAATATGCAACTTTTTTCATTTAATTATTATCTTTTTTTTGGTTGTAACCGGACTGATATAATGTACATAAAACCAGTAAGTATTACCATATTTTTTTTCAAGTTCCCTTTTTGCTTTGGCCCTGTCACCTTCGTACTTTTTGAGTATACCCAGGTAGTCAGCAAAATTACCAAGTGTCTTCTTGCTTAGCCTGAGATTTTCCATGACCTTTCCTCTTTTTTGCATTTCGAATGCATACAGGGTTAATGCCTCTTCGTAAGATTTAGGTACACTGACATAATTGAAATTGTCGGCATAATTTATATGCTTTATAAAAGATCCCAGGTCATTATTAAGTAAATAATATGCCATCAGATATTCAAACGCCATCTTGTTGCGGTGATTATCTTCAAGCAACCTGATCATATCATGATCCGGCTGTTCCCTGTTAACTGCAAAATCATTCACAGGCAATATGCTTCTCTTTTCCTTAACCAGTATATCTATGTCCGGTAAATCTCCATTTCTGATATAACGATCATAATTACAGGCTTTTCTTCTGAAAAATAAATATTTCCGTAAAGAATTAATGTATAACTGAGCTGGTTTATAATTACCCAGAATAATATTCGCAATAATCAGCTGCTCAATTATCTGCGGTGAATCTTCATTCTGGACAAAGGCTTCATTACCCCAGTGAATAGCATCATTAACATGTCCGAGATCTATATAAAGTTCGGCCGTCGGCAGTAACTCACCCGGAACCATATACCTGCTCAAAAACAACCCGTCCACACCCCATACCTGGGGATAGTCAAACATCGATTCACATAGCCTTCCCTTATGATAAAGGGCGCGGTTTGTATGAAAAGTTATCAGCCTGTCTTTTGAAGGTTCATGAGTGACAACCTCCAGCAGTTTATCCCATTGCTTGTTATAGGCATAATAATCCACTAAGATTTTATACTTTTCGTCCTTTTGAAACATAAAATGTACAACCAGAATAAGGGCCAGGATGAGAAAAATATATTGAACCAGCATTGCCGGCGTCATTTTTTCCGGTTGGGGCGCTGTTTTGGCACTGGATTCCGGTACTCTTCCCACTGCCTTCTTAACAAGCAAAACAATGGGCATGTAAAAATAAATGCCATACAATATAAAATCAACCTTGGCATAATAATATGGCGGTATGAGCTTTAAGTAAGCATCCCCAAGACTGATCATGAAAACATACCTGTAAGCAAGATAAGGCAGAGCCAGGGCCATAACGAATATAGCAATAGCAACAATTATGGATCTGATTTCTGATTTTGTAAGCACGTAAATAAATGCCAGCAGCGAAAAAATAAGAAAAGCCAGGCCTCCTGACATATAGTAAATAAGCGCTGAAAGGATGACAAATGAAATAATACGAACAAGTGCGCTTTTAAACCTTTTCATAATGCTTATAAAGGCATAAAAAAACAACAGCATTATTAAGAGGATCAGGATAAATACAAGGTGAAACGAATAATTTGTCAGTAATCCGCCGATAAAAACTGCAGGTAAATATGCTAGCAGTAAGTCCAGTTTGGATGATCCGTAATAGTTGATTATCCTGGTAAGAATAAAAACAATAAGGAATGTAAGTAAGGTATAAACAAGGGCTCCTGCTACCGGATAAATATTGAACTGGAACAGGAACAACGATATACACTCGGTTGTTCCGCCAGGATAAGCAAGGTATTCTACCAGGGAATATTTATCAAATGAAAAGCCCGAAAGCTGACTGTGGTATATAAGTTCAGGCTTTATGAATAAAAGCACGCATATAAAAAATATTGCAAAGAAAATGGCTGAAAAGATAATGGAATATCTGCTTTTCATAATATCCGGATCAAAAAAATAAAGATACAAAATAATCGATAATTTGGAACTAATTTTAACAATGTCGTGAATTTGAAAATCATTACTGATTTTAATTATTATTTTTGTAAATAAGGAAGATAAATTATAGTGCACTAATAATTTTAAGAAAATGAAAAAAGCTTTTTACTTTATTTTTTTGATGTTAGTAATCGTTGATTATTCATATTCACAGTGCTATCACATGGTATGGTCCGACGAATTTAATTATTCGGGATTACCGGATTCCAATAAGTGGAACTACATGATTTGGCCTGCCGGCCGGGTTAATAACGAATTACAGGCCTATACTGACAGGGAAAAAAATATCAGGGTGGAAGATGGTAAATTAATTATACAGGCTCATCTTGAAGATACTACTATACAAGGGGTAGCTTCACATTATACATCAGGCAGGATTAATTCTTCAGGCAAAGGAGGCTGGGTCAACGGAAGGATAGAAGCTTCTGCAAAACTGCCAGGCGGACAGGGAACCTGGCATGCGATATGGATGTACCCTACCGACGGCTTTTACGGGGGGTGGCCGAACAGCGGCGAAATTGATATCATGGAATATGTCGGATGTGATCCGGGCATTATTCATGGAACTATTCATACCAGTGCCTATAACCATACATTAGGTACTCAAAAGGGAGGTTCTTACACAGGAAATGTAGAATCGGAATTTCATCTGTATGCAATAGAATGGGATCAGCAAAAGATTGATTTTTATTTTGACTCAATTAAATATTTTACATTCTTAAATGAGAATAAAACATATGCCCAATGGCCCTTTGACAAACGGTTTCATATAATTCTGAATCTGGCAATAGGCGGAGACTGGGGCGGGTATTGCGGACCGGTAGATAATAATATCTTCCCTGTCCGGTTAGAGATAGAATATGTGCGTGTTTATCAGAAAGCTGAAGATATTAAGATAGAGGGTGATACGATAATCAGGCAATCTCAGGCCGATATTAAATATTCTATGCCTTATATCGAAGGTGCAGATTATGAATGGGCATTTCCTGAAGGGACAGTCATCAAGGAAAATCCCGATTCGAATATTGTAGTTGTGGACTGGGGTTGTACTGATGGCGCTGTAAATTGTACGATGTACACATCATGTGACACAAATACATTTACACTGGATGTACAGTTCGAAGAAATTAAAATTGAAGGAAATGTTTTTGCCGCGGATTCATTGGATAATATGCTTTTTTATATACCTGAATTAAATAATACAACCTATTTGTGGGAAGTACCTGAAGGTGCGCTTATCAAAAGCGGACAGGGCACAAATAGTATTCTGGTAAAATGGGGAGAAGGCACCGACACGGTCAAACTGACCATTGACAATACATGCGGAACGATGAACCTAACAAAATATTTGCGTTATTACGGACAATATCCCTATCCTGATCCTGGTGTACCTCATGCTGTGCCAGGAGTAATAAATGCCACTGACTATGATTATGGAGGTGAAGGAGTAGCATATCACGATTCGGAAGCAGACAACCAGGGGGATAACTGGGGTGGTACGGGACCCCGGTTAGATGAAGGGGTTGATACGGAATACAATGACCAGGGCAAGCCCAATGTAGGCTGGATAGACAATGGTGAATGGCTGGAATATACAATTAAGGCGCCCGACACAATAGTATTCATGGCGGTTCGCGTAGCTACAAATAACACTGCCGGGGGGCCCTTTAACGTTCTGATAAATGACGAGGACCGGACCGGTGATATAACTGTCGGCAGTACCGGGGGCTGGGCAAGTTTTACTGATCTGATGGTTGGTGAAGTACACCTTTACCCGGCTGATACTATGCTCAAGCTTGATTTTGTCAACGGGGGATTTAATGTTAGCCAGGTTATTTTCATGGAAAGGGATTATGAATCTCCTTCAACACCGGCAGATTTGACTGCTACATTAATTAAGTATACGTATGTGAATATCGGCTGGAGTGCAAGCTCCGACAATGTTGATGTGGCGGGCTATATAGTATATGTTGACGGAGAGGAAAATCAAAGAGTTACTGCCACAAGTGCCAGAATAAGTGACTTAAATTACAGCACTACATATTTCATTGAGGTTGCCGCATATGACGGCCAGAATAATATCTCGGGTAAAGCCGAGCTATCAGTCACCACATTGGCAGCACCGGATAATGTGGATGACAATCTGCTAAAAGAGTTTACAATTTATCCCAACCCGGTAAATAACTGCTTATATATTGAAAGTGAAACAACGATAAAAAAACTGGTTGTTTCCAGTTCAATCGGACAAACGCTGTATGAGGCAAATATCGGTTCAGATAAACACAGATTAAATATGGAATCTTTTGAGAGCGGACTTTATATCATCACTGTAACCGATATTAACGGGGTCTCGGTTAGGAGAAAAATACTCAAATTCTGATTGAATAAAATTTCACTGAAAAACTTATCATTTTTAACCAGTTTTATCATACTTTTACCCTTTTTTAACACAGAAAGATTATGGCACGTATTATATTATTTATGCTGACAGCTTCTGTCGGTTTTTTGCCTTTAAAATCACAGGATAAACTTTCACTTGACCTGAACGGTGCTATAGAGCATGCTCTCGAATATAACCTGATCCTTAAAAATGCAGGACTGGAGATAGAAAAAGCGGTGGGAAATGTCAGGGAGACTCTCGCAGCGGGTTTGCCCCAGGTTAATGCCAGTCTGGATTATTCCAATTTCCTCGGAGCAGAGATGGAGTTCAGGTTCAGCCAGGAAATGCCTGCCACTACAATTCCTTTCAAGCCTACAAGCAACCTGCAACTTTCGGTCGGACAGCTGATATTTAACGGTAATTATATAGTTGGTCTGCAGATAGCAAACCTGTACAAAAAAGCCATGGAAACCAACTATGAAAAAAGTAAGCAGGATATAAAGGAACAGGTTATGAAAACCTATTACCTGGTTCTGGTCTCTAATAAGAACAGGGAGATAACGGAGAGTAACCTTAAAAACATAAAGGATATATATGAAAAAACAAAACCTATGGCTGATGTTGGTATTGTGGAAGAAACGGATGTCGACCAGCTGTTCGTCCAGGTTTCCCTGGTCAAGAATTTATTGATATCTGCCGAAGCCCAGCTTGAAATGTCATACAACATACTGAGGTTAAACCTTGGTGTCGGTGCTGATAAAAATATTGAGCTAACCGAATCGCTTGAAGAGATCCTTGATAAGATCAATTTCGAAAATATGCTTTTGGAACCTTTCACAGTAACAAGCAACCTTGATTATCAGTTATTGCAGTCTAACCAGAAAATATTCCACAAACAGGTCAGCCTTGAAAAAATGAGCTTCCTGCCTACTGTTACAGGATATTATAATTATACTGAAAAGATCCTGAAGCCTGAATTTGATATATCTCCAAAGAACATCATAGGATTAAATGTCAGCATTCCCTTGTTTTCAAGCGGCATGAGAATGGCCAGGCTAAAACAGGCACAGGTGAACAGGTTGTCAGGTGAAAACAATATGGATCTGCTCGAGCAGCAACTGCTTATCAATGAAAAACAGCTTAAATACAATCTCAGAATAGCGCTGGATCAGTATGAAATCCAGAAAAAGAATGCCGAGATATCAAAGAAGGTGTATGATAATATAAATCTTAAATACCAGCAGGGAGTGGTCTCGAGCCTCGATCTTACAACAGCAAATAATAATTACATAACATCTGAAGCAAATTATATAAGATCTTTAATGAACCTGCTTGAAGCCGATGTATCATTGAAAAAGCTTTATAGCAGTCTTTAATCATATAAAAAATCTAAAACTATGCGAACAGGGATTATATCAGTAGTAATAGCCGGCATAATAGCCGTTGTATTGGTTACGTGCAAGCGCCCGTCTTCAGAAGAAAGCAATAAGGTGACCGGAGCAGAGGCGGCTGATACCAGTACAGTCATTGTAAGGACAACGAAAGTCAATAAACAGCAAATTATACGTTCTGTGGATTACTCATCCACCCTCACTGCATGGAAAGAGGTACATATGGTGCCTGCATCACCGGGCAGGATAGAAAAAATATATGTTGAAACAGGCTCACGCGTCTCTGCAGGCGATATCCTTGTCCGGATGGACCGCACCCAGCTGCAGCAGGCCCTTGTCCAGTTAAAAAACATTGAAACGGACTTTAAAAGGCTTGATACACTGCAGAAAGTCGGTAGCATAGCCGAACAAAAATATGACCAGGTAAAAGCCCAGTATGAAATAGCAAAATCAAATGCCGAGTTCCTGCAGGAAAACACACAGCTAAAAGCCTCCTTTGATGGTATTATCTCAGGCAAATATTACGAGGAAGGTGAAATGTATTCGGGTGTGCCCAATACACAGACAGGAAAGGCAGCAATCCTCTCTATTGTTAAAATTAGTCCGCTTAAAGCTATCGTAGGTGTATCTGAGAGTTACTACCCTTTAATCACACAGGGTATGACAGCCGGAATAAGAAGCGATATTTATCCGGATAAAAGATTCAGCGGAAGAATATACCGTATATACCCAACCATAGATCCTTTAACCCATTTGTTCCAGGTGGAAATTGAAGTGGCCAATCCGGGCGAGAAACTAAGACCCGGCATGTTTGTGAGGACGACCATTAACTATGGCACGGCCGAATCGATACTTGTTCCGTCTGTTGCAGTACTTAAGCAGACAGGGACAAATGAACGCTATGTATTTGTAAACAAAGATAATAAAGCAGCCAGGAAAACGGTGAAAACAGGGATAATACTCGATGACAAAGTAGAGATTACGGAGGGACTGGAAGCCGGTGATGAACTGATAACGACAGGTCAGAATAAGCTGGATGATAAGGTCAATATAAGAATTGTAAATTAAACAGGAGAATCATTATGAGCCTATATAGCAGTGCAGTTAAAAAGCCGGTAACTACCCTGATGATCTTTATTGGGATAATAGTCTTCGGCATTTATTCCCTGGTTTATATTCCTATTGATTTTTTCCCGGAAATGGAACCACCGATAATTACGGTATTTACTTTTTACAGCGGGGCCAGTGCCGCGGATATTGAAGAGAATATAACCACAAGGCTGGAAAACAGCTTCAGCACACTTACAAACCTGAAGAAAATTACTTCAACCTCAAAAGATAACCTGTCACTGATACTGCTTGAATTTGAATGGGGTAAGAACCTCGATGAGGCGACAAATGAGATAAGGGATGCCCTGAACAGGGTGGAAAGGTTCCTTCCGGAGGATTCGGAGGAACCAAACATATTTAAGTTCAGTACCAGTGTTATGCCCATTATGATGCTGTCTGCCACGGCCGACGAAAGCTATCCGGCTATAACGGACATCCTCGAGGAAAAACTTGTCAATCCCCTTAACCGGATTGAAGGAGTGGGTGCCGTGACAATACTGAGCGGTCCGCAGAGGGCTGTAATGATAGATATTGATCCGCGCAAACTGGATGCATATAATATGTCACTCGAGCAGCTGGCAGGTATCATAGGTGCCGAAAACCTGAACCTTCCCTCGGGTAATGTCGAGATGGACCAGATTGATTACCCTCTTCGTGTTCAGGGAGAATTCAGCAGGAGCGATAATTTCAAAAATATTGTAATAACAAGCTCGGGCGGCAAACCGGTATATCTCCATGATATTGCAACGGTGCAGGACAGCCTCAAGAAAACAAATCTTGACGAGCGTACAAACGGGCGCCAGGGTGTCCGTATAATGTTGCAAAAGCAGACAGGGGCGAACACTGTGGACGTTGCCCGCAAAGTGAAAGCCAAAATTAACCAGCTTAAACCATCACTGCCCGATGATATTGAGATAGTAAGTATCTTCGATACATCGGAATATATAGTAAGCTCAATAAGCAACCTTTCGGAAACACTGTTCTATGCTGCAATCTTTGTTATTATTGTTGTTCTGTTTTTCCTCGGAAGGTGGAGGGCGACCTTTATTATCATTCTGACCATTCCCGTATCGCTCATTGGAGCATTTATTTTCCTCTACCTTACCAATGACAGTATCAATATTGTATCCCTGTCGGCCCTGACTATTGCCATAGGGATGGTTGTGGACGATGCCATTGTTGTCCTGGAGAATATTACCCATAATATCGAGAAGGGCAGTTATCCCCGGGAAGCATCAATATACGGTACTAATGAGGTAGCTTTAGCTGTGGTTGCAACAACTCTTACGGTTGTGGCAGTATTTCTGCCAATGACCATGATAGGCGGTTTTACCGGTGAAATGTTCAGACCCCTGGGATTTATTGTTTCGATAACCATATCCACATCCACAATTGCCGCATTATCACTGACACCCATGCTGGCCTCGCAGATCCTGAGACTTAAAAAGTATGACAGAAGATCATTCAGTGGCAGGCTTTTAAATATAAATGAGAAGTCACTTACAGGACTTGACAATGTTTATGAAAAAACACTCGGATGGGCACTCAGACATAAGGCAATAGTAATTATTACATGTTTTTTAGTATTTGTATTGTCAATCGTACTGGTGTTTATTGTTGGTGCTGAATTCATGCCTGCTTCGGATAACGGACAGATAAACATGAACGTCGAACTGGCGCAGGGAACAAATATTAATGAAACAAAGAAAATTGCACGCCAGATAGAGTCAATAATTGCTGAAAAATATCCTGAGGTTGAAGTTGTATCCTCAAGTGCCGGCGCCGGTGACGAGACCAGCCTGTCCTCGGTTTTCTCGGAATCGGCAAGCTATATAATAAATTTCTTCATGGATATGCCTCCCATTGATGAAAGGCAGAGAGATATATTTCAGATAGCAGACTCACTGCGTAACGATCTGAATGAAATTCCCGAAATAGCAAAATTCAATGTTGATCCCGGAGGTTCAAGGGGCAGCATGTTCGGTGGCGGCGGAGGCAATATCATTGAAGTAAAAATATTCGGGTTTGACATTGATAAAACAAACATTGTGGCCGAACAGGTTGCCGGTTTTCTGAATGAAATTGAAGGTACAAGGGACGTATTAATAAGCCGCAAGCAGGAGAAGCCCGAACTGCAGGTTGTCTTTGACAGGGAAAAACTGGCAGCGGCAGGACTGAATACTGCTACTGCTGCTTCAGCAGTAAGAAACAGGATAAACGGACTGGTAGCAACCACTTACCGCGAAGAAGGAGAGGAATATGATGTTATTGTCAGGTACGCCGAAGAGTTCAGAAATTCAACAACCGACATTGAAAATATCACTATTCAGAACCAGCGTGGCCAGTTAATTAAACTTAGGGATATAGGCACTATACAGCAATATTATTCGCCTCCCAACATTGAAAGGGAAGACAAGGAAAGGGTGGTTACGGTATCAGCACTTGTGACTGGAACAGATCTGGGTACCATAAAATCTGAACTGGATAAAAAAATTGATAATATGGTTTTACCCCAGGGAATTGATCTTGAAGCCGGGGGTAGCGTCGAAGAAATGCAGGAAAGCTTCAGGGACCTTGGTCTGCTTCTTGTGCTCAGCATCCTGCTTGTCTATATTGTTATGGCCGCCCAGTTTGAATCTTTCAGGGAACCGTTCATAATTATGTTCTCCCTGCCCTTTGCTTTTACGGGCGTATTTCTGGCCCTTTTCATCACCAATACCACCCTGAATGTTATATCTTTTATAGGTGCTGTTATGCTTGTAGGTATAGTAGTTAAAAATGGTATCGTGCTTGTTGATTATACAAATATACTGAGGGACAGGGGACTGCCCCTGGCCCAGGCTGTTACTAAGGGAGGCCGTTCAAGGCTGAGGCCCGTGCTGATGACCACACTGACTACTTTGCTGGCAATGGTGCCCCTTTCTTTATCCACAGGTGAAGGATCCGAATCATGGAGGCCTATGGGAATAGCTATCATAGGCGGACTGCTCTTTTCAACAATTATAACACTGATAATCGTACCTGTGATATACAGCATATTCGGTGCAGCAAGAATTAAACGCGCCAGGAAGGCCTTGCTGAAAAACAATAATCAGAATAATTAAATCCAATAAAAATGAAAGCGGTATTTATAGCCTATAACCAGGCGCTTACTGAGAAAATAGATGAAATACTGGATGAGCTTCTGATACGGGGACTTACTCAATGGACTGAAGTTAAGGGAAGGGGCTCGGATAAAGGTGACCCCCACATGGGAACACATACATGGCCCGCCCTGAATAACACAGTGCTGGCTATTGTTGAAAAGGAGAAAATAGAACCTTTGCTGAAAAAACTGGAAGAACTTAACGATGAAGTTGAGGACCAGGGACTGAGAGCTTTTGTGTGGGATATAGAAAAATCACTTTAATAGAGGCAGTTATTTTCAAAAAAGTTGCTAACTTAACTGACGATAACTAAAAGTCAATTATTTAAGTCATTTGATACAAAAACTAATTAAGCAAAATTATTAACCATAAAAACTTACTGATGAAAAACAAAAAGAACCTGAGCAGACTGGTGGTTGCACTACTGATTTGCTTTATTCATCTTGCAGCATTTTCCCAGGTAACAGTTACCGGGAAGGTGACTGAGACGGATGGTCAGCCCCTTGCAGGAGTTACCGTCATAGTTAAAGGAACCACTACGGGAACAACAACTGACCTGGATGGCACCTATTCACTGACATTTGACTTTGAGGATGCTATTCTTGTATACTCATTTATCGGTTATGCGACACAGGAAATTCCTGTGGCCGGACAAACGGTAATAGATATTGTTCTTAAGGAAGAAGTGACGGAACTTGAGGAGATTGTTGTAATCGGTTATGGAACGACCAAGAAGAGTGACCTCACAGGCTCCCTGGCTTCGCTAAAGGAAGACGATTTTAATACAGGTGTGGTCACCTCACCCGAACAGCTTATACAGGGAAGGGTGCCGGGAGTACAGATTACATCCAACAACGGTGAACCCGGAGCAGGGGCTTCAATAAAAATCAGGGGGGCCAGTTCGATACGGTCCGGACAGAGACCTCTCTACGTAGTTGACGGGGTACCCCTGGACATGCAGAACACTTCACCCGATGCAATATCAGCACAGGGATTCTGGGACGGCTCACCAACAAATCCCATGAATTTTATCAATCCGAATGATATTGAATCCATAGATATTTTAAAGGATGCTTCAGCAGCTGCCATATACGGTTCCAGGGGAGCCAACGGTGTTATTATTATTACTACTAAAAAGGGAAAAGAAGGAAAATCGGAACTGGACTACTCAACCTACGTAAGTATTTCCGAAGTGCCTAAAAAGCTGGATGTCTTAACTGCAGATGAGTTCGTGTTCTGGAGGGATTCCCTGTGGGATGTAGGAGTGGATGATCCATCACATTACGGCTACTCTACCGACTGGCAGGATGAGATATTCCGTAAAGGCATAAGCCATAATCACAATCTGTCTATTGCAGGAGGTACTGCTAATAATTCTTACCGGGCATCTTTTAACTATCTTAGCCAGGAAGGTATTATTGAAAAATCTTCGCTGAACAGGTACACAGGCAGGATCAATGTTACACAAAAAGCTATTAAAGACAAACTGTACCTCGAAGCAAATATTACCGCCTCACAAATTGAAGAGAACAGGCTGCCTATAGGATCGAGAACAGGCTTTGAGGGTGACCTGATAATTAATGCCCTGCAGGCAAATCCGACATGGCCTGTTTATGTCTATGATTCGATTCAAAAAGAAACCGTTCCATTTCAGGTTAACCAGGCGGATAAAAGAAATCCTATCGCTATGATCGATTATACTGATGACAAAACAAAAACAAACCATGTTCTTGCAGGTATTTCGGGAAACCTTGAAATATTAAAAGGACTGAATTATAAAATTAATTTTGGTATTGACAATTCAGTAGCAGTAAGAAGAATTGACCAGAGCCGGAAGCTGAATTATATGGTAAATGACCAGGGCCATGCCGATATCAATAACAGGGAGCTGAGCACCTATGTTGTCGAACATACACTTACTTATTCAAATACCTTTGCAGATATTCACAGAATAGAAGCACTGGCCGGCTTTTCATACCAGCACTTTCTTATTCGCGGATACAACGTCGGCACCCGTGGTTATGAATCCGATGAAGTACAGTATACAAACAACCTTGAAGCATCTAGTACCAATTTAACGCAACCTTCATCATATGCGGTTATAAATGAAATGCAGTCATTCTTCGGGAGGATAAACTATAATCTTATGGAGAAGTACCTTCTTACTGCTACATTAAGGCGCGACGGTTCATCGAAATTCGGAAAAGACGTCAAATATGGTAACTTTCCTTCATTCGCCTTTGCATGGAGGCTCTCCCAGGAAGATTTTATCAGCAACCAGAATATTTTCAACAATCTGAAACTAAGGTTGGGATGGGGACAGACAGGTAACCAGGAAATAGGGGAAAAACACTCAATATTCTCTCTGAGTGCGGAAGAAAACGCTAAAGCAATACTCGACGGCTCAGCCATAACCCAGGGATATGTGTTAACGAAAACACCTACTCCCAATGTAACGTGGGAAACTACAACCTCAACAAACGTCGGACTTGACTTTGGCTTTTTCAAAGGCAGGCTTTCGGGAACTGCCGACTATTTTACAAGAAAAACTACCGATATGCTTATTGAAGTGCCTTCAAAGCAACCGGCACCCACTAATTTTCAACTGATTAATATTGCCCAGGGGTATATTCTTAACAATGGTATCGAACTTGGCATTACCGGTGTTGCTGTATCAACATCTGATATAAACCTGGATATAAATGTGAACTTTACGAAAATAAATAATGTTGTTAAAGATATTCCCGTAACAAGAATACAGACCGGGTCAGCAAGCGGACAGGGAATGACAGGTGTGCTGGTACAGGTATATACAAATGATGAGCCGATGAATACATTTTACGGGTACAAGCACCTGGGATTTGACACTACAGGAAGGTCCATTTATGAACAGGGAGTCAGCGGGATCGACACTTTGCTTTTACTCGGTTCACCGCTGCCTGATTATACATGGAGTGTTAATACATCATTAAGGTATAAAAACATTGACCTTAACATCTTTGTTGAAGCTGTGCATGGGAACCTTATATATAACAATACTAAGAATTCCATTGGTGTTATGGGTAACCTTTACCAGGCAAACAACACATTTGAGACAACAGTGCAGACAATAGAGAGCAGAAGAAATTCAATGCGTTTTTCGGACAGGTTCCTTGAAGACGGTTCATATATACGCCTGAGCAGTGTTACTGTCGGCTATAATTTACCTGTTTCAAAAATTTCCTGGATAAGCAAACTGCGATTATATGTATCTGGCAACAATTTATTTGTAATTACAGATTACTCCGGTTATGATCCCGATGTAACAAATACGCCGGGAGCACTTGATTCGTACAATTCTATTGGCATTGATAATTCGAGTTATCCCAAATCAAGGACATACCTGCTGGGTCTTAATGTAGCATTTTAAATAAATTTAACATTATAGTCATGAAAAAAATAAAATTTATATATTCAATAGTCCTGGTGCCGTTGAGCATTGTGATTCTTTCAGCCTGTACCGACCTGGAAGAACAAATAATTGATGAAGGCACAGGAGCGGAATTTATTACGGAAGAAAATTTATATAACCTCGTTGCCCCCTCATATAATACCTTTACACAATTATGGTACCGTGAAAGGGTGTGGGGCTTGCAGGAAGCGACTTCTGACGAATGTATGTTTCCTACCAGGGGAACAGACTGGTATGACGGAGGTGTGTTCCAGGATGACTTTTTGCATGAATGGACTCCCGAACACAGGGATGTCGTAGCAACATGGAACGAGCTTTCCACTGGTATTGCAAGGGCAAACTATAGCCTGCTGTTACTGGATGATTTTGAAGAATCACAGGAAGTTAACTGGTTTAAGGCTGAACTGAGATTTCTTAAAGCATTTTATATGTACCTTTATCTCGATATATACGGGAAAATCCCTTTCAGGGAATATACTGAAACTGACTTTGCCAATGTAAATCCTAAAATCTTTAACAGATCAAAGGGTTTCAATTTCTTAACAAATGAGGCAAAAGAAATATTACCTTTGCTCGGTGATAAATACCAGGTGCCATACGGACGTCCGAATAAAGACGCTGCCAGGATGCTTCTTGCCAAACTTTACTTGAACAAGGAAGCATATCTGGGTGAGGCTGCCTACGACTCGTGCCTGATTTATGTCAACGAACTGATTAATTCAGGAAGATACTCCCTTACCACGGATTACTTTGACACATTCGGACCTGACAACTATAATAATTATACAAATAATGATGAAGCTATTCTTGTTGCAGTACTGGACGATAGTGAAAGCCTGGGAGGTGATTCACATGTAATCTGGGTTCAGCATACTTTCCATTATAACCAGACCCTGGGCGGCAGTTATCCTAACAACTGGAACGGATGTGTTGCCCCCCAGGATTATCTTGAAAATAACTGGTTTGCTCATACAGACACATCCACCGATGTGCGGTGGAAAGATGGCCGTATCTTTGACGATGCCGCTGTCTATTTAGGTTTTAACTACGGACAGCAATACAATACTAGCGGAGTGGCTTTAACTGAACGTGATAATAAAACTCCTTTGTATTTTTCATGGGACTGCCCTCTTGATGGTGCCGCTGAAAGCAAAGGGGTCCGTGTTTTGAAATATATTCCTAAAATGCATCCTCCAAATGCGGTACGTACTGACAATGACTATATTATCTGGAGAATTGCCGATGCATACCTTATGAGGGCTGAATGTAACTTCAGGAATGGTAATAGCGGCGATGCACTGCAGGATATCAACAATCTCAGATTAATAAGAAATGCCCCGCAGTTATCTTCGGTAGACCTTGAAGCAATACTTACCGAGCGTGCCCTTGAACTATACTGGGAAGGACACCGCCGGCAGGACCTTGTCAGGTTTGGAAAATACCTTAATGCAAGAATAAATAAGCCTGATGTATCCGATGCTTCAAGGCTGTTAATGCCTATACCTCAAAATGCTATTGATGCTATCGACGACGCTGCATTGTTATCTCAAAATCCCGGATACTAAATTTTCAACAAATACTGAAAAAAAAGGCTGCCGTAACCGGACAGCCTTTTTTTGCGTATTGTTAGAAAATAAGTAAATGATTTATTATATTTATATATATATTTACGTGTACCGGGTATTTCATACCTCGTAATAAATATGTAGCAATCCCTCGGCAAATGTTTGAGTGATTCTTTGATTACAAATTAGCAAACCAAAATTTTAAGAAAATGAGAAAATTCAAAATCAGTTCATTGAAAAACACGAGATTATTTAAAATTTTCAGCTTTAACAGGAACAATTTACTAGTAGCCAAAATAATATTCCTTTTTATGGGAATTTCTTCTACACTCTGGTTTTTAGTCAGGGTAATTCCGAAACCGTCAAGGGCTTCATATCCGTGCATGCGGGCTGCTGCACCCTTCATGTCGGGCTTTGTCCTCTACTTGTTGAGTATAACCGGAGCTTTTATAGCATTCAGGAAGTCAAAGGAACTTCTTAAAAAGGCAAAATATATGCTGGCCGCACTGTTATTAATAATTGCGGTTATTGCAGGCACCATTTCCCTCACGGTTAACACAAAAAAAACATCGGCAAAAGCTATTATGGCCTATACACTGCCTGAAGGACCCAACAATCCGATGGGAGAAGCAAAGGGCATATTACCCGGACGCGTTGTTTGGGCCTGGGACAAGGACGCAACTAATGAGAACTGCACTAACGATTACGGCGATCCCGGAACCACTGCCGACAACGACGGCTTCTATATGGATAAGAACAATGACGAGGATGTGATTGACAGGATGGTAAAGGATGTGGTGCTCCAGCTTACAGGAAAATCAAACATACCTGAAGCATGGGATGCCATGTTTAAGTACTTTAACAATAAAAAAGGCAAAGGAGAAGTAGGCTATTCAAGTGATGAAACAATATTTATAAAAATAAACCAGGGAACCGCCGGCTGGGCATCCAATCCGACCGGCTACACAAGAATTGAAGGTTCCTGGGCATATGCAAAATCTGAAACGGCACCACAGATGCCTCTCTGCATACTCAAACATCTGGTTGAAGATGCAGGAGTGCCCCAGGAAAATATTTATATAGGAGATCCTATAGCCCACATATGGGCTGATGTTTATGATAAACTGCATGCTGCATATCCCAATGTGCACTACGTGGATAAATCAACATCCAACTACGGAAGAACAAGGATATACCCGGAAACAACGGCTTCGATGGTTTTTTCGGACAAAGGACATGTTGTGGATGCTACAACTAACAAGATTTATGATGTTATGTCCGATGCCGACTACCTCATAAACCTTGCCTGCCTCAAAGCACATGAAAGAGCAGGTATTACCCTTTGCACAAAGAACCATTTCGGTTCACATACCGAGAGCGCAGCCTCTCATATGCATCCCGGACTGGTGTGGGTTGAAGAGTGGGGCGGAGAGATGAGGGACAGTTACGGCATGTACAGGGTACTGGTTGAATGGATGGGGCACGAGAAGGTAGGAGGCAACACCTTGCTCTTTTTTATTGACGGACTATTCGGAGGTCCCGAAGCTACGATGCAACCTGTAAAATGGCAGATGAGCCCCTTTAATGATGACTGGCCCAGCTCTTTACTGGCATCTCTCGACCCTGTTGCACTGGAATCTGTATGCTACGACTTCCTCAGAACGGAGTTTACCATTGAAAATCATCCCGATCCGTGGGAAGGAAAAACAATAACATTCAGCCAGTATAATGCTATTGATGACTACCTGCACCAGGCGGCAGACAATACAAACTGGCCTGCCACAATATACAGTGAAGGCGGTTCACCCGCTGCCTTTGCAGGTTATGATCCCGAAGATGACGGTTCATTCTTGCAATCACTGGGAGTCCATGAACACTGGAACAACGAGATAGCAATGCAATACTCGAGGAACCTGGGTACGGGAGACGGCATAGAGCTGGTGAAGATACGCGACAAGGAAGAGGTGCCCGTGGAAATAATTGCCAAGGAATCAAACAAGCCGGTCATTGACGGCGAAGGCACTGACCTTTGCTGGTACGGACAGGACTGGACATATATTGACCAGACATGGATACCTTATGGTGCCGAGGTAAGCAATGACGATTTTTCAGGGGCCTTCAAGGTGGTATGGTCCGGTGAAGACAGCCTGCTTTATTTTCTCGCCGAGACAATTGATGACAGTTTTATAGATACAACAGACGGACTGGGAGGTGCCTATTACGAATATGACGTACTGGAGATATTTATTGATGAAGATAAATCAGGGGGTGCTCATATATTCGATGTGGTTTCTCCAGAAGAAAATGCTGAAAACGCATTCTCCTACCACATCAACATTGTTATACCGGATGACGGACAAACAACTACCGGAAAGAAGGTCTATGACCTTGACGGTACAGGCTGGGGCGATGCCATCAATCCGAACTATGCAGACCATTTCCCGGACTTTGCGGTTAAAAGGAACGGAAACAAGCTGACATGGGAATTTTCACTTAAAGTTTATAACGATACATATGAACAGCTTGATCCAAACCATGAAGATGCATGGGTCAGCCTGGACTCGGGCAAGGTAATCGGACTCGCAATGGCTTACTGTGATGCTGATGATAATGTCGGCCGTGATAATTTCTTCGGCAGCGACTGGGGCCCCGACAACGGAGGAGAGTTTAACGACTACTGGGAGAATGCTGATGGCTACGGCTCACTGATACTTACAAGGGGACTCTCTGTTCCCAATTATTCACCGCAGCTTACAGGTTCGATAGCAGATGTTGAGCTCGAGGAGCTTAATATCGATGTGGTTGCCTGCGAAGGTGTAAGTGCCCTTTTCTTTGACCCTAACGGAGACAGCCTTTCTTTCAGCTGCGATGCCGATGATGAGGATATCACCGTTTGGCTCGATGAGTCCACACTTAAAGTAAGGGGTGAAGATGGTTTCGACGGACTGGCAACAGTAACCCTGCATGCATCCGACGGTAAAGGAGGGAGCAGTTCAGCAAGCTTTGATGTCACTTATGAAATTATAGACCTTATTAATTTTCACAAGCTTGACGATATTAAGGTTTTTCCCAATCCGGTGTTTACGGGACAACTGGACATAACATTTGAAAGTAATGCACGTGAAAACGTGCTGGTAACACTATTCAGTGCTGATGGCCGCCTGGTTAAGAAGTACAGTTTTGTAAAATCTGAAGGAGTATTCACAAAAACACTCGATATAATAAACCTGGAGCAGGGTATATACTTTCTGTCAATAAACATAGACGGAAAAGAAGTAACAAAAACAATAAAAAGATAAATTATTAACAAGCGTCAGACAATGGGTAAAAATATTATTTATTTAATTGCACTCCTGTTATATACTCAAATATTAAACGGACAGGCAATTAGTTCTTATACATCAGGCAACAGTGATCTACCGGGAGATATCGTCAAGGCAGTATTTGTCGATGAATACGGTAATAAATGGTTCGGGACAGATAGCGGACTGGCCATGTTTAACGGCAGTGCATGGACAATCTATAACAATGAATCTGATCATTCCGTTGCTGATAACGTAATTAATGATGTCGATTACCAGTTTGTTGAGGGACATGGAAGTGAATTATGGGTGGGAACAGAAAACGGGGTAACAGTTGCCGCTTTTAACATTGATGGTATCACTGCCGCTACTTCATATCAAAGCACCGATGAAGAGGTTACACTTGAATCTGATCTGATAAATGCTGTTGCAGTGGACAGCAAGGGCACCAGGTACTTCGGAACTGATAGCGGACTTGCGGTTTTCGATGAGACGACATGGCTATACTTTGACGAGAACAGCGATCCCGACATTCCCGCGCTGGAAATACTTTCAATAGACTCCGATAATGACAGCATATATATCGGACTGAATGGCGGAGCATTCGTAAATGCCGAAGGTGTGGCACGCATCCAGAATACAGTTGACGGATTTACAGGTGCCACTCCCTATGTTATGCCTTACAATATCCCTTCAGGTAAGGTATTTAAGGTATTCGTCGACTCCAAAGGATACCGCTGGTTCGGAACCAGTTACGGAACAGCAAGGCATACAAGCGTAATCGGCAAAGACTTTGGCAAGGATATGCTCCTGTCATCGGAAAACGGACTCGCCGGAGACAGCGTGTACGCCATAAATGAAGATATAGAAAAGAACATGTGGTTCGGCACCGACCAGGGTGTGTCAAAAATGAATTCCTCCGGAGAAATTACAAATTTTACTACAGGAGACGGACTGACAAGTAACATAATTTACGATATTGACTTTGACCGTAGTAACGGCACCGTATGGTTTGCTACGGCAGGGGGTGTATCCTACATGGAAAACGGCTTTGTCAGTATTGCGCCACGCATCGCCGCAGATGAAAATTTACTCTGCATCATTCCCACGGTTATAAACGGATACGCCGAAATAAGACTTAACATACCTGCAAATGAATATGCTGAGCTGGCAGTGTATAACTTAAACGGACAGATGGTGCAGAGTATATACAGGGGATACATGACCAGGGGCGGACAGGTAATTGAATTTAATGCTGACCCGCAGAAAGTTACGAGTGGGATTTATATTGTGAGGCTTAAAATGCGGAATAATATTATCTCAAGAAGAATAGTAATACTATAACTTATACTAAGGTTTCCCTTTCCAGTCTTTTATAAAAAAACTTATCTCCTCGAGAGAGGTGATAATATTTGTATCCTTTGAATATATTCCGGGCGGAACGTCTATATGAACCGATGTGAAGTTCAATATTCCCTTTATTCCTGATTTTATTAGCAGGGCTGCAACATCCACAGCTTCTTCCGGGGGTACGGTGAGAACAGCTATACTTATAGACAGCTTCTTTGTAACTGATGGTATGTCTTTGATATGATAGCATCTTACATCGGCTATTTCTTTCCCTACCTTCCTCTTGTCAATATCAAAAGCAGCAACAATATGAAGCTTTGTCTTTTCCCTCCTGATAAAGGCGGTTAAAGCTTTTCCCAGGTTGCCGATACCAATAATAGCGACATTATGCCCCTCTTCACTGTCAATTGTTTTGCCTATAAGATCTAAAAGTTCCCTAATATTATAACCTTTTCTGTGGTTGCCTGTTAATCCTATTAGCATTAAATCTCTTCTCACCTGCTCAGGTGTGAGATTTAACAAACTGGCCAGATTATGAGAAAAAATATGTGTATTTTCATCATCAATTCTGCTGAGCATTCTGCGATATTTACTCAGTCTCGCTACGGTTGTTGCCGGCAGCTTCATTAGCTGATAAATATTTTATTCATTAATTTAGCCAGCATTAAATATATAAGATATTTTTTAAAAGCCAACTTAAAGTTGTGAATAAATTAACAAATAAAATAAAAGCTTACAGGATAAAGGTGGAGGGACTGGTTCAGGGAGTAGGATTCAGGCCCTTTGTATACAGGCTGGCCCGCAAACACAACTGCCAGGGGTACGTACTGAACCGGACAGACGGACTTTTAATAAAAATTGAAGGCAGCAGGGAAGAAACACGAAAATTCACGGAAGAACTTAAATCTGCCTGTCCCCCGGCTGCCATTATTGAAAAAGTCGCTATTGAAAAGGACAAACCAGAAAATCCCGGGGATTTTAAAATCCTGGGCAGCGAGGATCTGTCTGACGAAATTTCCCAAATTGGTCCGGATATAGCAGTGTGTCCGGAGTGTATGGACGATATCAGGAAGCAGCCTCACCGCATTAACTACCCTTTTATAAACTGCACAAACTGCGGGCCCCGATTTACTATAATAAAAGATTTCCCATATGACAGGGAGAAAACGACGATGCAGGCTTTTGAGATGTGCCCCGAATGCGCAGCAGAGTATAATGATGTATCTGACAGGAGATTTCATGCCCAGCCTGTGGCCTGCAATACCTGCGGTCCTGTTTACTGCCTCCATATTAATAATACTACTGTCAGCTCTTTTCAAAGTGTTCTTAATAAACTTGCTGATCTTCTCAGGAACGGGAAAATAGTAGCTGTTAAAGGAACAGGAGGTTACCACCTTATGTGTGATGCCCTTAATGAAAGCACCGTGAAGAGGCTCAGGAGCTCAAAGCACAGGGAAGGAAAGCCTTTTGCAGTTATGTTTGCCGACATAAACAGAATAAAAAAATATGCCCATGTGTCCGGACCGGAGAAAGAGGCCCTCCTTTCATGGCGCCGCCCCATAGTCATCCTGCAGACAAAAAAGGAGCTGGCCCGGAGCGTCTCCTCGGGATTCAATACCATAGGGGCCTTCCTCCCATATATGCCCATACATTACTTGTTGTTTGAAAGGCTCGGTTTGCCGGCAGTTGTCCTTACCAGCGGCAACTTTTATGAAGAACCCATAATCATTGATAACGATGAAGCACTTAAAAAGCTGTTTGATATTGCAGATGCAGTACTAACATACAACCGTGAAATTTATAACCGGACTGACGATTCTGTTGTTAAAATAATAAATAATGATGAATGCCTTTTCAGGCGCTCCAGGGGCTATGCCCCCCACCCTGTAAGGCTCAGTATTAATGCTGACGGTATACTTGCAGCAGGCGCAGAGCTCGTTAATTGCTTCTGCATAGGTAAAGGAACCCAGGCTATATTAAGCCAGCATATAGGAGACCTTAAAAACTATGAGACATACCGGTTCTATACCGAAACCATTGATAAGTTCAAAAAGCTTTTCAGGGTGAATCCCTCCCTTGTTGTATCTGACATGCATCCTGACTACCTCTCAACAAGATATGCTGAAAGCCTTAAGATCAAAAATATAAAGGTGCAGCATCACCATGCTCATATTGCCTCATGCATGGCTGAGAATAATATCGACGAACCTGTAATCGGAGTGAGTTTCGACGGTACAGGATACGGTACGGACGGGAATACCTGGGGTAGTGAGTTCCTTATTGCAGACCTTAAGGATTTCAAAAGGTATGCCCACTTTGAATATACCGGACTGCCAGGAGGGGATAAGGCGGTTGAAGAACCATGGAGGACCGCCGTTTCATACCTGTACAAATACCTGGGCAGGGCCTTCCTGGATCTTAAGCTTCCCTTTCTGGAAAAAATTGACAGCAGCAAAATAAATCTTGTTATTGATGCAATAGATAAAAAAATAAACTGTCCCCTCTCATGCGGAGCCGGAAGGTTGTTCGACGCTGTTGCTGCAATAACGGGTGTGTGTACCATGTCAATGTTTCATGCCGAGGCACCGATGAGACTTGAGTCAATAGCCGCCTCCGGCATAGAGGAATGTTATGATTTTGAGATTAACAAAACAATTTCATTCAGGAATTTGTTTAAAGAAATGATAGCCGACATAAAAGAGGGAGTTACAGCATCATTAATATCCGCTAAATTTCATAATACAATAATTTACGTTATTTTTGAAACTGCGGCAAAGATGAGAAAAGAAACGGGAATTAATAAAGTTGCGCTGTCTGGCGGAACATTTCAGAACAAATATATCTCTGAAGGAGTGAAAAAGATGCTTGTAAAAGATAAGTTTGAGGTTTATACCCAGAGCAGAATACCTTCCAATGACGGAGGCATAGCACTGGGACAGCTGGCAATAGCAGCAAAAAGGAGACTCCGTTAAATTTAAACTAATGCATGTGTGAATAAATTATACAAACTATGTGTTTAAGTATTCCTGCTAAAATAATATCTGTTGAAGGAGAAACCGCTAAAGCATCGGTGGGCGGAGCAATAATAAAAGTCGGACTGCATATGGTTGATGATGTAAAGGCAGGAGACTATGTACTTGTGCATACAGGCTTCGCACTGCAAAAGATAAGTGACAGGGAGGCACAGGAAACACTGAAGCTCATTAAGGAGCTGGACGATATCAATAAATTATAACCGCGACTTGAAATATATTGATGAATTCAGAGACAGTGCGCTTGTCCGTGAACTGTCAGAAAAAATAAGACAGCTGTCAGCCAAAAGAATAACACTAATGGAAGTATGCGGGGGTCACACCATGGCTATACAAAAGTTTGGCATACCCTCACTGCTGCCTGAAAATATAAATCTTCTTTCCGGTCCCGGATGCCCCGTATGTGTCACTGACATAAAATTCATTGACAGGGCCGTAGCACTGTCACGGCTTAAAAATACAATCATAGTTACATACGGCGACCTTATAAGGGTGCCCGGTTCATCTTCAAGCCTTGACAGGGAAAAAGCCTCCGGTGCGGATATCAGGATAGTATATTCCACCCTCGATGCCTTGAACATTGCTGCGGGCAACAGTAACAGGAAAGTCGTCTTCCTTGGAATAGGATTCGAAACGACTACCCCTTCAAGTGCTATTGCCATACTTGAAGCATCCAAAAAAAATATTGATAATTTCTTTGTCTGCAGCGCCCACAAGGTTATGCCCCCTGCCATGGGAGCCCTGATCGATGAGGGTATTAAAATTGACGGCTATATAGGGCCCGGACATGTGAGTACTGTTGCCGGGGCAAAAATGTATGATTCCCTGGCAGAAAAATATAAGCTATCGGTTGTAATATCGGGATTCGAGCCGGTAGACATACTGCAGTCAGTTTACATGCTGGTAAAGCAGCTTGAAAATGAAAGTCCGCGTATCGAGATACAATACAAAAGAGCGGTTACATATGAAGGTAACATAAAAGCACAGCAGATAATTGATGAGGTGTTTGAACCGCGCAACGACTGGTGGCGCGGACTCGGAATGCTGGAGCTTAGCGGGATGGGAATTAAGAAAAAATACGAGTCATTTGATGCTGAAAAACAGATAACTGTTGATGTTGAGCCACCTGTAGAGCCTAAAGGATGTATTTGCGGGGATATATTAAAGGGACTGAAAAAGCCGACGGACTGCAAGTTGTTCAGGAAAGTCTGTACCCCTGCCTATCCGGTTGGGACATGCATGGTCTCAAACGAAGGGACATGCCAGGCATATTTTAATTATGGAACATAGATTTACGATTAATGATTAACGATTTTAGATTTTAGATTAATAAATTATAGTATTATATGGGCAAAACTATACTACTGGGGCATGGAAGCGGAGGTAAACTTACAGGTGACCTCATAAAAAACACCTTTCTGAAACACTTTGACAATCCGGTTCTCAGGGAGCTCACCGACTCGGCAACCATCAGGATTAAGGACAAGCTGATAGCTTTCACAACCGACTCATATGTTGTGGACCCCATATTTTTTCCCGGTGGTGACATAGGTAAACTGGCTATTTGCGGGACGGTAAATGACCTGGCGGTATCCGGTGCAGAGCCCCTGTTTATCAGCACCGCATTTATTATAGAAGAAGGCTTCCCTGCTGAAGAACTTGAAAAAATCATTAGGTCAATGAAAGATGAAGCTCGTGAAGCCGGAGTAATAATTGTCACGGGTGATACCAAAGTAGTGAGTAAGGGACAGTGCGACAGGATATTTATAAATACATCCGGAATAGGCTATCTGGACAGAAAATATGAGAGTATTTCCACCGGCAGGAACATAAAACGCGGTGACAAAATAATTATTAACGGGAACATAGGTGATCATGGTATCGCAGTTATGGGTGCCAGAGAAAACCTGAAATTTGAAACAGAGATATTATCTGACTGTGCTTCACTGAACCATCTTATTAAAGCTGTGCTTAACAGCGGTGCCGAAGTAAAATTCATGCGTGACATAACCAGGGGTGGACTGGCAACTGTGGTTTCGGAAATTGTGGACAACAGTAAGTATGGAATATCAATAGATGAGAAGACGCTGCCAGTCAGGGAATCTGTAAGGGGCATGTGTGAAATATTCGGCTACGACCCCTTATTTATTGCAAATGAAGGAAAAGTGCTGCTGATAGTATCTGAAGAATCCTCCCAAAAGGCCTTAAAGGCAATGAGCAGACATGAGCACGGCAAAGATGCTGTGATTATCGGTGAAATTACTTCTGATAATCCTGGCAAGGCTGTGCTTCATTCAATAATAGGGGGTTCAAGGATTATTGACAAGCTAACCGGAGAAATGCTGCCCAGAATTTGCTAAACCCCGATCTTTAATATTTTTAGTAAATTGCGCCCCTGTTATTACCAAATTTAAACCTGTTTGATATGGTTTTTGATATTGAAATGATAAAATCTGTTTATGAAGATTACAGAAGACGTGTCGACAGCGCAAAAAGGATTGCCGGCTCTCCGCTTACACTGACTGAAAAAGTACTGTACGCCCATCTTGTTCAGGCTGAAGCCGGAAAAAAATATTCCAGGGGCACTGATTACGCAAACTTTAATCCGGATCGGGTAGCTATGCAGGATGCTACTGCACAAATGGCTCTGCTTCAGTTTATGCAGACCGGCAAAAAAAGGGTATCCGTTCCCACAACTGTACACTGCGATCATCTCATTGTAGCAAAATCAGGGGCATACGAAGACCTGCAGACAGCAACCATAACCAACAGGGAGGTATATGATTTTCTTTCATCAGCGTCAAACAAATATGGAATAGGCTTCTGGAAACCAGGAGCAGGAATTATCCACCAGGTTATACTTGAAAACTATGCTTTTCCCGGTGGTATGATGATTGGCACCGACTCGCACACTCCTAATGCAGGGGGACTGGCAATGCTGGCTGTAGGAGTAGGAGGCGCCGATGCCGTGGATGTTATGGCAGGCATGTCCTGGGAGCTTAAGTTCCCCAGGATTATCGGTGTGAAGCTTATCGGCAGGTTAAACGGGTGGGCCTCTCCCAAGGATATAATATTAAGAGTCGCCGGTATCCTCACCGTTAAAGGTGGCACGGGCTGCATTATTGAATACTTTGGTGACGGAGCAAGGAGCATATCCTGCACGGGCAAAGGAACCATATGTAACATGGGAGCCGAGATAGGAGCCACAGCATCAATATTCGGTTACGATCAGAAAATGGCTGACTACCTTAAGTCCACAGGCAGGGACGATGTTGCAGCTATGGCCGACAACATGGTACCTTATCTTTCCGCCGACCCCGAGGTCTATAGTGAACCTCACAGGTTTTTTGACAATGTTATAGAAATAGACCTGTCGCAGCTTGAACCCCACATCAACGGTCCGTTTTCCCCGGACCTCGCTACACCTGTATCACAGTTTGCTGAGGCTGCCAGAAAAAATAAGTGGCCGGGAAAGCTGGAAGTGGGACTAATAGGGTCATGCACAAACTCTTCATACGAAGACCTTACAAGGGCCGCTTCCATTGCAGCGCAGGCTATAAATAAGAAGCTTAAGTTTAAGTCCGCTTTCACAGTGACCCCCGGTTCGGAGCAGGTGAGGTTTACGGCAGAAAGAGACGGACTGCTGGATAAATTTGAAAAAATTGGAGGCGTTGTGCTTGCCAACGCCTGCGGACCGTGTATCGGACAGTGGGACAGGCATGGAGCGGAAAAGCATAAAAAAAATTCCATAATGACCTCCTTTAACCGCAACTTTGCCAAACGTAACGACGGCAATCCGAATACCTTCAGCTTTGTTGCCTCGCCGGAGCTCACCACTGCCTTTGCGCTGGCAGGTAAACTTGCTTTTAACCCTCTGACAGACCACCTTATAAACAGGGACGGCAAGAAAGTAAAACTAAGCGAGCCCGGCGGCGTTGAAAAGCCTCCGGCCGGCTATGATGTCAGGGACAGGGGCTACCAGGAGCCCGCAACGGACGGAAGTGCCATAAACGTTATTATCAGGCCGGACTCAAAGCGATTGCAATTGCTCTCCCCCTTCGAACCATGGGATGGCAATGATTATAAAGGGCTCAAAGTGCTTATTAAAGCAAAGGGGAAATGTACGACCGACCATATATCGATGGCAGGGCCCTGGCTAAGGTACAGGGGTCACCTCGATAATATTTCCGATAACCTGCTTATAGGCGCCGTCAACTTCTTTAACGGTAAAACAAATTTTGTAAAAAACCAGATCACCGGTGAATACGGAGAGGTGCCGAAGATACAACGTATCTATAAAGAAAAAGGCATTAGTACTATAATTGTCGGAGATGAGAACTACGGCGAGGGCTCCTCACGTGAGCATGCCGCCATGGAACCGCGCTACATGGGAGTTAAAGCCGTACTGGTGCGTTCCTTTGCCCGTATTCACGAAACAAACCTCAAGAAACAGGGTATGCTGGCTCTTACTTTTGCCAACAGGAATGATTATGACAAAATAAGGGAAGACGATACGGTTAGTATAAGCGGGTTAAAGGAATTTGCGCCTGGCAAACCTCTAAGGGTTGCTCTCCAGCATTTTGACGGGACTGAAGATATAATAGCGGTAAACCATTCTTACAATGACAACCAGATAGAATGGTTTAAGGCAGGCTCAGCACTGAACCTTATCCAGAGAAATGAATGACAAGTATTTAATAGTGATCCTCGGTCCCACCGCTGTTGGTAAAACAAGGACCGCCATTGAAGTCGCCAGGAGCATTAACACCGAGATTATTTCATGTGATTCCCGACAGATTTACAGGGAACTTAAAATAGGTACAGCCGTACCTTCCGAAAGTGAGCTTGCCGAAGTAAAACACCACTTTATACAAAACAAGTCAATTTACGATTATTACAATGCCAGCATGTTTGAATTCGAAGTAATGGACTTGCTTGATACCCTATACGGTAAATACAAACATGTACTAATGGTTGGTGGTTCCGGCCTCTATATTAACGCGGTATGCTATGGAATAGATGACCTGCCGGCTGTTGATCCCGGCCTCAGGAAGGAGCTTCTGGAGAAATATGAAACTGAAGGTATTGAAAGCATAAGGAAACAGTTGAAATTTCTTGATCCCGGCTATTATGCAAAAGTTGACCTGAAGAACCATAAACGAATCCTTAAGGCAATAGAAGTTTGCCTTATGACAGGGAGACCTTATTCTTCATTTCTGAAAAACAGCAAAAAGGAAAGGCCGTTTAAAATATTGAAAGTCGGACTGTCAGTAAACAGGGAAGAATTATATGAACGTATCAACAATAGAGTTGACAGGATGATAGAAAACGGACTGCAAAAGGAGGCAAGGCAGTATTATAAGGACAGACACCTGAATGCCCTGAATACGGTCGGTTTCAAAGAACTGTTTGATTATTTTGACAACAGGATAACTCTTGAGGAGGCTGTCAGGTTGATTAAACGAAATACAAGGAACTACGCGCGCAAGCAGCTTACATGGTTCAAAAAGCAGAAGGATATCACCTGGTTCAGTCCGGATGAAATCAGCAAAATAA
>CAZHQW010000021.1:0-9156 GCA_964534745.1 uncultured Bacteroidales bacterium
AATTGAAAAAAATTTACTTAACTTTATTCAAGGAAATTTCTATATATCTGCAATTAAATTGCAGCGATTTAAAACATTATTTAAAAGATATTTGATAAATCAGTTGCAAGAAAAACAAGTTAAGGGAAATTCATAAAGAATATCTTAAAAATAAGTATTAGCTGTCAAGGCTGGAATATACAATAATGTTAGTTAATTCTTTATTGATGATAAAACTTCATAAAATAATCATCATTATTTCGACACTATTATTGTGTAATCAATTATTGTATTCACAGAAAATAGAAGTTGGACCTGAGATTGGATTTGGCAGGTCTGAAATAAGCGAATTTTATATTATAATTAATCCCTTTAATAAGGATTATTCAGATAATTTCAGATTTGGACTCATTGGATATTTTTATCCGAAAAAGGAACGGTTTTCGGTTAATTCTGGAATTATATACAATCAAAGGGGAAATTATGATGACAGGTTATACTTTTTACGAACACCTGTAAGAGTAGATATCAATTTTGGCAAAAAAATCAAAATAATTGCAGGAGGAGGAATCTATATTCAATTATTAATTGGTGATAATTCTTTTGTTCATTCAAATTTTAATAGTACAAAAAGAAGTTTTCAATTAGGGGGCGGGTTAAATGTGGGCATCGGATACCAATTTTCCAGTAAAATTACATTCATTGTTAAATATGATAATAATTTCGATTTAACCAGGATTTATGAAGGAACTTCCTATTCAATGGGTTTAAGACAAATATATTATTATGGTATGAAAGGATGTGATACAAGTGTTTGCTTCTGTTTGAGATATAATATAAAATGTAGCCTTCCCTAAAAATAGGACAGTTTAAAATTAGACAAATTATTTACTTTGACCCCTCCCTTTTTAAGAGGAGGTTTTTTATTGCTTGTCAATCTTCTCTTATTGCCGCTTTTTTATCCGGGAAAAATAATTATTTTTATTGCCTGCAATGGGAACACCCATTTATTGATTTTAGAAGCCATATTGAAATTAATTTAAAAATTACAGGAGATCAAAAGAATGAAAAATCCGTCAATACTCGTTTTAAAACTTGCAGTTCTAATTACGGCAACGACCTGCTTTCTGCAGTGTTCATCGGAAAAAACACTGCATGACTATCTGGTTGGACACTGGAAACAAATTGGCAACAGGGCCTCAACCGAGAATCCGAATCTTGTGGATGCAAATCCGGACAGCAGAGAATCCGAAATCTATTTCTCAAAAAAAATCATGTTGTGCGTTGGGGAAGATAATATACCAAATAGAATACCTTACGAAATAATTGAAGAAAACGCAAACGACTCTCTGCTGAAAATACAGACAACATATAAAAACGAGGTTACTAATATTGATATAAAATTTTCATCCGGCTATAATGAAATAAAGTTAATACAAAAACATGAACCGACGTTTCCGGCAGGACTGCCTGATGATATGAAAGATATTATCAGACAGCAGGTAGGCATGATTACAATAACAAGCACTTACACCCGTGCAGATAACAGGAAATCACCACAGTTATAAGTAATTAACACCCTCCCGTTGATAAATAATATTTAAAATAATTTAAGTATTACTTAATTTTTTCTATAAAAAGATTAGCTTTGTAAACAAAGCAGTCTAATATCTTTTTAATGAACAGGCTTGGTGAAAGAATTAAGCGTAAAAGGGAGAGTCTGAAAATGCCCCTGGCAGACCTTTCAAAAAAGGTTGGTATCAGTGCCAGTGCATTGTCGCAGATTGAAAATGCCAAAGCCTTTCCTTCCATACTGACACTTAAAACCATCGCTGACAGTCTTTATACCACTGTTGGCGATCTTATCGGTGAAAATGAAACTCTGACCAGGAATCCGATGGTTAAAGAGGGAGATATCAGGTTTGTCAAGGTTAATTCAAGCGGCACCAGCCTTTTCCTGCTGTCGCACCATGAAGCAGGGAAACAGATGGAGCCTTATATTCTGAAATTTGTGGAAAATTCAGATTCATCCGATATTATGGTTGAACATCCCGGACAGGAATTTATCCACGTCCTTCAGGGTAAATTGCTGATGACCCTGGAAAACACGCAGTATATTATGGAAAAAGGAGACAACTTCTATTTTAATTCAAATATATCACGAAACATAAAAAATATAGGTAATACACCTGCAAGTGTAATATGGATAGTAACTCCACCTTATATTTAAGTATAACTTAAAATATTTAAATAGAATTAAATATGGATGAACAAGCCCGCTCCCTGAACAGTATAATTGAAAAGCAAAATGCAAATGTCATTAAAATGCTAAGCGAAAAGGGGAAAAATATATTCTTTCCCAGGCTCGGCATACTCTCACAGGCTGCCCAGGCTAAAGGCAAGGATATAAATGCAACAATAGGCGAGGCTGTTGAAGACGACAAATCCTCGATGCATCTTCCTGAATTCGAATCACTGATAACTCTTCCCGTGAATAATGTATTCCCCTATGCCCCGAGTTTTGGAAAAAAAGACTTCAGGGAAACCTGGAAAAGCTTAATATATAAGAAAAATCCTTCATTGGGCAATACGCCGATAAGCACTCCCGTGGCTACAAATGGAGTAACACATGCAATGAGCATGGCAGGATATTTATTTGCCGACAGCGGTGACATTGTTGTTCTTTCAGACCTGTACTGGGAAAACTACAGTCTTATACTTGAAAACGGGTACGGTGCAAAAATCAGAACATTTGAGTTATTTAAAAATGGAGGTTTCAACCTGGATTCATTTGCAGCAACCCTGAATGATATCAAACAGGAGAAGATCATCCTGGTCCTTAATTTTCCTAATAATCCTTCGGGATATACACCCCTTAACACTGAAATAGATCTTATTACGGGAATAATAAACGAGCAGGCCGTAAAAGGCAAAAAGATAATTGTGCTTGTTGATGATGCGTATTTCGGACTTGTCTATGAAAATAATGTATTTAAAGAATCTGTTTTTACAAAGCTCGCGAGCCTGAATGAGAATATCATGGCGGTCAAGCTCGACGGTCCCACCAAAGAGGATTATGTCTGGGGATTCAGGGTCGGCTTTATCACTTTTGGCATAAAGAACGGAACACCCGGACTGTATGAAGCGCTGGAAAACAAGACTGCCGGAGCTGTTCGCGGAAACATCTCAAATATCAGTCATCTTTCCCAGTCCGCTCTTCTGGCCGTCTATTCGCATAAAAACTACGCCAACTCGAAGCGAAAAAAGTATGATATTCTGAAATCAAGATATACGAAACTCAAAAATACTATATACCTGCCGAAATATTCGGAATATATTGAGCCTCTGCCTTTTAATTCCGGCTATTTTATGTGTGTAAAACTAAATAAGGGTCTGGATGCCGAGCAGGTGAGGATGCACCTGCTCAACAAATACGGTACAGGCGTTATTGTCTTCGGAGATGTTATAAGGCTCGCATTTTCATCTGTACCCCAATCAGCAATTCCTGAATTGGTTGAAAACCTGTATAATGCATGCAAGGACATGGACAACTAAAGATACTATATACTAATTATTAAATTAACCAACAATGATGACAAACAATCAAAAACTAATTAACTGGGTCAACGAATGGGCGGAAATATGCAAGCCTGATAAAATTCACTGGTGCGACGGATCCGATGCCGAGTACAACCGCTTGTTGGAAGGTTGCGCAGCATCGGGGGCGGCAGTCAAACTGAATGAAGCAAAAAGGCCTGACAGTTATTATTTTCAGTCAGATCCCAGCGATGTGGCACGCGTTGAAAACAGGACATTTATTTGTACAAAGACCAAAGAAGATGCGGGACCGACAAATAACTGGGCTGACCCGGATGAAATGAAAGAAACACTGTTAAAATCATATAAAAGCTGCATGACAGGAAGGACTTTATATGTTATTCCTTTCAGCATGGGCCCCCTGGGTTCAAAAATTGCAAAGATCGGGATTCAGCTGACCGATTCACCTTATGTTGTTACCAATATGAGGATAATGACAAGGATGGGGAAGGTTGTTCTCGACATCCTCGGTAACGGTGACTTTATACCATGTGTCCATTCAGTCGGATATCCGCTAAAGCCGGGGCAGAAGGATAAAAAATGGCCCTGTGCTCCCATCGAACAAAAATATATCACACATTTCCCCGAAACGCAGGAAATATGGTCATATGGAAGCGGTTACGGAGGAAATGCCCTGCTGGGAAAAAAGTGCCTGGCACTGAGGATCGCATCATATATAGCTAAAAATGAAGGCTGGATGGCCGAACATATGCTTATCCTTGGAATAACCAATCCGAAAGGAGTGAAAAGATATATTGCCGCTGCCTTTCCCAGTGCCTGTGGCAAAACAAACCTGGCCATGCTTGTTCCTACCATACCCGGATGGAAAGTCGAATGTGTCGGTGACGATATTGCATGGATGAAATTTGGTGAAGACGGACGCCTCTATGCTATAAATCCCGAGTACGGATTCTTTGGTGTCGCTCCGCTGACTTCCATGGAAACAAATCCGAATGCCATGCTCTCTATGACAAAAAATTCCATTTTCACCAATACGGCCCTTACTCCGGATAAAGATGTATGGTGGGAAGGTATTGGATATGATATTCCTGAAGGAACAATAACATGGACCGATGAAAAGTATGATCCCCTTTCAGGTAAGCCCGCAGCCCATCCCAATGCCCGTTTTACTGCTCCGGCCAGTCAGTGTCCGGTTATTGATTCGGCATGGGAAGACCCGAAAGGAGTTCCTATTTCTGCTTTTCTTTTCGGGGGACGCCGGCCTTCCACTATCCCACTTGTGTATGAATCATTCGACTGGAATCACGGTACATTTATCGGTTCGGTTGCAGGATCCGAAGTTACGGCTGCAGCGATCGGACTCAAAGCGGGTGTGCGCCGGGATCCTTTTGCCATGCTGCCCTTTACCGGGTACAATATGGCGGATTATTTCAGTCACTGGATTAAAATAGGACAAGGTGCAAAGGATAAAAATCTGCTTCCAAAAATATTCTCTGTAAACTGGTTCAGGAAAGATGAAAACGGCAACTGGCTATGGCCTGGATTTGGGGATAATGTACGTGTGCTGAAATGGATCTTTGAACGCTGCGAAGGAACAGGAAAAGCAGCGAAAACCCCGATAGGCTTTGTGCCCACTACAGATGCCATTGATATAAACGGACTGGAGGATAAAAACATAAACCTTGAATTACTGCTGTCAGTTGATAAAAACAAATGGAAGGAAGAAATTGAACTAATTAAGGAACACCATAAAATTTTCGGTGAACGGTTCCCGAAAGAGCTGAAAGACCAGCTTACAGAACTGGAAAAACGCTTTCAATAAGTAACCGGATTTCTTAACGCCGAACATTTAGCCAGTCAAGAGCCGCTTCAATTGTTGAAAATGCCTTTGCTTCGGCCTTGACTTTCTTTGATTTAAAAATACTTTCAATTATAACCGAATCAACTACATGTCTCGGCAGACCGGATAAAAAAGCTATCTTGACATCTTTTGAAGTATTCCCAAATCTCAGGCTGTCCAATACAAGATTATCCAGCTCATTTACTGAAAATTGCGGGGAAGATCTTCTCAAATCAAGCAATACATTTAACGGCCTGTCATATTTTTTGTCTTCATACACTTTTTTCTGAAAGGCCAGAACATCATTAATATCATAATCACCAACAAATATCTCTGTCAACAGGTTATTATCCAGATCTATTTCATAGGTAAGGTTTTTTTCTTCGGACATAAATAACGATATTAAATCTTAGAGTATCACATATAACATATAATTCCTTATTAAAGGAACCTGGAAAACTAATTAATTAATCTGTCTACTTATCCTGATTAAAGCCCAATTAAATAATGCACAATTAAAGATAAAAATAAAATATGATAAATTCAATTTTTCGGATAATTAAAGAAAAGCCCCGGATATCTCCGGGGCTTTCAGGCTAGTAATAAATATTAACCCTAAAACTACTTAACCATATTAGTATCTAAACAATTGATACCTGATTTGGTTCAAAAAAATTAATTATTTTCTACTTGTTCTTTCCTGGTCTTTGCTCAATAAAGGAATTGGACTTACGATCCTTTTTTACATTGGCAGGATCAAAAACCTTTCCGTTCATTATTATATAAACGCCGGGATTGAGTAACTGGACTGCCATAAGGGCGCAGGCTATGTTATAGGGGGCATCTGAGAATTTAAAATTCGCAGGCTGCATGGAGCCTGTCAGTACAATAACCTTGCCTTTTATACTCTGCAGGACCCTGGCTGTGTCAATCATAGTATCGGTACCATGAGTAATTACAATATGACTGCAACTGTCTTCATCAACAATTTTTTTTATCAGCTCCCGGTCCTCGTCAGTAAAATCAAGGCTGTCTTTTTTTAAAACAGACCTGAAGCTGACATCAAGACTGAAATTTGCTTCCTTAAGCATCTCCTTTATCATAGGTTCACCGACCTTGTAATCACTCATCCTGTCAAAATAGACCTTGTCAATAGTGCCGCCGGCAGTTATAATTTTTATTTTCATTTCTTTGACATTTGTATGCAGTTCATTAATGCACGGGCATTATGGTAATTTATCATCCAGTCATACCCTTTGGGTGCCTTCAGTTTATCCGGACTGTTATCCAGTCCCTCTTCGTACCACCCTCCATGCTTATGATCAATCAGGTACTTATCTATATATTCCCACTGTTTCATAAAGGAATTGTAATACTTGCTTTCTCCCGGATAAAGTAAGGACATTAAAAGCAGTGCATTCAATCCCTCGGCTTGTGTCCACCAAACCTTGGTATCGTTAATTATAGTAACCGGACCATCATCATTGAAGCAGTAGCCTGCATCATAAAATCCGCCCCTTTCACTATCCCATCCGTTATTGAGGGCATGATCAACCATCCTTTTGGCGATCCTGGCTGTTAACGTATCATTTTCAATATCCAATATTTGAGATGCTTCAGAGAGAAGGTATGCTGTTTCAACATCATGTCCAAAGGAAATGTGATCAAAGTAGTAGTTTGACTTCCTTACCGCCCCGGATGAATCACGAAACGATACCGGCATCCAGTCCTCCTGAAGAAAGAGAGTCAGCGAGCCCCTGTTATTTGTTATGGTATCTCTTATCAAAACCAGCATCTCCATAAGGCGCTCCCTGAGAAGGCTGTCAGGCCATACCTTATATAACTCGGTAAAGGCTTCCAGGAGATGAATTGACGTATTCTGGTCTTTCCAGTTCGTCTTCACCCAGTTAACTTTGCCTGCATTACTTTCGCCCGCTTCGATCCGTGAGCCATCACGCCCTAGTATACTATAAAACCCGCCATATACGCGATCATGTGCATATTTATCAAGCCATATGAAGGTTTCGCATGCCAGACATAGAGCTGAAGTGTCAGCAGACATTCCATAGTAAGCTGCCAGCGCATATATGGCAAATGCATTTCCGTACGTTATCTTACTGTCTCCAAAACTGCCACCGGCAAGCTGTCCCTCACGGTCGAGAAGCATGTAAAAACCCCCGTATTCTTTATCTATCATCTTATCCCTTAAAAACAGAAATGCATGCCGTGCCAGCTCACAGTAACGGTCATCATTGTAAAATATCGCTGCCTTTGAAGTTGTCAATAAATGCCTGGACTGGCACACAAGCATCTTGTTTTGCGGTCCCGATGGTTTCCAGTCATATGTGAAATCACTTAAAAATCCCCCAAACGCAGTGTCCATGGAAGCCGGATACCATACTTCCAGCAACTCGCACTTCAACGACTTCTCCATCTGGTCAACTATGCTATTGCAAGTTTTATTTGCAGTATGGTAATATCGGCAATTACTAAATATCAGAATATTAACAAATAGTATATGAATAATTTTCATATAGCCAAAATACGGTCAGTGAACTTACAACAGCATTAAATTAGTGACTTTCCCATCATTATGTCGATTCCCGGGATATTTTCTTTAGCTGCAATCAGACTTTAACAACCGGACTATGATGGAAAAAATAAAGACTATCCTCAATCTCCTTATAGGATAGCCTTTATTTTAATGTTTTTAACCACCCGGTAAACTCCATTAATATCTATTCGAAATTACACCCGGTTATTCTTTCTTTTTAAGGTATTTATCTATAATCTCTGCTGCCCACTCCTTGCCTCCTAATCCAAATGCTAGTCCCAACGCAAGACATAGTGCCCCGAACAAGATCTGGAATGCGCTGCTTACAATTTCCGTTGCTATGTTTAACTGTCCCAGAATAATGAACACTGTTAAAACAAGGATGGCATAATAACTTATCTTGCCTATAGTGTCGGCTGTAGATTCTTTCATACTTTTTAAGGAAGTAGTAATAATCTGGGATATAAGCCGGGCTAAATACACACCAATAATTAAGATTAGTATAGCTACAATAATGTTTGGAATGAATAACATAATTTCATTAAATAGTGTTGAAGCGGCGGTCAGCTTAATACTATTTAGTGTTGCCAGAATAACCAGCAGCATAACTATCCAATAGACAAGGGTTCCAATAATATCAACAGCTGTTACCGTAATTCCGCCCTCCCTTAAAAACTTCTCTATTCCGGCCTTTTCAGTTAGGTATGAAAATCTGATTAACTTGAGACCTTTAACTAAAAGATTTTTTAAAACTTTCGCGATAATCCAGCCTATGATTAGCAGTAGCAAAGCCCCAATGATCTGAGGCAAAGCAGTAGCAACCTGATTTAAAAATTGCTGCGAGCTTTCAACGAAAAGATTTAACTGTTCTTTCATGGTTTATAAAAGTATTGGTTATTAAATATAAATTTACGAATATTTTTTATCTTATTGGTAATATTGCCATTAAAGCATTATTGAATTAATACAGGATATGGACGATATGCCAATCAGAGGAGGGGAACAAAAAAAATCCCGTGTTGCCACGGGACTTTTTAAAATTAACTATTAACCCTAACCTACTTAAAACAATTATTATGAAAAAACTACTTTAAAGACTCTAAGACTTTCATTTTATTACATGCAATATTTATGCCAAAAAACTTCTTTATAGTTTGTTTATTATTAGACGTATAAACTTGTGATTTATTGTAAAAGAAAAGTTAAATTTTGTTAATTTATTTTG
>CAZHQW010000021.1:9256-44804 GCA_964534745.1 uncultured Bacteroidales bacterium
TTTATAGAATTAGTTTCAATCAGTAAGTATACGCACTGAATTTATCCACCCTTTGTATTATATCATTTGCAGCTGCATATAAAATACTCTTGACCTCCTCATAGCTTGCATAGTAATAATATACTTCTATAATTGTATTCCATCTGTTCACAAATACACATTTCGGAATACAGTCAGAATACCACCACTGTTCGTTAATGATTTCTTTTGACTCGCCCTGCAATATCACACATGCAACAATGTCTTTTCTGTAGTTAAAAGCTTCTATTGCCTCATCCCTGGTTGTATAAACACTTATAGCTATACCCTTTTCATTTCCGCTGTACCTGTAACCTGCAATGAATCCGGTATCGTTAACTAATCCTGAAAAAACATGATAATCCGAGACTGTAATATTGCCATCCGAATCATCCCAGAAGCTGTCTATATCCATTAATGCAAGTGAATCTATATTATGGGGATCAAAATACTTCTCCCTTTCCAGGGAGCCGTATTTTTTTTCACATGATACAAGGATAAAAACAAGAACACAATATATCAGACTAATCATCTTCATTATAATGAAGATGATCTGAAGCCGGATTTGGTTGCGTGTATCTTTTTTAAACCAGGTCACATGCATCGGCGGGCATCCAGTGCGGATCTTTACCTTCCCACTTTATGTTGCAACCAATAGGATTTGTAACCGGAACTGTAACTGTCCTGCCCTCCGTAAGCTCTGTTAATGCACGGTCAAGATCATTTACGGTCATCCTTGATGTATCTCTCGGACTGTCGACTCCCCGTCCTGTATACAAAAGCTCTCTTTTTTCATTAAAAACATAAAAATGCGGTGTCCTGAGGGCTCCGTAAGCTTTTGCTATTTCCTGGGTTTCGTCATAAAGGTATATCCATGGGAACCTATAGACGTTCATACGCTTTACCATATTCTCAAAACTGTCTTCTTCATAAGTATTCCTGCTGTTTGAGTTTATACCTGCAAATCTGACATCCCTGGATGAGAATTTCTCAACCGTTTGTCTTGTTACTTCATCCGACCCCAAAACATAGGGACAATGGTTACAGGTAAAAAACACTACCAGGTATTTATTCTTAAAATCCGACAGCCTGTATGTTTTGCCGTCGGTAGCAGGTAAACTGAAATCCGGGGCTTTATCTCCGGGTTGTAATGTGTATGCCATAACTATTCATTTATGTTGTTCTTAATGCTGTCGTAATGTTTCATTGCTTCAAGGCTCATACCCATGCTTGAGAATCCGCCGTCGTGAAAAAGGTTTTGCATTGTTACTTTTCTTGTAAGATCAGAAAACAGTGTGATGCAAAAGTTGGCGCAATCTTCGGCCGTAGCGTTTCCCAGGGGTGACATCTTGTTTGAGAAGTCAAGGAGCGATTCCACTCCTTTAACACCGCTTCCTGCAGTTGTAAGTGTCGGCGACTGCGAAATGGTGTTTATGCGCACCTTCCTGTTCTTGCCATAAATATAGCCGAAACTTCTGGCTATTACCTCAAGCAGGGCCTTAGCATCTCCCATATCATTATATCCGTGCAGTGTACGTTGTGAAGCGATATAAGACAGGGCCACCACTGAGCCCCATTCCTTTATTGCATCCATCTTGTATGATGTTGACAGTATCCTGTGAAATGATAAAGCCGATATGTCCAGTGTCTTAATAAAGAAATCATACCTGAGATTGTCATAGGACAATCCCTTTCTGACATTCTGAGACATACCTATAGAATGCAGGATAAAATCAAACTGTCCCCCGAAAATCTGCATGGTTCTCTTTACCAGGTTATCCAGATCTTCCATGATTGTGGCATCGGCAGTGATAACTTCTGCATTCAGTCTTTTTGCCAGCTTGTCTGTATCACCCATGCGGCGGGCAGCGGCTGTATTGGTAAGTACAAGTGAGGCACCCTCGCTGAAGGACTTCTCGGCAACCTTCCATGCAATGGATTTCTCGTTCAGCACACCAAAAATCAGCCCCTTTTTTCCTTCTAAAAGTTTACAGGTCATCTTTGTCAAATTTTCTGCAAAGTTACAACAAAAGAATTTTCATAATGTTCAAAGAAAAAACAATTCCTTGTGTGGATTGTTTTATATTAAAACCACTACTGAAAAAGGCAGAAATTATGAATAGGAGAAGTGTATTATTATTAATTATAGTAAATTTATTTATTACAACCTCCTGCTATAATCAAAACAATAAAAAAGTGAATAAGGAAGAACTAAAAAATATATTAACTCCTGTGCAGTATTCAGTAACCCAGGAAAATGCGACAGAACCGCCCTTCCATAATGAATACTGGAATAATAAGGAAAAGGGAATTTATGTTGATATCATCACAGGCGAACCCCTGTTCAGCTCTCTGGATAAATTTGATTCAGGTACAGGCTGGCCCTGCTTTGCCAGTTCGCTGAAAAAGGATAATATCATAAAAAAGCTTGATTATAGCCACGGGATGGTCAGGACAGAGGTAAGGAGCAAAAACAGCAATTCACACCTGGGCCATTTATTTAACGACGGTCCCCAGCCTGCGGGATTAAGATATTGTATTAATTCTGCTGCATTAAAGTTTATACCGCTCGAAGATCTCGAGAAAGAGGGTTATGGAGAATATCTCAGGCTTTTTGAGGAAAAGCCCGAAAAGAAGACTGACAGCGAAAGCGGACTTGATACCGCAACATTCGCAGCAGGATGTTTCTGGGGAGTAGAAGATATACTTAAAAAGATTGACGGCGTCGTGGAAACAACTGCCGGGTATACCGGTGGCAATATTGAGAATCCTGACTACAGGATGGTGTGCACTGGTAAAACAGGTCATGCCGAGGCAGTGCAGGTAATATATAATCCCGGTGTAATAAGCTACGAAGAACTGCTGGATTACTTCTGGCGGCTTCACAATCCTACCACACCCGACAGGCAGGGTCATGATGTTGGCAACCAGTACCGGTCTGCAATATTTTATCATAATGAGAACCAAAAAATCGCCGCTGAAAAGTCAAAGGAAGCATTTGACATGTCGGGTGTCTTTAAAAATAAGGCAGTCACGCAAATAGTGCCGGCCACAACCTTCTATCCGGCAGAAGAATACCACCAGGACTACTTTGAAAAAAATGGCGGCCGTGTTTGCCATATCCTCAGGGATAAATAACAAAATCTGGTAAAACAACAGCGATTATAATGTAAATAATACAATATAATCTTATTTTTGCGAGTAATATTAATCAGTTAATAGTATTTGCAATTTCCAATATTTATGAAACTTAATAATGTCTACTCGTATATTACCAGGCATTTGTTATTAAGAAACCTTATACTGGCATTCATTTTATTTCTTATAATTATCTTTCTGATCTTTAAATGGCTAAAAATATATACCCGCCATAACCAGGCCTTCTCGGTACCTGATCTAACCGGACTGACAATTAAGGAGGCTCAGGATGTTCTGTCACAGAAAAAACTGAAATATGTACTGTTTGACTCTGTTTACGTTAATGAATTTGAAAGGGGAACAGTTGTGGATCAGCATCCTGCACCAGGTTCCATTGTTAAAAAGAACCGCAAGATATTCCTTACAATAAATTCGGTGAATCCTGAAAATATCGTTATGCCTGATCTGGTCAACCTCACATTGAGGCAGGCTCTGGCAAAACTAAAATCCTGCGGACTCAGGGTCGGTGAGATGATTTATGAGCCCGACCTGGCAATTAATGAAGTGCTGGAACAAAAATATAACGGCCTGCCAATAAAAAAAGGAGATACACTGGTAAGAAACTCCAGGATAGACCTTGTTATAGGAAAAGGATTAAGCAACGAAAAGACTGTTGTACCTGTAATTGTCGGTTATACTATACAGGAAGCGCAAAGCATACTTGCCAGCATTGTGCTCAAAATAGGAAAGCCAACATACGATTCCTCAGTCTTTGATTATGAAGATTCCATGAGGGCCATAATTTTCAAACAAATACCGGCACATAATAAAAGCCAGTTAATACCGTTAGGTTCTTCAATAGATGTATGGCTAACTGTTGATTCCGGCAAACTGGAATACTATGTATCAGCAGACACTCTGGATAATGAATGGGATGATTAAATTTATTAAGAATAGCTGTATAATATTCCTGGCAACTCTATACTGTTATAACGGTTATAGCCAGGAGATCATCGGTCTTACTGAAAACCGGCTTATAAAAAGCAGGCTCAAAAATTACCATTCCAGGATGAAAAGCACAGAAAGCACTGAGCAGCTAACCCTGCCCTTCTTTGATGATTTTTCCACCTCCTCTGTTTTCCCGGATCCTGATTTGTGGGAGGACAAATATGCCTTTATTAACTCATCATATCCTGTTGAGCCGCTGTCAATAGGTGTTGCTACGCTAGATGCTATTGATGACGAGGGCAACATCTATGCTAAAGGTAATGATATCACCCCTTCTGACACACTAACTTCAAGACCTGTCAACCTTTCAGCTTACAAGGGGAGCGGACAACCGGTAACTTTGAGCTTCTGGTACCAGGCAGGGGGTAAAGGAGAACCCCCGGAAGAAAAGGACTCCCTGCTGCTGGAATTATATTCTGTAAAAGACAACTCGTGGACAGGAACTGCATGGAAAGCTGAGATATGGCCCACAGACACGTTTATCCAGGTTATTATTCCGATTGCTGACAGCCTGTTTGAGGACGGTTTTAAATTCCGGTTCAGGAACTATACAAGCATCTCATCGAAAGAAGTGGTGCAGGGACAGGGAGCATTAAGCAACTCAGATCAGTGGCATCTCGATTATATTCAACTCGATGACCGTCCGGCAGAAGAACATTCAGATATTAATGACATTGCTTTTATAAGTCCCCTGCGATCAACGCTAAGATACTATGAATCGGTACCCTGGTCACATATAGACAACGTTATTACCGATGAAAGAATAGACACTATCCCCATATTTATAAGGAATGCCTATGAGCGGCTTACACCACCCCACGACTCAACAGCAGTAACCCGGCAGTATTATATAAAAGACCTTAATAATAATACATATTTTATTGAACCTTATCCGGATAAAGGCATAACGGAAAAATTCCTTAACAATTCCATAATCGACAGGGGTGACAGGTTCAAACCCTATTACCAGCAAACTGAATTTGAAACCGGACTGTTTGAGGTTGCCGCCTACTTTAAAAATACCGAACACTACAAAGGAAATGATACTGTAAAAAGAATTGAAAAATTCCTTGACTATTATGCCTATGATGACGGTACCGCTGAATACGGATTTGGCATTTCAGGCGAATCATCGAGGGGTGCACTTCTTGCATACAGGTTCAGGCTTTATAAAACCGATACCATCAGGGCCGTTGATTTCTATTTTAACAAAACCAGGAACAATTTTACCTCTTCAAAATCATTCAGGTTATGTATATGGGATAATTATAAAGGATTGCCGGGTAAGCTGATATATCCTCAGGACCCTGAACAGAGTCCTTATTTGTATCCCGACACCCTGCAAGGGCTAAATGAATTTACAAGGTATACGCTTGACACACTGCTGATTGTATCGGACACAATTTTTGTTGGCTGGCAGCAGACTACCGAGGAGTTTTTGAATCTGGGATATGATATCAATAATGCCAATAAAAAAAATATCCTGACCAACATCACCGGTATGTGGAAATCATTTGATGAAAGTCCGGCTGTCGAAGGCTCACTTATGATCAGGCTGGTGATGGGGACAAAGCAGTTAACCACTTCCATAAGAACAGCTGAAGGAACAGATAAAGAAATACTGAAAATTTATCCCAATCCTGCTGATGATTATATTAATATTCAATATAATACCCCGATTGATAATAAGTATCTATCGGCAGCAATATATGATTTCTCGGGAAGAATAGTTTACCAGTCGCAAAATGTGACTCAGGTCATAAATGTATCAGGATTAAGGCCGGGATTATATATTTTGAGGTTAAGCGGACACGGATTGCGTCCTGTCAACAGGAAATTCATAATATCCCGCTAATACAATAAATCTACAATGCAGGAGGAACTTAACGAACAAAATGAACTGTTTGAACACCACCGGTTTAATGTTGATAAGGGCCAGGGCATACTGAGGATTGATAAATATTTATCCAACAAGCTTGAGAATGTTTCACGGACAAGGATACAGAACGCTTCCCGGGCCGGTAATATACTTGTTAACGACACTCCTGTTAAACCCAATTACAGGGTAAAACCAAATGATGTAATATCAATCCTCCTCCCCCACCCTCCCAGGGAAATTGAGATTATACCCGAGGACATACCAGTCAATATAATATATGAGGATGACAATATAATTATTGTTAATAAGAACGCCGGAATGGTTGTTCACCCCGGACATGGCAATTATACAGGTACGCTGGTAAATGCATTATGCTATCATTTAAAAGACCTGCCCCTGTATAAAAGCGGTGAAATAAGGCCGGGACTGGTGCACAGGATTGACAAAGACACTTCGGGAATACTTGTTGTTGCCAAAACAGAGATTGCTTTGAATAAACTTGCAAAGCAATTTTATGACCACACTGTTGAAAGGAAATATGTAGCACTGGTGTGGGGTAACCTTGAAAGCGACGAAGGGACCGTATCGGGGTATATAGGAAGGAGCAGAAAAGACAGGATGAAAATGCAGGTATTCTCTGCTGAAGACTACGGCAAGCATGCTGTAACGCATTATAAGGTTATTGAAAGGCTGGGATATGTAAATCTTATAGAGTGCAGGCTTGAAACAGGCCGGACACACCAGATAAGAGTTCACATGGAACATATCAGACACCCCCTCTTTAATGATGAACGGTATGGCGGCAATAAAATATTAAAGGGCACAACCTTCACAAAATACAGGCAATTTGTGCAAAACTGCTTCAGGATTTTGCCAAGGCATGCACTGCATGCAAAATCACTGGGATTTGTCCATCCTGCAACAGGAGAACACATGTCTTTTGATTCCCCTCTGCCTGATGACATGCGGACATTAATTGAGAAATGGAGAAATTATGTTGAGGGTAGAACATAAAAAAACTGCACAAAATGCATCACAAAAAAATAATTTGGCTCCAGCTATTTCTTTATACCGGGAATCTTAATAATACAGATTGTACAGTTTTTTCTGCTAAGGATTTAATCTATAGAAGCATCACGGGGGTGTGGGTTTTTTAGGCTTTTCCTCATCATCCTCTTCACCCATTTTTAATAACCATAACGGCAATTCACAGTTTTTCATAATTAAAAGTTTTAATTCTGTGTTACCTACTCTGTATGCTTTTCGGTATCCGCTGAAATAAGGATTAAATTAAAGAAATCGCAAAACAATATCAAGTATTTATATAAATAATATTTTTGTATAATATTCACAGGTACAATATGAAATTATGAATTCGTTATTTGTTAAATCATGTTTCCTTGTTTTCTTTGGTGCATTTTTCATTTTGAAATCGCCTGCCTGTTCAGTGTCAGAAAAAGATAAAGACAGCCGGTACAGGAGTAACATTTTTCCCGGTTTAATAAATAAGGGAAAGGAAATGCTGGACAAAGGTGAATTTGATAGTCTTGATCTGCTGCTTGAGAAAATTTATATAAATTACTACAACCAGTTAAAAGCAAATACTCTAATTAATTCTGAATATTGTATCCTGAAGGGGAAATATCTTAATATAACCGGTAATAACGATGCTGCAATAAATATTTTTGAACAGATAAGAAATGAAAATGAAAAGACAGAGAATATAAATTACAGACTGTTGATACAGATATATAACGGACTGGGTGATGCAAACCAGAAAAAAACAAATTATAAAGTGGCAGAGAATTATTACATGGCATCCCTTGACTTATATGATAAGTATTGTAAGGATAATACTGTTCTTATTGACATACTTGGCCGCATAATTAATCTTCACATTTTTATTGGCAGTGTTACTGATGCCCGTGATTACTTTAACAGGTGTGTTTATTTAATCGACTCACTTCAATACCCCAAAAGCAAAGTAATGTTTGACACATACATAACCTGCAGTCTTTATTACAGTATTTTATGGAATACTAACAAGGCAACTGAATACCTGGATATTGCAGAAAGCATACTGACATCCAATTACAGTTCAACTCACTATAAATACTGCATACTGTATTACTTTCAGGGTAGAGCAATGATGTTTATGGATAAACTTGACAGGGCTATAGTATATTTTGAAAAATCTCTGAAAATGGCAGAAATGTCAGCTGCGCTGAATGAATATATTTACCTGAGCTATGACAAACTTGCCTGTATATTCAGCGACAAAAAAGAATATGCCATATCCAATGAATACTTCCTTAAGAGTCTGGGATTTATAAAGAATACAGGTGTTTCACCTGTCTATTCTTACTATTTTATAGGACTTAATTATTCATTATTAAATGATTTTGAAAGGTCAGATTATTATTACAATCTGGCTGAGAGAGAAGCAAAAAATCAATCCGGTAAAGCTGAACAGCCCTTATTTTATCTATATTTCGCAAAAAGCCTTCTATATAAAAAAATAAAAGAATTTAAAAAGGAGAAGAAATATCTGGATATGACATACGATATAGCCTCAGGTAACAATGTATACAGAAACCGTGAGATGGCAATAATACTGAGGGAGCTGGGAAGATATTATTCCAGGATGGGTGAATATGAGAGAGCCCTGGATACAATTCAAAAAGGACTAATAGCAGCCACAAATAGCTTTAACAGCACAGATATTTATGAAAATCCCGAATTTGAAGATGCTTATGACAAATACCAGCTTATAGAAACTTACAAAAGGAAAGCATATACATTTGGAAAATACTTTGAAGAGGTATCCAAAGATATCAGAGACATGAAGGCAAACTTCGAATGTTATAAACTGGCAGCTGGACTCGAGGAAAAAGTCTATACCGGTGTAAGTGATGAGAGTTCAAAAATAAACAACCTGCCTCATCAGAAAATAACCCTTAATAATGCGGTATGGAGTGCAATGATAATATATGAATTGACAAATGACTGCAAATACCTTGAAGAAGCTTTCATTCACTCTGAAAAAAGCAAAGCATTGATGCTGACATCATATATTAATGAAGAAAAAGCAAAGCAGTTTGCAGATATTCCAGATTCGCTTATAAATTATGAACTGAAAATAAAGAATGAAATTGCCGTACTGAATTTCAGGATTGATGCTGCCGGTGAAATGGGGCATACATCATCCCCTGAATCAGATGCAATGAAGTCAAGGTTGTTCGAACTGAAACAAAAAGAAGAAAAGCTGATAAATTTACTTGAAAAAAGATTTCCCAGGTATTATGATCTGAAATATAACAGGTCCGCAACCCCTGTCGGGCTTGTCAGGTCCTCACTGGAAAAAGACCAGGCATTGATTGAATATACCGTTACATGGAAAGAGCTGTACACTTTTGTTGTTACCAGGGATACATTTACCTGCTATATGCAGTTAAAACCGGACAGCCTTGCAGAAAAAATACTTGAGATGAGAAAAATACTGACAGACAATAAGTACGGTAACTATGACATTGAAGATTATTGCAATTTTATAAAAATATCCCATAATCTATATAAAATATTAATTGAGCCTGTTGTAAATGAGATTAAAGACAAAAGAATAATCATCGTGCCGGATGAAGTTATCAACCTCATACCTTTTGAGGTATTAATAACGGGCGATGCTCCTGCTTCAGTTATTGCAGACTTCAGTAAGCTACCTTACCTTGTCAGAGACTATCCTGTAAGCTATGCATACTCGGCCTCACTGCTGATGAACCGCGGAACTCAAAAAAATAAAAAAGAAAGGCTTGTTTCATTTGTCCCCGAATATGAAGATATTTATTATACCGGCCATCACGAAAATGATACGGTTTTCAGTGACATGCCCACACTTTATCCCCTTGTCGGAATTAAAGAAGAAGCAAATTTCATATCCAGACTATATAAAAGCAGAATATATAAAAACAAAAGTGCTTCAGAGGAGAACTTTAAAAAGTATGCCGGTAACTATAATATTATCCACCTGGCAATGCATACTATAATTGATGACAAAGACCCGATGTATTCGAAAATGGTCTTTACCCCGCACGAAAAAGGCACCGAAGACGGATTATTACATACATTTGAGCTTTTTGGCACTAAACTGAATGCAAACCTTGTTGTTCTCAGCGGTTGCAATACCGGATACGGAAAAATACAAAAGGGGGAGGGACTGCTAAGCCTTGCCAGGGGATTTGTATTTTCAGGATGCTCGGGTTTATTATTAACGCAGTGGTCAGTTGCTGACAGGGCCAGCCTCGAGCTGATGAAAAAATTCTATACTTATCTTTCACAGGGAAATAATAAAGACAATGCCATGCAGCTGGCAAAGATCGATTACCTGGAAAGTGCGGATCCGCTCAAGACTCATCCATACTATTGGGCGGGCTACATAGTATTTGGCAACACCTGTCCGCTTCCCCCAAAAAAGGGTATTGGCTGGTGGGTTTTTGCAGCAGCCTTAATTTTACTGGCTTTGCTGGTATATATAGTGATAAAAAGAAACCGGCGGGCAGGTAAAAACTAACCAAGTTTCTTCAGTAAATTTTCAGCTTTTTTACTGTAATATGTATCTCCTGATATTATTGTTTCCAGAAGATCTTTGGCCTCCCTTGTATTGTTGTTTTTAAGGTAACATAATGCCAGATACCATTGCGAATGGTAAATCAGGGTACTTCTGCAGTTTTTAATAATACTATTAAACTGAATTATAGCTTCTTCAAATTTATTTTGCTCCATGCAGGACAGCCCTAAATAAAACCGTGCCATGTAGTTTTCACTGTCTTCGTTAACCATACCGAGTAAATTATTATATGCTGCGCTATAGCTTCCCCGGTCATATAATAATATAGCTTCACCCATCGCATCAGCTTTGTCAGAATCGGACCTGATTATAATATCGGGTAAGTATGGCTTGTAATACATACTATACAATTTATCAAACGTATATTCCCTGTGTCTTAATCCATAAAAAAGGACACCCAGGATTATTAAAAGTGTAAGTCCGGCTGCAACGAGAAGCATATGCTTATGCAAAGCGGTCTTCATGCGTGGGGCTTGTACTCCGGGAATTGATTTCTTGCTGCTGATTTCCGTCCTTCTGAACTGCAGGTATGCTTTTTCAAGTTTATCCCTGAACCTGATGACATCTTCCTCCCTTATGCTGTCATTAACTTCACGGTGAAGAGCAACGAGTTCCCGGAGTTCACTGTCGTATTGGAGCTGATGAATAAAAGCTTTTAGCTTCTCACCTTTTAGCGTACCATCGAGGTATTTCTCTATCAATATTGTGGACCTCATTCTTGAGTTCATTGTATTCTGGATTTTGAATAATTCGGTTGACCAGTGCTTTTTTACAGCGGTACCTCCTGTTTTTTGTATGCTGTTCTGAACTGTATCCCATGATACTTGTAATCTCAGCTATTGTATAGCTATTCATTACCATCTTTAAAATTTTCCTGCAATCTTCACTTAGCTGATCAAATATTCTTCTGTAAAATTTAAGTCTTTCATTCTCCTCGTATATTCTGGCAATATTATTCTCCTCATCTGCCCAGCCATCATAATCATCAATTCTTTTAGTTACCGCTCCTCTTGTTTTTAGCTCCTTAAGCCATAATAACCTGGCAATGGAATAAATAAAAGTGCTGACAGAACATTTAAGTTTCAGGTTTCGGGCCTTCAGTTTTTTATATAATATTATTAGAGAGTCCTGAAAAATATCCCGGGCATCTTCTTCGCTTCCGCTGTTTCTTGTTATCATGTGTCTTACAGGCCTAAAGCTGTTATTATAAATATACAGGATAACATCATTATTTTCATTGATGATGCCCCGGACAAGCTCTTTTTCTGAATAATTGTTACCAGCCAATGTTTAATTCCTGTTTATATAAAAAAGTAACCCCGCTGCCAGTTTTTTTAACAAAATTAATGAAAACATTTTATTGATCACCAGTAACAGGAGTGCAGGAGCATATTAGATTCCTGTCTCCATATGCATCATCGATACGGGCAACGGACGGCCATAGTTTGTTATCCTCTAACCACAGCAATGGAAAGGCTGCTTTCTGCCTTGTATAATTATATGGCCAGTCATTTGCAGTAACAGCATTTACTGTATGAGGAGCATTTTTGAGAACATTATCTTCAGTATCTCCATTTACGCTTATTGCTTTAATCTCATCGTATATTGAGACCATAGCCTCAATGAAACGGTTTAATTCCTGCAAAGACTCGCTTTCAGTAGGTTCAACCATCAATGTTCCGTGAACAGGAAAAGACAATGTGGGAGAATGAAACCCATAATCCATTAACCTTTTAGCAATGTCGGTTTCAGTAATATTTGAAGTCTGTTTGAATTCCCGGCAATCAAGGATCATCTCATGCGCAACAAATCCATTCTCCCCCTTGTACAGCACCTTATAATAATCATTCAGCATTGATGCCAGGTAGTTGGCGTTTAAAATGGCTATTTTTGATGCATAGGTCAGGCCATTCTTTCCCAGGAGGCAGCAGTAACCATGAGAGATTGTCAGGATACTGGCACTTCCCCATGGTGCTGCAGCTACTGCCGTGATGCCATTAATACCCCCGGTCTCGATAACAGGGTGGGCAGGTAAGAATTCAACAAGGTGATCTGCCACTGCTATGGGTCCCATTCCCGGTCCTCCCCCGCCATGAGGAATCCCGAAAGTCTTATGAAGGTTAATATGGCAAACGTCGGCACCTATCCGGTCGGGACTTGTGAGTCCGACCAGTGCATTCATGTTTGCCCCGTCAAGATATACCTGACCCCCGTTTTTATGCACAATCTCTGTCATTTCCCTGATATCGGCCTCAAATACTCCGTGAGTAGACGGATAAGTAACCATAAATGCAGCAAGGTATTCTTTATTGTACTCAGCCTTTGCCTTCAGATCATTAATATCAATATTACCGTTATCATCACACTTTATAATCACAACTTTAAGTCCGGCCATCACACCGCTGGCCGGATTGGTACCATGGGCAGATGAAGGTATTAGAACGACATCCCTGTGACCTTCTCCCCTCCTTTCATGATACTTCCTTATTACCATAAGTCCGGTATACTCACCCGCTGCCCCTGAGTTAGGCTGAAAAGACAATGCCGGAAAACCGGTAATAACCTTGAGATACTTTCCAAGCTCATAAAATAACTGCTGATATCCTTCGGTTTGATCAATAGGGACAAAAGGATGTATATCACCAAATTCCTGCCAGCTTAAGGGGAACAGCTCAACTGCTGCATTCAGCTTCATTGTGCATGAGCCCAGTGATATCATGGAGTGTGTAAGCGAAAAATCCTTGTTCTCGAGCTTCTTTATATACCGCATAATCTCTGTCTCGGAATGATAACTTTTAAAAACATCTGCTTCAAGGAAACCGCTCTTTCTTAAAAACTTATTATTTAAATATATTTTTTCATCAAGCTCACCGGTTTTCTTCACAGGTATTTTAACTGCATATGAAAAAACATCGATAATATCATTTAAATCATTAATGGTTGTTGTCTCATCAATGCTTATGCCAACCGTCTTTTTATCAATATACCTGAAGTTTATCTTCTTGTCCAGTGCCGGGATCTCTATGTCCTCTCTTGAAAGGTTTTTTGGCAAAACAATTTTTAATGTATCAAAGTAACACTCGTTAGACTGGCTGTAGCCCAGTTCAATGAGCTTTGCGGATAAAATGCCTGCAGTATGGTGTATGCGCCCGGCAATTTGTTTTAATCCGGCCGGACCGTGATACACTGCGTACATACCTGCCATTATGGCCAGGAGTGCCTGCGATGTACAGATATTTGAAGTAGCCCTCTCCCTTTTTATATGTTGCTCCCTTGTCTGAAGAGCCATCCTCAATGCCCTCCTGTTCTCCTTGTCATGAGTGATCCCTATGATGCGGCCCGGGACATACCTTTTATATTCATCCCGTGCGGCAAAGTAAGCCGCATGCGGTCCTCCATAGCCCATAGGTATGCCAAATCTCTGTGTTGACCCGACAACGATATCTGCGCCCCATTCTCCCGGTGGAGTAAGCAGCACAAGGCTCATAAGATCAGCACCCACAGTGACAAGTGCTTCATTCTTATGTGCCTCATCAATAAATTTTGAATAATCCCTTATTTCACCATCACCTGCCGGATACTGGATGAATGCACCAAATATTTTATCATCCCACTTAAGTTTATCATATTTGCCTGTTACCAGGTTTATGCCTAAAGGCTTTGAGCGAGTTTTAAGAACGTCCATAGTCTGCGGGAATACATTTTCATCTACAAAAAACCTGTTTGCTCCCCTGCTCACTGATTCCCTTGAACGCATATTAAAAGTCATGATCATTGCCTCGGCAGCAGCAGTAGCTTCATCCAGCAGAGAAGCATTTGTAATCTCCATGCCGGTAAGATCCATTATAACTGTCTGGAATATTAACAAAGCTTCAAGCCTGCCCTGCGATATTTCCGCCTGGTAAGGTGTATAGGAGGTATACCACCCTGGATTCTCAAGTATATTTCTTTTTATTACAGCAGGAAGAATTGTTCCGTAATAACCCATGCCGATATATGATCTGAAAACCCTGTTCTTTAACGCAATTTTCCTTATATGCTTATAATATTCGTGCTCACTCATCTCCTCAGGAATATCCAGAGGTTTATCAAGCCTGATAGATTCAGGAATAGTCTTGTCAATCAATTCATCGAGAGAACTTACACCGATCTTGCGAAGCATCTCTTCTATCTCGTGATTACGAGGACCCACATGTCTTGTAATAAATCTGTCCGTTGCCATACTTGTTCATGTTAATAGAATACCAAATTTGGTACGCTCAAATTAATAATCTTTTTATAATAAATAAAGAATTTATTATAAAAACGGATTTGTTTCGGTTTCGTGTTTTATTGTAGTAGAGGGACCATGGCCCGGATAAACAGTAACTTCGCCGGGAAGGGTCAGTATTTTATTTCTGATACTGTTAATTAAAGTTTTAAAATCACCGCCAGGCAGATCAGTCCTGCCAATACTACCGTTAAACAGTACATCCCCTATTATTATAAATTTCTGCTCCTCGCAGTAAAGTGCGATACTGCCCCTTGAATGTCCGGGCACATGAAGTGCCCTTAATTGTGACATTCCGAATTTTATCGCACTGCTATCTTCAATATATTCATTTATGGGGGGAGGAATATCTATTGTAAAACCGAAAAACTGGCCGAATTCAATTGCATTATCCAGCAGCTGTTGCTCTTCCTTATGTGCTGCAACGCCTATTTTATAATTTTCAGTCACATATGCATTCCCTAAAATATGATCAACATGGCAATGTGTGTTAATAATTTTCTGAGGTCTTAATTCCTTTTTTTCAATATATACCCTAAGCTCTTTTTGTTCTTCAGCAGTAAAGCAGCCCGGATCAACTATCAGGCATTCCCCTGATTCATCTGAAATTACAAACGTATTAACCTGAAAATCATTAAATATGAACTTCTTAACGTAAATCATGTCCGATTTTTTTTATTTGTTTCAGTTTTTGCCTTTCAGCATAGGAACAAAAACAAAATATCCGTGTTCGGTTTTCTTATAATCATTTTCCCCGGTTTTTACAACAAGGGTCATTACCTGCGAATATGAGTTTCCTATAGGCAGTACCATCCTGCCACCGGTTTTTAATTGATCAAGCAGGTTTTCAGGAATTTGTGGGGCGGCAGCAGTAATTAGTATTTTATCGAATTTTGCATATGTGGGCAGCCCTGAGTAACCATCACCGTAAAAGAAATGGGGATTATAACCTAAAGAGGGCAGTAAAGTTTTGGCCTTAGTCATAAGTTTTTTGATTCTCTCAATTGTATATACCCTTGCTCCCATTTCGATTAATATTGCTGCCTGATATCCCGACCCGGTGCCAATCTCCATAATTCTGTCACCGGGCTTAACTCTAAGAAGTTCTGTTTGAAAAGCAACAGTATAAGGCTGGGAGATTGTCTGTCCGGACCCTATAGGAAAGGCCTGGTCTTTATATGCAAATTTTGTAAAACTGCTGTCCATGAAAAAATGCCTTGGCACATTGCCTACAGCATCAAGCACAGCCTGGTCCCTGATGCCTTTGCTCTTTATTTCCTCAACAAGCTTTTTTCTTAATCCCTTATGCAGGTATGTATCCTCCATCGGTAAAATATCTTAACTCATGCAAATGTAATCTTATCAACAAAAATAGTTGATAAGTTAGTCTGAAAAAAGAATTGCCTATTTCTAAATGTTCTATGTTTGTAAAAAGCATATGTAAATGATTAGTATCGGGATAATAGGCGAAGATAGAACCGTTTACAGGCACATAAATACAATAAAAAAAATTCCTGAATTTGATTTTAAGGGTTATTATTATCCTGAAATAATATCTGAAAATAACCTGGCCCGCGATAAGAGCTTAAAGAGGTTTTCATTACTGCATGATTTTCTGGATTCAATTGATGCAATAGATATTGTAAGCACCGGTTCCGATCTTTATGATATTGTCATTACAGCACTTAAAAGATCGAAACATATATATATGTCCCCTTTATTGCTCAAGTCATATGAGCAGGCATCAAAAATAATAAAGCTGGCCAATGAGGCAAACATAACGCTCATGGTGCAAAAATCAGCCAAATATAATGCTGCCTTTATCTCTGTTCTTAAAAGATTACCAGGGGCCAGACTGATCGATGTTCAGCATCATGCCAGATTCAAATCAAATCATGCAGACAGCGCAGTATTCAACTCTATAATTAATAGTCTGGATATTATACATACTGTAGTCTGCTCAGACAGCAAGCTTATAAAAGCCTGTGGCATAAACATCCTAAACAGCACCCCTGATATAGTAAATGCCCGCGTTGAATTTGATAACGGGTGTGTAGCGAATATCAGCTGCAGCAATATGTCAATAAGGAATAATCACAAGGCTACGTTTGTATTAAAAAACGAAATTATTAAAGTCGACTTTGGTTCCAGTCAGATCCAGGTGCTATTACCTGAAAAAGAAGGTTCCAAAAGCAATCCCGGATATAATCTAAAGGCAGAATCATCTAAAATAACTCCTAACAATCCAATATATTACGAACTTATCAGCTTCAGGGACAGTATAATAAATAATTCAAAATCTATAGCAAACGTCGAAGATGGTTTCAAATCACTGCTAACAGCCTTTAAAATATTTGAAAAAGTCCGTTAAAAGTGCTATCTTAGAATAACTTCATTAAAATAACAATTTCTTCTTTCTGCACTAAAATATTGATAATAAGTCAATTTTTATTCTCTGTATTAATAAGAATTTATATTTTTGTGTGATTTAATGTTACGGGCATTCTGAAAAGTGGAAAAACTATGAGGAAGAAACTGCAGCTGGCTAAGTATTTAATAAGTGATTATCTAGCAGCCTTGTTAAGTTGGACGTGTTTTTACATATTTAGAAAGGCATACATTGAGCCTTTAAAGTTCGGATATAAAATCCCGATTTCCACTGATGAAAGATTTTACCTGGGACTATTATTAATACCTGTATTCTGGCTGGTTCTTTATTATTCATCTGGCTATTACAGGGACGTTTACAGAAAATCAAGACTTTCAGAACTATGGAATACGATACTTATCTGTCTTTTTGGTGTTATTATACTTTTCTTTGCATTGATTCTGGATGATACTATACAGTCGTATTCAAATTATTATTTGTCTTTCCTTGCATTATTTTCTTTCCATTTCACGCTGACTTACATACCCCGCCTTATTATAACTACCCATACTGCTCATAAAATCCACAACAGAATAATCGGATTCAATACAATAATAATTGGAAGTAACAGGCAGGCAGTGGATATATATCTTGAAATTCAGAACCAGGAGCGCAGCAGCGGGAATGAAATAATCGGATTTGTAAATGTAAATGACAAACCCAAATATTTGCTGCAGAATCACATACCTCACCTGGGCTCCATTGACGAATTGAAACAGGTTATAAGAAGGCACAGGGTTGAAGAGGTAATAATAGCCATTGATCCCTCGGAACATGATAAAATCGGAAGAATCATCAATAGCCTGATCGATAGCAATGTCATTATCAAAGCTATTCCAAGCATGTATGATATATTAACCGGAAAAGTAAGAATGAATACAATATTTGGGACCCCTCTTATACTGGTTTCTCATCAGCTTATGCCTGTATGGCAGGAAAATCTGAAACACTTTTTTGATATTGTTATCTCTATGCTTGCATTGACTGTTTTTTCTCCTCTTTGTATTTTCCTGATTATAGGCATTAAACTCACATCAAAGGGCCCCGTTTTTTATAGTCATGAACGTATCGGTCGATACGGCAAGCCTTTTAAGATATATAAATTCAGGTCTATGTACGTTGGCGCAGAAAAAAACGGTCCGGAATTATCGTCAAGAAATGATAACAGGATTACAAGATTCGGACGTTTCATGAGGAAACACAGGCTTGACGAAATTCCAAACTTTTATAATGTTATAAAAGGAGAAATGTCACTTGTTGGCCCCAGGCCTGAAAGGAAATACTTCCTTGACCGAATAACGGAGAAGGCTCCCCACTATATACATCTGCTTAAAGTCAGACCGGGTATTACATCATGGGGACAGGTAAAATTTGGTTATGCAGAAAACGTGGAACAGATGATTAAAAGACTGAAATATGACCTGATATACATTGACAATATGTCGCTTTATGTCGACATAAAAATCATTATCTACACTCTGATTACAATCTTTAAGGGAAGGGGTATATAAATTACCCCAGGGCATGTTTTTTAATAATAATGTATTCAGGTCCTGAAGGTTTAAGCATACTTTCGTATAAAATAATCTCCTTAACATCAACTGCCTGGCATATTTTATAATCCGGACTTCCCGCCAGCTCTTCCAGTTTTTGCTTTTCCCTCAGAAATTTTATTCGGGCAATTGTTAAATGAGGTGAAAACTTTTTATCTGGTTTCTCAAAGCCAAACTTAATCAATGCTTCATCAATAGCATCTTTAAGTAAGTTAAATTCGCGACAGGGCTTGAAACCTATCCATAATATGCGGGGATCGCGAAAATTTTTAAACACTCCAAATTCATATATCTCCATTGAAAATCCCTGGAAAAGAGAACTGACATTCTCCAGGCTCTTGTTAAGCGGACTAATAAGTGAAATATCAACATTGCCAAGAAATTGCAGTGTAATATGATACTGATGCTGTTCTACCCATTTTATGCGCTCACCTTCCAGTTCATTTCTGAGTGCTCCTATTTTATTCATAATATCTGAATTTAAAGGTATATCGATTGCTGTAAATAGTCTTTTCATATACTCGCGGATTTATTTATCACTACAATATAGAATGTTTTCAATGAAATATGATAAAAATATCATTCAAAAATAACATTTGTAAAACGTTAAACTTTGTTATATGTTAAGATGTTTTTTATGTTATATTATTTTATATTTTTTGTTAAACAATATAATCATATATAATACTCTTATATATAATTTTTATATTATTTAGAATCTATCTATTTAAAGCCACTATTATATTTATTATTGCTATTCTGGACAATTATATATTATTTATAATCTCTTTAGAATAAAGTTTAATTTAATATAATGTATTTGTTTGGTGTTTAATTTTTGTTTAATTTTGTTAAACATTTTAATTAAAACACTTAAACCATGACATCAATCGAATTTAACTATCAGCTAACAAGTCTCTGGGATAACCTGGAAAGGTTTGCAATGCGTCTGACTTCTAACAGGGATGATGCTAAAGACTTGCTGCAGGAAACTTTTATGAAAGCGATTTCCTACAGGGATAAATTCTCAGATAATACGAATCTGAAAGCATGGACATATACCATAATGAAAAATACATTCATTAATAATTACCGTAAATCATCCAAAGTAAATACAACTTTCGATCAATCTAATGATTTGTATTATATGAACCTGAACAAGGCCTCCGGCATGGATCTGCCCGAATCATCATATTCTACAAAAGAAATTGAGAAAAAGATCGAGCTTCTCGACTGTGAGTTTAAAGTTCCCTTTCTGATGCATGTTAAAGGATATAAATACAAAGAAATTGCAGATAAGCTTGATCTGAAAATTGGAACTGTAAAAAGCAGAATATTTTTTGCTCGCAAGAAATTAATGGAAACTCTACAGGATTATAAATAATATTTATTCACAATGAAACAAACGGTAATACTCTGATACCGCCACTGCAAGTTTCCATGGCAAATTCCTTGATAAGGATATAAAAAATGAATTTCTCTCTTATATCAATGCTTCCGGCAGATTCATAAATAAATAGGGTTAATAACATATTTTTGTGTCGGACTTTCCCGGAGCGAGTACCTCCGGGAAAGTTTTTTTAAAATATGGGCGCTGTCCCTCCTTTTTTTTGCTAAATTAGCACCATTCTTAATTAAGCACTTTCTTATGTCTGCAATGACACGGTATAATAAACGTGGTGTATCAACTTCCAAGGAGGATGTATATAATGCCATAAAAGAACTTGATGCCGGTATTTTCCCGAATGCATTCTGCAAAGTATTACCTGATTTCCTGGCAGGAGATAAAGAATACTGTAATATTATGCATGCCGACGGAGCAGGCACAAAATCGGCCCTTGCATATATGTACTGGAGGGAGACCGGTGATTACTCAGTGTGGAAAGGAATTGCGCAGGATTCAATAATTATGAATATCGATGACCTGCTGTGTGTCGGGGCTGTTGATAATATTCTTTTTTCTTCAACAATCGGAAGAAATAAAATGAAAATTCCGGGAGACGTTATTATACATATTCTTAAAGGATATGACGAGGTAATTCAGGATTTCAGGAAATGGGGCATTAACCTTTATCTTACCGGTGGTGAAACAGCAGATATCGGAGATCTTGTGCGGACAATTACCGTCGACGCTACTGTCACATGCAGGATGAAAAGATCAGAAGTCATTGAAAACAATATACGTGAAGGAGATGTAATAATCGGACTGGCTTCTTACGGGAAGGCTGTATATGAAAAAGATTACAACAGCGGCATGGGCAGTAACGGACTTACATCTGCCAGGCATGACATGTTTGAAAACTATCTTTCCGCAAAATATCCCGAGACATATGATGATTTAATCCCCAAATCCTTAATATATACCGGGAAGTATTCCCTGACAGAGAAAATTGAAAATATGGATATTGATGCAGGTAAACTTCTGTTGTCGCCAACACGAACCTATGCACCAATAATTAAAAAGGTACTGGAAAAACACCGCAAAAACATACACGGGATGATTCACTGCTCGGGAGGAGGCCAGACCAAGGTGTGCAAGTTTGTTAACAATGTTCATGTTATTAAAGATAAATTGTTTAAGCTGCCGGTTCTTTTCCGTTTAATCCAGGAGCAGTCAGGTACCCCGTGGGATGAGATGTATGAAGTGTTTAACATGGGACACAGGTTTGAAATATATATATCTCCTTCCTATGCTGATGATATAATCTCAATATCCAGGGATTTTAATGTTGATGCACAACTTATCGGATATGTCGATGCTTCTGAGACCAAAGCATTGACAATAAAAAGTGAATTCGGAACATTTCATTATTAACATTCCGCTTTTCTGCTATGAACAATAATATTATCTTCGAAAAGCTCGAAGGAGTGAAAAAAAGATATGATGAGATCGCCAGATTAATAAGTGATCCGGACATAGTCTCTGACATGAAGCAATATATAAAACTTAATAAGGAATTTAAGGAGCTCGGACCATTGATCAAGGCTTATAAAGAATACCGTGATATCCTTAGCAATATCCAGAGTGCAAAAAAGATACTGGCCGAGGACAAGGATGAAGAGTTGAAAGAAATGGCAAAAACAGAGCTGGAAGAACTTAACAGCAAGATATATGACATTGAAGAAGAGTTGAAATTACTGTTGCTTCCCGCCGATCCTGAAGACAATAAAAATGCCATCCTGGAAATAAGAGCAGGTACAGGGGGAGATGAAGCGAGCATTTTTGCAGGAGACCTGCAACGGATGTATACCAAATTCTGTGAACAAAGAGGATGGAAACTCTCAGTATCAAACTTCACAGAAGGTACGGCAGGCGGATTCAAGGAAATTATCATGAATGTGAGTGGTGAGGGTGTATACGGCACACTGAAATATGAATCAGGGGTACACCGGGTCCAGCGCATACCGCAGACTGAAACACAGGGAAGGGTTCACACATCGGCGGCAACGGTAGCCGTCCTGCCCGAAGCAGATGAGGTAGACATAGTAATCAGACAGGAGGATGTGCGCATCGACAGGTTCTGTTCATCGGGTCCGGGCGGACAGTCAGTGAACACAACCTATTCGGCAGTGAGGTTAACACACATACCCACCGGCATCATTGTCACCTGCCAGGACCAGAAATCACAGGTGAAAAATCTTGAGAAGGCAATGAACGAACTGAGGACAAGGCTTTATAATATTGAATATCAGAACTACCTGGATAAAATCGCTTCAAAAAGAAAAACAATGGTATCAACCGGTGACCGTTCAGCAAAAATAAGAACCTATAATTATCCCCAGGGAAGGGTAACGGACCACCGAATAGGACTTACTTTGTATGACCTGACTTCTATTTTGAACGGTGATATTCAGGAAATAATTGATAAGCTGCAAATGGCTGAAAATGCAGAACGTCTTAAAGCAAGCGAACTTAATTAGTTTATTATCAATTATATTGAAATTTTATGAATTGCAAACAACTATTTCAGAACATAAAAAATAAAAAGAGCTTCCTATGTGTAGGCCTTGATCCGGAACCGCAGAAAATACCACCCTTCCTTCTTAAATACAGGCATCCTCTTTTTGAATTTAACAAACAGATAATAGATGCAACAGCAGCCCTGGCTATAGCATATAAACCAAATCTTGCATTTTATGAAAGCAGTGGTGCCGAAGGATGGAAAAACCTGGAACTAACAGTATCCTATGCAAGAAAACACTATCCCAAAGTATTTCTTATTGCAGATGCAAAAAGAGGCGATATTGAAAATACTTCACGAATGTATGCAAAAGCCTTTTTTGATGACCTCGGCTTTGATGCAATAACCGTTTCTCCATATATGGGAAAGGATTCGGTATTACCTTTCATTTCAAAAAAGAATAAATGGATTGCTATCATCGCCCTGACTTCAAACCATGGGGCAGAAGATTTTCAACTTATGACAAGCGGCCATAATGAGAGAATTTTTGAAACTGTGATCCGCAAATCAATGGAATGGGGAACAGTAAATAATACAATGTATGTGATCGGAGCTACACAGGCTTCGCTGCTTGTTCTTGTAAGGGAAATAATCCCTGAACATTTTATCCTGGTTCCCGGTATTGGCGCCCAGGGAGGCGACCTGAACGAAGTGGTCAAATACGGTAAGAACAAAATGCTTGGCCTGATTGTCAACGCCTCAAGATCAATAATATACGCCGATAACTCAAAACTTTTCGCTGAAAAAGCGGGACTTAAAGCAAAGGAACTGCAAAGCACGATGCATAAACTGCTCACAGCAAATAAGTTCATTTAATACGAAATCCCGGAAACAACTTTACTATTGATCAGCTTTTTTATATTTTAACTATCTCAAATAAAAAATGCTGGCAAATGACAGAAGAATTCCTGCATTATATATGGAAATATTCGCTTTTTAAAAAAGAAGGGATTTTTACAGATACAGGTGATAAAATTGAAATAATAAATCCGGGAAAGCCCAATACCAACCAAGGACCTGATTTTTTGAATTCAATAATAAGGATAGGCGACACCAAATGGGCGGGAAATGTTGAAATTCATATCAACTCTTCTGACTGGATTAAACATGAGCATAAGAATGACCGGGCATATGATAATGTTATTCTGCATGCCGTATTGAATAATGACCGGACGGTCAGACGTACAAACGGAGGAACCATTCCCACCATTGAGCTTAAGTTCAGCAGATCTGTCTATAATATGTATTCAAAACTTATATCCAGTGAACTGTGGATACCCTGCGAAAATGAGATCGGAAAAATCAACGAAACAACGACTGTTTCATGGCTGGATAAATTATCAGTAGAGCGCATGGAAAGCAAAACCCGTTCGGTTTATTCCACGCTGGAAAAAACAATAAATAACTGGGAAGAGACATTTTATATCCATCTTGCAAGAAACTTCGGCTTTAACTTGAATTCACTGCCTTTTGAAATGCTCGCCAAATCATTGCCGGTAAAATACCTGCTAAAACATAAAAACGATCTTACACAGATAGAAGCTCTTTTATTCGGACAGGCAGGCTTTTTAAATGATATTTATAAGGAGGATGAGTATTACCGGCATTTAAAAAAAGAATACAGGTACCTGCAAAGAAAATTCATGCTTAATCCTCTCAGCAACAGTATCTGGAGGTTCTTAAGGTTAAGGCCGAGAAACTTCCCTACAATCAGAATAGCACAATTTGCCGCTCTTATTTACAGGTCAAACGGACTATTTTCCAGGATTATCAGTTGCGAGTCAATACCGCAATTAAAACAAAACTTTGAAATTAAGACTTCAGGCTATTGGAACAACCATTACATATTCGGAAAGGAATCAGAAGAAAAACCAAAATATATAGGTAAGCATGCTTTTCAGACAATAGTCATTAATACCATAGTGCCTGTTTTATTTGCCTATGCGAGGTATAACGGCAGGGAGGAGCTGAAAGAAAAAGCACTGAAATTTTTAACAGAAATTCCTGCCGAAAATAACTGTATTATAAGAAAATGGGCTAAATTGGGAATAATTTCAAAAAATGCATTTTACTCACAGGCATTACTGCAACTGAAAAACGAGTATTGCAATTTTAAAAAATGCCTGAAATGCCGGATCGGTAGTAAAATAATTACAACTGCAAAGTAAATGAAAAGGGAAAGTATAAGAAGTGCATATATAGCAGCCGCATTGCTATTGAGTGCAATATTTACAGGCGTTATCGGATATATTATAATTGAAGGATGGTCTTTTTCGAAGTCATTTTACATGACTATAATTACTATAGCCACCGTAGGATTCAGGGAAGTTGAGCCCCTGTCAACACCGGGAATGTATTTTACTACCTTTCTTATTGTCTCCAGTTTTGGTATATTTGCCTATGCCGTTACTACATTTATCAGGTATGTTGTTGACGGCACATTCCGACATATATTTAAAGATACAAGAGTGAAAAGAAAAATAAAAAAACTTAAAGACCACGTAATAGTATGCGGATTTGGAAGAAATGGAAAACAGGTTGTCCGTGAACTGTTGGAACACCAGGCACCGCTGGTTATCGTTGAAAGCAATGAACAGACCATGGAATCCATTCTTGAAGATCCCAATCTCCTCTATGTCCATGGTGACGCTACAAAAGATGAAGTGCTCCAGATGTGCCAGATAGATATGGCCAAAGCCCTGATAACAACCCTGCCTGTCGATGCCGATAACCTGCTTGTTGTGCTCACGGCACGCGAAATGAATCCCTCCATTACAATAATAAGCCGCGCTTCCGATGAGCATTCAGATTCCAAACTAAGAAGAGCAGGCGCAAATAATATTATTATGCCCGATAAAATAGGGGGCACACGAATGGCAAAACTGGTAACCCAGCCCGATATTGTCGAATTCCTGGATTTTATTATGTTACAGAGCTCAGAAAACATGGCCCTTGAAGAGATATCATGTAAAAACATAGCCGCCTGTTTTGACGGGAAAACCATCAGGGAACTGGATGTGAGAAACGAGTCAGGTGCAAATATAATCGGACTGAGAAGGGAGGACCGTTCGTATATTATTAATCCTATACCCGAGATAGTGCTGACCTCAAATGATAAAATATTTGTCCTTGGCACAAAAAATCAGATAGAAAAACTAAAAGAGCTGTTATATAAAGGCGTTGTTGCGTAATCAACTTTTTTACCAAACCCATTGATTTATAAAAAAAAATAAATACTTTTGCATTTCTGTTTTTTTAGCTATTTAAAGTAATTAGAATGTATTTGACAACCGAAAATAAGAGAAACCTTTTTAAAAAATATGGGAAATCCGAAACCGACACAGGGTCTCCGGAAAGCCAGATAGCCTTATTTACTCACCGTATTGAACATCTTACCAATCACCTCAAAAAGAATGATAAAGACTTCAGTACACAGCGGGCATTATTAAAGCTGGTCGGGAAACGAAGGAGGTTACTTGATTATCTGAAGAATATTGATATTGAAAGATACCGGGAAATTATAAAAGTACTAAATCTTCGTAAATAAAAGGCAATTCACGAGTTGCCTTTTTTCATTTATTAAATAGAGGATACTTTATTATATTTGCATTTAAATATAAAAATAATGAATAAACCATTTGAAAAAAAGTTAGACCTTGGTGATGGCAGGTATATTACTCTGGAGACAGGAAAGGTAGCCAGGCAGGCCGACGGGGCCGTTATGCTGAAGACAGGAAACACCATGATCCTTGCGACTGTTGTTTCCGCTAAAGAAGCCGCTGAATATGTTGATTATATGCCCCTGCAGGTGGAATACAGGGAAAAATTTGCTGCCATAGGCAGGTTCCCCGGGGGTTTTGTTAAAAGAGAAACAAGACCAAGCGATTATGAAATACTTATTGCCCGCCTTGTAGATCGCGCATTGCGCCCTCTTTTCCCCGATGATTATCATGCAGAAACCTTTGTAAATATATATCTTCTCTCGGCAGAAAAAGAAACAATGCCCGATGCACTGGCCGGACTGGCAGCTTCGGCCGCTCTTTCGATATCAGATATTCCGTTTAAGGGTCCCATTTCAGAAGTCAGGGTTGCAAGAATTGAAGGGAAACTTAAGATAAATCCCTCATTTACAGAAACTAAAACAGCAGATATTGATATTATCGTTGGTGCTACAATTGATAATATTATCATGGTGGAGGGAGAGATGAACGAAGTTTCGGAAGCAGATATGCTCGAAGCCATCAGGTTCGCCCATGAAGAGATTAAAAAACACTGCAAGGCACAGATAGATTTTGCCAAAGAAACAAAGAGTATTAAAAAAAGAGAATATTCGCACGAAGAGGAAAACGAAGAGCTGAGAAAACTTATATGGGACAAAGCATATGACAAAGTATACAAGATTGTTAAGAACACCCCTGTTAAGCGCGATCGCCACGAAGCAAATGAAAACCTTGTCAGGGAATTAATAGAAGCACATGGCGAGGAAGATGAAGCCAGGGAGTTTCTTATAAAAGACTGCTTCCACGAAGTTGAAAAAGAAGCGGTAAGAACGTTAATATTAAAAGACAATATAAGGGTCGACGGGAGGAAAATGGATGAAATAAGACCTATCTGGGGCGAAGCGGATTACCTGCCTGCAGCACACGGGTCATCAATTTTCACAAGGGGCGAAACACAGTCAATTGCCACCGTCACTCTCGGCACAAAGCTGGATGAAAAGGTTATTGACGAGGTGCTCATCCAGGGTACTGATAAGTTTGTTCTTCACTATAATTTTCCCCCGTTTTCAACCGGGGAAGCAAGGCCGGTACGCGGTTTGAGCAGAAGGGAAATAGGACACGGCAACCTTGCACACCGCGCACTGAAAAGGATGATCCCCGAGGATAATCCCTATGCAATACGTATTGTATCTGATATACTTGAATCAAACGGCTCCTCATCAATGGCAACTGTATGCGCAGGTACTCTTGCACTCATGGATGCCGGGGTTAAAATTAGAAAACCTGTGTCAGGAATAGCTATGGGACTGATTACAGATAATAAAACAGGAAAAAATGCTATTCTATCAGACATCCTGGGGGATGAAGATCACCTTGGAGATATGGATTTTAAGGTAGCAGGCACCAGGGACGGTATTACCGCAACACAGATGGATATTAAAGTAGAGGGTCTGTCCTACGACATAATGAGGGAAGCACTTGAACAGGCAAAAACAGGAAGGCTGAAAATCCTGGAGAAACTTATTGAAATAATACCTGAACCCAGGGAAGACTATAAACCTCATGTGCCGAGAATTGTACAAATGACAATCCCTAAAGATATGATCGGCGCTCTAATTGGCACCGGCGGCAAGATTATTCAAAAAATCCAGGAAGAAACGGATTCCACAATATTGATAGAAGAAGTTGAAGGTGTCGGCATAGTTGACGTATCGGCAGTGGACAAGAAATCAATTGACGCTGCCATAAAAAGAATAAAAGAAATTGTCGAACTCCCCGAAGTAGGAAAAATCTATAAAGGACCGGTAAAATCAATTACAGGCTTTGGGGCTTTTGTGGAATTTATGCCCGGAAAAGAGGGACTGCTTCATATATCAGAGATAGAATGGAGAAGAATAAATACCGTGGAGGATGTACTTAAGGCCGGACAGGAAGTTGAAGTAAAGCTTATCGATATAGATCAGAAAAACGGTTTCTTCAGGCTGTCAAGAAAAGCATTATTGCCAAGACCCGAAGGCAGAGACAGAAAATAAAATATTATTTCAAGGAGACATCAAAAGTTGATTCCACATTGCTCTGATGCTCAGCCCTGTCAATGATATAGAAATCAAATTTTAAGGTATCAAAATCAGATAAAAGTTCCTTAAAATAACTGAACTTTACCTTTATCTCTCCTTTGAGGGTTTTATTCTGGCCAACACGATCCATCTTTTCGTCATGCTTAATCCAGAATGAGAGAGTATCCAATTCACCATTTCTAAAATAATCACCTTCGAGCTTCTCAAAGGGAATAATAAACACATTCCTGGGATCAATCGAATCATAGGGATCATCATACAGACCTATATCACCATCACCATCAACAAATGTGAACACCAACTCGCATGCTTTTACTTCAATGGGCTCGTCACCTATTGTATCGTATGTGTCTGCAACCGTCAAATCCTTAAATCCTATCAAAGGCACCGGGTCAGCCGGTTCTATCTTTTCACAGGCAACAGCAAAAAAACAGACAACAATAACGGGTAAAACATTCCTTAACATAATTGATCCGCTTATTTCATTTTAAAAGCTAATTTACTTCTTTCTGAAAAAAATCTGAACAGGTACACCGGTAAAATTAAAGTTTTCTCTCAGCTTGTTCTCCAGGTATCTTTTATAAGGCTCCCTGATATACTGGGGAAAGTTGCAAAAGAAAGCAAACATGGGAGTTTTTACCGGCAGCTGTGTTACATACTTTATTCTCACATGTCTGCCTTTGACTGAGGGAGGTGGATAGTTCTCCAATATCTCATGCAACAGCCTGTTTAACTTTGGTGTTGATAACCGCTGTCTTCTGTTTTCATATACTTCAACAGCCGTCTCAAGTACTTTATGTACTCTCTGCTTTGTTATAGCCGAGGTAAAAATAACAGGAACATCATTAAACGGAGCAATCTTCTCTTTTATCTTATCGGTAAATTCCCTTGCCGTGTGAGTATTTTTATCTACAAGGTCCCATTTGTTCACAAGTATTACCACTCCCTTATTGTTTCTCTTTACCAGATTAAAAATATTCACATCCTGTGATTCTATGCCCCGCGTAGCATCTACCATCAACAGGCATACATCCGAGTTTTCAACCGTCCTTATTGAGCGCATTATGGAATAAAACTCAACATCTTCGGTTACTTTCCCTTTTTTCCGCAACCCGGCGGTGTCAACAAGATAAAAATCATGGTTATATTTTTTGTATCTTGAATATATTGAATCCCGCGTTGTGCCTGAAACCGGAGTAACAATATTCCGCTCTTCACCTATAAGAGTATTAATAAGCGATGATTTCCCGACATTTGGCCTGCCGATTATTGCAAACCTGGGCAGCTCCATTTCCTCCTCACTTTTCTTGCCTGAAAACGAAGCAACCACATCGTCAAGCAGTTCACCTGTACCGCTGCCGCTGATAGAAGAAATCATGTATAACTCTCCCAGTCCCATTGAATAAAAGGCATTTGCCTCATATTGCCTCTCCTGGTTATCCACCTTGTTTATTACCAGAAAGACTTTCTTGTTAATTTTCCTTAACATGCCGGCAATAGCCTCATCCAGATCAGTAATATCCCCTGTAACATCAACAAGAAACAGTATTACATCTGCCTCATCTATCGCCAGAAGGACCTGCTTTCTTATCTCCTCCTCAAATATATCTGTACTGTTGGGAACATAACCACCCGTATCTATAACGGAAAAATCTATGCCGTTCCACACCGACTTGCCGTAATGCCTGTCACGTGTCACACCGCTTGTTTCATCAACAATCGCATCCCTGCTTTCTGTCAGCCTGTTAAACAGAGTCGATTTACCCACATTGGGCCTGCCCACTATTGCTACAATATTTGCCATTTTTTAAGTTTTACCTGTATCCGAAGCCCCTTAACTGCCTTCCTTTATTTCTCCAGTCCTTACTTACCTTAACAAACAGCTCCAAATATACTTTTTTGGCCAGGAATTTTTCAATATCCAGGCGTGCATTCTTGCCTACCTTTTTTAATGCTTCTCCCCTGTGGCCTATAATTATACCTTTCTGACTGTCACGCATAACATGTATTATGGCCCTTATCTTTACCAGTTTATCGCTTTCTTTAAAAGAGTCTACTTCAACCTGGACAGAATAGGGAATCTCCTGGTGATAATTGAGTATTATTTTCTCCCTTATTATTTCCGAAACAAAAAACCGCTCCGGCCTGTCGGTCAAAGTATCTTCAGGATAATAGGGAGGTCCCTCAGGTAATAATGACAGTATCCTGTCAAAAATCCTATCAATGTTAAATTTTAGCAGGGCTGATGCCGGTATTATTTCCGATCCGGACAAAAGGCTTTCCCATTCGGCGCATAGTAAGTTTGCCTTTCCCTGATTTACCAGGTCAACTTTATTAATAACAAGCAGAACAGGAATGCTTTTGCTTATAAATCTGTGCAGGAGTTCCCGGTTAATACCCGGTTTCTCGGTAACATCCGTAACATATATGACAAGGTCTGCATCAACTGTGGCTGATGTAACCGATTTCATCATTATCTCATGCAGCTTGTACTTTGGTTCCAGGATGCCGGGAGTGTCTGAAAACACTACCTGGAAATCTTTGCCGCTGACTATTCCCATTATCCTGTGTCTTGTCGTCTGGGCCTTCGACGTAATGATCGCCAGCTTCTCCCCTACAAGTTCATTCATCAGGGTTGATTTTCCGGTATTCGGACTGCCAAGTATATTTACAAATCCGGATTTATGTGCCATAAGCTGCAAAACATATTTAATATATACAAGTGCTATAGGTTAAACCTCAGTGTTAACTTATATGCAAAATTATCACTTGTTTTACTAAGTGCATAGGGTCCGTATCTGAAAAAAAATCCAAATCCGTATCCTATGAAGCCTGACCTGAGGATATTATTTATAAGTACCCCGCTTTCATAGTATCCTTTTTCCAGGGTCTTAAATTCTATATTATTATGATTTTCAGGCTTACCCAGATCTCCAAAACCAATATTTGTTACCAGTGCAATATGCGGACTGAACCACTTTGTCTTAAGCAGCAGGCTTCCGAAATCATGGTTTAAATATAAGGAAACAAACCGGTCCGACAAAAACTCATTAAGCCTCATCGTTGCAAAGGAGTTTTCTGTCTCAAGGGTAAATCCTTTATAACTGCCATGTCCGTTATACAGTTTGGAATAGGGCACTTCACCAAAGACCTTTCCTGCAGCAAGCTGTACCTTTGATACCCCGAACTGCCTTGTTGTAAAAGACTTTGAAAGCTTTGCCTCAATTTTTGTATAGGTAAAATCACCGTCAAGCAAAGTCACTCCCTCTGTCAGGTTAAAATTCATAACAGGGTAATTGGTGCCCAGAGAGAACTTGTTTCCGTAAGGAGTCTTCATAAAGCCTTCATTAAAAGAATACCTGAACTTAGCTCCGATCTCTGTATATGTAAAGCTGTTCATGAGAATGGCCGGATTCTCTTCAGATATATCAAACATATACCCGTTTGTGGAGGTAATTAAAGAATTGTCCAGGGACAAAGCTGCCTGCAGGTATTTAAAAGTCCTGAAACCAAAGGTAACCCTCCACTCTTCAACTTTATCCATGTTCTCAACCATAAACTTTCTCAGGTATTCAGAGGAAAGTATATTCTTACTTTCAAGGAAAGCGTATCCCCCTGCCTCATCAAGATCATCCCTGTAAAGAACCGAGACATATATATCCCTGTCACCTGAAATATTATACTTTACATTGAGGCCATACTTCAGCTCCCTGTCCCTTAACCCGTAAGCTATATGTCCCCCCACCCCCAGCCTGCGTGATAACCTCTCATTTGTTATGCCTCCAAAGCCAAACCTCCACCCTTCATAACTATTATAATCAACCAGCGAGCCTATATCGATATTAAAATACCGCCCGCTGATATATCCCGTAAACAACGTTTCGATCATGCCGGAAGTCCGGTCAAACCGTCTTACCTTACCTATACTGTCCACAACCCTGTATGTTTCTCTATCCTTTTCAGTCAATGATTCTGTGCGGTAATCGTCCCAGAATTTATCATCCTTCTCGCTGGCATCATCGCCTACCTCTATATATGTACTGCTAAAAACCTCATTATCCAGATCAGGATTCAGCTTTATGTTCAGCAGGTATGACTTGCCTATGCCTGTCACTTTTTTATTACCATCCCCTGCTTCAAGTTTTATATTATTAAATATAAGGTTTGTGTTCAGCTGCACGGGAAACCATGTATGCCCGTCCACCAGCTCATATTTCTGCTGTATTTTCACAGAAACAAGTTCTTCCTGACTGCTTGCAGCTTCTGCAATTACATTCTGAATTGCATATTTACAGGAGTTTATGTAAAGCACTCCCTTTAATGCGGCAAAATTCCTTCCCTCTCTTGGCCTGAACGATATAATAAATACCGTATCATTTCTTTCGGTAAATAATGTGTCTTCAAGAAGGAAAAAGTATTTACCCTCGCTGCCGGAGCTGATCGGATTAACATATTTCCTGTCAGAAACAGTAATAAGATTATCATAGAATGAGAATGACTGGAATTGCCTTGCCATTATTATAAGTGAGGGTTTTTTGAATCCTGAAACCCTGGAAGCGATTATTTCAGTCTTTTCCTTGTCGGGATACTTAAACTTACGGCTGCTTATGTATTCCATAATCAACAGGTGATGATTGGCGGGAAAATCCATGTATTTAACCAGGCTGTCCTCCCGGACCGTAAAAATCATCTTGTCATAGGCTATATATGAAAATGATTTTACCCTATCGGGGTGGTTTGACATCCTGTTTTCCGATGCAAGTCTTATTATACGGTTAGCCGGATTTATACCCGGAAAGACCTTCACTTCCTCTATGTCATATGCCTTTGGGCTCAATTCAATTACCAGCCTGTTTAAAATGCCTAATGAGTCTGTATTTAAAATCTTTGTATTATATCCTACGTAACTGCACCTTAAGAACCCCGGTTTCTCCAAAGCCTGTATTTCAAACCTCCCGTCAATTGACGATACTATGCCAATGCCATTATCAGTATACACGATGTTGACAAAAGCAAGCGGTTCTTTTGTGATACTGTCAACCACTGTCCCTGAAATACTGGTAACCTGGCAATAAAGATCAGCTTCAGCAATAAGTATCAGCAGTATGGCAAGTATTAATTTTAATTTCATTGCTCAATCTGAAATGCCACGAATTTACGATTATTAAACATAATAGAATAAATGTATCAAAATAATATTTGCCATAATAATTTGGATGGTTACTGCGAACTGGAATCTATTTATAGCGTATAATGGATTATATATCTGTATGATTTAAATTATGGGTAATAAAATGGTTAAGATCGATTATAATTCACTCATTATTTTTATAAATTCTTCCCTGGACATATTTAAATGTCGTAAATGTTGTAGTATAATAAACTCAGGAATAGTTTTTTTAGAAGCTTGAATAGTTAATGGCCTTGTTAAATCTTTTCGGGACCAATGTTCATGGCCGCCTTTTTTTCGGTTACATTTACAATTAATGCAGGCTAAAAATCTTTTGTATTTTAATGTAGAAATATTTTTTAAACTAGCCATAAATTAAGCATAGGCTGGCATTTGAATTTTTTGGCGATAAGATTTAAAATCCTTCTCATTAACGATATTACTTAAATATTCTTTACTGCTCAATAAATGATTTAAATAAGGAGGTACATAAGTCTTATGTGACTTCTTATTAATAAGTTTCCAGCCTAATTTTTCTAATTCAGTTTTTAAAGTCTTTTTATTTAAAGTATATTTTATGAATTCTTCTAATGCAATACCAAATGAATTTCTGGCTTCTTCTTCATTTTCACCATAACCACTTAAATCCAAGGCTGGAGAATATATAATAATAGTATCATCTTCTTTAAATGAAATTAAAGATATATCAACTTCAACATAACCTTGTTTATTTTGATATTTGCCTCTTGCTCTTAAATCTCCCATAGTATTTACATCGATAAATTCAATATATTACAACGTAATATTATAAAATATGTTTTAGATAAAATTATTAATTACATAAAAATGTTATAATTATACAATATAAATCCGTTAAAGTTACTAATTAAAAAAAAACAAAATTCCAAGAACGTTTATTATCTGAATAAAACATCTGAACTTTGATATTTCCATCTTTTCTAGTTGTTAATGAATATCTTATAACTCCATCAGCCATGTTTTGTAATTAGTCAACATGGTCCTGAATGTTGTTGATTTTTAGAGAGTCTTTGTTTGACATTCCTGTCAGTGGATGTGTCAAAACTGCAAGTATAAATACTGTCTGTTTCATATTTCAATTATTGCTGCCAACAACGGCTAGGTGTATGATGTCGTGCCGCACTTATTGCCTTTAGTTATCAGGATACAATTTACATAAATCTTTGAGATTAACAACTGCAGACCACAAACTCAGGCATGCATTATACACCTTGTTGTGCTTAGTAAATTATTTCTATCTAATTTCAACAATATACAAATCATACCCACCCATACCTCCTGGTCTATTTGATGAAAATATCATAAATCTTCCTTCAATAATTATTGGTCTATATTCATCAAATCTAGTGTTTATTTTATCACCAAAGTTCCTTGGAATACTCCACTGATTATCTTTTTTAATAGAATAATATAAGTCATATCCACCATAACCACCTGGTCTATTTGAACAAAATACCATATAATCATTTACATGAATAAATGGACATTTATCATCATAATTACTGTTAATTTCCTTTAACTCATTTATTTGAAAATCACCTGAATCGTATAAAATTCGATAAATATCAGCTCCTGCTGTATCAGTTAACTCCATTATATTAAAACTGCCATTACGATTTGAACAAAAATATAGATGTCTATAATCTATTGAGATTGAAACAT
>CAZHQW010000022.1:0-44098 GCA_964534745.1 uncultured Bacteroidales bacterium
CAAAGGAGGCGTTTCCCCCCTGTGTGTTCTTGATATCAATACCATGCCAGCTTCCCTTTGCCGTTCCCGAACTTGAGGTAAATGTGATGGAATCGGCCAGGGTACCATTTGCAATCAATGTCCCCCGTACTTCCAGCTTTACCCCGCTTGCAAACTGCACTTCAACTCCCGGCTCGATAGTAATCTGGCCATCAGGAGATATTATTAAATTACTTTCAACCAAATACGGACTCTTTGCTTTTCTTAATATTGTATCACTGTCAATCATACCGCTTATAGGTGTCTGAGAGTAACACCAGATAAAATTAACTGCGACAATGAATGTAAGGATTGACCGTCTTAATGTTTTCATTATTTCTTATTTGTTTTTTTATATAGATGCTTCCTATTCTATATAGATGCCTTCATTTAATAATTAGTTGCGTTTTTTTATTTAATAATCACCTTTCTGGTATAAACCTTTGTGTTAAAAATAATTTTAAGAATGTATATGAAAATTCCCGGCATAGCCAGCATGCCTGAAAAAAACATCATACACCCCGGTATACGAGACATCCAAATTATATGTTACCCAGTCGCCAACGTCCACATAGCCAAGGTTAATTGCTTTGTTCTGTCTATATTAATTCTCCAAATCAGGATTAAGGTTTACATCGTAATCCGGAATCGGGAAAAAATATTCACTTTTATCAAAAGCATTTGGAGGTCCGTCATAAAAATCCTGGTATCTTAGATTTGGCAATTCTTCCACCATTTCCAGCCTGATTAGATCAAACCACCTGCCTTCGAGCTCCCCGGTCAATTCCCAGGCACGTTCCCATACTACAGAATCGGCAAATACTTCAGCCGACAAACCCGGCTGAAGATCATAGGGTGACGGGGTATTTAAGTCAACATTATGTGCCCTCCTCCTTATTCTGTTCACACATTCATAAGCAAGTGAATTCACCTCTCCCGAACGTGCTGCGGCTTCGGCATAGGTTAGTAAAGTCTGGGCATACCTGAACAGGTATATCTTATTCAGGCCCGAGGCAAAGCCTCCTCTGCCTTCCTTTGGATAATCCAGTCCATAATAAAATTTCCTGTATGGTACTTCATCACATGGCGAATGAACCTTATCAAAGTGTATCAGGTAGCAGGTATCAATTGATGTAATATTTCCGGATGGAGTTAAATGGGGTTCCACAGGTTTAATATATGTTTCAAGAGTATCAATATTGTCTTCTCCTCCCGGATATTCATATTGATATCCATGCGGAATATAAATCGTAGTAAAAAATGTTATATCTTTTCTGTAACTCGCCGGATAAGTATTAAAAAATTTCCTTCTGCCCGGGTAGAAAAATGGCATAAAACCTAGAGTATCTGACAACATTATATAGGTTCCTCCAAGGAAATACCTGTTGTCAATCTGGAAAAAACCCTGGTAAAAATCATCCATTACCCTGTATTCACCTGTTATATAATTGATAGAAAACACATTTTCATTATTGTCTGAATTGTCGTTTAGCCATAAATCAGCAAAATTATTTAGTATTTCAAATCCATAAGATGCTTCATTTTCAATAATCTCGCCGGCTTCCTGTGCTGCAAGTGCATATTTTGAACGATCCCTGCACGGGTATCCGGCCCAGCTTAAATATACCTCTGCAAGTAAAGCTTTTGCCGTTCCGATATGGGGCGTTGCAAACGGTTCCCTGGCCGCAGGATTGGTTGCAGGTAAAATCCCGGTAGCGATTTTCAAATCATTTTCAATAAATTCATAAATTTCTTCAAAAGTTGCCCTGGGAACGTCATACTTTACATCCACATCGTTAACTATAGGAATCCGGCCATAAGTTCTAGTTAACCTGAAATAACAATAAGCTCTGATAAAATATATTTCTCCCAGTATTTCAAGGATTTGCCTGTCACTGATTGTTTTATAATCAAACTGGGTAAGTATATTGTTTGCCGAACCGATAATTTTATACAAGCCCCGCCATGTATAATTTATTTCATCCGTATATTCATATTCAGTGGTGAAGGAAGGATCGTAATAATCTTCACAATGCTCAAGTTGACTGGTCCAGTATAATGAACGCAGGTATCCAATACCTGAACTCAAATCATCACTCTTAATATTTGGCTGATAATAAGCCATGCCATTATCATTGCCTGTTAAACTACCAAAAAATGAATGAGCCAGCTGTCCGTACAGCCCTTGCGCAGCCTCCACTAGTTGTTCATATGATGTTATATTGGCCAGGGATATTTCTTCTTCATGAAATAGCTTTTCGCAACCTGAAACCAAAAGGGTAATAATTGTAAAAGAAATAAAAAACTTAGCTGTATTTTTTGATTTATAACCTGTTCTCATTGCCCGGTAATTTTTCAGGTTGTTATTAAAATGTTATCCCAAGCGATATGTACATTGCTTTTGGATTTGGAACAGCCCCTTTGTCAATGGCATTATCAGAAAAATTGTTATCTGTAAATATTGTTGCTTCCGGGTCGTATCCCCTGTATTTTGTCATTGTGATTAAGTTTTCGAAACTTATTGAGAGATTTATTTTTGCATTTTTAATAAACACTTTTGATGGTTCGTAACTAACTGTTATTGTTTTCAGGCGAATAAAACTTGCATCATCAATAAATAAATCTGACTGGTAAAATTCCTCATACCTGATAACAGGCAGGGTGTCATTAATGTAATTATTAATTTCTTTATTTGTTACTGCCATAAATGTAGCTGCCCTTGTAGCATTGAATTTTTCAATGCCAATAACTGCATACCACAAAAGATCGATACTGAAATTATAAATCCGGAAAGTGTTTGTAAGGTTCCATGTATACTGCGGTATTGCATTTCCAATAACAACCTTATCTTTATCATCAAGTTTTTTATTGGTTGAATCTGCATTTAAAAATTTCATTTCACCCCTGTTAATATATCGATTGGTTTTAGCATCCCTATCTTCCTGTGTCCATTTTCCCAGGCATTTATATCCGTAAATATTTCCCATCTGCCGGTTTTCCTCAATTACGAACTTCGGAATAAGAATATCAGGATCATTGAATTCCATAGGCCTGTCCTCAAGCAAGGTAATAACTCTTTGATCTGAAGATGATATGTTGAATTTAGCATACCATGTAAAATTCTCTCTCTTAACAGGAATGGCGTCTATCTCCAGTTCGCTTCCCGTAACTGATATCGTCCCTAAGTTCACATACTGTTTTCCACCTCCGTAATATTGCGGGATGTCACGCAAAACAATAAGATCATCAATTTCTTTTAAATAACGGGCTGCTTTTAAATTCAGACGGTTATTCAGTATGTTCATATCAAAACCAACATTAAATTCGGAGGTTGACTCATGCCTCAGAAAATGATTTGCAAACTGTTCTACTGCAGGCCGGTAAACTGATACTTCTCTATACGTATAATTATAGTCCTGATAAAGGTCGTTAGCTAGTCCATTAAGAGGATAATTCCCGCTATTACCCCAATTTGTATAAATGTTGCAACTGTTTAACCACCTCAGGTTTTTAAATGGCCATTCCTTTGCCAAATCCCAGCTTAAAGCTAAGGAAGGAAATAATGAATAATATTCAATAAAATATCCTTCTTTTATTTTGCTAATGTTAGCTACAGCCGAAATAAAGTACTTTCTGTTATAATTGTAGCTCATATTCGCCACAAATGAATGCATTAACCGCCTGACAGATCCTTTGACCCCATATGCCGCCATGGAATTTCTCAAATAAGAGTATTTTTCAAGGCTGCCTTGCAATGTATCAACCTCCCACCACAGGTTATCCTGGTAATAGCGATATGCCGCAACAAAATCCACTTCATGCTTGTTGAAATTTCTATTATAAGATAAATTATATTGATGGTTGAGGAGTATTACTTCTTCCCTTGATTTCAGGAGAATGTTATTCATATATTGACCATATGTGCTATAAAAGAAATATCCGTATTTTAAATCGTAGTCCGATTTTCTGAACATTAATGATCCCATGGCATTCAAACTCAGATGGTCATTTATCTGCAACCTTGCAGATATATTAAAAATGTTTGTATTAATACCTAATGTATGGTTATTCTCACTAATAATGGAAGAGGGTAATTCATTATTTACAAGTTGCCCGTAGTCCTGCAGGATCCGGGTAAGATATCCGCCATAGAAGAATGTATCAGCAAAATTTATCTTTTCACGCATTAAGGTATCAGGTGTGCATTCGAGGCAGGGCGATCTGTTAATACCTTCAAATACTAAACGGTTGCCTTTGTAAATATTCTGGTTGTTTTCGTTGCCTTGCTTACTTCTCCTGTAACCGATCTCAACGGCTAATTTCCTTAAAAAATTTCTTGATAATTTCGATGAAAAGGTATACCTGTCATATTTTGATTCCGGCAAAATTCCCTTTTGGCTCATATAATTTGCGGAAAAGTAATAGTTGGTGTTTTTAAATTTACCCGATGCGGAAAACTGGTTTTCTGTTAGCAGTCCGTTTTGAAAAATATCTTTTTGCCGGTCCCTGTTGCAAAGAGTATCCGTAAACGGGGGATAAGTATTCCTATAATTATATCCTAATATGCTGTATATCGAATCAAAGGCAGCAAGTTGCTCTTCGGATGTCATAAGATCGTAAAAATTGTCGAACCATTGATAGCCGAATTTTGTAGTGAAATTTATTCTCTGTTCCATTCCCTTTTTTGTATCTATCAATACTACTCCGTTTCCTCCCTGAAATCCGTACAAAGCTGTTGAAGATGCATCTTTTAAAATTGTAATATTTTCAATATCATTAATATTCAAATCAGCTATTCCCAGGCTCGACATGTTTACAATCGGCACAGGCACTCCATCGACAACATACAAAGGTTCGGCCGATGAAAAAAAAGAATTTTGTCCGCGTATCCGTATTTTCTCATGATCACCGGGAGCCCCTGAAGTTTTTGTTGCCCAGACTCCTGCTACCCGGGCATGCAAGATATCCGACGCATTATTTATATTTTGTTTTTCAATGATATCAGCTCCCAGCGAAGGAATTTCCCGTCCATAATCCATGTTCCCGAAGAACCTTCGCTGTCCGGTTATTTTTACTTCCTCCAGGCTGGTAACCTGCTGGCTTAAAAATATTTCAAGACTGTAATCCCTGTCCGCTTTTATAGCCAATTTTTTTTGCCTGTAGCCAACATAACTGATAACAATTGTATAATTACCCTCATCAAGTTTCAGGCTGAAAAACCCTTTTGAATCGGTTATCGTGCCTTTCTGATTATCTTTAAGGTAAACGTTTACCCCGACAAGCGTTTCTTTTGTAATACTGTCTTTTACAGTTCCCCGGATAATGTAAGACTGTTCGTCCTGTGCAGAAAGAATACACCGGGGCATTAAAAATATCATGCATATAAGTGCTGCAATTAGTGTTTTCATATCAGTTTAATAGAACTTCACCAACTCTATTCTAATATCCAAAATTAATTCTTTTGTAAATCCAAAATACCAGTAGTCATGCTTTTTTATTATCCTGCCAAAACATTAGGTATGATACCTGCCAATACGGAAAGTGTCTTATGGTGTTACTGTATCGAAACAACTGGAATAGTACGAATCTAAGTACTTATCAATATCAGTGAGCAATAATAAACTTTCGGATCCCGATCTTGGTACCTGCCCTGAATTTGCACAAGTAAACCCCCGCCAACATTTTTTCTATATTCAAAACGATCCTATGGATGCCGGGCTCATATATTACATAAGATTTGCAAAAAACAGTATTACCTTTTATATCAGTAACCACAACTTCAATTGGCCCTTTCTGAATTTGATCAAATTCAAGGTTAATGACCTGCGATGCCGGGTTTGGATATATATTCAAACCTGTTTTATTCAGACCTGCGTCATATAATGAACTGGTTATAATAACATCAAGATTCTGAATATCAAGTTCGAAAAAATGATTATTCAAAGTATCTTTTTTTTCTCTTTTCAGGCCGGTAATGATAACAGAATCATAAATGTTAACAGGTGTTCCCCCGAAAACAAAATCATCGTTTCCAAGCCAGAAACCGTTTTGGGTCAGAATAAATGTTTCAGTGCTGTTCTTAAGAACTCTTACGGTCTGCTGCAATTTAACATTATTTGCCGAAGGGTTCATTTCGGTAGTAAAAATTCCCCTGACTGTTATTTCCTCCGACAGGTCATGAAACTCATCTATTGAATCTCCATCAACCTGGAACTCCCATAGTGAATAGCCCCAAACAGTTTGTCTTTCCGTTCCCAGGATGCAAACGTATTTTGCCCTGACTGGATCAACTGAAATAAATTCTGTACCTCCCTGACAATTATCAGTACTATATAAAATCTGCCAGTTTACAAAGTCTTCCGAGCCAAGTATCCGGTAAGTTTTTGCAAAAGCCTGTTCCCAGGAAAGAGTAACAGTGTTTATTTCATAAAAATTCTTCAGATCTACTGCTATCCATTGTGGATCAGACCACTCACTTGACCAGCGTGTTGTGAAATCGCCGTCAAAAGCATAGCTTGTCGGTAAAGGTCCCTGAACAGATGAACTGCCACCGGGTTTATTAAGTGCAACATTGTTTAAGGTCACCCGAACCCTTTTGGGATTTGTTGAGACATATGCATTATCATCAGCATCATACGCCCTGGCATACAAATAATAGTCGCCGATCTGCACATCTTCCCATACGAATGAATATGGAGCTGTTAAATCTTCTCCAATCAAGACTGAATCGGCATAGAATTCAACTTTTAGAACGGAATCCAAAGGATTTGCAGCCGTATTGATCTCAATATTCGAATGTTGTTTATACGAAGTACTTATAGAATCTGATAATCGAAAACTTATTTTACGTTTTGGATGGTTGAAGAAGAAATCATAGATGAGTTCGTTTGCCGGTATTGGCGCCTCCGGTAACATATGTCCCGCTTTTTCATAAATGTATAAAATGACATCATTATCATTTACCGGGTCCGCCCATTCAATACCTGTTACTCCATCCCTGTTGTAAATTGTATCTGCATATTCGGCACAATTGTTTACATCTCTCCAGGTTTTTATTAGCGAATCGACCCCTGGAATTACCTTTCCATCGATAGTAAAACCATCATACGGAACAACAGAGTCATCCAAAGCATGAATATGCATAACAGGAATTGGCAATTTGCTGTCGTCATAAAGAAACCACCACATCAGTCCTTCAACAGGAGCAATTGCTGTAATTTTATTTCTTAATAATACTGCTAAATTATAGGTAAAATGTGCCCCGTTTGAATGACCTGTAGCATAGACCCTACCGGGATCAATACTGTAATGTGACTTAATGGTATCAATAAGGGAGGATATAAAATTTAGTTCAATCTCTTCTCCCTCTGCCATATTCCATCCTTTTTCCAAACCATTCGGATATACAACAATGCATTCCATTATATCTGATCTCTTATAAAACCTTTCTGTATTTGCAAGTGTCCATGGTACACCTAAACCATGTAAGGTGAGAACCAGGGGGTACTCTTTTAAACTATCGTACCCGACAGGTACATGAATAATGTAATTTCTTTCATAACCATCGAGATTAAAATAATATTGTTGAGCATTAATGATATTCATGGAGGTTAAAATGATACTATACAGGATAAATTGTTTCATTTTTTATTATGATTTATTCCTTAATAAATCTTTGAATAATAAGTCCGTCAGGTGTTGTTATATGTATGAAATACATACCAGGCCTCAGATCACTGACATCATAAGTATTAAGACCATTTCTGACATTTAACATTTTGACTGTCATACCATACGAATCATATATCTTGATAATACCCGTATTCGCATCAGTCCATTCAATGGTTATTGACATTCTTGCCGGATTGGGATAGAGCTTTATTTTTTCTTCTCTTATAGCAATAACACTTGTGCCAGGACTTTTTACATTGCTTGTATCGATAATAGAATTGATAATATCAGGATAAGCCTGTTCTCCTGTGGATCTGTCAAAAAGACCAGAAGCATGATTACCTGTATAACCATTATCCCAATAGTATGGCACCAATCCGTGTTTCACAATAGAATAGGTAATGTATTTTGTCCAATAGAGCCGGTAAGCAGCGTATACTTCATTGAGGCTATCACCCAGATCCAAACGGGACATGGCCGAATATTCACCCAGGATTACTGCATGATCATTATCGATAAAATTGGTTTTCATCTTTTGAAACTGGTTATCTGCATGCGATTCGTTAGCCCATGATTGTGATCCCGGAGCATCTTTCCCCCAAACATATAAAGCACTACTTGTGTTAAGTGTAAAATCGTATGGATCATAGTAATGAACCTCTACTATCAGCTTTTTTTCCTCAACATCGCCGGGCATGGAAAAATAACTCACTGTATAATCAATATTGGTGTTAAATCCCTGAACAGCCAGATATCTGTATACATTGCGCCCGCCGGTTGAACGCACTGTATTGACAAATACCTGGTTGAAACCATTTTGTACTGTATAATATTCCTCTGTTGGTGCTCCATAATCGCTATCAAACAATACCTCATTAGTTCCTGCAAATATGAGGTGGTCATCGTAATCCCTGAAATGAACCGCAATCTGTTGCCACATGGTTGCAAGACGCTCATTCAAGGCTTCCTGTTCTACATAGGTAGGCTGTAACCAGCCGCCATCCCAGTGTTCATTCATAATAACATACATGCTGTCATTAAGTGCATAATTCACCACTTCTTCAACGCGTGCCAGCCAGTTTGTATCAATTATATAATTCTCAGGATCGGAGAAATTGCTCCATGCAACGGGTATGCGAATTGAATTAAAGCCGGCAGCTTTAATTGAGTCAATTAGTCTTTGTGTTGTTTTAGGATTTCCCCATGCAGTCTCTCCTCCAATTGCTTCAAGAGAATTTCCGAGGTTCCATCCGCGTCCGAATTTTTTTGAGAATTCATAAGAATTCAGGCTGCTCATACCTGTTGAATCCGGGGCAATACTATCGGCCTGAACAGTATAACTTTCTGCATAATAACTCTCGTTTGCATTTATTGTTTGAGCATAAATGCCTGATAATAAAATAATTGATATTATTCTGAAGTTTCTGAATGCCGATAGTTTTTTCATATCCGTTTATTTATACTGAAATTTGACCTTATTAGTAAATCAAAGTTAAGGAATTGATGAATATTTGCCTAAAAATATTTTTTCCCCCGGTAAATAGCAAATGAATAGAAATTATTTGCCAATACAGATAGCTTTGTGAGTTGTTAGTCAATAATTCTTCCAGAACAGTGAGTCTTTGACAGCCAAAGAATCGAAATCAGGACAGGTATTCATTCTCATAAATCCACCAAAAGTACAGATTACATTACCTTCACAGTCATAAACTTCAGCTATTCCATCGGGGCATTTTACACAGTTGTCAATAAAGAATACCTTTTCTCCCTTATATGTAAAAAGATATATTTCTCTTCTGGCCCCATTCCCCTGTCCATTCGTCAGGTTTTTCAACCATTCAAGTTCCTGCAGAGGGTCTTTTGTTCCGCATATAGTATCCTGGTTATCAACTTTAGGTTTTTCACAGGAATTGCACATTAAAAATAATGTAATTGCTAAAACTGTAATCTTAAATATTAATCTTGCTTTCATTACAGGATGTTTCAAAAATTCTATGCAATAGAATAACGGATTTTATGTATTATAGATGAAAAATATGTTGAAAGGTTGAGTGAAAATTAAAAATTGGCAGGTGGAAGATCAAATGTTTAAACTGGTAGCAATTATTCTTTTTTATATTCATAAACAAGGCTTGATCTTGTATTACCCAGCCTGATCCAAACACAAATATTATTAATTTTTTCCAAAATGTATTCTTTACCAGAATATATTATGCTATCCTTGCCAAATACAATGTCATCATATATTATCCACGAATCCATATCTTCCTGGTTTAATTTTGTTTGTCCTGCCTTAATAGCTGTGTCATTTCTATAGGTGATAAAAGATAAGCTGTCATTTTTTAACCTTAGAAAAAGAATAGAACGTTTTAATACATCAGATGGTTGCTCCATGCAGTCAAACTGACTTGGTATGCATTGTGTCCAGTTCCATTTCCCGATAAGGTAGGAGCTATTTTTTTCATTATCCTTTTCACACGATATCAATATTATTAACAGGAAAATATTGAAAAAAGTTCTCATATATCAGGTAATTAAGGATATATTACAATACTATAACTACTAGATGAGGAATTATTATAAAAGGTTGATTTAAATATCTAACATTTCATACTTTACACCATTTCACATAAAGCTGTTTGTTATTTGAAAATAAATTTCTAATTTGTGCTTTATTCTTATTGCAAAATACTTTTTAAAAGGGCGTTACAGCATTTAATTATCCGTTAAACAAAAATGTATGTGGATAATATTAAAATAGAACTTATATTACCGGTCCTGGTTGCATTTATATTTCATTCCTGTGAATATGAACCGACGGAGGTTTATCAGCGTCAGGCCAACAAATACGTTGCACCCCCTGAAATCCAAATAGTTGAGTTGAATCTTAATAATGATACAATCTATCTGTATTCAGATATGGCGGTTAATTTTAGATTTATTAGCACTCCGCAGGAAATTAAAGCAATTATATTCTATATCGATAGTATAAAACAAAAAACTGTTTATTCAGATAGTGGAATATTTGATTTACCTTATAATGATCTGGAATCCGGGACTCATACTTTACTTATTGAAATATACACTGCTTCGGGTACTGGCAGTATTGCTGATCATATCGGAATGGAAGCCTTTATATTTTCTAAAACATGGACAATAATTGTTGCTAAACAATTCTCATATACAATGGAGTCAGCTGTTTATAATGGCTTTCTAAAACTGTCATGGAATGAATGTGTAGCATCAAACTTTGAAGAATATATTCTATACAGATGTGATGAATCCGGTGCTCAAACAGAAATAAAAAGATTAACTGCTTCAGAATTCATTGATAGTTCATATGTTGGAGAAGGAGGAGGATATGCTGTTGAAGCAAGTTTGCAGAACGGAAAGATACTGGAATGGGGAAATATTGAGTTACCGGACTGTATTCCTGATATGCTTTATTATATAACAGAAACAAACCAGAGTATTGTAAAATGGCAAAAAAATAAATTTTATAAAGCTATTGACTCATATGTTATTACTCAGTACGTTAGCTATGGCAGAATCCATGATAAAACCGAATCAATAAATGGTCCTGCTGATACAGTACATAACATCATTAATGCTCTTTTTGGCGATAATGTAAAAGTTATTCTAAGAGTAATACCTAAGTGGAATAATCTATTATATGAATCCAGCCAATATTATATGTTTAAATCAGAATTCAGTTTTATACAGGGTTATTCTTTTTTATGTAATAATGAAAATATTGACTACAGAATTTACCAGGTAAAAGATGACGAATTTGTTTATGTTTCAAACCAGGATAGTATAATCCGCTATTCAGTTTCAAAAAAACAGGTTACCGGAAGTTTAGGGTATGTTGCACCTGAATGTCCAACGGGTTTTAGCATGTTGAGAGCTTCTCCATCAGGGAAATATTTGACAGCATACGTTAATTGTGATGAAGATGTGATATTGATAAGTTCAGATAATTTTGATGATTATTCGGTAAGAAATCTTAAGCATCTCACAGATGTTTATTATTTTCCTGCGATCCCGATTTCTGATAACGGAATAGGGATTATTAATAACAGGTGGAATAAACTTTATATATATGATTTCAACAGTGATGTATTGCTGGCACAATTTAATGGCAAAATGGGATTACGAATCTCTTCAAATAGTGACTACATATTTCTCAGAGATGACTCATTACGATTAGTTCAATTTAAAGATTCAACACTCATCAATATTTGGAGTGAGTCACAGAATATTACTAACCCGTTTTATGAGTTTGATCCATTCGATACAAATCGTGCAGTTTTTTGGGATGGTTTAAGTTTTTCTGTAAGACAGTGCGATAACTTTTCAATCATATATGAGTTCTCACTACCAGATTATGATGTTTTAGATATAAACTACTATAATCAGGAAATCTTGACATATAGTGAAGGTCATTTATACATACGCAGCTTGTCGGACGGTTCTTTGTTAAAGGATATCCCGGTTAACTTTGAACCTGACAATGATGCGGAAGCTTGTTTCCTGATTGATAATACAATTGTTAGTGCAAAGGGAATAATCTATTTTCTTAATTGATATCAGTAATGCGAAGGATATTTCAAATTGTTGTTTTAATTGTCATAACAGTGAATAACAGTAATTCAAAAGATTTATCGTTCGGATTTCAAACAGGTATCGGGACATATTCAATGAGCGGATTGAAAAACCTGAACTATGCTTTGCCTGAGCTTTTAGCTTTTGATACAAAACTGGTATCAAACTTCCCTGAATACTGGTATTATCGTCCGTCATTCGGTATGAAATTTAAAGGTTTTGGCATCGGATTAGTATATTTATATCAATCAACAGGGTCAAGAGTTTCAGCAGCAGATTATTCGGGTGAATACCGTTTCGATATGAAAGTAAAATCATATTCCCCGGGTATTTGTGTTGATGTCAATCTTTTGCACCTTTATAATTTTCAATTTGCAGCATATTCCGTCCTGGGGCTTTTATCTTCAAAATTGAAAATCACGGAGTATTTAAATGCCATGGAAATGGAATTGGTAAATGATACCTATGATTTTAAAGCTCATAACAATTATTTTGAGCCAGGTTTTAATTTTGTATACAGATATAAATTCATTGGTGTAGGTATAAGTGGAGGATATTTAATTCAATTTGGAAAACAGGAGTTCTATAGAGGCAAATATCAAAAAGTTAGATTATACGAATTTGATGGCAGGGAGGCAATAAAACCAGACTGGAATGGATTCAGATTTGGAATATCTGTTTATTGCAATTTATCTATAAAAGCAAAATAGTCATATACGATTCTTTAAACAAAAGTATTCCCAAATTTTATTTTTAAGCATTGTGTCAAACTTGATTATGGGAAATACGTTATTTGCCAATACAGAAATTCCTAAAAATATTTCCCAGAATCTCATCTGTGGTTATTTCGCCGGTTATCTCACCCAGTGAGTGTAAGACATGCCTCAGATCCATTGCGATGAGATCTCCCGAAAGATCATCCCTGAAACTCTGTTGGACCCTCAGAATAGACTGATGAGCATTTCTGAGGGCTTCAAAATGCCTTGCGTTTGTTATTATTACATCGTTCCTGTTATACCTGTCAAGATTCACTGCTTCCTTCAGATAGTCCTCCAGCTTGCTTATATTCCTGCCATGCTTTGCAGATATAGCTACGCAGTAATCTTTATCCGTCAGGACTGAATCCAGCAACTTTTTCATTTCGGTTACCTGCCTGGTATCAGTCAGGTCGGTCTTGTTCAGGACAACAACAAGATGCTTGTCCTTTCCCTTTATATGAGACTGGATTTCAGTGACTGTTTTCTTTATGGAGTCCGGCGACTCCTTGACATCTATAATCAACAGTACAATGCTTGCCTGGTTAAGCTTCTCGTATGTTTTTTCTATGCCAAGCAATTCTATATTGTCTCCTGCATCCCTTAGTCCGGCCGTATCAATAAACCTGAAATGTGTGCCTTCGAGAGATATTATGTCTTCTATATAATCCCTTGTTGTACCCGGTATATCCGATACTATAGCCCTGTCTTCCCTGAGCAGGCGGTTAAGTAAAGTGGACTTCCCGGAATTGGTCCTGCCGATTATTGCTACAGGCACTCCGTTCTTTATAACATTGCCCAGAACAAATGAGTTTGTCAACTGTTTCAATAACTTTTCAATTTTGTCCACCAGTGACTTCAACTGCTTCCTGTTTGCAAATTCCACATCCTCCTCGCTGAAGTCCAGCTCAAGCTCCATAAGCGAAGTGAAATTCAGGAGCTGGTCCCGCAGGTTTTTTATAAGGTCCCTGAAGCCTCCCCTCATCTGGTTTATTGCCACATCATGTGCTGCCCTCGATGAGCCTGCAATAAGGTCTGCTACTGCCTCTGCCTGGGAGAGGTCCATCTTGCCGTTCAGGAAAGCCCTCATTGTGAACTCGCCGGGTTTAGCCAGCCTGGCACCGCTGCCGGTTAGTATCTCGAGTGTCTTCTTTTGGATGTATAACGAACCATGGCATGATATCTCGACAACATCTTCGCCTGTGTAAGAATTAGGTGCCCTGAAGATGCTCAGCATGACATCGTCGATAATGGCATCATTCTCTTTGATAAGCCCGTGATGGACAGTATTGGCTTTCTGCTTGCCCAGTATTTTGCCTTTTTTTGATGGCTGAAAAACCTTTTCGGCTATGGGTATGGCATCCTCACCGCTCAGCCTTATTATAGCTATAGCACCGCTGCCGGGGGGAGAGGAGATTGCACATATGGTATCTTCGTTCGGCACAATCCGGAGTTTTTTTGATTTTATTGCAATTAGACAGTAAAAATAATCAATTTATGATAATGTTACCTGAAGGTTGTTTCGGGTTACTGATTCTGAATCGCATGCATTCTGAAATAAAAAAACCCCGGCAAAGTACCGGGGCCTATTGGGAACCATTATGAAAAAGCAAGTTATTTATTAATCTTATGCCTTAAAATACCTTGCGGTGTTTTTATAGTTAGCAGGTATACACCCGGTTTCAAGTCCGAAATATCAAGGCTCAGGTGATTGGTGCCGCAAACCAGACCGGCTTCTTTTTCATATATGAATTGTCCGGCTATATTGTAAATACGGACTGCTGTTTCAAAGCTGGCAGGTGATTCGAACTCAATATTAAGCATATCCCCTGCAGGCAACGGGTAAACCCTGAGCTTGCTGCAGGTGTTGTCCTTAATACCTGTTACTACGGAAATAATTATAGTCTGGTTATATATCTTGTCACCCGAGCTGTTCCATACATTAATGTCAACCGTATGTGTCCCGCCCTGGGCAAATATGTATGAGATATCCGTGCCATATACCGATGTCTCATTATCGAACTTCCATTCTACTGTATAATCGTCAGTTACAGGCAGGTTAAAATAATATGTGTTTACATCATTATAATAGCTCCATGCAGGTATGATATTATTAAGCTGGAAGAAGCTGAATGCAGTATTGTAAGTCAAGCCGTCAGACCGGGTAACACTGACAAGGTAGAGATTGTTTGGACATAATCCGTATACACTCTGCGATGTTTCACCTGTTGACCACAGTATGCTGTAATCATACATATACCTGTAAATCCATGCGTCGCAGGGTGTTATAAAATCAATTCTTGCAGAACCTCCGCACCCTCCGTCGTTGATAGTATAGGATGTACTCAGTATTATCTGTTCCTCACAATAGGGAGGCGGCCAGATCGTGTCGTTTCCAATTTCTTCAATGCATGTTATCTCTGCAATAGTACCTACCATGCAAATACTTATTGCGTCAATCAGCGGATTATACGACAACCTTACACGCTGGTAATCCCTGAACACAAAGGGAGTGTCAATAATAGCAGGCTCCAGAATTTCACCGTTATCCAGTTCAATTACAAATCCGCATCCGTCAAGTCCGGTATAATCCCTCACCGTTCCCGTAAGTTCACAGGAAGGTTCGAGAACATCAACACACGTAACTATTACAGCTTCGGCATCCTCATAGCAATTCCACAGGGTGTCATAAGTATACTCGTATCCGAACCTTATTCTTGTATTGTTAGCCAGGGTAATCCCGGGAATCATCATTTGTATGGCCAGAACCTGTCCCCAGTCATCTATGATAAAGTCATGGTCACACATCTTGTTTGACTTGTAGAATGTTCCTGTGAAGATGCACTGGTCAATTTGCCCCCCTTCAAAGTAATCCGTTATGCATGCTTCGCATTCGGTGCCGTTGCTGTATTCAACATTAAGGCATACAGTATATTCGCCTGATGTATCGTACCTGTGTCTCGGGAACGGATCGCCGGAAGTCTCGCCGTCACCAAAATCCCAGTTGTAAACAATAAGTTCATGCCACGATGAGTCCGAATCCGGAGGAATGTAACTATAGACAAGCCTCGGATCATAAACATCAGAGTAGAACTGGTACTGGGGTGGAAATGATTCGAGAATGTCGTAGGATATTTCAATGTTACAATCCGGTTGCCCCACAACAATAAACTGGTGGGCATATGACTGGCATCCGTTATTTGTTTCTATTGAAAGACTGACATCAAATATTCCGCTTTTTTCATACATATGGGTCGGGTTCTGCTCCGAGGACCCGCTGCCGTCACCAAAATCCCATGTCCATGCTTCGATGTCACCAACGGACTCATCAAAGAAATCAAAGACTCCCGGACAATTGCAGTTAACCATCGTGTTTTCCTCAGCCCTGAAATCAGCACTACAGTATAGCGAAGACTGCACAACATTTACTTCTTCACAGTAGTACTCCGTTTCCTGTTCCATAGTAACTTCGTGGCATACCTGGTAGACAGGATGCACATTTGAAAAATGGTGCACAGGATTGAGTCCGTAACCAACAGTCGAATCTCCAAAATGCCAGACATGTGCGACATTCATGAAACTGTCACAATCGGCGTGAAACTGGACTATCGTTGAATCGCCGTCAGGAGTAATGCCTGTTATATAAAAATAAAACCAGGGAGGACACCATAGCGAATCACTGTAAGATTTAGCGTAACCTGTGAGAATTATCAACCAGAGAATGGCAAGCGTAAATATCTTTTTCATAGCAACTAATTTTTAGAATTTTCTTTCATGATGAATTATATAGCCTAACGGTTGCGTAAATATCATTCAAAGTTAAGTTTTTTTGTTATCTTACTGACTTAAAAAGAGATTTATTTTGAGTATCCTGCTTAACAATAATTCAAAGGTTATAGTGCAGGGATTTACCGGAAAAGAAGGGACATTCCATTCAAGGGAAATGATCGAATACGGCACTAATATCGCGGGAGGGGTAACTCCCGGTAAAGGCGGCTATATACACCTCGAAAGACCTGTTTTTAATACTGTAAAGGAAGCTGTGGAAGCAACAGGCGCAGATACTTCGGTCATATTCGTTCCGGCTCCATTCGCCGCAGGTGCGATCCTTGAAGCTGCCGACGCTGGCATTATACTTATCGTTTGCGTAACCGAAGGTATACCGGTGGCCGATATGGTGAAGGTGAAGGCAATCCTGCAGAACAAAAATTCAAGGCTCATAGGTCCCAATTGTCCGGGCATCATCACTCCCGGAGAATCAAAGGCGGGCATAATGCCGGGATCCATCCACAGGAAAGGAACAATAGGCATAGTCTCCCGCTCAGGAACACTAACCTATGAAGCGGTGGACCAGATTACCGCGGCCGGACTCGGACAGTCAACATGTATCGGTATAGGGGGTGACCCTGTTATAGGGACTTCCATTCTCGATACTGTAAAACTCTTCATGGAGGACGGCGAAACGAAAGGTATAGTGATAATAGGTGAAATAGGTGGCAACATGGAGGCAGAGGCTGCAAGATGGATAAAAGAGCATGGCACAAAGCCCGTGACGGCATTTGTGGCCGGACTGACAGCGCCCAGGGGGCGGAGGATGGGACATGCGGGGGCTATAATAGGAGGGAAGGACGATACGGCCGAGGCAAAGATCAGGATATTCAACGAGTGCGGTATCCGGACTGCCAGATTACTAACGGATATCGGGGCAACAATGGCTGAGGCGTTGGCCGGGGCGATACCGGACTGGAATTCACCGCCCGGGTAAAGGATTATAACCGGATTCAATTTTGAAAGTTTCTGACTTATTTGAAGTAACTTTTAATATATTTGTCCGGAACAAACAGGAATAAAACCAACACCTAAAATAATAGATCATGAGTTTATTAAAAGGAAAAACTGCAATCGTTACCGGTGCTGCAAGGGGTATCGGAAGGGCAATAGCTATTAAGCTTGCACAGGAAGGCGCCAATATTGCTTTCACTGACCTTGCCATAGATGACAATGCCAGGGAAGTGGAAAAGACTATAAATGACCTTAAAGTCAAGGGCAAAGCATATGCCTCTGACGCAAGTAAATTTGATGATACCCAGAAAGTTGTCAACGATATACTGAAAGACTTTGGTACGGTGGATATACTTGTGAACAATGCAGGCATAACAATGGACACTCTCCTCATGAGGATGACGGAGGATCAATGGGACAAGGTAATAACAGTTAACCTCAAATCGGTATTTAACTTTACAAAGGCTATACAGATGGCGATGCTGAGACAGAAATCAGGTTCAATAGTTAACATTACATCCGTGGTCGGTGTGTCGGGTAATGCGGGACAGGCAAATTATGCGGCATCAAAGGCAGGGATAATTGGCTTCACTAAGTCCGTTGCACGTGAGCTCGGTTCGAGAAACATACGTTGTAATGCCGTGGCACCCGGTTTCATTATAACCGAAATGACAGACAAGCTGTCCGAAGAGGTCAGGAAACAATGGGTGGAACAAATTCCGCTCAAAAGGGGAGGTACACCCGAAGACGTTGCCAATGCCGTGCTTTTCCTGGCATCGGACCTTTCATCTTATGTAAACGGACAGGTATTGGGTGTGTGCGGGGGTATGAAAACATAGCGGCATAATTTTTGCTTCGGAAACCGTATTAATTTTATACTCTATAAAAAAACCGGAAATCATGATAAAAAATGTACTTTATAAAGTGTCTATCCCACTTGTATCAGCACTTCTGCTAATATCATGCAAAACATCATATATGACGGTCGATGTTTTGAAACCTGCACACATCGATGTGCCCAATGAGATAAAAACAGTTGCCGTGCTTAACAGGAGCCTTCCTGATAAAGGTGAAAAAGCCGGCAATATTATTGAAGGCCTTCTTACAGGAGAAGGTATATTCAACGACAGACTCGGCTCTGAAAAGTGCATATACGGCATAGTCGACCTGCTTAATAACTCACCCAGGTTTAAGGCAGTTAGGCCTACCGATATCGATATAAGGGGCACAGGAACAGGAGCCTTCCCTGCACCGCTGGAATGGCAGTATGTGAGTGAATTATGTGACAGGTATCACGTTGATGCACTTATCACTCTTGAGACATTCGATTCAGACTCATATATAGACTTTGACCGGCATGAATATACAAGGGAGGAAGACGGCCGGAAAGTAAGGGTCATTGAATTTGAAGCTGAGCTGGATATGGATATACAGTCAGGCTGGCGTATATACAATGCGTCAAGACAATCAATAATTGACGAGAATGTTTATGTTGACCGCATATCATGGGACGCCCGTGGACCTACAAAAGAGGCGGCCAGAAGAAACCTTCCCCCTAAAAGCCGGATAATAGAAGATGCCGGGTATTATGCCGGACAGCAGTATGCAGCACGCATATCACCTGTATGGATAAGAGTGACAAGGGACTTCTATTCAAAGGGCAACGAACAGCTGGAGACAGCTGCAAGGTACGCCAAGCAGGGCAGGTGGACAGAGGCAGCGGCGATATGGGAAGATGTAGCAAACTCTTCTGATCCTGACATAGCCGGCTATGCATGTTACAACATAGCCCTGGCCAACGAGATGAACGGCGACCTTGAGACCGCAATAAGCTGGGCCGAGAAGTCGTATACTAATTACGGGAACAAAAGGGCCAGAAGATACATAGAAGTACTGAAAACCAGGCTCTATGACCAGGGGCGCCTGGATAAACAGCTGCAGGACTGATTATGAAAAGGGGGCCTTTAAAAATTTCCGGTTTACTGGTTTTTGTTTTAAGTGGACTCTCATCATGCTATAACTTATCTCCATACTATTTAAGTGTCCTTGAGCCTGCTGATGTGACCCTGCCGCAGGAAATCAGTAACATTTCAATCTGTCTGGGACCGCTTGCTGACCGTCCTGTTAAGGGCGAGGTTGACTCACTTGATAATATAAGGCTTAAATCCGACGTTAACTATTATGGGCAGTCAGTTGAATATCTGAACGGACTCTCAGATGCATTAACGAATTCACCGCGTTTTGACAGGATAGTTGTCCATGATTCATCATATGCAAAGAGTTCCGGGGCGGTGAAGACTTCCGGGGCTGACTCGCTTACATGGAACGACGTGGTGAGGATATGCCATCAGGACAGCACCGATGCGCTGATTAGGCTTGAATACTTTTATCTGACAGACTTTCTTGACATCAGCAGCCTGTTCAACTTTGGATACATTGTTATATACGGCATTATTAATCTTTCTGTGTGGAAAATATATGCTGCGCGCGTGTTTGAGATTGCCGACGAATATACTCTGGTTGACACACTGGTATGGACCAGCTATGATTTAAACTACCAAAGTGCTTTCAGGAAATTCGCCGAATCGCATGTCCTTATAGGCGAGTCGTTCTACTGGGCAGGGAACAGATACGGACAGAGGATTGCCCCCTCGTGGAAAGATAATATTGAACGCTCATATTACTCCTCGGGAAACAGGCACCTGCGTGATGCTGACGATTATATAAGAAGTAACCGGTGGAGTGATGCTATCGAACTGTGGAGAGGCTTAACTGAAAGCAAGGATAAGATGCTTGCTTCACGGGCCTGCTTTAATATGGCCCTGGCCTGTGAGATGGAGGATAAACCCGCTCTGGCCCTCGAATGGGCCCGGAAGTCAGCCCACCTCCATGCTCATCCTGCAACAGCCACCTATATTAAAAAACTTGAAAAACGTTTAATTGACAGTGAGAAACTTGACAGGCAGATGCATAATAATTGATGACGGCCGTTCTGTTAATTTCCCATTTTATTCCTATTTTTGCATCCTTAAAATGAGAAACCGGAGTGTATAACAGTGTTTTTATCATAATAGTGTCTATAGTGATCTTCGGCTACCTGCTGGAACGGATCCTTACAATACTTAACTCAACAAAGTGGAGTACAAAGCTTCCCCGGGCGGTGTCGGATGTTTATGATCCCGGGCAGTACAGGAAGTCGCAGCAGTACAAAAGGGCCAATGACAGGTTAGGATGGATAACTAGCACGTTCAGCCTTGTCGTTATCCTGCTTATGCTTTTTCTTGGTGGCTTCAGCTTTGTGGATAACATTTTAAGAGAATATACAGGGAATCCTATATTGCTTGCGCTGCTTTTTTTCGGTATACTGATGTTCGCTTCGGACATTATAAATATTCCTTTTTCCATATACGATACTTTTGTTATAGAGGAGAAATTCGGATTTAATAAAACAACGGTGCGGACATTTATACTGGACAAGATAAAAGGCTGGTTGCTGGCACTGATAATCGGCGGGGGATTGCTGGCACTGGTGGTATGGTTTTACAAAATTACGGGAACAATGTTCTGGGTTTACGCATGGATTGCAGTTAGCCTTTTTTCGATCTTCATGGCCATGTTTCACTCCACACTTATTGTTCCCCTGTTCAATAAACAAACACCCCTGGAAGAGGGAGAGCTGCGTGATGCCATACACAAATTCAGTCATAAGGTTGGATTCAAACTTGCCAGCATTTTTGTTATTGATGGTTCCAAGCGCTCCACCAAGGCTAATGCCTATTTCAGCGGACTGGGACCGAAGAAGCGTATTGTACTTTTTGATACCCTTATTAAAGACCTCGGGATTAAAGAAATCGTTGCCGTGCTGGCGCATGAGATAGGCCATTTTAAGAAGAAACATATCATTATTGGCGTTATCCTAAGCATAATCCAGACCGGTGTAACACTGTTCATATTTTCTCTCTTTGTGGATAATCCGCATTTATCAAAAGCCCTGGGGTCGGATATTGCAAGTTTCCACCTGGGACTTATATCCTTTGGGATACTGTATAGTCCGATTTCAACGGTAATCGGACTGGCAACAAATGTTTTCTCAAGGAAAAACGAATATACGGCTGACAGGTTTACAAAGGAAAATTACAATGGCGAAGCACTAATTAAGGCGCTTAAAAAACTGTCATCAAAGAACCTCAGTAACCTTACACCGCACCCGGTGTACGTATTTTTTCACTATTCGCACCCAACGCTCCTGCAAAGGATAAGGGCACTCAGGCCTTCTTAGCTCAGCTGGTCAGAGCGGTTGTTTCGTAAACAACAGGTCAGGGGTTCAAATCCCCTAGAAGGCTCAAAAAATTGGGGACAGCGCCCATGTTTTTTTATTAATTATTCTTAAATTTGAATACGAAAAATATGGGCACTGTCCCTCTCACATGCGGTAGTAGCTCAGCCGGTAGAGCGTGAGCTTCCCAAGCTCAAGGTCGCGGGTTCGAACCCCGTTTACCGCTCAGGTTACTTTTTTTTGGCGCGGAAAATTCCGTTGACAATTGCAAACAATGCGCTGCCCACAGCAAGGATGGCAAAGGATATAAGCAGCTGCCAGAAGATTACAGGATCCATGACCTGCCACACCCTAAGATTGCTTATTACGACGCTCAGAACAATACAGGATATGATTATATAAAAAGCTGTTTTTTTAACTAGTTTCTGGTTGAAATAACCTCTTTTTTTCTTTTTGCTTTTTTTCATAAGTGAGTATATTAGGCTTTTACTTTCTCAAATATATAATAAATATATTACAAAAAAATGACATCTGAAATTATAACCATAGGAGACGAAATAATAATAGGACAGGTTATTGATACGAACTCCGCATTTATTGCAACCAGCCTGAATGAAGCCGGCATCGAAGTTTTGAAAATTACATCCGTGCCTGATAAAAAGGAAAGTATCACAGGCGCACTTAATATCGCAAGAAAAACAGCGGATATAATAATCATGACTGGTGGACTGGGACCCACAGGGGATGATATTACAAAAATTACCCTTGCCGGATATTTCAAGTCACACCTCGTGCTTAATAAAGACGTGCTGGAACATATCAAAAAACTTATTTCCCACCTCCCCGGGAAAATCAGCGAGAGGAACATGAAACAGGCCGAGCTGCCGGATAACTGTAAAATCATTATCAATAATTACGGATCGGCATCGGGGATGTGGTTCGAAGACAAGGGAAAGATATTTATATCCCTGCCCGGAGTATCATATGAAATGAATGCTATGATAACAAACGACATAATACCCGCGCTAAAGGAAAGATTCAGTCTCCCTGCAATCATCCATAAGACAATTCTTATATCCGGAGTGGCCGAATCAATAATAGCCGACAAAATAAAAGACTGGGAAGAGGGATTGCCTCCCATGCTGAAGCTTGCATACCTGCCCTCACCGGGCATTTTGAGGCTGCGTATAAGCGGAACCGGCATCAGCAGGGAAAAAATCAGGAAAGAAATAGAACAGCAGTCAGATAAGCTTATTTCGCTTATAGGGGATGATGTGTTTGGCTATGATGATGACATACTTGAAGAGACGGTTGGCAAATTGCTTGTAAAACGAAAACAGACAGTGGCGGTGGCCGAGAGCTGCACCGGGGGGAAGATATCGGAACTTATAACATCAGTTGCCGGCAGCTCACTTTATTTTAAAGGATCTGTAATTGCCTACTCCAACGAAATAAAAACCGGAATACTGGGAGTGAGCGAAGATACAATTGAAAACCACGGTGCTGTGAGTGAAGAGGTGGTCAGGGCAATGGCAGTGAACATCAGAAAAATCTATAATACTGACTATGCTGTTGCCACATCCGGAATTGCCGGTCCCACCGGAGGTACAAGCAAAAAACCGGTCGGCACAACGTGGATTTGCGTGGCTTCCGAAGACAAAGTTATCGCGAGGAAATACAATCTGGGAAAACAGAGGGGAAGAAACATACTGAAAGCTTCTATTTCGTCCCTTAATATGCTTAGAAAACTCATATTGAATAATTAATAAAAATAATTTGAAAATTTGAATAAAATTAACGTACTTTGCGAACTGATTTTTCAGAAACGATAAAAACATAGAAAATGTCGAGAGTTTGTCAGATAACGGGAAAAAGGGTGATATCGGGGAACAATGTTTCCCATTCAAATAAAAAGACAAAAAGAAAGTTTTATCCCAATCTTTTTGACAGGAGGTTTTATCTGGAGGAAGAAGACCGGTGGGTGAAGCTCAGAATATCAGCAGCCGGGATAAGGCTGATAAATAAAAAGGGACTTAAAAAGGCCCTGGAAGAAGCCAAAAAAAACGGATTTATAGATAAATACTAAATGCTATGGCAAAAAAAGGAAACAGGGTACAGGTAATACTTGAATGCACCGAGCATAAGAAAAGCGGATTGCCCGGCACTTCAAGATATATTACTACAAAGAACAGGAAAAATGATCCTGAAAGGCTTGAATTGAAGAAATACAATCCTATACTTAAGAAAGTTACAATTCATAAAGAAATTAAATAGAGAGGACAATGGCAAAGAAAGTAGTATCAACATTAAGGACAGGTGTAGGCAGGAATTTCACTTTGTGCATCAAGATAGTGAAAAACGAGAAGACAGGAGGCTATTCCTTTAAAGAAGAGATGGTAAATAATGAGCATATTAAGGATTTTTTCACACAGAACTGATATACTGATCCGTAATTCACTGTTGTAAGCTTTCTTTGTCAAAAGAAGGCTTTTTTTTTATTTACCCTTAATAATAAGCAGATGTCTCCACTTAACATATTTTCAAAATCCAGAAAAGAAGAACTAAACAGGGGCCTCGAGAAGACCAAGGAGAGTGTTTTTAAGAAACTATCACGTGCTGTTGTGGGGAAATCCGCCGTTGACGCAGAGGTACTGGATAACCTTGAGGAAGTGCTTGTTACTTCTGACGTCGGTGTTGACACAACACTTAAAGTCATTGAGCGCATAGAGCAGAGGGTTGCGAGGGACAAATACCTGGGAACGGCGGAGCTGAGCGTCATACTGAGGGAAGAGATAGCCGGACTTCTGGAAGAGAATACCGCGGGAGAATTTAATGATTTCTCATCTGACCTGGGCCATAAACCCTATGTTATTATGGTTGTGGGCGTGAACGGGGTAGGAAAAACCACAACAATAGGAAAGCTCGCATACCACTTTAAGGAAGCCGGAAAGTCCGTTTTAATCGGAGCAGCAGACACATTCAGGGCCGCGGCAATAGACCAGCTCACCATTTGGGCAGAAAGAGCAGGGGTGCCCGTGGTAAAACAAAAAATGAATTCCGACCCAGCCTCGGTGGCATATGATACTATATCATCCGCCATGGCAAATAACGTCGATGTCGTGATAATAGACACTGCGGGAAGGCTCCATAACCGTGTAAACCTCATGAATGAGCTTGCCAAGATAAAAAGGGTAATGCAGAAAGTGATACCAGACTCACCCCACGAAGTATTACTTATCCTTGACGGATCAACGGGACAGAATGCATTCGAACAGGCCAGGCAATTTACAAACACAATCCAGGTTAACGCACTTGCAATAACCAAACTTGATGGCACAGCAAAGGGAGGGGTCATTATCGGTATATCGGACCAGTTTAAGGTGCCTGTCAAATATATAGGCATTGGAGAAAAACTTGAAGATCTACAAATATTTGATAAACATGAATTTGTGGACTCTTTATTCACCAAATAGTTTAATATTATCAAAACCAGGAATACTGTCAACATAGTTACACTTGGCTGCTCAAAAAACGTTGTAGACTCGGAGTTCCTTATGAAGCAGCTTGAAGCAAATAACATCCGTGTTATTTTCGATTCCCCTCCTGAAAAATCAAAAACAGCGATCATCAATACATGCGGCTTCATTAAAGACGCCAAGCAGGAATCTATTGACACCATACTCCTGTTCGTTAAAGCCAAAGAGGAAGGACTAATAAGACATCTTTACGTAATGGGTTGTCTATCCGAGAGATATAAGCAAGAACTTAAAGCAAGCATTCAAGGTGTTGACAGGTACTTCGGAACTGAAGATATACATTCCATACTGAGTGAAATAGGTGCCGATTATAAAAAGGAACTGGCCGGAGAAAGACTTTTAACAACCCCTTCACATTACGCATATTTCAAAATCTCGGAAGGATGCGATCGATCCTGCTCCTTTTGTGCAATACCTCTTATGAGGGGCATGCATAAATCAAAATCCATTGAAACACTGGTAGCTGAAGCAGAATCACTGTCCGCCAAAGGAGTGAAAGAACTGATACTTATTGCACAGGACCTGACATACTATGGCATAGACCTGTACGGCAGGCAGAAACTGGCAGACGTGCTGAAGTATCTTTCAGATATTAAAGGTATAGAATGGATAAGGCTGCACTATGCCTATCCGGCTAACTTTCCCAGGAGTGTGGTCAGTGTAATCAGGGAAAGGAAAAACATATGCAGGTACCTCGATATCCCTTTCCAGCACATTAATGATAAAATTCTCAGAAACATGAAGCGAGGGGTAAACAAAAGGCAGATATATGACCTTATTGGATTTATCCGGGATGAAATACCGGGCATAGCGCTAAGAACAACAGTGATGACAGGTTTTCCCGGGGAAGGGAAAAAAGAATTTGAAGAACTGAGGGAATTTGTAAGAGATGTAAAATTTGACAGGCTTGGTGTATTTGCTTATTCAGAGGAAGAGGGCACCTGGTCGGCAGCCAACCTTAAAAACGCAATCCCTGAACATGTCAAAAGGCAACGCGCAGATATAATTATGGAAGAACAGATGGCTATTTCCAAGTTATTAAATAATAATAAGATAGGACAGTTACTTAAAGTAATTGTTGATAGAAGGGAAGGGGTTTACTATATTTGCAGGTCAGAATTCGACTCACCCGAAGTAGATGACGAAATACTTGTCCGCTCAAAAAACACCCGGCTTGAAACCGGCAAGTTTTATACGGTCAGGATTTATGCTGCTGATGAATATGATTTATACGGGGAAGTCTGAAATGGTTAAAATAATTTGCTTTTATCAAACCAATTTTTAAATTTGTATAGTAAATATTACCTATTAACTCTAAAATATTATACTATGAAAACATTATCAAGAGTATTAATCTTGTTGCTTGCAATTTTAATATGTGGCTGTACATCACGTTTACTGGATTTTACTGTTGTATCTTCCAAAAATGTAGACTTGTCAAGGGCAGCTGATTTTGAGAGAGGGAAAACCAGGGTTGAAGGAAGTGATTATGCATATATTATTATCTTCATACCTACAGGTATTGCAAATATGAAGGAAGCTATTGACCGCGCCCTGGAAAAAGTCCCCGGTGCTGTTGCCCTGGTGGATGGAGTTGTATATAGTAAATTTGCATATTTCATTCTTGTTGCCATGTCGGGTTACACCGTAGAAGGAACACCGCTTATTGATCCGTCTCTCACAGCTACCGAACTGGAAAGCAGATATATGGTCTGCCAGCTGAATAAAGACGGAGAAGTAGATTCCTTTAAATATGTTGACGAAGAAGAATATAACAGGATAAGAGATAAGCATCTCAAATAAAACCCTCAATTTATGTCTGTTCCCGGGCTCATTACATACACACTGCCAGTCAGGTCCGGGAACAGACACTTAAAGCAATCTGTACTCAGTATTTATTAATTCCGTAAATTAATTATAGTGCTTAAAAAATGCTACGTAATTACATTACTTTACCTGTTAATTTCGGTTAATCTGCTTTCCCAGAATTTCTATTTCAAGGGTAAAGAAATAAATCCGAACCAGACTTATATATTTATCTTAAGCAACGGAACACAAACCAGTGGTAAGGTCTTATCCGTGAATGAGGAGGGTATTACCATCCAGTTTTCAAAAACCAGCATGTATACATATAAGTATGACCAGGTTGTAAGTATTAATGAATTTGCGCCGGCCAATATATCTGTTGGCGCTGGCTTCGGAATACCTTACGGGATACTGGGCATGTTACTGGAGGTGAAACCTGTAGACTATATCGGTTTTACTGCCGGTATCGGTTCGGCTCTCTTCATTGGAGTAGGATGGAGTGTTGGCTGCAGGTTTTATTTTACACCATCGGGAAGCCAGTTCAGTCCTTTCATATCAGGATATTATGGAATTAACGGATTGGTAAATATCAGGGACGCCTATACTTACAGCAGTATTATATCTGAAACATATCCGGGTATCAGCGGCGGGGGCGGACTGACATATAGTATTGACGAGATGAGAAAACACGCGGCTACACTTGAAATCTTATATATTTATAACCCGAAGTTCTATGACAGGGCAGATAAATTAAAGTATACTTATTCTATTTCGGAATTTGGCCTGTTTCCAATTAAGTTTGCCGTAGGTTACAGATACACCTTTTAACAGGTATTTTCATTTCAACATAGACTTTTTTCCCACAGTCCGGCCTATATAAAAAAAATTCCCTATTTTTATTATGCATAACGAAAACAAGATAAAACCACTTATATGAAACTACTAACATGCATGCTAATCTTGGCATTTACATGGTTTTATTCTTTTACACAGGATAAAAACCTTGTTGTCAACCCGGGATTCGAAGATTATAAAGTCTGTCCCGAATCCCACAACCCCGAAAACCAGTCCCATGCAGTAATTCCCGGCTGGACATACCCGACGTTCGCAGCACCGGACTATTTCAACAGGTGCAGTCCCCATGATGCGGGCGTACCTGTGAATTTTGCAGGTACAAGCGAACCCAACAACGGCGACGGCTATATTGGTGCCATACTCAGCGGCACCTTTGAAGGCCGCAGGGAATATATCCAGGGTGAACTGAAAAAAGCTATGGAGGCGGGGAAAAAATACTGCGTTAAGTTCTATTACAGACTCGCCTCGGGCTCCCGCTTTGCAGTGGACCAGCTGAGTGTGTATTTTTCCAGGGACAAGATCCTTAAAGACGGCATAGTGGCGCTCGGTGTAAAACCGCAGCTGAATAATATTGACGGACTGTTCCTCGATAATGTGGAGGACTGGGAGCAGATATGCTATGTATACACGGCTGAAGGTAATGAGAAATATTTCATTATTGGCAACTTCAGGAATTATGATAATACTAATTACGTGGTGACGGACAAGAATATTGTCAACCTGCGAAACAAGGCATATGCCTACTATTATTTCGATGATGTGGATATCAGTCCCCTTGATAACTGCCAGGACTGCCCATGTGTACTGCATGACTTTGAAACAAGGATAGTCGATACATTCTATACAGGAGGGCGCGATCCGATAACGGGACAGGTGAAGCGGATTATAAATGACGGATATATCAAGATAGGCATACTGGGCGGTACGCCCCCCTATAAAGTAAAGTGGAGCAACAACAGTTCGGGCACGGAGCTCAGGAACCTTCCGGGAGGAGTATATACATATGTGGCTTCAGACAACAACAATTGCCTGTCTACAGGAACAGTCACCTTTGTCGAGCCCCGCATTGTAAAGGATGAGTTTGTTGAGGGACTGAAAAACATTGAAGAAGGCTCGGCCATCGTACTTGAAAATATCTTCTTTGAGTTCAACAAAACGGAGCTGTTGCCCGAATCATACATCGAGCTTGATAAGATAGCCGACTTTATGATAAAGAATAATATTAACAGGATAGAAATATCAGGCCATACGGACAGCGAGGGCTCAGACGCATATAACCAGAAGCTTTCCGAAGGCAGGGCACAGGCAGTGGTGAACTACCTTATAAGCAGGGGCGTGCATCCTGTCAGCATGGAAGCGGTCGGATACGGAAAAACAAGGCCCATAGACACCAATCTCACCGAGGAGGGACGCGCAAGGAACCGCAGGGTCGAATTCATGCTTGTTAAGCGATAAACGAATTTCAACATGCTAAAAATTAATATTGAATAATAAACTATGAAAAAGCTATTATTGACAGTCCAGGTTCTTCTTATCGCGTTCTGCATAAACGGACAGGATGTGAAAAGGGGATTCAAGCACCTTGAAAAGCTTGACTATGCCAGGGCAGAGGATGAATTTAGCAAGGAGCTGATTCTCTACAAGGAGAATCCTGCTGTGAACTTCGGCCTGGCAATGGTATACGGGGATAAGGAATCCCCTTACTACGACCTTATTAAGGCATGGTCATGCATCAGGATAACCATTAAAAACCTGTCCGCTCTCAGCCTTGAAGAAACGGAAATTATAGGCGAGTATTTTACCAACACTGAGGAGAGAAGAAGCAGCAGGTCTGTGGACAAGAAAATTGAGCATGCTGCCGATGCCCTTGAAGCCGAACTTATAAGATATATTAGGGAAGAGAATAACCTGGAGCTGGCTTATGAGATAATAAACAAGTTTCCCGATTACAGGCATTATGATAATGTCGTGCATCTTAGAAACCAGCTTGAGTTCAGGAAGTATGAGAGGCAGAATACGCTGGCCGGATACCTCGAATTTATTAGCAGGTTTCCCGATGCCGCACAGGTTGGTAAAGCTGAAAAATATATTGAAAAGCTTGCCTTTGAAGAGGTAAAAAGGACAAATACCGTTGAAGCATATGAAAACTACATGAAGAAATATCCCAATTCTGTTCAGTACAGCGCAGCTGTAAAGGGCCGCAACGCCGCGGCTTTTGCCAGGGCCAAAAGGACAAACACGCTCAAGGCGTACGAGAATTTTATAAATAACTATCCGGAAGCACTGGAGATAGCCGAAGCCAAAGTACTGCAAAAACAGCTCCTCTATGAACAGGCAAAAAGAATACAAACCCTCGAGGCATACAACGAGTTTATTAAAAAATATCCGGAAGGAACTCAGTATATTGATATATTTAATCTAAAGTCACTTGACCTGGGAATGAAATTCCTGAGCAAAAACAACTTAGAATGGACTAACATATTATGGGCAAGAAGCTTTGATAATAATAAGAACATTGAGCAGAACGGCGGCCTTGCCGTTACGACTGACAACAATTATATTATAGCAACAACAACGCTCCAGGAGGACAGCCTCTATAACGATGCCTGGATAATCAGGGTTGGCGCAGACGGCAAGATGATATGGAACAAGATGATAGGCAGCAGGTTTGAAGATAATATCCTCAGGGTGGCCGTGAATACAAATAATGATATTATTACTGCCGGCTATACCTGGTTAAGTCCGGATTCCGTATCAAGGGAAGTCTGGGCATTTAAAATTGACTATGAAGGGAAAAAGATATGGAACAGGAGCCTGGGCAAATGGGAAATAACATCACTGCTTATAAATAATAATAATGAGATTTTTATAGGCGGCTATATTAACAATGATTCGTTGAACCACTATTCCATAATTGTTATTAACGACGAGGGCCGCAAGCTTTGGAAACGAACCTACACAGGAACAGGAGAGACAAATTCACTCGCGCTGACACCGGACAATAATATTGTTATGGCAGGGAGCAGGTGGGCAACCAAAATGACACCAAAGGGCTATTTGATGTGGGAGGCTGTTTTTGACCCGTCGGACAGCATAACGGGAGCTGCAGTATCAAATACAGGCGAGGTATATTTTGCCGGTATCAGGAATTCGGAAAACCCGGTTTTATACAAGTATTCGGCCAGCGGTTACAGGGAGTGGGCAAAGGAATATGAGAGCTTTTCCGATGTCGAAAAAATAACTGATGTTATTTGTTACGGAGACAGGATATTTATTTCCGGAAGCACTGTCCTCCAATCATTCATACAAACATTCAATGCGGCAGGCAGCCTTATATCAATGAAGCCTTTGCCGCACGGACTTGTTATAACGGACATAGCAACAGATAAAAACGGAAACCTGCTGATTGAGCTGCTTACAAATAATATTCTGGTTATAAAGAATTCAGGAGTTAATCTCTAGTATTGTCGTTACTTGGTTTTGGTATTAGCGACCCGTCTTCTTTTTCGATATATTCGGGAGCATTGTGAACTATTATAGCAAAGACGATAAAAGAAATGATAAAAAAATATAATATTCCAAAAAGTAGTAATTTTGACACCAGATCAAATTTTTACTAATTTCACTAACAATATTACAATTTTAATTTTCGTTTTACAACAGTTTATACAATAAATTAAGATTATGCCTCCTATGTCTCTGGAAAAAGACTTAAAAGAAAAAATCAGTTACCAGAGGGACGAGATTGATCGCCAGAGGAAAGAATTAACCGAAAGTATTAAGTATGCCAGCTATATCCAGAATGCCCTGCTTCCTTCCAAGAAAGATATTAAAAAATACCTGCCCGAGCATTTCGTAATATTCATTCCACGTGATATCGTAAGCGGAGATTTTTACTGGATAACAAAAAGAAAGTCTGAGCTTATAATTGCCGTGGCTGATTGTACCGGACACGGGGTTCCGGGGGCTTTCATGAGCATACTCGGGATTACTCTGCTGAGCGAAATAGTGAACAGGGCATCATATACATCTGCCGGCAGCATATTGAACCAGCTGCGTGAAAGTGTTATGAGAGCCCTTAACCAGAGAGGCACGGAGGAAGAGCAGAAAGACGGAATTGATATGGCCATCTGCGTTGTAAACCTCGAAACAAATATACTTCAGTACGCAGGCGCCTTTAATCCGGTTTACATCATCAAAAAAAACAGGCTTATCGAGGTTCAGGGCGATAAAATGCCCATAGGCATAGCAGCACTCGAAGAGAACTCCTTTACTAACCACAGGTTTGACCTGGATGAAGGTGATCTTGTTTACCTCTTCTCAGACGGATTTGTAGACCAGTTTGGGGGCAGAGAAGGAAAGAAATTCAAGTATCAGCCATTCAGGAACCTGCTTCTCAGCATCAGCAACCTGCCGATGCATGTTCAAAAAAATGAGCTTCTCAAAGCATTTAATCACTGGAAAGGTAACCTTGGACAGCTTGATGACGTATTAATGTTTGGTTTTAGATACCATTATTAAATATATGTAATATTTAATGAAGCTTTTATCGTTCAACATACAAAACTACAGATCCATAATCAACTCGGGGTGGAGCTACCTTGCCTATGATAATGTTACTGCCCTGATCGGACAAAATGAGTCCGGGAAAACCTCGGTACTTGAAGCCCTGAGAAGTTTCTACGAGGGAAAAATCTCTGATGACGTACTTAGAAGTGACCTTACCTTTCCTACAGTTAGCTGCTCTTTTGACATCGAGAACAGGAAAATGTTCGACATGCTTAATCCAAGGCTTCTGCCTGAACAGCTGAGGAAGATTCTGGAAGATAAAAAGGAAGTGACTATCAGCCGCATATGGAATGAAGACAAATCAAGCAATCTTAGGATCATTGATAATGATGTCCTCCAGTTTTTTGAAAACCGTGAAAAAGAAAGGGCTGAGCTGGAAAAAAGAGTGCAGCAGGAGATAGATAAAGTGCTTGAAAAGGTTGAAACAACACTTAAGGATATGGAAATAGCTGAGCATGATATGATAGAAGCTAAAACTCAGCTTAATGACTGGTACAGGAAGCTTGATGAATCGAAAAAAGCGCACCGTAAAGCCAAAAGGAATGATGAAAAAATACAGCTTCAGCAGGAAATGGAGTCCATGAAAAAGATATGTACAAAGAAAGAAGAAGAATTCAATAAAAAGGTAAAGGATTACGAAGATATTAAGATGCAAATTCAGGATATTTCAGAAAAATCAAGTATTTGCAAGTCCTGTAAAGAAATAGCCGACAGCCTCAAACAGGCCGAAGAGGATGTGAAAAGAGTAACCGCGGCTCTCAAGGATTCAGTGCACCTGTTTGAAATTTGCTCCAGCGATAAGGAAAGGAAGACAGCATACCAGAAACTGCAAACCGTTAAATTTGAGCACTCGGAATCAGTTAAAAAATTTAATGAACTTAATGAAGAAGCATCACTGCGGAAGGTCATTGCAGCTAAAGTGTTTGACGGACAAAAATATAAGATCGCTGAAGAGGAAGCAAAAATAGAAAACGCGAAAGAGAAAAAATATTATGGTATCGAAGATATCGGCAATGAGCTGTTTAAACACATTCCCGTATTTGAATTCTTTGAAGATTTCAGCAGCCTCCTGCCGAATAAAATTGATCTCGAAGACCTGCTTACTGAAAACCACAGTGCAGAAGGATATAAGGCAGCACAGAACTTCCTGAGGATAGCCGGACTGGATGCCGAGTTTTTCAGGGAAAAGAATCACCGTATACTTAAACAGAAAATAGAAAACCTTAACGGTGAAATAACCATAAACTTCCAGGATTACTGGAGACAAAATGTTGGCAAAGACAATAAGATAAGGCTTAACTTTGAACTCGAACATTATGACTATACTGTTCCTGAAAAAAGCGGCAAACCCTATCTTGAATTCTGGATAAAAGACAAGCAGGAGCGTTTATATCCCAAGCAGAGGAGCAGGGGCGTAAGATGGTTCCTGTCATTCTACCTCGAGCTTAAAGCTACAGCCAGGCAGAATACGGTTAACAGGGTGTTGCTTATCGATGAGCCCGGATTAAGCCTGCATGCCAGGGCACAGGAAGATGTGCTTAAAGTCTTTGAGGACCTCAAAGATAAAATGCAGATCGTCTATTCAACCCATTCACCGCACCTTGTTGATATTAATAAACTTTACAGAATACTTGCTGTGCAGCGTGTTGATGAGAGCGTTGAAAACAGCGCAACAATAATCCTTGATGCAAAATCTTTGCATTCGGCATCGCTGGATACCCTGTCGCCAATATATTCACTGATGGGAACACGACTGAACGAACAGCAGTTTATACAAAAGAAGAACAATATCATCATCGAGGATGCTGTTACTTATTATTACCTGACAACACTCTCAAAATTGCTCGACTTCAACGACGCTTTCTTCATTCCCGCATCCAGCGTTTCAAATATTCCCCTGCTTGTTAATATCATGATAGGATGGAAGCTTGATTTTATTATTATGCTAACAGATAATCCCGAAGCTATAAAGGTAGCAGATGAAATAAAGAAGACCATATTTATTAATAACGAGGAACATTCAAAAGACAAAGTGCTTGTGCTTAACGGCTTTAATATAATTGAGGAAATGTTTTCAGTGATTGACTTCAAAAAATATGTACTGCATAAAAGAGAAGGCATAACCGAATCAATATCCGAATACGTTGAAACAAACAACCTGTCACGGACAATCCTTGCATCAGAATTTATAAGGCATGTACAGGATGAGGATATAAAATTTTCTGACTTTGACAGCGATACACGGGCAAATTTTAAAATGCTTTTCGATAAGCTTAAAAAGCGTATGAAATAAAAAAATATGGGCGCTGTCCCTTAAAAAATTCGTTAAAAAAGTAACCTTTATTGAAAAATAATGTATAAATATTTAAGTTCAAATAGAGTTTTTTTGACTAACATGCTTTTATTTTTGACGAATTTATTTATATTTGTGACCAACTCATGCATAATTATTCATAACTAATTAATTATGGGAGTAACGATACTTTTATTAATACCTGTATTATCCCTGATAGTGTTGGGATTTATGCTGATAACCGCCCCCGAACATAAAGAGCTTAACTAGGAATTCCTTTTTTTATCCCTTTCCGTTTATATATTCCTTAACATTTCTTTATCATCTTTATATATTTAATTATTTTTGATATTTGTTAATGATAAAAACATAATAATGGCCTATTCCATGGCAAACCGGAGTATTTTAAGATTCGCCACATTTATGGCATTGCTATGCATTTGTTGCAATTCTTATGTATTTGCCCAGAATCATCAGATAACCGAATATTACGAGGAGCTTAACCTGAAGTTCAATTCAGCGGACGAGAAAAAGTTTGAGAAGGCAATAAAGATACTTGATGATGCAGACCTGTTGCTGAATGAAGCCAACAACATGTATGAATCTCTTGAAGAGGCTGAAAAGAACCTGGGTATATCATCAGAATATAAAAAGGCATTTAAAAAGCTTGTTGAAGCATCGGACAGCTATAAAGAGGGCCATACGATGATTTATACGGTTTTTAAAGATAAAGCCCGCGAATTCTGGGATGCAATGAGTAAAGAAAATCATTATGCTGCAGGCATGGAAAAAGCCAAGTATTATGAAAAGAAGGCACTGAAGGGATTGAGCAGGGCTTTGCTTAAAAGGGATATTGTGACTGATGCTGACCGTTATGAGGCGGCCCTCTACCAGATGAATGAAGCCTTTGACCTTGAAAAGCTTGCAATAAGAGACCAGGGAAGGGCAGTCCAGATTTACCAGGATTTCCCTGTTGAGTATAATTATGGCTGGGAAGATGATGTTACTCTTGAAGAAGTGCTGGCCATGAACAGGAATCCCGCAATAAAGGAACCGCCTCCCCAGGATATTTTCGGCACTGTTGACAAGGATGCCAAAATAGATTCTTCACTGCTCAAAGATATAATCTTTAAGGTCCAGATTGCCGCGCATACAGTTCCTCTTACTGAAGAATACCTGCGTACCATTTACCTCGGGGGCATGCCTATTGATATGATATACGAGGAAGAGTGGTATAAATACTCAATAGGGCGATATAAAACACTGGAAGAAGCAACAGAGACGCTCGAAGAATGTAATGTTAAAAAGGCTTTTATAACAGCCTACCAGGGAGGCAAGAAACTAACCATACAGGAAGCCCTCGAGCGGCTGGCACTCCAGGAAAAGCTGAAGAACCAGTGACCATCAGGGCATTCCTTCTACCTTCTGAATTATTTCCAGCATCTTTTTATCAATTAATAATATAGATCCAGGATTATTTAACCTGATACAGAATAATACACCTGCATAGGATGACTCTGAATTTAAATTCGCAAAGCAATATGCTCCTATCCCGACATCCCTTCCTGTCCAGAAAAGCCCTAATTCCAGGGGTATTCCTATAACAGTATGATTTATCATTTCATAACTGCAGGTATTATAAATCCATCCACTGCATGACAGTAATCTTCCCCTTACAACATTATTCACAACGCTAATGCCTGTTGATAATGAAACTGATTCATGATTATTCTTTAAAATAAATCCCTGCATCAATCCTATATCATATATTCTATTAGGATTCTTTTCATAAAGACGGGTCTCAATAAAACGTAAGTCTATTTCTGAATTGTAAATAGTCCTTAATGAGGCAAGATAGTTTTTCTTTTGAAACGAGACGCTGCCGCCTATAGAATATCCGTACGATGAACAACCAACCCCGAAATTAAACCAATATGAGCCATTTTCAGATTTATAATTTTCCTGTCCGGAACACCAGTTCAGTGTAACAATAGTATAAAAAACTGAGCATATTATCCGGACTGGAAAACTTTTTCTATTCATAATACTAATTGACTGCTTCTAGAATTTAAAATATAGTCCCGTCTCACCTGTCAGGCTTAACCTCTCAAAGTCATTGTATGCAGCATAGCCACCCATTAGATTGAAACTTACACGTCTTAAAAAGATAAATTCAAGGCCGAAGCCGATACCGTTGTTAAAAAATTCAGTTACTGATTTAGTTTCGGTCCAACTATAGTTATTACTGTAGTAATCTTTATACTTGGTATGGCGATATGAATTCGCCTGATACAGATAAAAATTAACCTTTTCGGTTTCAAACAAATTATAAATAAAGGTTACTCCAATACAATAATGACTTGTATAATCATCTTTGAAGGGTGCAAATGTTGTTTGAATTCCAAATTTTGCAGGTGTATATCTGTAGGATAATCCATAACCGGTAGTAAAACCGGCAGCAATCCCAAGGGCATTTCGGTATCCGCTGATTTTTTTTTCATCGGATTCATTTTGTCCTATTGACAATTGATGTATAATCATCATGATCAGGACAGACATAATAATTTTTATTGTTTTTTTCATAGCCTTTGCATTTAATGGTTTTTTAACCCATGAATTTCAAACCAAATTTACCGGGATGTTGTGGCTAATCAAAACGTGAATTTACTATCGATGTGAGGATTTTTGCAGATTTTACTAATGAGGTATGCTTCCCGCCAGACAAAAGAAAGATATTAGTATTTTCTAATAAAAACTATGGCCATTTGGTATTTTCTAATAATTATTATTATCTGATATACCAAGTATAATTGTCTTTTGCAAAAATTTTTTAAATATGGATTTGTAAGGAGAGAATTAGTCTATCTGACGGATTATATCCTGTATTTTATCATTGAGCTTCATGAAGAACTTATTGCGTTCTTTCTCACCGGCACCGCTAATCAGGATTGATTTTTGAATCATGTTTTTATACCACTGATAATTGTATTGATAAAAGTCTTTGTTAAATGTCTGAAGAAGGTTGATCCCATTATTGGTAATGTACGTGGATAAATTATTTCCAGCTTTTACCAGCACTATCTGATCAATAAGAATAATATCGTTGTAGTATAACATGAAATTGCCTTCCCTGCCCACAGGATGTTTGCCGAAGGGAAACTTGAAACCGTTCTCTGCCTGCAGTTTTAAATGGTCTAACAGCTCAGCAAGTTTTCCGCATAGCGTCCTGGCATCATCCTTTGATTTGAAAAATCCCGATTCATAATAAAAAAGTATTTGTTTTAACAGACTGACAAGTGTTTCCTCAGTCGTTAATTCTACAGTTTTCAGTTTTATATAGTATTCTGTGATTTTAGGTATAATTCCGGAAATTTCGTCATCCAGCATATCGAACGAAAAAAGCTTATCCCTGAATCCCGGGAACCCAAGGTTGGATTTTTGCCAGAAAAACAGTTTAAACGCACACACCTCCGGAACCTGTATAAGTTGAAAGAGATTTAGCTCATTCAGCATAAATATCACTTCTGCATCTTCGTGGTCTGAGACAGACTGAATATCATTCAGAATAGATTTAAAATAACTGAAAAAACCGTAATACTCCTCACTCAGAAGACTGGTACGGAATGTCACTGTATTAACGGATTTGCCTGTTAAATCATCAACGGAAAACCGGTATTTTTCACAAAGTCTCTGGACCTCGTATATTGACAGGGTTTTTTCACCCCTTATCCTGCGGTATGCACTGTCCGCACTTATTTCAAGAACATCAGAGATTTCGTCTACCAGCGAAATATGGGACGGCAATTGATCCATGATCTTTTGAAAGATCTGGTTCTGTATATCGGAATTGTTTTCCATAACTTTAGCAAGTTATGGAAAATTCTGACACAAAGCAAGTTAACTCTATTTTTTTATTTTTGTGGCACCTGAGAGAGCATCAACATTAACAGCAGGATCAAAGGTAGCGTTAATAGCCCTGGAACGGACAGTTTTTGTTAATTTCCATTTATTTATATCTATCCTTTCAGAGACAAGCTCGGGAACATTGTAATTCTTTAGATAAGTGCTATAAAACTCAGGATCTTTCTGGGGCAGCACAAATGGTTTATGGGCATTCCCGCTTTCATCAAAATATGAAAAGAAAGGCCTGGAGCAGAGTCCGTTCATCTGTTTGCTGGCAAATACAAACCATCGGCCGTTATGCGACCATGAGTGAAAACTGTCTACATTGTCACTGCTTATATCAAGCCGCTTGTACTGCATGGTTTCCAGATCCATAATGTACAAATCACTGCTGGGGTAGTGGATTGAAAAATAGCCGTGGTCAGACATGCAGAACAGAAGATAGCGGCCGTCAGGAGATATTCTCGGCCATGAAATACTGTGTCCTGCCTCGCGGGCCGTAAGAATTGTGTCTATTTCACCCCATTGTCCGCTCTCAATATCGTACGGGATACGCAAAAGGTCGTACATCATTGAATCATGAGGCTGGGGCCCCCCGGGCTTATTGGCCCTCCCGAAATAAAGATACCTGCCGTCAGGTGACCATACGGGCATTGATTCTTTATGTATTGTCGAAATGCTGGGAGAGGTTGTTACCATGTTGGCTTCTATATCATACAGTATTATATCTGAAGACCTGTCATAAACCTCAATACTTTCGGCTCCGGCGGAATAAAACTTCTGGCTTATTTTATTTACTGAAAATGCTATAATATTCCCTCCCGGATGCCAGGCCGGGTAAACACCGGCAGACATGGTATATTCAGTACCTGTATTAATTTTTTTCAGCTGGCCGTTTCTGTAAATTATTGTCCCTCCCAGGCTGCCTCTTATGTGAAAAAGCATATGATCCGGATCGTTCTGGCAAAATGAATGGCAGTTCATACAGTTCTTGTCTGCCAGGTCGTTGACCATAACAGGCGACTCATCAAAGCTCTCTATGTTCCTCTTGTAAATGCCCAACTTGTCCCACAGGATATATCCCGGATTAATCAGGCGGTATACAAGATAACTGTCAATATTCTCTCTTGCTATATGATTGGATATTGACTGGTATTTTATCCAGCGGCCAAGGTTTTCTTCTGCATAAATATCAAAATAAACATCATTGCCCGCGTTCTGATTCAGAAGCTTCTTCCATTTCCGGTGAGGAATCATAATGACAGGCTTACTGGCAACTATCCTTAAAGTATCGCCCTGATCCGAATATATCTTAACATAAAATCTTCTTCCCTCTTCCTTTATCACAAAATTCAGTGGGGCTATGTTCGGCGGAATAACTGTCTGCGAATAATCAGGTGATATTGCTGCAGTCCTGCCTGCTTCATGCGGATTCTTAATTTTCGGCCTGCAGGTAGCCGCGATTATGAAAACCGCAATAAGCAACACTATAATGCCTGCCGTTAATATATATATATTCTTTTTTTTCATTCTTTTACCTTAAATTGAAGTTTTCTCCCCTTTGTAACAGGACTGTCAAAGTTAAGATAGTACCAGTAAGTGTTGCCATGCATTTTATGCAGCTCAGCCTGTGCAGCCCGCAAATCATTTTTATGATTAAAAAATATACGCGCATAATCCCTGTAATTTTCTATCGTATTCTCACTTATTGTATATCCTCCCAGATCTATCCTGTCTATGTCTTTTCTTGTAAGGTATACCAAATAAGCTTCCTCATAGGGCCTGGGAATTTTTTTATAGCCCAGTCCCTCAAGATACCGAAAGTTACTGACGACATTTGCGACTTCATTTGAAAGCAAATAATAAGCCATAAGGTATTCGAAAGCCATCCTGTTTTTCGGATTTTCCTTAACCAGCAATGCAAGATCGTGATTTACATTTTCCCTGTCCGTAAAAAAGATCCCGGCCGGAAGGAGGTTGCGCTTTTCCATTATCAGCGAATCTTCTGTGAGCTTTGACGGGTCATCCAGATATTGCAGATAATGATCTGCCCATTGCCTGTATATTATGTTGTTCTTTAAAATTCCTAATATCGAAGCAGCAGCTTCATAATTACCCAGTATAATATTGGTCAGTGACAGACGCTTAATTATGCGCGGTGAATTTTCATATATTGTCTGTGCTTCGTAGGCCCAGTGCTGTGCTGCCCTGATATGGCCCAAATCGAAATACACATCACTGTTATCCATAAGTAATGTCCGGCTTACGATCTCACCGAGAAATAGCGAGTGTTTGCCCCAGTACTGGGAATAGTTGAAAAGGTCATCAGCCATCTTCCCCGTATGGTATAATGCCCTTGCCGTATGAAAATTCACAAACATGTCATTTGAGGGATGTTTCCTGACAAGTTCCAGTATTTTTTCCCATTCTTCATTATAAGCGAGATACCTGATATTATTAACAAATTTCTGCTCAGGTTTTACAGCAAAAACCATAGTCAGCACAGTTAGTCCGCTCACAATTACTACCTCAATAGCAAACATTAAATATGGTAATAACTTTTTACCGGCATGATTTCCGGTATTGAAAAGATAATCACTGCTTATAATATTATACTTTTTCAATACACTGAGAAAAATTGGAACAGCGTAGAAAATAAACAGCACATAAAGCAGTGCAGGAGGATGGTAATATGGTTCCGGCAACAGCAGGAAAAAATAGGCCTGCTTCATTGATATGTAAAAAATAAATCTTGCTGAAAGATAAGGTATGAGAGTTGCAAATAACATTGAGGCAATAATTATTAAGGCAGTTTTATATCCCTTGATATTGAATATCTCAAATAACAGGCACAGAAAAAGATAATGCAGCAATGCACCGCCTCCCGAGATATAAAATAAAGCAGCGGATGACAGAATAAGCACTGCAGATCTTATAACAGCTATCTTATCCCTGATAATGATATACAAGTAAAAGAAAAGTACTGAGGATAATAGAATCATGGTAGTGGCAAGAATATAATCATTGCTGCTATGGATGTACAATAACACTATTGCCGGGAATAGCTGCAACAGCAAGTTAAATGCATTCAAACCAATTGATTTTAATATTCTGCCCGTGATAAAAGAAATAAACCATATTACCATTACTAATACCAGGGCTCCGATCCATGGAAAGTAAAGAAATTGCGAAAGGAACGCCGAGACATACTCAATAATACCGCCCGGGTAAGATAAATGCTCGTAAATGTATCTTTTGCCAAGGAGAAATGCAGGCTGCTGTATAAAATAGGTAATTTCCGGATTTACAATGCGCAGAATATATAACCAGGCAAAAGCGAAAAAAAGTATCTTGAAAACTATTGAACCAATATTTATCGGCCGCACCTTCATATTACACAAGTTACATTAATTTGTCTGAAACAAAAAAAGGAAAAGTATGAAAAAATAGATAATTGGCAAAAAAATTAACATTCATTAAGAATCAGCAAATGGAGGGGCCTGGCCTCAGTAAAGCGTTAGCCTGAAGATCGGCAGTTCTTTAATCAGCCTGCCTTCTCCTTCAACAATGGGTTTTATTATTATTTCCATGGAAGGACCGATAGTGTATATTATTCGCTTTGCCTCGCGTGAAATCATGTTCGTATTATTTGTGTATTCCACGTAATATCCGCCGTATACATAGCCCAGGGTAAACTTGATGGTTTTATACCAGCCTTCCGCTCCAATAATATCATCACTTATAAATATGCCAAGGCTGTCACTGTTCAAAAAATGCTGTTTGCTTACCATATCGTTTCTTTTTACAAGCAACGAGTCAATATAAAGCAAGGGCTCTGGAACGTTTTCAACCTGAAAATACCTGTAACCGATAAGAGTGCTGTCAGTCCCGTTTATACCAAAAACCAGGAAGCGCGCCTTACCGGTCCTGTCAGGTATTGAAATATAACATGTACTGTCCGGTAACACAACGCCATTATTTACAGTCAGCAGGTATTCAGTATAAATGCCAAGACCTGAATAATCGACATATATCTCATTGTCTATGCCAGCGTAAAGAATATTGCTCCTTGAGTTAACAGCAGTGAGGATACTATCACCAAGTTCACCCCCGTATCTTGTCTGGCACATGGAGGCAGGAGCAAAGCCCAGAAAAAGAGCACCCAGCAATATTTTAATACAGTGCTTCTGCATTATCCTGAATAGTGAAATCAGGAATTAAGATACAAAAACAAATTTGAAATTTTCATTTATTTTTTAACATGACTGCCGATTTTATGGGAACTATTGAAAACAAAGGGATTGTTGTCTTTTTACTCCGCAGGTTTATCACGAAGGTTAATTTCGCGTGTCGAAAGCATGCCGCAAGCCGCTGAAATATCCTGTCCCTTTGATACCCTCACAGTTGTGAGTATACCCTTGTTATTCAGACTGTCTTTGAATTTGTGAATGGACTGTTCATCTGAGCCCTCAAGCAGTGATCCTTCAAAGGAATGAAACCTGATAAGGTTAATCCTGCATTTTAGTCCGTTTAGCAAAGAGGCCAGCTTCTTAACATGAGCCTCCGTATCATTGTAACTCCTGAACATAATATATTCAAAAGATAACCGTCTCTGCCCCCTTATATTATATTCCTTCAATACTTCAATAATTTTTTTTGCAGGGAATTTTTTCTCCGGCGGCACAAGATACCTTCTCTCATCTTCGAAAGGTGAATTAAGGCTGATGGCAATATTACACCTGCTCTTTTCTATCAGCTGCCTTAGGGCCGGGATAATGCCTATGGTTGAAACTGTAATGCGGGACGGACTCATAGCATAACCGTAATCCGATGTCAGTATTTCAAGGCTTTTTAAAAGTGCATCGAGATTATCCAGCGGTTCGCCCATACCCATGAACACTATGCTGGAGACATTGTTTCTCAGCAGCTGGTCCCTGACCTGACTCAATATTCCACCCGCTGTGAGGTTTCCCTGGAATCCCTGCCTGCCGGTAAGGCAGAATATGCAACCCATCTTACATCCCACCTG
>CAZHQW010000023.1:0-43972 GCA_964534745.1 uncultured Bacteroidales bacterium
TTCATTTCAGGGGTACCTTTGAAAATAACAAGGGAAAGCTGATGGTGTTCCTTATCGGGGGATTCTTTATGCTTATCACCTCCTGCATTAATTATATAAACCTTACTAATATACTCTTTTCTACACGCAGCAAGGAAACAGGAATCCGCAAAGTTAACGGCAGCAAGAGAAGCAATATTATTAAACAGTTCATGACCGACACCACTCTTTCGGCACTGATTGGCTTTAACCTTGCAATTATTATGCTGAAACTGATCCTCCCCTGGTTTAATGCAATTATGGACACCCATTTAAACCTTATTCCAGACTGGCAGTTTATAGCCCTTCTGCTAATACTTTTTATCTTAACTGTTTTAGTATCCGGACTTTACCCGGCACTCAGGTATTCATCACTCAAACCTGTGAACCTGATTAGCTCAAACATACCCCAGGCAAAGGGTAAAAGCCCTTCAAGATGGATACTGACCACTTTCCAGTTTTTTCTTGCTGTAATTTTTATCCAGGTTATGATGGTTATGACTAAACAGAATAATTATGTATTCAGTGATGAGGTAAAAAAGTATGACGAGGCCGATGTTATATGTATGCCCGGAGATCCATGGGGGGATTTGAAGAAGGTTAAGCAGGAGCTTTTAAAGAATCCTGCTATCGATTTTGTATCCTGGGGTTCTTCTATTCCATCAATGGGATTTAACGGGACTTATGACTGGAAAAATGAACAAAACAAGGAATTGGCAGTTGCCAACTCATTCGGACTGGACTATCCCGAAGTATACAGGATCAGGATGCTAAGCGGACGTTACTTCTCCGGTGAATTTACTGCTGACACAAATAGCAGTATAGTAATCAACCAGGCTGCCGCCAATGAGCTGGGATTTGCTGACCCTGTTAATAAAATGATGTATGCCTTTGGAAGGCAATATAAAATTATCGGAATAATAGATAATTATATGGAGATACCCCCTGTTTTTAGCACAATACCATTGCTCATCACCATGAGCCGCGACCAGGATAATTTCCTTGTTATGCGTATAAATCCTGAAAATCGTGAATCCGCACACGAATTTATTGTTAGCACCCTTCAAAAATTCAATCCAGACTATCCTGTTGAAATCAAGTATCACCAGGATATACTCTTTGAGCAAAAAGAATCGAGATCATATATTTCAGCAGGCAAGCTTATGAACCTGTTTTTTATACTTACTATCATCACTTCTTTAATCGGACTGTTCGGACTTTCCGTGTTTATTGCCGAAAGGCGCCGCAAGGAGGTGGGTATAAGAAAAGCCTGCGGTGCATCGGCATTGAAAATTGTTTTCAGGCTGTCAAGGGGACTGCTGATTCAGATTTTAATTGTACTAAGTATTGCCACCCCTCTTTCTTACTTTATTACGAATGGATACCTTTCTGCATTTCCGGATCATTTCAGTCCGGGCATATTCTTTTACCTGTTCGGAGGTATTGCAGGATCAATAATATTGATGCTGACGGTGAGCTGGCAGACATGGCGCGCAGCAAACAGGAATCCGGTCGAGGCATTACGGTATGAATAATCAACTATGTTACCCTCACTAATCAATAAAAATATTAAAACTGCATTGTTCGCCACCTTTTAAAATTGAGCCGGTCACTTCCACTTCAACCTCTTTCCCTGTCAGCGTCTCATATATATGCTTCTGCCATCCTACCGAGCAATGGCACATCGCATCCGAACTCACAAATGACCTGTCAATAAACGGACAAACACATGCTTCTCTTTTTTTGTCATATATCCGTATTAACCCTTTGTCCTTTTCATATTCCGCCCTTTCCACCCATTTCCTCATAACATCTTCCAGAAAACCTTCAACATCACCCCTGAACTTAACAGCGTCCTCATCATATTCTTTTGCACACTCGCGTCCCAGCATTTCCAGCACTTCCCTTTTTTTAGCTTCATCAAGGGAAGTATTCATAATATCCAGTAGCTTGGCAAAGCGCTTGTTAATAAATTCCAGCTTCCATTTCAGGGTCTTAACCTCCTGGTCCTCGTCGTCTGAAGAAGCGAAGGTTTTTTCATTGCTGATTATGGCAAAAGCTGCACAGGAACATACTCCGTATTTGCAGATGTCCTTAAAGAAATCCTTTCTATTCATAGCATAAGATTAATAAGCATAAGATTATTATTAATTAAGATCAACGGAATCCATTTTACCCTTAAGGTAATCAGGAATTAAATTATCAACACTCTTATAATCTTTTAAAAAATGCCTTATAAGCGGAAAAAACCGGTCATGCGCGTCAATAAACATAAAATGCCCTGCATCTTCAAGAATCACAAGCCTTGATGAAGGTATATGTTTATATACCCTGTATGCAGCCTCACACGGGAAAGCATCGTATGTGCCGTGTAATATTAAGGTCGGACAATCAATAGCCTCCAGGTCTTTATGCATATCATAATCTCCCATGTCATCCATCAACAGCCTGCCTATGGCAGCCTGGTTTCTTGCTGTATTCTTTCCAAAGGCCAGGTTCACCTGATCCACCATTGATTTATTCCTGAAAAATGGCTTCAAAATCAGCCGCCAGTATTGCCCTACTGCCTTGTCTTCATTACTCCTGAAGGATTCGGACTGTTCCATCTCTAACATAGCTTCTCTGTCTTCTGCGGTTGTCCTGCTCTTAAGAGTATTGAAATAGTCATTGAAATAGTCCTTGCTTGCCCCGCCTGTACTGACTATTACCAGTGATTTAATATTTTCATGGTATTTTATGGCATAGCACATGGCCAGGGTGGCGCCCCACGAGAAGCCTACTATATTTATCTTATCAAGCTTCAGATGCCTGCGTAATCCTTCAAGGTCCTCAACAAAATTATCAACCGTGATAGAGGCCGAATCGGCCTCTCCCGAAGAATTGCCAGAAGCCCTCTGATCGTAGAATATTACCCGGTAGTCATCTGTCAGCTCCTTAAACTGGATAATGCTGTTATGGTCAAATCCCGGTCCGCCGTGAAGAATAACAACCGGGTCACCTCTGCCGATAATCTTATAATAAAGTTTTATCCCGTTGACGTCGGCATAGCCGTCTTCCATATGCTGCGTTTTTTCCATTTTACAGCCTGTAATTAAAAATAATAATAAAATATTCAATACAGGCAAAACAAAAAACTCTCGTTTCATAATCTTTATTATTAAACATGGTTTTCAAATTATTTGATTCTGCAATCAAAGCTCGCTTCATTATCATGGGTATGCCATGGCACATCATGGCCCTTGACCTTGGTAATCTTAATATATATATCATTGACTTCACCAATAACACGTGGTGAATAACATTCTTTAATGCCTGAAAACAGCTTTGCCAGGTTCTTTTCTTTTTTCTTCATAACAATACGGTTTTATTATTGAACTCTGAAATGTCTTTTTTATAGGTGCAATAAAGATATAAAATGATATCTTAGATAAAAATAGGGACAGCGCCCATATTTTGAATCCAAGACAATATGCAGTTTTTAAACAAATAAATATAACCAATGAACAAGTCCAAAGTTATTATATTTTGTCTTTTGCCGGCATTTCTATGTTGTAATAACTGTAGTAAAAGCCGGCATGAAAACCGTGAGACCATATATCCTGAAAAGATATATGAATATTCCGATAACATCAGTCCCAGGTGGAGCAGCTTCGAAAATATTAATGGTGAAAAAGGCATGGGCGGTATGGAGAACAATGGAGCAAAAGGACATCCTTATGACATGATTAAATCTGGTGAACGGTGCATATTACTGGACACACAAGGACCAGGTATCATTAACAGGATATGGATTACTATTAGTACCCGTTCTCCTTATACTCTAAGGGGACTGGTCATTAACATGTACTGGAACGATGAGGAAAAACCTGCGGTATCAGTTCCTTTCGGGGATTTTTTTGGTGTTGGTCTTGGAAAAACAGCCATATACGAAAATGCCTTATTTTCAAATCCTGAGGGACGGTCTTTTAACAGCTATATCCAGATGCCATTTGAAAAGTCTGCAAGAATTGAGATTGTGAATGAAATGGACTACGATTTGTTCCTGATTTTTTTTGATGTGGATTATCAGCTATTAAAACGCTGGGATAATAACTTTATGTATTTTCATGCTTACTGGCACCGCGATACAGCCACTACACCAGGGGATGATTTTAATATACTGCCCGCTGTTAAAGGCAAGGGAAGGTTCCTGGGGACTAATATCAGTGTAATAACCAAACCCGGATACAAAGATTACTGGTGGGGTGAAGGGGAATTCAAAGCCTATCTTGATGGAGATGATGAAGATCCAACCCTTGTAGGAACAGGTACGGAAGACTATATTGGTAGCGCATGGGGCCAGGGACAGTTTTGCAATAAGCACAACGGATGTTTAATAGCAGATGCCAAAAACAGGCAATGGTCATTTTACAGGTATCATATTATCGACCCGATTTATTTTCATTCCGCCTGTAAAATTACCATCCAGCAGATGGGTGGTACATCAAAGAAGAATGTTATCGCTATGCAAAAAGAGGGCGTTAACCTGATCCCCGTGACTATTAGCGGTGATGAAGCCGATTTAATTCACATTTATCGTAAAGATAGTGTCATTGATTTGGAAAGTCCTGAACTACCCGGCGATGATGCATGGACAAATTTCTTTCGTTCGGACGATGTTTCTGCAGTCGCCTATTTTTATCTTGATAATCCAGAAAATGACCTGCCTGAAATTCAGGACATTAATATACGGACCTGGAATTTAAAAGGGGACAGCGCCCAGTAGTGCCCTATTATGGTAATATATCCCGGTATTATATAACAGTTGGCTATTGACTATAGAAGTTTCTATACTACATTTAATGCCTGTTCAATGTCCCAGATTATGTCTTTGTAGTTCTCCACTCCTACTGATATCCTGACAAGGGAATCTGTTATTCCCATTTCATGCAAGTCACTTTCATCAATTCCGGCATGAGTCATAGTCTTGGGATGTTCCACCAGGCATTCCGTACTGCCAAGACTTACAGCCAGTTTCATAAATTTGAGGGCATTCATAAACCTGAATGCCTCTTTCTCTCCACCTTTCAACTGAAATGATAACATTGCCCCGCTTCCCGAATATTGTTTTTTGTAAATTTCATATTCTCTGGTTCCCTCTTTTATCAATCCCAGATAATTGACCTTTTGAACTTTGGGATGCTCGTTCAGGAAATTTGCAACTTCAACAGCATTCTTCTGCTGCCGTTCCATCCTTATTTTCAGTGTTTCCAGACTTCGCATCAACAGCCAGCCTGTCCACGGACCAGCCATGTTGCCCAGAAACGTTCTTAAAGTCTTAACCCGCTTCATCAATTCCTTTTTTCCCAGAACCGCACCTGCGATGATATCGCTATGCCCGCCAATATACTTTGTAGCAGAGTAAATAACCAGGTCTGCGCCATGCTTAAGCGGATGCTGCCACAACGGTCCCATATATGTATTATCTACCGCCACCAGAGCCTCATTGCCGGCATTACTAAATTGCCTGGCAATACTTTTACAGCATCCTATATCAATCAGTTCATTTGTCGGATTGGCAGGTGTTTCCATGTATATAACTTTTAATTTTTCCGGTTTTCCCGAGTCTTTCAATAACTTCATTATTTCATCCCGGGTCTGTCTTGGCTTGAATCCAAGTATCGTAATCCCTATTTTGGGCAGGAAATGATTAATAAAATGGTCTGTACCGCCATAAAGCGGCCTGCTGTATAGCATCAAATCACCGGGTTCCAAAAACTCGAGGAGCACTGTTGTAATTGCCGACATTCCGCTTTCAAATACCGCACAGTCTTCTGCGTCATCCCAGAGGCAAAGCCTGTCTTCAAGGATTTCCAGATCCGGATTATTAATACGGCTGTATATCAATCCCAATTCTTCATTGGCCTTTTTCTCTCTTTTTCCATAGGCCAGCTCAAAATAGGCTTTTCCTTCTTCTGCCGTCTTAAAAACAAAAGTCGATGTCTGAAAAATCGGGCATTTTATCGCCCCTTCCGATAGCTCAGGCTTGTAACCATAGCCCATCATCAGACTTTCGGGTTTAAACTTGTGATTCATAGTTTATTTTTTATTTAAAATAAATGAAAACAACATAAGTAAAATTAATATTTATATCATCTAATATCAAGTTATCAGAAGGCATTTAAACAGTCCAATTGCAAATAGATAATAGCATACGCAGGTTTTTATACCAGCCCCTACATATTAGCTATGGGCTTCGACTGAGAAACAAGGGGTCTGAGTTTATGGAAATGCACTGATGAAGCATTTTGATTAATTATATAATAGCTCTCTGTAAAACAAACCAATATTTGACTTGTGTGTTATTTTTTTTTTGTATATTGCAACTAGCCAGCAAGTGATTGTTAATCAAGAATTTCATATATACATTTGTTATACCCGAGATACCTTTAATTTCAAAATGAAAACCTGTGTAGATTTAATCCTGTTCAATATACTGTTTGTGGTGGTAATTTCTTCTTTTTCATGCAAAAAAGAAGAAGAAAAGACCATGATGGTAAGAAATGATAGTATCTCAGATGTTTCATATAGAACTGCCAAAGCAACCGCAACAATAATAGACCCGGGCGAAGGTATTGAAAAGTACGGACATTGCTGGTCTACTAATGCTGAATCAATAACTATAGATACTGAAAATAAAACTGAAAACGGAGCTGTTAATACTCCCGGATCATACAGTAGTATTCTAACTAACCTTTCACCAGGCGAGAGTTATTATGTCAGGGCATATGTATTGAATGGTAAAGTAGTTGTTTATGGTAACGATATTATGCCATTCACCACTTTGTCAATGGATAAGCCGGTTGTAACCACCGGAACAGTTACAAATATTACAGCATCCAGTGCAAAAGTCAGTGCCAATCTGGATAGCATTGGAGCAGGTGCATTATTAGTAATTCAACATGGGCATTGCTGGTCAAGTGGTACTTTAACACCAACAATTGAAAATGATTATTTATCTGCTCTTGGTTCAAGAGATACAACAGGTAGTTATGAAAGTGAACTTGTTGGCCTCTCAGCTGGTACTCTTTATTATGTCAGGGCTTATGCAACAAATGAAGCCGAAACAGCTTACGGAGAAACTTTAAGTTTTTCTACAGATCAATCGAGCAGCATGCCAACAGTTATTACAGCAGATATAAGTTCTGTAACCGCAACATCGGCAGAGAGTGGAGGTGATGTCACATCAGATGGAGGTGTAACAGTAACAGCTTGTGGAGTTTGCTGGAGTACTTCTAAAAATCCCACCCTTTCAGATAGTTATACAACTGATGGCAGCGATACAGGATCATTTACAAGTAATATTACAGGATTATCCCCTAACACTACTTATTATGTCAGGGCATATGCTACAAACAATACAGGTACTGCTTATGGAAATCAAGTTAGCTTTACTACAAGTATTGATTTACCAACAGTAATTACAACCTCCATAAGTTCAATAACAGAAATTTCTGCTCAAAGTGGAGGAACCGTTACATCCGATGGAGGAGCATCAGTAATAGCTTATGGAGTTTGCTGGAGCACTTCTGTAAGTCCCACCCTTTCAGACAATTACACAACTGATGGCAGTGGAACAGGACAATTCATTAGTTACCTTACCGGACTTTCACCAGGAACAACTTATTATGTAAGGGCTTATGCGACAAACAATGCAGGTACTGCTTATGGGGAAGCTTATAATTTTGAAACAGATCAATCATATAGCAAGCCAACAGTTATTACAGCAGCCATAAGTTCTATTACCTCAATATCAGCAGAAAGCGGAGGTAATGTCACATCAGACGGAGGTGCAACAGTAACAGCTTATGGAATATGCTGGAGTACCTCTGAAAATCCCACCCTTTCAGATAGTTACACAACTGATGGCAGCGGTACAGGACAATTTATCAGTATCCTTGATGGATTATCTCCTAACACTACTTATTATATAAGAGCATATGCAATAAACAGTGCAGGTATAGCTTATGGAAATGAACTGGTTCTTACAACAAATATAATAAGCTGGCAAAAGTCACTTGGAGGAAGTAGTAGTGAGTATGCCTATTCCATTCAGCAAACAACCGACGGAGGTTATATTATTGCAGGATTTTCTGGTTCTAATGACGGTGATGTTACGGGAAATCAAGGTTTTTTAGACTATTGGATAGTGAAATTAACTTCAACAGGGGATATTGACTGGCAAAAGTCACTTGGAGGAAATAGTGATGATAGGGCAAATTCCATTCAGCAAACCACTGACGGAGGTTATATTATTGCAGGATATTCTGGTTCTAATGACGGTGATGTTACGGGGAATCATGGAATGAATGACTGTTGGATAGTGAAATTAACTTCCGAAGGGGTAATTGACTGGCAAAAGTCACTTGGAGGAAGTAATAAAGATCAAGCAAATTCTATTCAGCAAACAACTGACGGAGGTTATATTATTGCAGGATTTTCTGGTTCTAATGACGGTGATGTTACGGGAAATCACGGAAGTTATGACTATTGGGTAGTGAAATTAACCTCAACAGGGGACATCGAATGGGAAAAATCACTTGGAGGAAGTGATATTGATCAAGCAAATTCTATTCAGCAAACAACTGACGGAAGTTATATTATTGCAGGATTTTCTTATTCTAATGACGGTGATGTTTCGGGAAATCATGGAGGGGCTGACTACTGGATAGTAAAGTTGACTTCAACAGGGGATATTGACTGGCAAATGTCACTTGGAGGAAGTGGTAATGATTTGGCCAAGTCCGTTCAGAAAACCGTAACTTCAGGAAATTATATAATAGCAGGATATTCTAATTCTAATGACGGTGATGTTTCGGGGAATCATGGAGAACGGGATTATTGGATAGTGTTATTAATTTCAGAAACAACAATTTACTGGCAAAAGTCACTTGGAGGAAGTGGTAATGATTTTGCTCAGGCAATTCAGCAAACAACTGAAGGAGGTTTTATTATTGCAGGATATTCTGATTCTAATGATGGTGACATTTCGGGAAATAATGGAGATGAGGACGCTTGGATAGTAAAATTAACTATACAAAGTGAAATGGAGTGGCAAAAGTCACTTGGAGGATTATATCCTGACGGGGCCTATTCTATTCAGCAAACCACTGACGGCGGTTATATAATAGCAGGATATTCTAATTCTAATGATGGTGATGTTTCGGGAAATCATGGAGTATATGACTGTTGGGTATTGAAAATATATTAAATTAAGGCTTAAGCGGGGAAATTATTAAATGATAATCATTTACTGCAAAAAATTGCAGCTACCTTGTTACTCAAATCACTCAACCTTCTCCCATCTCATTAATATACAAATGTTTACAGTTGAACTTATCTTTATAGTATTGGAAATCCAGTCATTTTTATTTTGAGATGGCCAGCGATAATTCCTGCTGTTTTGTAATTTAGTGTTTTACACGAATTGACAGGATCTCTGCGGTATTTACAAAAACCATTGCCACAAACTGACCCTCTATGGTTACGTACACACATAAAGAGTTTAAGTCAATATTGAACAGGAGAAAGTTTATTGATAACTGGTTCTGGGACAGGTACGGCATTAACGGATACAATGGATGTGAGCACAGCTGCATTTATTGTGATTCGCGCAGCGCAAAGTATTACCTGCCAGCGGACTTTCAAAATGACATCATAGTAAAAAAAGACGTGCGGGAAATGCTTGAACGGCGCATTTCCCATGCACGCTCATTGCTGCCCGACATAGTAGGAATGTCGGGAGCATCTGATCCTTACCACCCTGCCGAAGCAAAATTTAAAAATACCCTCCAGTGTCTCGAAGTGCTAGAAAAATACAAGTTCCCTGTCCATATAATTACCAAATCAAACCTTGCACTTAGAGACCTTCAGATACTGGAAGAAATAGGCAGAAATAACTGGTGCTGTGTATCTGTAACAATTACAACCACAAATCCAGCGGTAGCAAAATTTCTTGAACCCCGGGTATTAACTCCTGCTGATAGATTTGATATGATTAATACCATTAAAAGCAAGACAAAGCATATACAGGCAGGGGTGCTCCTTATACCTGTAATTCCCTTCCTGTGCGATTCGGATGCAGATCTGGAAAATATGGTAAGGGCCTCCGGTGAATCGGGGTGTGATTATATTCTTTTCGGAAGTGCAATGACCATGAGAGATAACCAGGCCCTATGGTTTCTCAGGCACTTAAAAAGCAGATACCCCGGGCTGGTTAAAAAATATGAAGAATTATACCAGTTTAAATATAATCCTGACATTTATAATGGTACCTATGGTGCCCTGAACAGTTACAATGTAATGATAAATCAATAAGATAAAATAATGAGACTTCTAATGAAACTTATGATTCTTATCCTTTTCGCCGTTTCGTGCAAAGGTGAAGAATCTGATAATATCAATTATAAATATTCCCTCACGGAACTGATCGATTCCTTAAATGTTGATACGGCCGGACTTGTAATACTGATTGATAAGTCCGATTACAGGTTATCAGTATTATACGATACTTTAATACTAAAAGAATATCCCGTAGTATTCGGAGGTAATCCGGTTGATGATAAGCTGCAGCAGGGAGACCAGTGTACACCGGAAGGAACTTTTAAGGTTATTACAAAATATCCGCATAAGGAATGGTCAAAGTTTATCTGGATTAATTATCCCAATGAGGAATCACACAGAAAACATGAGGCAGCGAAGAGAGAGGGAAAAATACCTGCCGATGCAAAAATCGGCGGAGAAATTGGTATTCACGGGATACCCAATGGTATGGATATTTTAATAGACCTGAAATTCAACTGGACACTCGGTTGCGTCTCCCTTAAAAACAAGGATATAAATGAGATTTACCCGTTTATCTCAAAAGCCACAAAGGTTAAAATACAAAAGTAACACACCTAATCTGTGATACACTTTCCCATAATAATTATAAATGTTTAATCAATAAGCTCAAATTTCTTATATTGTAATCGTACTTCAAATCCTTTTAGTATATTTATCGCGCTAATAGAAAATTAATCATAAGTCCCTTTTGCTTTTTTACCGGTGGAACAAATCTAAATACAAAGTTATATGAAAACTATTGGCTTAATTGGCGGTACAGGCTATCTTTCAACAATTGAATATTATAAAATCATTAACGAGACCGTTCATAAAAAACTCGGAAACCTCAATTTTGCAAAGTGTATTCTATATTCTTTAAACTATGGAGATATTGATGCCCTGAACCAGAAGGATGATATGAAAGGGGTCTATAATCTCTTGCTGGATGCTGCCACAAAAATTACAGAAAGCGGAGCCGAGTGTATTGTATTATGCGCCAATACCCTGCATTATTTTGCTGATGAGCTGCAGGATAATATAAAAGTACCACTAATAAATATCGCTGCCGAAGCAGCAGCATATGTTAAAAGGAAGCAGCTGTCAACAGTCGGATTGTTAGGTACAAAGCAAACAATGGAACAGGATTTTTACAAATCTAAATTAAATGAAAAGGGGATTGAAGTTCTTGTGCCTGATGCAGCAGCAAGGGAATTCATTAATAATACAATAATAAATGAACTTCTGGCAGGGAAGTTCAGGAATAAATCCAAGGAAGAATTTGTTGATATAATAAAGAGGCTTGAAAGATTCGGGGCAGAAGGTATTATTATGGGATGTACCGAAATTCCTTTGCTTATTGGCCAGGAAGATACAGATATACCGCTATTTAATACTCTGATTATACATGCGCAGGCAGCCGTTAATTTTGCCCTTAGCGATTAATTAGCGCAGTTCCCGGCTCCCTATCTTTTAATGAATATAAAATCCCCCCCCTCGTCGCCTGTATTCTGGATTGTACCGTACTGCGGTACATTGGGACTGTTATTAAGTACTGCTGCCCTGAAGCTGGTAAAAAGTTCTTCTGTGGAAAGATATTTTTCCTCGTTCTGCTGAAGCCTTTTTAAAAGAAACTCAACAAAAACACTCTTGTCAGGTACCTCTTCGAGGGTGCCGCTTGTCATTGCCTTACGGCTGGGCAGATCATATAACTTGTTTATAGCTATAGGGGCATCACTGAATGCCCTTCTTGTCTTGAAAATAGAACCTCCAAAACATGCATCGGTAATCAGTAGTGTATGCCTGGAATTGATATCGTCAATATATCCCTGCATAGTAGTATTTCGCAACCAGTTGGCAGTGTTCGACTGCTGAGCATCGGCCGGCAGCCAGTAGCCTGTTTCCTTTTGCCTGTCCCAGTAACCATGGCCGGCATAGAATATTAACAGGTTATCATCAGGCGTTACAATCTGGCTAAGCTCATCCAGGGCAATTATTATTTCATTTCTTTTAACATTTTTAAGAAACTTGATATTCTGCTGGTCAAACGTATACTGTGCTACCAGGGTATTATATAACTTCTGTGCATCAAGCATGGGCTGGTCCAGATCATTTATCACATAATCATCATATTCATTTATAGCAATAATAAGGGCATAGTATTTCCCGACAATATCAAGTGACTCGGTTTTCTTTGATGCAAAAGACTGGGTTGTTGAGGGAGTAGTGGAAATACGTTCAATATTATAGGTTATCGATGATTTGTTTTGCCTGCCGTCCGTAGCTTCTATTGTTAAGTCATTATTGCCGACAACAAGCAATACCGTGCTCCGGAAACTTCCATCCTGGCTAACGAAAGCTTCAATACCGTTAACCAGCACTTCAAAAATACCTTTGCTGGTTTCTACCTTCCCTATTATATCTATTTGCTTGGTATAAACCTGGTTCCTTACACCTTTATACAGGGTTGGGGAAATAATATTAATTACCGGCCCCTGGGCAATAGATTTGTCAACAGGCTTGGGTTTGGCAATATTTATGTATCCCGGCCTGCTTTCACCGCTTATCTGTGCGCTGATTATGGCACTAATAAAAACAGAAAAGATTATAACATTTACCAGCCTCAACATTGCATAATTTATTCATTATTTATATGTAAATGTAACAGTTTTTTTATTAATAATCAACTCCCTACAAAGTAAAGCCAATACCTGCGAAAGGCACAATAATGTCTGTAGCTTCAATTCCCAAAATGATATTAAAATGATTAAAATTAAAAAACAATCCTCCTTCATAAGTAAATCCCAAGTGCTCTGTCCAACCGTACTGAAATCCATCGTAATAGTCAAAATACTCATAATATTCATCATAATAAGAATAGCCGGCTCCCGAGAACAAAGCAAATCTGAAATTTTCCCTGTTTACAATATTCACATTAGGCCCGCCCACGAGAAGATACTTTTCTTCAAAATCTTCATAATATATACCATAGTAAAAACTAACATAAAATCCAATTCTCCCGGGTCCAAGTATGCCCATACGCCCGCCGAATGGCCAAAAATGTTCCAGAGTCCTTGTATTGATAAAAAAGTCATAATCCCAGAATGTGTGGGATTTCTTTTCCGCCCTGGCATTGACCTTGAATTTAATCTCTCCCGAAATCTCATTAACATCTGCCAGTACATTCCATGTTACTTCCTTATTATTTCCCGGACTTATATTCTTGCCAACGTCTCCTAAAACGCTTTTTAAAGGAATATAGGTAAATCCATTATCTAAAGTATAATATACAGATACTGCATATGAATTTTTAGCTCCTGGTTTATCGTTTAAATCATAATGGATTATTATCTTTTCCCCCTCCTGCGTAAATCTAACATTTTCAACTGTCTGTGAGAATATAAGAATATTGTTGGCAAGCAATAAGAATATGGCGCATATTTTAGCTATATAAAATATCATTAAAGAAATTAAATATTTCTAATCCCCCAAACCTATGCTGTCCTACAAAGTAAAGCCAATACCTGCGAAAGGTGTGATGATGTCTGTTGATTCCAAGCCTATAGTAATATTAAAATGCTTAAAAGTATAGATCATACCGCCTTCAAAATAATATCCTTGATGCTCTATCCATTCTGAATCATAATAACCATAATAGTAATCATAATACTCATCATATTCATCATAATAGTAAATACCAAATCCTGTGAATCCCGATAATCTGAAGTTTTCTTTATTTACTATATTGATTATTGGTCCGAGTAAATATATATACTTTTCTTCCCAGCTCTCATAATTTATGCCATATAGAAAGCTGGTATAAAAACCTGCTCTTTTGGGGCCAAGAATACCTATGCGCCCTCCAAAAGGCCACATATCGCCAAGGGTTCTGATACTTACAAACATGTCATAATTCCAGAACGTGGCAGCTTTCATTTCAGGATTTGCCACAACTTTAAATTTAACCTCACCCGAAAGTTCATTAACATCATTCAATACGTTCCACATAACCTTTTTGTCTCTGCCCGGACTTACATTTCTGCCTATGTCACCGAAAACACTCTGAAGCGGAGTGTAGGAAATACCATTATCAAGTGTATAATATATTGATACGGTATACAAATCCCTGCTTACTGATTTGCCTGCAAGGTCATAGTAAATAATTATCTTTTCACCTTCCTGGTTGAACCTGACATTTTGTATTGATTGCGTAAATGAAGGAATATACAGAAGAATAAAAAATATATAAGTGATAATCTTATACATGTTTATCTGGCATTAATGCCCGCGAACACGGGAAAAGATAAAAGTAATATTTATTTGGTAAAATATAAATTTTTACCGGTATTAAGTTATAAATCCCACAGCTTTTTTAATGGCCCTCTCAATACCTTCGGGATTACTGCCTCCTGCTGTAGCAAAAAATGGCTGTCCACCCCCTCCCCCGTTAATTTCCTTTGCTGCTTCCCTTATTATTTGTGAGGCATTAATATTCTTTTCCATGACAAGATTGTCAGATACCATAATAGTAAGATTGGCCTTACCATTGAGGTCTGCGCCGACAACCATAAATAAATTCTCAACCTTCTTTTTTATCTGGAACGCAAGATCGCGGATAACATCTGCCGAATCAGCGCTTATCTTCTCTGCAATAATATTTATGTCATTAGCCTTCTTTATTTTCCCTATTAACTCAGACTTTAAGTCTTTTATTCTTGATCTCCTGAACTGGTCAACCTGCTTCTGAAGTTCTGCATTTTCATCTATAAGGTTTTGAACGGACTTTCCCAGATCCTGGGGGTTCTTTAAAAGGTTACTTATTTTCTGCAGTATCCTGGACTGGTTATTAACATATTCTTCGGCTTTTACCCCCGATACAGCCTCAATTCTTCTAACACCGGCAGCAATAGCACTTTCTGATATAATTTTGAATAATCCTATTTGTCCGGTTGATTCAACATGCGTTCCTCCGCATAATTCAATGGAATCAGCAAATTTTATTACACGTACCACATCTTCATATTTTTCACCGAACAAAGCTATTGCACCTGCATTTTTAGCTTCATTAAGAGGCATATGCCTGTTTTCTTCTCTTGGTATGTTCTCCCTGATTTTAGCATTTACCAGTGATTCTATCTTCATCAGGTCCTTATCAGATATCTTCTGGTAATGTGAAAAGTCAAACCTGAGGTAGTCCGGACTGACAAGAGAGCCTTTTTGTTCTATGTGCGGACCAAGGACTTCTCTTAGGGCATGATGCAGCAAATGCGTTGCAGTATGATTATTGGCTGTATCAATCCGCTTTTGTATATCAACAGATGCTTTAAATGATGCTTCAGGCTTTAAAGGGAGCTTCCCGGCAATATGAATAATAAGGTTATTCTCCTTTATTGTATTCAGGATCTGTATTTTTTCATCTTTATTACTGATAAATCCCGAATCACCAACCTGCCCCCCACTCTCGGCATAGAAAGGCGTCCGGTCAAATACAAGGTGGTACAGCTCCCTGTCCCTGGTTCTGACCTTCCTGTATCTCTTTATTTTTATTGCTGTTTCAAGGTTATCGTAACCAACGAACTCCTCCTGTTCTTCTTTTGCATCAGTAATGAATGTCCATTCTCCTGCTTCAACATTGGCAGCACTCTTAGAGCGCTCCTTCTGTTTTGCCATTTCTTTTTCAAATCCCTCCCTGTCTATAGTGAGATTATGTTCCTTAAGAATTAATTCTGTCAGGTCCAGCGGAAATCCATAGGTATCGTATAGTTCAAAAGCAACCTCACCCGGTACGGCAACTTTATTCTCTGACCTGGTCCTTGAAACTATCTGCTCCAGCAACCTGATTCCCGTATCAAGAGTCCTCAAAAAAGACTGTTCTTCTTCTTTTATCACTTTTTCTAGAAGCTCCTGCTGAACCTTAATTTCGTTAAATGTTTCACCCATAGTCTTAACAAGTGCAGGAACAAGTTTATAGATGAATGGCTCGTCCTGGTTAAGAAAACTGAAATAGTAACGTATGGCCCTTCTTAATATTCTTCTTATAACATAACCCGCCTTTACGTTCGATGGTAACTGTCCGTCAGCAATAGCAAATGAAATAGCCCTGAGGTGATCAGCAACAACCCTCATTGCAACATCGGATTTCTGTGCAACACCATACTTGATCTTGCATATTCCTGAAATCTTGCTAATTACAGGCGTAAATATATCTGTATCGTAGTTTGATGTTTTATTCTGAACAACCATGCATAACCTTTCAAAACCCATTCCTGTATCAACATGCTTACTTGGAAGTGCTGTCAGTGTTCCGTCAGCTTTACGGTTAAACTGGATAAATACCAGGTTCCATATCTCTATAACTTCGGGATGATCCTTGTTTATAAGACTTGCCCCGTCTTTTTTCTTTCTTTCCTGATCTGATCTCATGTCTATATGAATCTCGGAACAGGGACCACAGGGCCCGACATCACCCATCTCCCAAAAATTATCCTTTCTTGAACCAAACAGGATTCTCCCCTCATCCATAAATACCCTCCAGATGTCAAATGCTTCCCTGTCTTTTTCAATATTCTCATCTTTACTGCCCTCAAATACTGTCGCATACAGCCTGTCTTCAGGGATATTCAATTCATCAGTCAGGAATTCCCATGCCCACGATATAGCTTCCTTCTTAAAGTAATCTCCGAAAGACCAGTTGCCTAACATTTCAAACATAGTATGGTGAAAGGTGTCGTGGCCTACTTCTTCAAGATCGTTATGTTTTCCCGAAACACGAAGACATTTCTGCGTGTTTGCTATTCTCTTATGCTTAATAGCTGAGTTACCGAGAAAAATATTCTTGAACTGGTTCATCCCTGCATTTGTAAACATTAAGGTAGGATCATTCTTTATCACCATGGATGCAGACGGAACAATAACATGCCCCTTAAGTCTGAAAAAATCCAAAAATCTCTGGCGGATTTCCTGTGAATTCATGCGAAAAAAAAGTTTTTTTTACAAAAAATATTAACTGGTTATAAATAATCTTCCCTGAAATGGCTTGTAAATTTAAATTTTTTCTTATAGATTTGTTGGTATCAGTACAAAATAATTACTTAACCTTTCGATTGCACTTGGGCAAAAGCATAAAAAGATATAAATATAACTATAAAACTTTAACATTCGAAATTGTTAATATCTCTCCAGGGAAAAGAATACTTAAATCCCTGGGGCTTATATTAACTGTTTGTATTATAGCGTTTTGCGGATTTATTTTAATTAATGCCATCTATTCTCCGCAAGAGATATTACTCCAGAAAAAAAGTAAAAAATTAAGTACGTTAATTCAAAACCTTAACTACCAGCTTGATAGCATCAGCCATGTTTTAGAAAAGACACATTTCAGGAATGATAATCTGTACAGAATTATACTCGAAACTGACACAATACCCCGCACGATAAGGGATGCCGGTATAGGTGGTTCAAAAAAGTCACAGAAAATATCGGATGCAAATAAAGCCGGCCAGGTATTGCTAACTGCACAGAAGATAGAAAAGCTATACAGGCAAATAAATATTCAGCAGGAATCTTATGATTTTTTACAGATAAAAGCAGAAGAAAAAGTACGAAAATTATCGTGTATACCTTCTATTCAACCTCTGTCTACAAGGGATCTGTCGTTTATCAGCTCATATTTTGGCACAAGGGTAGATCCTTTCTTTAAATATCAAAAACCTCATTATGGATTAGACTTTGTCGCACCAAAAGGAACAAAAATTTATGCAACAGGTGACGGAATTGTAACATTATCGAAATTTTCACGTAAAGGGTATGGGAATGAGATTATTATTAATCATTCTTTCGGATACAGTTCACGATATGCACATTTAGATAGTATTTTTGTTAAAGCAGGTGAAAAAGTGAAAAGAGGACAATTAATAGGACTATTAGGAAATACTGGACGATCAACTGGGCCACACCTCCATTATGAAATCAGATTTAATGATAATCCTATTAATCCACTGTATTACTACTCGGATGATATTACAGGCGAGGAGTACGAAAGGATGCTGAATAATAGCGCATTTCGATAATGGATAGATCAAATTAAACATCACTAGCTATGCCAAACAGTAAATACAAGTTTAATCCGGAATCGTTAAGCTATTTAAAGATCGAAAGATCATTTAAGCAGAAAATTCTAATCTTCCTGGGGTATTTCTTCGTATTTATATTTATTGGAGCAATCGGTTATGTTATAATAAGTTCATTTCATGATACTCCAAAGGTGAAGGGCCTCAAGAGACAGATTAGTGTACTACAAACCAATTATGAAACATTTAATAAGGATTTAAATAACGTTGAATCTCTGCTTGAATACTTGCAGGAAAGGGATGATAATATTTACAGGACCATTTTTGAAGCAGAGCCTATGCACAAATCAGTGCGTGATGCAGGTTTTGGAGGAAGCAACAGGTACAGCAACCTGGAGATGACAGACCAGGAAGTTGTGCTGCAGACAGCAAAAAGGCTGGATAAGATCAGGAAAAAGATATATGTTCAGTCAGTATCCTATGATGAGCTTATTGACCTTGCGACAAACAAAGAGAAGATGGTGGCTGCCGTTCCGGCAATACAGCCAATCTCCAATAAAGACCTTACCCGTACTGCTTCTGGCTGGGGTTACAGAATTCACCCGATTTATAAAATAAGAAAGTTCCATTATGGCATGGATTTCACAGCTCCTACAGGCACAGAAGTATATGCAACGGGTGATGGTACCATAGAATCAGTAGAGAGCTCAAAGAGAGGCTATGGTAATAAAATAGTTGTTAATCACGGATTTGGATATAAGACACTATACGCACATTTAAGTGGTTTTAATGTCAAAGTCGGCCAGAATGTGAAAAGAGGCGATGTAATAGGCTATGTGGGTAATACCGGACTGTCAACAGCACCGCACCTCCATTACGAGGTCCACCTTAATAACAAGAAAGTAAATCCAATAAATTATTATTTCAATGATCTTACTGCAAGCGAGTATGATAAGATGATTGAACTGTCAACAAAATTTGGAAAATCATTTGATTAAGATCTTAACCCCCCACTACTTATAACAACAAAAGGCTGCTCCCAGAGCAGTCTTTTTTATTTTGAGCGTTTTATTACTACATTTGAAAGTTATGAGACTTCTTTTTATCACTGTACAGATTTTATTTATAAGCCATGCGACCATTGCACAGGAGCTGAAGGCAGAGCGCGTTATAATCGGCACAAAATCTGTACCTGATACTTCTGAAGTAAGATTGACACTTATGGCCAGGATACAGGGCTATAACTCATCTGCCAGAAACAGCAACGATATATATGACAGAAGCGTGGGATCTCCCAAATCTGTCATTATACTTGAAGAAAAAAACAAATTCTATATAAATAATCTTGAAAACAGGTCAACATCAGTCTATAATCTTGAAAATCTCAATCTGATTAAAATAATCAGGCACAGGTTCACAGCTGAAAGTTCATATTTATTTAAGGATACATCCCTGTTTGACTATGAATTCAATACAAGAAAAAACGAGTTTAATATATTTCAGGGAAAACCAGTTGAAGGATGCCTGTCCCATAATAACAAATACTTATGGGTAACATACTACAGGCGTACATATGACTTGAATGCCATAGATCCTTCTGCCGTAGCTATTATAGATACCGACAAAGATGAAATAGTGAGGGTTATGCCTACGGCTCCCCTGCCAAAGATGATAGCATGCTCACCTGACAATAAATACATCGCCGTAACACACTGGGGTGATAATTCAATCGGGATAATTGATATCAGCAGTAATAATACTGACAGTTTCAAATATGTTAAACTGTTTGAGGTCGGAAAACGTCCTGCCCTGGATTTTGATAATACAACCAAAATAGACAGGGATAAAGACTGCGGGTATTGCCTGAGAGGAACCGTATTTTCACCTGACAGCAAATATTTGCTTGTAGGCAGGATGGGAGGAGGAGGTATTGCAGTGTTCGATATGACAAACATGAGTTATATAAGAAGTGTGTTTGGCATGCAGACAAATATAAGACACCTTGCCGTGGTTGGCGATAATCTTTATATCGGAACAAATATTACAGGATATGTGCAGGTGACCGGCATCTACGATCTAATTGACGCAGCATTAGGCTCAAAATCGGATTACAGCTCATGGAGAAGCAGGTATGTCGGTAAAGGCGTAAGGACCATCGAAGTTACAGCCGACGGAAGGTATATCTTTGCTGCAGTTAATAATGAAAGCAAAGTGGCGGTGGTAAAAAGCAGTGACATGAGTATCGTATCAACAATCAGTGCTGATTCCTTTCCTGTAGGCATGGACATTACAAGCGATAACTCAAGGCTAATTGTAACTTCGCAGGGACGGCCATCCTCAGGAGGCGGACAATCAATAATGATATTTAAAATTGATATCCGGGAATAATAACTGTTGTATCAGTAGGCAGTTATTTCAATAGTTTAGGTAATAATTTGTAAAGTATTGGTTTATTTTGATTTATTTATTAAATTAGTTACTGATTTATTTTTAATTCTTTCATATGCCTTACAAAGAAAAGAAAGTTGAGAAACTATATTATTCAATAGGAGAAGTTGCCGGGATATTCGGGGTCAATACTTCATTAATCAGGTTCTGGGAAAAGGAGTTTGATATTATAAAACCAAAAAAGAATAAAAAGGGAAACAGATTCTTCACAAAACAGGATATTGATAACTTTCACCTTATTTATCACCTTGTAAAAGAAAGGGGCATGACATTGCAGGGAGCCAAGAAGAAGCTTAAAGATAATAAAGAGGACACCATTAATAACTTTGAAATAGTAAAGTCTCTTAATGACATAAAAAATTTACTTCTGGAAATTAAAGATGCTTTATAGCTAACGCTATACCTGAGAAATAAATTAGATTATCTATACAGTTTTTAACCTGAAAATCATTAAACAATAACAAGACATGAAGTTATCTGAAATAATTTCTGTAATCGAATCATTTGCCCCACTCGCATACCAGGAGAACTATGATAATTCAGGACTTATCCTGGGAGATCCCTCAATGGAAATAAATAAAGCCCTTATTACTATAGACGTTACTGAAGAAGTTATTGATGAAGCCCTTAAATGCGGTGCAAATCTTATTATCTCACATCACCCGCCTATATTTAACGCAATAAAAAAAATTACAGGCAATTCTTATACGGAAAGGATAATAATTAAAGCAATTAAAAATACCCTGGCTATCTACTCAGCCCACACCAATATTGATAATATTGAACAAGGTGTTAATTTAAAAATATGCCAGAAGCTCCATATTGCCAACCCCCGTATTCTGCGTCCCCTTGCCGGGGAACTAAGAAAGATAGTGACATTTGTTCCACTAAGCCATGCTGATGCTGTGCGCAAAGCATTGTTTAATGCGGGAGCCGGACATATAGGGAATTACGAACAATGTAGCTATAACCTTGAAGGATTAGGGACATTCAAAGGATCTGAAGATACCAATCCCTTTGCCGGAGAAAAGGGGAAGCTCCACTTTGAAAAGGAAGTGAGGATAGAGACTGTTTTTCCGAAGGTTATACAGTCAAAGGTCGTTTCAGCACTGTTATCAGCCCATCCATATGAAGAGGTTGCCTATGACATTTATCCCCTGGAAAATGATTATTATAAGGCCGGACAGGGAATGGCAGGGGAGCTGGAAAAAGAGACCGGAGAACTGGCCTTTTTAAAGGAAATAAAGTCAGTTTTCAATACAAAGATTATAAGACATACCAGGCTGCGGAATAAAAAAATTAAACGTGTTGCTGTTTGCGGGGGAAGCGGCTCCCACCTTATAAAAGATGCTATTAAAGCAGGTGCAGACATATTTATCACCGGTGATATTAAATACCACCAGTTCTTTGAAGCCTCTGACAAAATAGTAATTGCCGATATCGGCCATTACCAGAGTGAGCAATTTACAAAAGAAATTTTTTATGAATTACTTAAAAAAAATTTACCTAAATTTGCGCTTCATTTATCTGAATTAAATCCTGATCCGATAATTTATTTTTAAAATATGGAAGTTAAAACAAAAACCACTGAAAAATCTGAGCTGCCAGTTGAAGAGAAATTAAGGGCATTATTCAGGCTTCAGAAAGTCAATTCCGAAATTGATAAAATAAGAACACTAAGAGGAGAGCTGCCTCTTGAAGTACAGGACCTGGAAGATGAAATAGCCGGGCTCCAGACACGTGTGGAAAAGTACCATGAAGAAGTAAAAGGTCTTGAATCGGCAGTTGGCACCAAAAAGAATGAGATCCTTGAGGCCCAGTCTCTTATTGATAAATATAAAGAACAGCAAAATAATGTGCGAAATAACAGAGAGTATGAGTCAATCTCAAAAGAAATAGAATACCAGACCCTTGAAATTGAACTATGCGAAAAAAGAATAAAGGAATATATTGGCCAGATCAAGGATAAAAACACAATTATTGAAGAATCAAAAAAGACTCTTGAGGAGAGGATCAATGATTTGAATGACAAGAAATCAGAACTGGATGAGATAATCAAAGATACGGAAAAAGAGGAAGAGCTGCTCCTGAATAAAAGAAAGGATTACGAATCTATCATTGAAGAACGGCTTCTGACTGCATATAAAAAAATCAGAAAAAACGCGAGAAACGGACTCGCAGTGGTTACTGTCGAGAGAGATGCCTGTGGCGGATGTTTCAATAAAATACCTCCGCAAAGACAACTGGACATACGCTCGAGGAAAAAGATTATCGTATGTGAATACTGCGGAAGAATACTAGTGGATATTGATTTATCAACAGAAGATGACGACGGTAAGAAATCCTAAAAGCTTTTTACAGAGTCAGTAGTAAATATTTTAAAATCGTGATAATACTTACTTTCCGGGATGTTATACAATAATCCCTTAGTATCATTATAAAACCTGGTTATTTTATACCTGTCGTGGTCTGAAAAATTAAAAAAGCTCTCGTTCTCTGAATAAAGTTTTACCGGTATTATGTAAAAGGATGAGTTTTCTTTTTTATCTTCCCTGTATACCCAGGCCGGCAGGTAAGAATAGTCAAATACCCTGGTGCCCCTGTCTGTTTTAACCAGTACCAGTTCAAATACTATTCCCCCGTCTTTGTATTGTTCCCTCTGGTTGGATACAAAATTACCCAGTGAATACACTACTATATTGAAAACTGAAGAATCGGAATTATCGGGATAATAAAGTCTAACCGGCTGAACAACATGAGGGTGCGAGCCAATTATAGCATCGGCTCCACTGCTCAGCATAAACTCTGCGAGGCATACCTGTGCATCATGTTCATATCTCTCATACTCATTGCCCCAGTGCATATTAATAATTATATAATCAACACAGGCTGATCTGGCTTTCAGGATATCCTTTCTAATTAATGCGGTATCAATCCTGTTTACAATACATGGAGTATCCTCCTTAAGGCTGTTTGTGCCATATGTATAATTAAGAAGAGCAATGCTTATATTGTTCTTTTTAACAATCAACGGATAACATAAATCCCTTTCCATTATATTTCTGAAAGTACCTGTATGGATAACATCAAGTGAATCAAGAATGTCAAGGGTCCTGTTGAAACCTCTCTTACCCCTGTCAAGAGCATGGTTATTGGAGTTAACAAATATATCAAAACCTGCTTCCCGTGCTGCAATGGCAAGGTTATCCGGACTTGAAAACCGGGGGTAGCCGCTATAGGGAGGTCCTGCAAGCGTAACTTCCAAATTAGCTATGGCTATATCGGCATTCTTTATATAAGAGTTTATATACCTGAATGTTGGCTCATAATTATAACTTCCTGTCTGCGCATCATATGCTCCCTGTATCTGTGCATCATGGCCCATGATATCACCGGCAAATATAATCTTAAGGCAGGAGGTGTCGTTATCTCCGCCTTCAGGGTAAGCCCATAATGAAAAAACAAATAATACTGATAAAATACAGACTGTCCGCTTGTTTGACATAAACTTGAAATATATCCCCAAGACCAGTTATTTTTAGATTGATAAATTATTACCAGCTTCCACCTGCTCCCCCACCACCGAAGCTGCCTCCGCCAAAACCGCCAAAACCTCCCCCTCCTGATGTGAAGCTGCCAAAACTACTACCTGATGAACGTCGTGTTGAACCAAGCATAGACATTGCTATCCAGAAAGGAATGCCACGGCCAATTGAATGCTGCCTTGCCCTCCGTACCCTGATGAAAAATATGAAGAAAAATATGACAAAAAATATAATTGCTGCTACAGCTGATGACCTGTCTTCCGCGCTTTTTCTGTTAGCATATTCCTCGGCAGTATATTCCCCTTTTGTAAGTGATATTAATACATTTGTTGCAGAGTCCAGACCCGCATAATAATTGTTTTCCTTAAATGCCGGGATCATCTCTAACTCGACTATTCTTTTTGCCAGTGCATCGGGAACTACAGCCTCAAGTCCGTACCCTGTGGCAATAAATGCCTGTCCGGCAGAAGAAGGAGTTTTGGGTTTTACCATAACCACTATCCCGTTATCTTTCCCTTTTTGTCCGACCCCCCACTTTTCTGCCAGCCTGTATGTGAATTCTGCCCGGTCATACCCGTGAAGATCATTGACTGTGACAATAGCTATCTGTGTTGATGTCTGATTGTTGAAATCCAGCAATTTCTTTTCAAGGTTCATAACTTCTTCTCTTCCCAGTATATTGGCAAAATCATTAACCAGCCTGGGCGGACTGGGCCGATCAGGAATATCATCCGCATAGCAGTCCGTATAAGCTATACCCAGCACAAAAATTACTGACCAGATTAATTTTTTCATATCAATTTGCATAAATGCTTGATTTACTATTTTAAAAAATATTTAATATCAAATTCTTATTGTCCGAATGAAATCTCGTCGGATAATTCATTTATATCACCCTTTTTATAAGGGAAGTGAGTTTTCAACTGTTCGCCCGCCATATGAATTCCCTGAATAAGACCCTCTGTGAATTTACTCTCTTTAAAATACCCGGTCATCACGTCCTTAATGTTATCCCAGAAATTCTCAGGAGTCATCTTATTTATTCCGGCATCTCCCAGAATGGCAAATTTTCTTTCACTAACTGCCAGGTAAAATAATACCCCATTTCTTCCTTCTGTCTTATGAATTCCCAGCTTTTTAAAAATATAGGCTGCACGGTCAAGAATATCATCAGTGCAATAGCCTTCAATATGCACCCTTATTTCCCCTGAAGTATTTAATTCCGCTTCAGCAATAGCCTGTTTGATCAGTTTTTTATCTTCTGCACTGAAAAAATTTGCAGGTCTCATACTATAAAGGATTTATTAGAATTCGACTGTAGGTGCAATTTCCGAACCCTGCTCTGCCGTAAATGATCCTTTTATCTCAAACTCCCCTCCCGCTATATTCAGAGCCCATCTCTTTACAAGTCCCCTTATATGCGAATTGTATGTTTTTACACTTTCGTTATACTTAATCCTTGCAACATTTATTCGGTTTTCAGTACCTTCAAGCTGTGCCTGAAGCTCAAGGAAGTTTTGATTTGCCTTAAGTTCGGGGTATCTCTCTACAACAACCATTAATCTTGAAAGAGCCGAACTCAGGGCACCCTGGGACTGCTGAAAAGCCTGCAGTGATTCCGTATTAATCTTAGCAGGATCAATATTTATGCTTGTTGCTTTAGCCCTTGCTTCTATAACCTGAACCAGCGTTTCCTGCTCAAAGTCTCTTACTCCTTTTACCGTATTAACAAGATTCTGTATAAGATCAGCCCTTCTCTGATAAGCAGACTGAACATTGCCCCATTCGGCTTTAACCTGTTCTTCATAAGCTACCGCCCTATCGTATGTTTTCACAACATATAATACTGACAGTAATATTATAAATGCAATAACTGCCAATATTATAATTAGATTTCTTGTACTTTTTTTCATGATTACCTATTTAATATTAATATTTATCATTCAATAAGTGTAAAAATAGATAATATTTAACAGGTATTAAAAAAAAATAAATTTTAGAAAAATATTTGGTATAATTTTGGATAACCGATTTATCGTTTTACGAGTATAATAATATTATACTTTAAAAAGAATTCGGCATGAAAAGATTCAATACAAGACTTTTCATTCTGGTGGGTTTTCTGGCCATATATTCATGTGAACTTATAAATGATGTGCCTGATGACAGTGATCCCCGTGCCAGGATAGAAGGACAATGGCAGTGTGATGAAAACAGCCAGCTTTACAAATCTACCGAAGATATTTATTGGGTTTATATCGATCCTGATCCATATGATTCGACAAGAGTTATAATCAGCAATTTTTATAATCTGGGAGATGACATTGACGTGTATGCAAAGGTTAATAACAATAAACTGTCAATCAGCAACCAGACCACAAAAGATGGGTATAAAGTATTATCAGGATCAGGCAGTATTTCATCCAATTATAAAGAGATAAGCTGGAATTACAGGATAGATGATGGTAGCGGGGAAATAGACAATGTTACTGCAATATATACGAAAGTTTATTAATTGTCAGATAGAATTGGCCTGCCAGATAAACCATGAATAAACTGCAAAACGGACAAACCTGGTTAAGGAATAAAGAATATATTTCCTGAGCGGGTATTTTACTGAGCCTACCAGCATGCTCACACCTGAAAACGGTAAGGGGGTCAGAGCTGCCACAATTATTATATAAAGCCCGTAAATATTTAACTTCCTTTCCATCTTTGTTAAAAACTTCATTCTTATAAACCTGTATACTAAAGTTGTATGCAAGTAGCGCCCAAAAAAATAGCCTGCCAGGCCTGCCAGATAAGATATTAATGCCAGTATCAGGATAAGTACCATATATTCGGCTATACTACCGTTGCGTAAAGCCCATATCATAAATACCTCGGGCGGAATTATGCCGATAACCAGCTCAGAAGTTAAATAAATAAGGAAAACAATAAAAGTATTCTCATATATCGGTTTCAGCCATGCCAGATAATTTATGTCTACCTTGTTTTTAATAAACAGGAAAACTCCAATAATTACAGCCAGCCAGACAAAACCTCTTAACAGGTTTCTAATAAGGAATGTTGACTTATTATTGCTCTTAGACAAAATCCTAAATATTTAAAGCAAATAATTGGCAAAGATAGTCAAACTGTTAGTATCTATTGATATTAATTATAAATTTGCGGTATTAAAAAAATAAAACAGGGGTCTTAGCTCAGCAGGTTTAGAGCGCTACCTTGACAGGGTAGAGGCCGTGGGTTCGAATCCCACAGATCCCACAAATACCTTCCCCAATGCTGATTTAATACTAACAGGACATGTCAGGTTATAGTAATTGTAAAGCTTGTACCCTCGCGTGGCTCAGATGTATAAGTTATGTCAAATCCGTGGGCATCAAGAATTTTCTTGCATATTCCCAGTCCCAGTCCCGTTCCTTTCTCTCCTTTTGTTCCTGTGGCCGGAGTGTTAATTACCCTGCTGAACATAACTTCCGGCGTGGTATCCCCAATTCCCAGACCGGTATCGGAAATAACCAGTGTAGTGACATTCCTTCGCTGTGAAGAGGAAATTTTTATCTCTCCCTTTTCAGGCGTGAATTTCACCGCGTTGCTTATCAGATTATTAACAACCTGTCCGAAATATGTTTTATCAACTTTCACTAACACATCCTCATCAACGTTATTAAAAACTTTTAATTTCTTCTCATTAATCATTGTCTGGTAAACAACTATTGATGTATTAATAAGTTTTGAAAGGTTCACATCAGCCAGCTTTAGTGTTATCTCCTTACCTTCAAGATTTGTCCAGTTTAAAAGCTTATTAAAATAATCCACTATGTTACGGGAAGTATTTATGATATATTTCAGAAAGTCTCTGTGGTAAGAATTTAAATTGTTAACCAGCTCCTTGTCATGGTATAACATCTCGGCAAAGCCCAATATGGATGTGAAAGGTGTTCTTAAATCCTGAGATATTATTTGAATAAAATCCTTCTTCGATTGAAGCATATTTCTCAGGGTATCCTCATGTTTTTTTATTCTCAGCGTGGTTCTCAGCCTGGCAAGCAATTCTACCTCATCAATGGGTTTTTTAATATATTCCACCGCCCCCTTGTCAAGGGCCTCTTCAACATCCGAGGACCCAGTCTTGGCTGTGACCATAATCACAGGTATATCTGCCGTAATCTCATTACTTTTAATTTTTTCCAGGACTTTAATCCCTGTTATGCCGGGCATCATTATATCAAGGAGTATCACATCAGGATGGCTGTTACTTAAAATATCGAGACACTCCGTTCCGTCAGTGGCTGTAGTAACCTTATAACCTTCATTGACAAGTATGGTTTTCAGAAAAAAAACATTTGCAGGTTCATCATCTACAATCAATATCCTGGAATTTAAGTATTTTTCCATGGCTTCCTGATATGTTTCCTGATTTTATTATTCAGCTCATCATCGTCAATTGGCTTGGAGATACAGTCATCAAAACCATAGTCCAGAATTTCTTCTATCTCGTTCGGAAGAGCACGGGCCGTAACAGCTATTATCTTAATATCATTTGATGATCTTCTCTTTCTTATTTCATCCAATGCCTCATATCCGTTAACTTCGGGCATCATAATATCCATAAGGACAATGTCAGGGTTTTCTTTAAAATACATGTCAACAGCTTCACGGCCATTCCTTGCAAATATCAGATTATACCTGTGCTTAAGCATTATTTCGAAAGTGTAAATACCTACATTTTCATCTTCAGCTATTAATACCCTGGGCAATGGTTGACCTGCATCAGTTTGTGACGAATCTGTCATAATTTATGCTGCGATAAATATTTACTCTGCTCTTTATAAGAATTGCGATAAGTTGACAGGTATTTTCACTATAAATACAGTGCCCTTATTAGGCTTACTTTTAACATCAATCTCACCGTTTAAAAGCTTCACCAGTTTGTCAGCGAGTGCCAGTCCCAACCCTGCTCCTCCGTATTTCCTTGAAGATGTACCATCAGCCTGTATAAACTTTTTAAAAATCAGTTTTAATTGCTCCTCTTCAATACCTATTCCTGTATCCTTAATCTCGACATATATACTTTCATCGGCAGAAAAAAACTTAATATTGATGCTCCCTTTTTCAGTAAATTTCAATGCATTCTCAATGATATTAACAAGTATCTGGTAGATTTTATGTCTGTCATTATGCATTACCCTGGGCAGGGGTTCAACCTTTTCTATATTTACCTCAATAGGCTTGTTATTAAGTGAATTCTTAACAAAGCTTTCAATATCGCGTATAAATTCAGCAAGGGAAAACTCTATTATGTTTACTTCCTGCTTCCTGCGGAATTCAAACAAACGCTCAATCAGTTTATGTAACCTCTCCCCGCTTGTATGAATATGTTGTAATGCTTCGATCTGCTGCTCGTTTAAATTATCGGTCTCATACTTAATAACACTTTTTGAAATCCCTATTATAGCATTCAAAGGAGTACGCAACTCGTGGTTCAGATTATCAATGAATTCACGCATCACCTTATTGGCTTCCTTTGCTTCTTTTGCCCTGAGCAATTCTTTTTCTATTCTCACCCTCCTTGTTATGTCCCTTATTATACATACTGCATGCCAGTCGTTATCAATGTGGAATGATGATATCGAGAGTTCTATGGGAAATTCAACATTGTTCTTATTTACGGCAGTCAGCTCAATCGTTTTATCAAGCACATTGATCCTGTCAGACTCGATGAATTTTTTAAGGTTTTCAGGCAACCCGTCTTTATATTTCTTTGCAGAAAAAAGCGACTGGAATGTTAAATACTTTGTTTCAAATTTTGAATACCCGAATATTTTTTCTGCGGAAGGGTTCCAGTATGTTATCTTGCATTCTTTATTTATTGCGATTATTGCATCAACTGCAACCATTGACATCTTCTTAAACCTGTTTTCACTTTCCTCCAGCCTTTTATTTGTGCTTTTAAGTTTTTCTATAAGGTCATAAAGACTTTTTCTTTGCCGGTAGAGCTCCACAAATATTTTAACCTTTGCAAGAAAAATATCCTTGTTTACAGGCTTTTTAATAAAATCAACAGCACCCGATTCAAGGCCTTTCACCATGTAGTTATCATCGGTGTATATGCCTGATACGAATATAACGGGAATATTTTCATTGCCCTTTGTTTCTCTTATTTTGCTTAATGTGGTAAATCCGTCCATTCCAGGCATCTGAACGTCAAGTATAACGAGGGCAAATTCATGTTCTTTAACTGTTTGAATTGCTTTTGCTCCGCTTTTTGCAGTTATGATTTCAACATCCAGTTCTTCAAGAAGGCCCTCAATATATAATAGATTCCTTTCTATGTCATCAACAACCAGTATTTTAGTTTTTGGTTTAGGCACTATCTTTTTATTCAGAATAAACTAAAGTTACAAAATATTTTAAAGGAATAATAAAAATAGTATCATTGTATAAATTTATTATATTTGAGTAGGCAAATTCTTGTTCAAATGGAAATAACCCGAACATTTGATATTCTGGAATACTACAAAACAGAATATATTGACAAGGTTAATGCATTTGTCGGAAAAGAAAAAGGATTCTGGAAGAAATACTCATCTGTTGATTATATTGATAATGTTGATAATATAAGTTATGGATTGCTTTCGCTCGGACTGAAAAAAGGAGATATTGTAGTTACTATTTCCAATAACAGGCCCGAATGGAACTTTATGGATATGGGCCTGGCCCAGGTGGGCGTTATACACACCCCCATATATCCGACGATAAGCAATGAAGATTACACGTATATAATTAATCATTGCCGTCCGAAAATAATTGTTGTCTCTGACAGCTCTTTATATGAAAGAATTAAACCTATAGCACTGAAAATAAATTCAGTAGAAGGTATTTACAGTTTTAATGAAATCAAGGGAGTAAAAAACTGGATTGAAATCAAAAAAGCAGGGGAAATAAACAGCAATAAGTATGCCGATAAACTGAAAAAAATCAAAGGAAGTATTGGTCCGCATGACACTGTTACTCTGCTATATACCTCAGGGACAACTGGCAGTCCCAAAGGGGTTATGTTATCTCATAATAATATAATGAGCAATATAAGATCTGTCAGCAAAGTATTTCATTTCAACCAGACCGACAGAACATTAAGCTTCCTGCCCATAAACCATGTTTTTGAAAGAACGGTAAATTATTATTTTCAAAGTCGCGGACTAAGCATATTCTATGCTGAAAACCTCGGCACAATTGCGGATAATCTTCGGGATGTAAAACCGAATGTTTTTATAACCGTCCCCAGATTACTGGAAAAGGTTTACGACAAGATTATTGGCAAAGGAAGGGAGCTTAAAGGTATTAAAAGGTCCATCTTCTTCTGGTCTGTTAATCAAGGATTAAGATATAAACGAAAGAAAACCAACGGTTTATTATATAATCTCAAATTAAAGGTCGCTGACAGGCTTGTCTTTAGCAAGTGGAGGGCCGCATTGGGTGGAAATGTTGATTTGATAGTCTCAGGCGGAGCCGCCTTACAACCGCGACTGGCAAGGATATTCAATGCAGCGGGGATGCCCCTGATCGAAGGATACGGATTAACGGAAACATCGCCTGTAATTGCTGTCAATAATATTTCCACAGGCGAAATAAAATTGGGCACTGTCGGGCCTCCGCTGAATGGTGTTCAGGTAAGGATATCTGAAGACGGGGAAATACTGTGCAAGGGACCCAATGTTATGCAGGGATATTATAAAGAACCGGAACTTACTAAACAGGCTATTGACAGTGAAGGATGGTTCCATACAGGTGATATTGGCATGCTTGAAGACAACAAGTATCTGAAAATTACCGGAAGGAAAAAGGAAATATTTAAGCTTTCAAGCGGAAAATATGTCTCTCCGCAGGTTATAGAGAACAGGTTCAAGGAATCTACATTTATTGAGCAGATAATGGTCGTAGGCGAAAACCAGAAGTTTGCAAGCGCGGTAATTTCACCAAATTTCCAGCTTCTGCATAACTGGTGCTCCTTAAACGGGATAAATTACAGGGATAACAGAGAGCTTATACAGAATAGTAAGGTTGTACAATTATACCAGCAGGAGGTTAATAGCCTTAATAAACAACTCGGACAGGCTGAGAAAATAAAAAGGTTCAGGCTTGTTCATGAAGAATGGAGCCCTTTGACCGGGGAGCTGTCTCCTACACTTAAACTGAAAAGACGGCTGCTTGCAGAAAAATACAGCGAATTATTAAAGGAAATATTCTCAGTCGAGAGCAGTAACGTTGCTGAAACTGTCTGAAGATAACAATTTGATTCCTATTGCCCGGATGCTTCCGGCTTCTACCTGTTTTTTATTCGCCTTGAAAGCACCAGCAGGCCCAAAAACGTTAAAAGTCCGTTAAACACCAGCAGCTCGAACCCAAATTCATAGCCGTTGAACCATTGTGCTGATTTCAGGCTAAGTATTCCGCAAAGCAGGGGAGAGAGAAACGCTATCAGCGGAACCCAGCGATCCCTGATTTTTAATTTTGTGAACAACCCGAAACTATATAATCCCAACAAGGGTCCATATGTATATCCGGCCAGTTTAAACAGTGAGTTTATTACACTTTCATTGTTTAACAACCTGAAAATAATAATTGTCAGAAATAATAGAATTGAAAATCCTATATGAACCAGGTATCTCATCTTTATCCTGTTAGAGTCTTCCTTAAATCCTAAAAAGTCCACGCAAAAGGAGGTTGTTAAAGCAGTCAGTGCGGAGTCGGCACTTGAATATGCTGCGGCAACGAGTCCGAGAGTAAATACTATGCCTGCAACAGGCTTCATATACCTTAATGCCAGAAAGGGGAACAGCTGATCGGTTTTTTCACATTCAAATATCAAACTTACATTGTTAAATAGCTTTATCGGACAGTCCTTAATTAACTCATAATCTGCAAAATTCTCTATTATAGCACCCTTAGATCCTGCATAAATATAAAGAAGGGCTCCCAGCGATAAAAAAATCATATTCACAACAATCAGGGAAGAGCTCATCCAGTACATATTCTTCTTTGCTTCCCCGATATTCCTGCAGCTTAAATTCTTTTGCATCATGTCCTGATCCAGTCCGGTCATCACTATACTAATAAAAGTGCCGCTTAAAAAATATTTGAAAAAGTTATTTCTCGGTTTCCAGTCCCATATAAATACACGGGAATACCTGCTTTCACTGATTCTCTCATATAAATCTGACAGGGTGAGATTCATCTCCCTTGATATGAAATATATTGACAGTCCGACAGCCGCAAGCATAAAAAAAGTCTGCAGCGTGTCGGTCCATATTATTGTTTTAATTCCTGCCCTGAATGAATAAATCCAGATCAGAATAATTGTAATTGCCACTGAATACCAGAAGGGTATTCCCCACGAAGACAAAACAAACCTGTCAAGTACCATGGCAACGAGATACAGCCGGAAGGAGGCACCTATAATACGTGATATAATGAAAAAAAATGAACCTGTCCTGTAGGATGTGTTGCCAAATCTTTTTTGAAGATATACATATATCGAGGTCAGGTTTAGCTTATAATACAGGGGCAGTAATATATTTGCTATTAAAATATAACCTAATAAATACCCGAGGACAATCTGCATATATGTAAACATACTTGCTCCTACCTCTCCGGGAACAGAAATAAAAGTAACACCTGACAGGGAAGCCCCAATCATTCCAAATGCAACAACATACCATGGAGACCTTCTGTTACCCAGAAAGAAAGTCAGGTTAGTGGACTTTCTCCCTGTTATCACAGAAATAATAAGGAGGGCGGCAAAGTATAATGAAATAATTACTGATAATTGAACTGCAGACACAATTTAATTTTTTGGATATAAAAATAGATTAAATTATTTATCATCCTATTTTTGTAATCGGAAAATAAATTTAATAATTCAACCTTCATATAATGAATATTAATTACCCTTCAAAACTGCTGGAAAACGTCGTGAATGAGTTTTCAAAGTTTCCGGGTATCGGTGAAAAAACAGCACTTCGTCTTGTCCTGCATTTATTGAGACAGGACAGGGAGTCGGTGATCGGTTTCGGGGATTCAATAATAAAACTTAGTAAAGAGATTAAATACTGCAAAATATGCCAGAATATATCAGATACGGAAATATGTAATATATGTAATGATTCTTCACGAAATCATTCACTGGTCTGTATAGTTGAAAATATCAAAGATGTTTTATCTATAGAGAATACTCATCAATATAATGGAGTGTATCATATACTGGGAGGTATAATATCCCCCATAGACGGTATAGGTCCCAATGACTTAACCATCGACAGCCTGAGAAGGAGAATAGATGAAGGTAATATTAAGGAACTAATCCTTGCACTTAGTACAACACTTGAAGGAGATACTACCAATTTTTACCTTTTTAAAAAATTCAAATCCTCGTATCTGAAGATTACAATTCTTGCGCGCGGTGTTTCAGTTGGTGACGAACTCGAATATACAGACGAGATAACCCTGGGAAGGTCAATAATAAACCGGACCCTATTTGAGTCTACTCTGTCAGAAAATAAATAATATTTTCCCGTCCGGCAGTCCTGTATCAGAGATCCCCTTTATAAACCTTGGCAGCCAGAGCCGCCCCTATAAGTCCGGCCTCATTTTGAAGTTTTGCTGCCACAACCTTGGATTTGACTGTAAGATAGTCGGCATATTTCTTCTTCTTCTTGCTTACACCCCCTCCGATAATAATTAATTCAGGCCAGAGAAGTCTTTCCAGCTCATGGAGATATTCATCAAACCTCTTTGCCCATACATCCCAGTCCAGATTTTCGTTTTTCCTGACTGCATCCGATGCATAAAGCTCCGCATCCTGGCCGTTTAATATTATATGTCCGAATTCAGTGTTTGGCAGAAGCTTGCCCTTGCTAAAGACCACGGAACCGATGCCAGTACCGACAGTTACAAGCAAAATTGTGCCCTTGAATTTTCTTCCTGCTCCATATTTTACTTCGGCCATACCTGCTGCATCAGCATCATTTAAAACAATTGTCGGTAGTCCCGTTGTCTTTGTAAATAAGTCCTGAGCATTCACGCCAATCCAGGATTTATCAATATTTGCAGCTGTTTTAACAATCCCGTTTTGTACTACTGCAGGAAATCCGCATCCTACCGGACCTTCCCAGCCAAAGTGCTCCACTATACGTTTAATTACAAGAGCCACAGATTCAGGCGTAGCCGGTATCGGGGTGGGTATCCTGTGCCTTAATTCCGTCAGCTTTCCGGTTTTTATATCAACAGGAGCTCCTTTAATTCCCGAACCACCGATATCAATTCCTAATATTCTTTTAAATTTCATTTGTAAAGTTTAATTTTAATAGCTCGTTATGACAACTGAAAAATTGTATTATTATCACAATTAAGTGAATTAAATTAAGTTTTTTAATTTGAATTTTTACGATAAATTTTATTTTAATCTTAATTTTTACCAAGTCTAAATAAAACTTAAATTGTTTATTAATACATAATCAGATATTTTAATATTAATGAAATTTGTATTATTTTCATATCCACTGAATTCGGAGTTTTTATATTTTATTAATTTAATCTTAGTCAAATGGACAAGTATATAATTGAACTGCTGGATACAAATACACGTGTAATAATACCGGACTTCGGAGCTTTTATTATCAAACAGAAAGACCCAAGGCTTATTGTTTTTAATGAGTTTTTAAGATATAATGATGGTTTGTTAATTGAGTTCGTAGCAAAATCTGAAAACATTGATAAAGTTCTTGCCAAAAAGAAAGTTGTGGAATATGTGGATCTGGCAAACAAAAACTTAAAAGACGATAGTGAACATACTATAGAGGGATTGGGCAAACTGATAAAAGAAACCACAGGTAAAATCACCTTTGAAGAAATTCCCGGGATCCAGGCAAAAGAAAGCAAGAAAAAAGAATCAAAAAAAACAACTCAGATTAAAGAAGACAAGAAAGCGAAAGCTGATGAAGCATTACCTGAGAAACCGGTAGTTTCCAAAACAGAAAAAGAGCCGCCCAAGATTAAGGAAGAGAAACCGGTTGAAAAGAAGGTAGCAGAAACGCCAGCAAAGGAAGAAAGTAAAAAGGAAATTATCGCAAAACCAAGTGAAGAAACGGCAGTAAAACCAAAAGCAGAGCCTCCTGTTAAGCCAAAAACTGAACCTGTGGCTAAAGAAAAGGAAGATTCAATTTTGAGGCCAAAAGCAGAACATAAACCGGAACCACCCTATAAGACTGCAGATATAAAACGTAAAAAGAAAAACAACGCACAGATTGTTATATGGATTATTCTGATACTTGTAATTAATGCAGCGATAATTTCATGGTTCGTGTTTAAGGATGAATACCGTGGCTTTTTTAAAAGACTTTCAGGTACAACAGATGTCCTTGAAGAAGAAACAGCTGACCAGGGCCCTGAAATAACTGTTGAAACAGAAGATATAAGCGCAGGTACGGAAGCCGATTTTGAAGAACCGGCAGCTGGCATACAGAGCCAGAAAATTGCGGAACCTGAAGTTGCACCGGAAATCGAAGAAGAACCGGTATCATATTCTGAAAAACGTTATTACATAGTTGCAGGTTGTTTTCGTGAGGAGAGCAATGCAACAGCATATGTTAAAAAGCTTATCCAGAAAGGTTACGATGCGGAAAAATTTGCAAAAATCGGAAACCTCCATTATGTAAGTTATTCATCTTTTATTGACAAAAGCGAAGCACAGAGTCAGCTTAGAAAAATCAGGGATAAAGAAGCACCCGAAGCATGGATGTTATATCATTAAGATTAATATTCTGACTTATAATCAAATACCTTGTTCCCCCCCCTGCTTTCAGATATTTGTTTCAATAACCGGTTTTTAAAATATTTAATTTCCGTTAGGAATATTCATAATATTTCATTAAATTAATTTACCAATTGGAATTAATGAATAACGTGTTATAAGTAATGTAACCATATTGGACTTTTTTCCAATATTTTATTACGGAAAATTCGTTATTGAAAATTATTAACAAATAGTATCATAAAAAATTATAATCTCTGCCTCTTTTTGATATTGATTTGATTCCAAAATACTAATGCTTTCAATGCCATGGATGAAAATATTAAGGAAAAAGTACTGCAGGTTGTGAATAAAGTTTCAGGCCATAATGTTAGCAATGTTAATCCGGATACTGATCTCAAAACATATCTGAAGCTGGATTCTATACAAATAGTTGAATTATTTGCCTCACTTGAAATGGAATTTAACATTGAACTGCCGCTTGAAATGATGAATGTTAAAAGCGGGCAGGAATTCCTGGAAAAGCTTGAAAAAGAACTAGCAAAGAATATTACGGTTAAAAACTGCACTAAAATGGACAAGAGATAATTGCGTGAATAATAATACTGGAGACTATGAGTTATTTGGTGGAGAATATAGACTTCCGAAAAATATACTTCAGGGATAGAATATTTGAAAAATCGACTATAACAGGTGCTATAAATCATTTATCAGAATACCTCAGCAAAAACATATTATCATCTTCACCTTTTATTTTATTGTCAACATTTAATCATATAAAATCAATTATTGCCTATTATGCCATTCTGAAGTCAGGAAAAATAGCAGCAATACTTGACCCAAACTGTAAGAATATCAAGCTTACAGAGATCATTGAAGATATAGATCCTTCCGCCATCATTTTCATAAACTCAAATACAATAAGTTTTAACTATGAGGAAGAGGTTCTTTTCAGAAGGCCCGTAAACGGATTTATAATAAGGTCGGATCTGAAAGATGTTTGCACACTTGTATATACAAACGCGGAAGACGGATATGCCAAAGGAGCTATGCTAACTGAAAAAAATCTGCTGGCTGAGACACATACTATTATCAAAGTTGAAAGAATATCTAAAGATAATACTACCTGCGCCTTGCTGCCTTTCTATCATTTATTCGGACTGGTGAACGGGATACTGGTACCCACACATGCCGGATGCTCTTCTCTGATTCCGGATACGGACTTGTTTAATATAACAGGCATTGCGGGTAAAATATCCGATTATAAAGTGACAAACTTATATTCGGTGCCTTCGTTGTATTACGTACTTAGCAAAATAGACAATATCAGCACATATTTTAGTTCGGTTAAAGAATGTATATCGGGTGGTGCCAAATTAACCCCGTTTATAAATGATAATTTTCTAAAAAAAACCGGTATTAGAATACGTGAGGGTTATGGTTTAACGGAATCTTCACCCGCCTGTACAATAAATTATCAGGAAGGCGAAATAAAAATTGACAGCATCGGACTGCCCCTGCCCTGCTGTGAAATTAAAATACTGGACGAAAATGACACTGAATGTAAGATTGATGAAATAGGAGAAATCTGCATAAATGGTGATCTTGTCTTCAAAGGTTATTTTAATAAGGAAACCGCCTCTGAAACAGTACTCAGAAATGGATGGCTGCACTCAGGTGACTATGGGAAAAAAGACAAACAGGGATATATATACTTTACCGGACTGAAGAAAAATATGATAAATGTCGGAGGCAATAACGTTTACCCTGAAGAGCTGATACGCATGATGAAACAAAACAAAAATGCTGCAGATATATTTATTTATAGCGAACCTTCTGTTTTGCAGGGACAAATAGTCGGGGCGGATATAAAACTAAAAAAATCAACCCTGAAAGAACAGGATAATTTTAAGAAATGGTGCGGTAAAAACATAACTAACTCAATTTTGCCAAAAAAATGGAATTTCAAATAGTAATGATAAACCGGTTAATGTCATGAATATATTTAATGTTAAACCAAGTGACTTATATTTATCTGCCAGGCAGCTTCGCGAAAAAGGATGTGTATTCCAGTATATTGAAGATAAAAAATTCAATGGGAGAAAAGTTATTATTGATAATAGGGAGCTTTTATATTTTGCCAGCTGCAGCTACCTTGGACTTGAAACCCATCCTGACCTGATAGAGGGAGCAATAGAGGCAACAAGATACTTCGGCACGCAGACCCCAAGCTCCCGGGCAGTACTTTCGTCCCCCTTATATAAAGAAGTTGAAAACCATTTAAAAAAGATATTCCCTGGATTTCAAATTGTCACACAAACTGTAACATTGGGCCATTTTTCTGTATTACCCTTATTGATAGAAGCAGGAGATGCTATTATCCTGGATGCATACGTGCATAATAGCGTGCGAATGGCAAGCCAGCAATGCAGGGCAAACGGGACCCCCGTTTTTCTGGCCAGGCATAATAACATGGAGCATGTTAAATATCTAATATACAGGTTGAAAAAGGATGGATATAAAAATATATGGTATTGTGCTGATGGCATATATAGTATTCACGGTGACCTGCTAAATGTCAGGGACCTGTATCAGCTGCTTGACAAGGAAGAGAATTTCTATGCATATATTGATGATGCTCATGGGGCAGGCTGGTCCGGTAAGAACGGTTGCGGTTATGTGATTGGCCATTATGGTTTGCATCCAAAGTCCATTGTTGCTGTTTCATTTGCAAAATCGTTTGCTGCATGCGGAGGCGGACTGATAGTACCTGATGAAGAGCTGGCCGAACTAATAAGAATGACGGGTCAGACGATGATTTTTTCAGGCCCTATACAACCATCAACACTGGGGGCCCTTATTGCGTCATTAAAGATTCACCTTTCTGATAAAATTGGCAAGTACCAAAATGAACTGGCAGAGCTTATATTACACTTCAGGGAGAAGAGCCAGGCATTAAGTTTGCCAATTGTAACAAAAGACAATACACCTATCCAGTTGCTCAGGATTGGCAACATGGAGGGCACTTTTAATGCCCTGAAAAAGTTAAGGGACAGGGGCTGTTTAGCAACTACAGCAGCTTATCCCGCCATTGCACACGGAGACGAAGGTATACGAATCACAATTACCAGGCATTTGAAAAAGTCAGATATTGACTATTTCCTGGAAAGTGTTAAAGAAATATTACAGACTGATGTTAATGCAGGCTCTTAATATTTATTAATGAATGTTTTTAGTATAACTGACATATCATGGCAAGACTGATTGAAAAGATAGCTCTTATAAATCCCAAAAGGCCTCTTAGACATGAGAACCAGGGAATTTACGAGATGTTCGAAAGAAACAAAAACCAGTTGAAACCCTGGCTGGGACCACCGCTAAACCTGTTGACCATAGCTGCGCTAACACCCGATGATATTGAGGTAAAAGTTATTGATGAGCATTATGAAACAATAGATTTTGAACAAAGGTATGACTTGGTCGGACTGACGGCCATGACCCGGCAGGCTGACAGGGCATATGAAATAGCCCACGAATTTCAAAAGAGAAATATACCTGTTGTTATGGGAGGCATTCATGCTTCCTTTTTAACTGATGAAGCATTAATGCATGTTGATACGGTTTTTGTAGGTGAGGCCGAAGAATTATGGGAAAGATACCTGGTTGACCTGAAGAATGGCAAACAAAAACGTGTTTATAAAAGTGAAAAACCTTGTGATTTGGGTAAATCTCCGGTGCCAAGGTATGATTTAATAAATAGCCAGGCATTTAATGATGTTACAAAATACTTTAATATGATTCCTGTCCAGGCTACCAGAGGATGCCCCCATAACTGTAATTTTTGTGCAGTATCTGAATTATACGGGAAGAAAGTAAGAAAAAAAAATATTGACCAGGTAATCAATGAAATATATTTTTTACGAAAGTATTTTAATGATTCTCTGATATTATTTGCTGATGACAACTTATTTGTCGATAGGAAATATATAAAAGAAGTACTCAGGGAACTGGTCCCTTTAAAAATCAAGTACCTGGCCCAGTCAGATATTAAGGTTGCCGAAAATGACGAACTTCTGGAACTGGCATATTTGAGCGGCTGCCAGTTTATTTTTATAGGATTTGAGAGCACCAATAAAAATAGCCTGGGCGAAATAAATGAAAACAAATGGAAGCTGAAACATGCTGAAAATTATTCAGAATATATAAAAAAAATCCAGGAAAAGGGAATAGTCGTATTTGGTGCTTTTGCTATTGGGTTTGATAATGACTGTCCTGAGACTTTTCAAAAAATCAGAAATTTTGCCGTTGACAATAACATCCCCGGACAGTTTACTGTGCTTACACCTGTTCCGGGAAGCCGCCTTTATAATCAATTGCTTGCTGAGGGCAGGTTATATGAAGAAACATTCTGGAACCGATGCGGATTTTACAATTTAGTCTTCAGACATAGTAAACTTGACAGAAAAAAAGTGGAAGAGTCATTAATATGGCTTTACGACCAGGTTTTCAGTCCTGAAAATTCCCTGAAACGTGCATTTTATATGAAAGAAATATATAAAAAACTTCCACAAAGATGGACATATCCTGCAAAAATAATATGTTAATTCACTATGGACAATAAAAAAAATATCCTGATAACAGGTACCTCATCAGGTATCGGCCAGTCATGTGTTCAGATACTTGGGAAAAATAACTACAAAGTATTCGCATGTGTGCGCAAACATAGCGATATTAACAGTCAGGATATCTACAAAAAAGGGAATATCACTCCCCTGATTATGGATGTTAGCAGTGAAGACAGTATTAATAAGGCCTTTGATGAAGTGAACAGAGAAATATCAAATGAAGGACTGTATGGATTAATAAATAATGCTGCAATAGCTATTGGAGGTCCGGTTGAAACCTCCTCAATGGAAATCATAAGGGAACAATTCGAAATTAACCTGTTTGGCCAAATCAGGGTAATTCAAAAATTCCTGCCACTTTTAAGAACAGGAAGAGGGAAAATAATTAACATAAGCTCAACAAATGGTTTTGTATCATTTCCATATATGGGTATTTACTGTGCGACAAAATTTGCATTTGAAGCTCTCAGTGATGCCTTAAGAATAGAATTAAGCCCATGGAACATTCCTGTTTCAGTTATAAATCCGGATAAAATAAAATCCAGAATATGGGAGAAATCAATCAAAATATCAACCGGATATTTCAATGCACTGGATGAAAAATCCAAAGGACTGTATAAAGATTCTTTTTACAGGTTTGTAGAAACCGTGCGCAAAATTGAAAAATCGGCCCTTGCTCCCAAAATAGTAGTAAAAGCAATTATTAAAGCTCTGAAATCAAAAAACCCTCGCTTCAATTACCTGCCAGGTATTGATACTAAGCTTATGTATATAATGTCAGGAATCCTGCCAAAGAGATTATTAAATAGGCTTATAAAAAAAGAGCTTGGGAAGTGAAAAAAAAATATTTTTTGCAATTTAAATTAAAAATAATTCATCGTAATATAATGATAGTATTGCCAAAATATTCTTTGTTCTTTATCCTTGCATTTATATTTTCAAGGATAAACTGCCAGAGTTCAGATACTATAAAGATTATAAATGATGAAAAAGAAATGAGTATTATTAACAATATTTATTTCCTTGAGGATCCCGGCAGCAGTCTGAGTATTGAAGATATCACGGAAGCACCCGGTGAATTAAAATTCCGCAAGAATACCAGGAGCAATTTAAACTTCGGCTATCCGACCTCAACATTCTGGCTGAAATTTATTGTCAAAAATAGCATGGACAAACCAGTAAGCTACATTATACAAATTACCAATCCTGACCTGGATTTTATAAGTTTTTATGAATTTTCGGATGATACGCTATTAAGAAAAATAGAGACAGGCGAGATGTACAGCATTAATACCCGTGATATTTATCACAGAAATTTCTTATTTACTATTGATTTGATGCCCGGTAAAAGCCATACTTACTATATTTCCGCAAATAATGGCGGACATTCCTTCTTTATACCTATTTCACTTGTTGAAAAACAGTATTTTGAAATTAAGAATAACAAGACCGAATTAACAAACTGGTTAATATACGGATTATTCATATTTATATTTATTTTCAGTATTTATCTTCACAGGTCGACAAAAGACATTGTAAATCTTTATTACGCCTTTTTTGTCCTCTTTGCAACAGTCTTCTTTATTTATTATGACGGATATGTATCTTTCCTAAATCCGCCCAGATGGATATCGAATACGAAATTTTTATTCCCGAGTCTGTTAACCGTCTTTCTGCTTTCCTTCACCCAGGTCTTTGTGAAATCTTATAACCGGTTTAAAGGATTTGTTAAACTGGCAAATCCTCTTAAAATTCTTGCGTTGATTTCCGTATCATTTTATTTTTTCAAGTACCCTGTATTTCTTATTACTGATATTGGTGTACCGTTAATTGTACTACTGACTCTTATTGTATTAATAATTTTATCAATACTGACATTGAAACGAAGTTATTCACCTTCCATACTTATTTTAACCGGATTTTGCTTCAGTTTCTCGGGACTTGCAATACATGAATTAAAAGAAACCACAATTTTGCCGTATACCTTTTTTACTGAAATATCCATGAAACTGGGATTTACATTACAATGTATCCTGCTTACCATAGCTGTGCTGGAAAGGTTCAGGCTGCAGCAGGAAGATTCAAAAAGAACAA
>CAZHQW010000024.1:0-43809 GCA_964534745.1 uncultured Bacteroidales bacterium
ACCATAGCTGTGCTGGAAAGGTTCAGGCTGCAGCAGGAAGATTCAAAAAGAACAATACAGGATAACTATGAAAAAATACAGGATCAAAAAAACCAGCTCCTGGAAATAAATACCGAGCTGGAAAAATTATCTGTTGTGGCCAGTGAAACAGAAAACAGCGTCGCGATATACGATATAGAAGGTAATATGGAATGGTGTAATGCCGGATTTGAAAGATTATATGATACGACACTTGAAGAGCTTAAAAAAAACGGTAACCATAATATTAAGGATATTATAGCCCACAGTAACATTAAATCGCTGGTTGATTATTCCATAGCAAACAAACAACCGGTATTCTTTGAAAACAATATAAAGACCAGAAAGAAAAAACAGGTGTGGCTCCAGACAACTATTACCCCCTTTATTTCCAAAGAAAGTAACCTGACAAAGTTAATTGCTATCGATTCAGACATTTCCGAACTTAAATTATATGAAAGAAATCTTACACGTGCAAAGGAAAAAGCCGAAGAATCAGACAGGCTGAAAACTTCATTTCTAGCAAATATGTCCCATGAAATACGCACTCCCCTGAATGGCATAATCGGATTTGGCAGCTTGCTTAAAAGAGATGACCTCCCTTCTGATAAGAGGATAAGATATCTTGATATTATAGACAAAAATGGAGAACAGCTGATGAAGCTCATAGACGATATCCTCGATATATCACTGATTGAATCCAACCAGCTAAAAATAAACATGGCAGAATTTGACCTTGATAAAATTATGGATGAAACATATGAGTATTTTCAGCTATATAAAAAAAAGATCCAGAAAGACTATCTTAATCTGAATATATTGAAACCGCATAAAAAAGTATTAAATGTTGAGAGTGATCCTGACCGCCTGAAGCAGGTTCTCAATAACCTGCTGGATAATGCATTTAAATACACTGAAAAGGGCTCTATTAACTTCGGGTATATAATGAAGAATTCAAATCTTGAGTTTTTTGTCGAAGACAGCGGACCGGGAGTAGATGGAGAAAAGAAGCCCCTGTTATTCCAGAGATTTGCTCAGGGTGAAGAAACACTTAAAAGAAGCCACGGCGGGGCGGGACTTGGATTGTCAATATCAAGGGGTATAATTGAGCTGCTGGACGGTAAGATATGGTATGATGAGAAGTACAAGAAAGGCGCAAGGTTCTGCTTCACCTTGTCAAGATAGGGACAGCGCCCATATTTTTTCTATTTTTTGAATGTCATTTTATACTTCGCATTTTTTTTGACCAGTTCCTCTGAAAAAAAATCCTTATGGTACTTACCACTCATGTATAAATCAGTCTGGTCACAATAATGTTTGCTTGAAGGAATGCCACAATTGCCAGTGGGTATTATCGTCAACGAATTATCCCAGTTATCAAGCGTATAAATATGCCTGTGTGAAGACCCGTGGTTAACTTTATCCGGTTCCCCCAAAGGGAAGGTGAATGGCGATACAGTATGAAAACTGCCGCCGGTCCTGAACGGGCCCCTGTTGAGCCTTAATATTCTGTCCAGTATCTTTTTCTTTGACAGAGGATGCTCAAGTGTAAACCGATGTATGTCACCCCATTTCCACGAGTCTATCTTATCTCCGTATTTTACCTGCAGAAAAGCTACGGCCTCCTTATAGCTCTCAGCAATAACCTCGTTTAAGGACTCTTTATGATCAACGGTATTTACATTGTCAATCCATGCCGAGCTTCCCGTTTTCATAATATTGTCAACTTTGATTCTCGTTATTTTGACTGCCTGCAATAGGCTGCTGTATAAATCATCTCCAAGTTCATCAGAAAAAATATTTTTAATTAATTTCTCATAATATGTCTCAAATATAGCCGCGGCAGCACTTTCCTTATCATATATGCAGTCCCATTTTTCAAGCAATGCATAACCCTGCTTTTCCAGCTCTGTTTGCAGCTCTGCATCTTTTAGCGAGGCAAGCAGGAGGGGCATATACTTTTCAGCAAGTCCCGATTTCTGGTTGAGCTGCAGCTCCTTCATATCTTCCATAGTTATTGCATCCTTCTCCGAAAGCACCCTGGTTATTCTGTCCATCCGGTATGGCAAAGCATACCATGTCCCGATATGATACTTATAATCATCGCCTACTGTCCTGTTATTTGCCGAGGCTACAAATCCGTTAACCGGATTAAACTTGCATGGCAGCTCCTCAAAGGGCACCATGCCTTTCCATTCATAGTTATCTGTATACCCCGGCAGAAGAGGATAAATACTGTCCCTTTTTCTTATGGGGATCCCCGCAGCACAATACATTCCTATATTTCCATAAATATCGGCATATACGATATTCTGGCTTATTGATTTGAAATCGTGGAGCGCATCTCTGAATTCTGACTGGTTTGATGCACGATTTAAAAGATAAATAGTACTTAATTCGTTGCTTGATTCGTCTCCTGCCCAGTGCATAGATATTGTCCTGTCACTTATACCTAAAAAATCGCTTACAATAAGCCCATGACCTGTGAAAAATAGTTCTCTTTCATATTCATTACCCTCCCTTGTCCTTATTACCTGTTTAACAGTGTCAATATCCAGCCACTGGCCGTCGAATAGGTATTTGCCCGAATCAAGAGGGTTTAATGTCTCCTCGTAAAAATCGAGGTTGTCAACCATAACATTTGTCATTCCCCATGCAATATTTTCATTATGGCCGCAAACGATGAACGGTGCGCCCGGCAACAGCAGTCCCGTTACATTTACTTCGCCATCAATCACCTGGTGAGCCTGATACCATATCCCCGGGATGTTAAATCCCAGGTGCATGTCATTTGCAAGAACAGGTTTCCCGGATAAGCTCTTGCTTCCATCTATTGCCCAGTTATTACTTGCATCAAAGATGTCGGCCCCAAGTCCTTCGAGTTGCGCGGCTATATGAGTCAATCCTGTTATAATATCACTGATCAGACAATCCTTATCATATTCAGGGTATACGACTGATGTATATCCCGCATAGTCGGGAATCAGCTCCGAAAAAAGGGCACTATCAACAGCTATCCTGATATCATCCAGGACAAGCTCGCTCCATCCTGCTTTTAAGTCCCATGCCATATACCCTATAAGGTTTACCGTATGCAGGGGTTCCCATGGCTCAGGTTTATACCCGAGCAATGTAAACTCAACAGGTAACTTCTTATTGCTGGATTTAATATATTGATTAATGCCCTCACAAAATGCATTAATTGCAGCAAGTTGCCTTACATCCGTCCCTGCGAGTATTTTTTCTGATTTCCCAGAAAACCTTAATCCTCTCAGCAGCAAGTCAGTTTTAACATAATCTTCTCCGAAAATTTCTGATAATCTCCCCAGGGTTATCCTTCTTATCAGGTCCATCTGCCACATCCGGTCCTGCGCAAGCAAATAACCTGTTACCATATATAAATCATTTTCATTTCTGGCATATATATGGGGCACAGCATATTGATCCCTGTATACTAGAACATCATCAAGGAGACCGGACAGCTTAATATCCCTGTTGTAGTCCGGTAAAGCCCTTCTTGATATGTTCCTGACATAAATAATCCCCGCCAGTATTACCACGATAACTGCTACTATTAAAATATAAATGATCTTCCTTATTACTTTCATGACTGTAGGTTTTTAAAGTTCAAACGACAGGGTGATAAAAATTCCCTTGATATTACCAAATTAAATTGCATTTTTCTTAATAGCAAATATTTTATATAAATTAAATACGTAATTTTAATTCCAAATAATAGTATATGTTACAGAAGTCCCTCCTTATTGTCTGCATAATGCTGGTATCGGGTCCTGATTTAATATGTCAGGATACTCTTAAAAAACCAAAACCCGGGGTTAAGGAGAAAATTAAGAAGGGATGGACATTTGGTGCGTTGCCGGCAATAGCTTATGAATCAGATATAGGGTTTAAATACGGGGGAGTAGTGAATTTCTATAACTTCGGTGATGGAAGTACATATCCGAAGTACATGCATTCCGTGTATCTTGAATGGTCAAGAACAACAAAAGGAAGCGGTATAAACCAGTTCATGTATGATTCGGAATACCTGATACCCGGGATAAGGATTACTGCTGAAGCAAGTGTATTTACAGAAAAAGCACTTGATTTTTACGGCTATAACGGGTACGAGTCTCTGTACAACAGTGCTTTTGAAGAAACAGATGACCCGGCATATATTACCAGGATGTTTTACCGCATTGACAGGAACCTTACAAAACTGAGAGGTGAATTCCAGGGTGGATTAATAGATAAAAAACTAAGATGGCTGGGGGGATTTGTTTATTACGGCAACAAAATCGGGACTGTTGACATTGACAACCTGAACAAAGGCAGGGAAGAGAAAGATCAACTGCCCGATACTGCAACATTATATGATAAGTATGTCGAGTGGCGCATAATACCTGAAGACGAAAAAGACGGGGGCATGCACGGTATATTTAAACTGGGACTTGTCTATGATACCAGGGACAATGAGCCCAATCCGATGAGCGGACTGTGGTCTGAACTGCAGTTTCTCATTGCTCCCGCTTTCCTGAGTGATAAAAATACCTCCTATTCAAGAATTGTTCTTTCGCACCGACAGTACTTCACTATAATCCCCAAAAGGCTGTCTTTTGCTTACAGGTTAACCTACCAGGGAAAGATATCCGGAGAAATGCCATTTTATATGCTGCCCTTTGTTTTTAACAGTCCGCCTTCAATAACACGGGACGGACTTGGAGGGTCAAAAACACTAAGGGGAATACTGAGAAACAGAGTTGTAGGTGAAGATTTTATACTGGGTAATCTTGAACTGAGGTGGAAATTCATACGGACATTAGTCCTTAAGCAGAATATTTATTTTTCTTTTAATGTTTTTACTGATTTTGGCATAATCACCGGCAAGTACGATTTTGACAGGTCAGGAATCCCTTTATCGGAAAACTACCTGTTCCCTGATGATAAAGATAAGATGCATCACTCTTTTGGAGCAGGCTTGCGCCTCGCATTAAATGAAAATTTCATAGGCGCGCTTGATTACGGGTTAGCTGCGGATAAAAGGGATGGTGACAGCGGTTTGTATATCGGACTTAATTTCCTGTTTTAACCCAAATACTTATGCCTGTTAGATTTAAAAAAGATATCCAGTATTATAAATTCTGCCTTTACGGATTTTTAAAGAACCAGAGATTCTTTGATCCCTTCCTGATGTTATTCTTTCTCGAGAAGAACCTTTCATATACACAGATAGGAGTATTATACTCGGTAAAAATGCTAACCCGCACAGTCCTTGAAATCCCAACCGGAGTAATAGCTGATGCACTGGGCAGGCGCGGAACCATGATTTTTTCCTATTCTACCTATATTGTCTCATTCATACTGTATTACTTTTCAGGAAATTACTTCTTCCTGATCGTTGCTTCATTTGCCTTTGGTGTTGGCGATGCATTCAGGACAGGCACTCATAAAGCAATGATATTCGAATACCTTAAATATAAAAGATGGGAAGACCAGAAAGTACATTACTATGGGCATACACGCTCGTGGTCACAGGTGGGATCGGCTGTTTCATCATTGATTGCTGCCATTATAGTGTTTTACAGCGGCAGATATACAGATATCTTTCTGTTTACGCTGATTCCATATTTAATCGGACTGGCACTGCTTGCATCCTATCCCAAAATTCTTGAAGGCTCCGGTGTCAAAAAACCTGAACAGTCAGTTGCAGATGTTTTTAAGAATGTTCTGCACGAAATATTTACTTCTTTTAAAAACCTGAAATCATTAAAGATAATTATCAGCCTGTCATCATTCAGTGGTTATTACATGGCTATCAAGGACTACCTTCAGCCTGTACTGCAGACCTTCGCAACCGCTCTGCCCGTGTTGCTATTTCTGGGCAATAAAAAAAGAGAAGCTTTAATTATTGGGGCCGTATATTTTATACTATATTTCCTGACATCAAGGGCGTCAAAATATTCAGGCAGGTCGGCAGAAAAATTTTCCAGCCTCCTGAAGCCCCTTAACCTTATTTTAGTATTGGGACTGATAACAGGAATTCTGGCCGGACTCTTTTATAAGTTCAATATTATTATAGTATCTGTAATATTGTTTATAGGTATTTATATCTTTGAGAATATAAGAAGACCCATGGCAGTAGCATATGCATCAGAAACATTCAGTGACAGAATACTGGCATCTGTACTTTCAATAGAATCACAGTCCCAGTCTTTAATTGCTGCCGTGTTTGCCCTGCTGCTGGGATTTTTTGCCGATATTGTAAGCATTGAATTCAGTTTCATCATAACAAGCCTGGTATTATTACTTACTACACCACTTTATATGTTAAAGAACAAATAATATGCGACACAAAAGTTATTATCTTGATACTGATAGAAAAGAAAAAATAGATTTGTACTGGGGAACCTCCTTTAAAAATCTTACTGTAAAACTTGATAATAAAGAACTCGGTATTTTCAGGGATAAAGATGAGTTGAAGAAAGGGCGGTCATTTAATATGGGCTATAATAAAAAGCTGGATATCAGGCTGGTAATGCAGCTGGGAATTATACCATATATCGAAATACTGTTCAATGACAACCCGGTTCCCGGATCAATGACTGATCCTGCTAAACAGCTCACAGATTTATTTTATTCTATACTGTATATTGCCGTTTTTTTTATTCTGGCAGGTTTAACCGGATTTATCCTTGACATTGATGCTTTTGAAGACCATGGCATAGGATTGAACTCAATAATTTATGGTACATTGTTCATTATGATGGCTCTTATTTTAAAGAAAAGGGAATCTTTGTTCGCACTGCTTGCCGTTATATCCCTGATAGCCCTTGATATAGTTTTCATACTGTTTCACATAGCTGAATACGGGATAAAGGTTTCCAATCCATGGCCGACTATCATAATCAGGTTACTTATTATATTGTACCTGTGCAGAGGATTTACAATAATTTCAAAACTGAAGCAACAGAGAGCGGTTGAAATGGAGAAGGAGCGGATTGAAAGGGAGAAAAAGCAAAAAACACCTTTGTCGCAGCAGAAAACCGACGATCATACGTCATTTATGCCCAAAGGCCACTCGTCCGGTTAATATTAAATTTATTCGCTTATAATTCACCATAAATAATTATAATTAATACTTTTGTCGGGTTAATTCCATGCATATTTAAAAAATGATGCTTAAGAAACCTTCAATACCAAAAGGGACAAGGGATTTTTCTCCGGAAGAGATGATAAGGAGAAACTATATATTCAATACCATAAAAAAAGTATTTGAAAAGTACGGCTATTCGCCGATAGAGACTCCTGCTATGGAAACACTCAGCACTCTTATGGGAAAATACGGGGAAGAAGGTGATAAATTGTTGTTTAAAATACTTAACTCCGGCAACTTCCTGTCTGAAATAAATGCCGAAGATCTGAAATTCAGTGACCCTGCAAAGCTGTCATTTGATATATGTGAAAAGGGACTGAGATACGACCTTACTGTCCCTTTTGCGCGATATGTGGTTCAGAACAGGAATGATATTACATTTCCTTTTAAAAGGTACCAGATTCAGCCTGTATGGAGGGCAGATAAGCCCCAGAAAGGGAGATACAGGGAATTCTACCAGTGTGACGCCGATGTTATAGGTAGCAACTCACTGCTTAACGAAATTGAGCTGATCCAGATCATGGATGAAGTATTCGCAAACCTGGGAATAAACACTATTATAAAAATTAATAACAGAAAGATTTTAAACGGACTGGTGGAAGTTACCGGTGAGTCGGAAAAAATTAAAGAAATTACCGTCGCCATCGACAAAATTGAAAAAACAGGAATCGATGATGTAATAAAGGAACTTGAGGAAAAAGGCATTAGAAAATCTGCTATCGACATTATCTGCGACTTGATGACCTTTCAGGGCAATAATCTAAAAAAGATTTGTGAACTGCGCAGGATCATTAGCCAGTCCGATCCAGGCTCCAGCGGCACAAAAGAGATGGAAATCCTTATTGACTATTTAAAAAGTGTACAGCTGAATTCAAAAGTAGAAATTGACCTGGCCCTGGCACGGGGACTGGATTATTATACGGGTATTATTTTCGAGGTTAAGGCTACAGACATTGATATAGGAAGTATTTGCGGCGGCGGAAGGTACGACGACCTTACAGGGATTTTCGGGCTGCCTGATGTATCGGGAGTTGGCATATCTTTCGGGGCCGAAAGGATTTACGATATTATGTGCAAACTGGACCTGTTTCCAAAGGATAATGCAGGGACAGTAAAGCTTATGTTTATGAACTTCGGAAAAAGGGAAGAAAAGTTTTGTCTTGATTTATTATCAAAAATAAGGGCAAAGGGAATATCTGCGGAACTGTATCCTGATCAGGCAAAGCTAAAAAAACAAATGACATATGCCAATAATAAGTCAGTGCCCTATGTTGCACTGGTTGGAGAATCTGAAATAAAAGAAGGGAAAATCACTGTTAAAAATATGGAAACAGGAACACAGGAAAAATTGAATCTGGAAGAATTATTATCCTTACTCAGCTAAATTTGATATTCTTAAATAATCTGAGTAATTTTGAGATAGTAAACATTTTTTTATTAGGTTTGTTTAAATCATTATAATATAAGATTGTAAGCAGTATTTTTTTCAGGTATGGATAAAAGGACATTTCTTAAGACAAGTATGGCAGGATTGGGTGGTTTGATTTCTTACCCTTTATATGCCAACCGCAAATCCGCCCACTCGATTAAAGGATCACAGTTCAGGGAATTTAAGCTGCCGGACTTGCCATATCCCTATGATGCCCTCGAACCATATATAGATACCAAAACTCTTACCATACATCATTCCATGCACCATGCTGCCTATACCGAAAAATTCAATGCAGCTGTCCGTGAAGCGGGCATTACAGGAAAAAATGCAAGGGAAATTCTGAAAGAAGTATCCAAATATCCTGTATCTGTAAGAAATAATGGCGGGGGCTATTTAAACCATAAAATATACTGGAAAGTTATGTCTCCCAATGGAGGAGGCAAGCCTCAGGGTGCGCTTCTTGAGTCAATAAACAGGGATTTCGGTACATTCGATAACTTTAAGAACGAATTTTCTGATGCAGCAAAAAAGCTTTTCGGCTCGGGGTGGACATGGCTTATTGTTGCAGATGGTCTACTTAAGGTCACTTCAACTCCAAACCAGGATAATCCCATAATGGACATTGCTGAAGTACGGGGATTTCCTATTTTATGCATTGATGTCTGGGAACATGCCTACTACCTCAAATACCAGAACCGGCGGACAGAATATGTCGATGCTTTCTGGAATGTCATCAACTGGGACATGGTCTCGGAAAAATTTAAAAAAGCCAGTTAAAAAGACTACCTTCCTTTTATTTCCTTTTTCCATATAAATAATACCAGTAACTGCTAATATTCCAATATTTTGACTAATTCCTACTTTTGAAAAACATTTCAGAGTTATAAATTATTTTAATTAGACTCTTGTCTATTTTATATATTTTATTATATTTGCTGACTAAGAGTTATTTTTTAAATCAATGTCTAATATGGGTATTGTTGAAAGAAAAGAAAGGGAAAAGGAACAGAGGCACAATGAAATTATTGATGCCGCCGAAAGGATCTTTTTCAGCAAAGGTTTTGAAACAGCTACCATGGAAGATGTCGCCAATGAAGCAGAGCTAAGCAAGGCCACCCTCTATCTCTATTTTAAAAGCAAGGAAAACCTACTTTTCGGAATTTGCACCAAAGGACTGAAAATACTTCTTGAGATGTTTAAAAAGGCCACATCAAAAAATAAAAACTCATTTGAAAACCTTGTTGAGGTAGGAAAAGCATATATGAAGTTCGCACAGAAGTATAACAACTACTTCAAATGCATGATGCACTTCGAAACAAAAGAACTACAGGACATGGAATGCAACAATTGCCTCCTTGGCAATATTGATGACTGTCCCTTAATATTTCTTATCCGGCTCATTGAGCAAGGCCAAACGGACAAATCCGTAAAAACAGGTATCTCCCCCGAAGTAATGGGGCATCTTTTATGGTGCCAGACAACAGGCGTCCTGCAAATGGCTAATACCAAAAAATGCCACATCTTCCAGGAAAAAATAAATGCAGAAGAAATTATTAAGGGCCATTTCAAAATCTTAAAATCAGGAATTAAAAAAAAGTAAAATGCTTAAAGTACAAATATGTATCCTATGTCTGTCTGGTATTTCAATTCTATCAACTGCGCAGAAAACGGTACTTGATGATTATATAAAAAACGGACTGGAAAATAACCTTGCCCTGAACCAGAAGCTCGCCTCCTATGAAAAAAGTATACAGGCACTAAGGGAGGCAAAAGGTTTGTTCCTCCCCCAGATTAGCATTAATGCACGATATACAGTGGCCAGGGGCGGACGTATCATCCCTGTAGGCGATATGGTAGGACCGCTCATAAATAATCTGAACACACTTAACGATATGGTTCTTGGCAGTACTTTTGATTACTCTGAGCTTACTTCACAGGAATTCCAGTTCTTCAGGCCCAGGGAACATGAAACGAAAATCAGTCTGATACAGCCCATATTCAACCCGCAAATCTATTACAATAACAGGATAAAAAACTACCTGGCAAGGGCAGAAAAAGCAGATGCAGAAACATATAAGCGGCACCTTGTTGCTGAGATTAAGACAGCTTACTATAACTACCTTAAAACATTAGAAGTGAGTCAATTAATTGACAATACCCGTAAACTGCTGGAAGAGAATATAAGGGTTAATAAAAGCCTTTATAAAAATGACAAGGTTACAATTGATCATGTCTTCAGGTCCGAAGCCGAGCTCAGCAAACTCGAACAGCAAAAGGCAGAAACTAACATGCAACAGCACCTGGCAGAATCCTATTTCAATTTTCTGCTTAACAGGGAATACGATGCCGAAATTATAGCAGACACCAGTCAGACCCTGGTAGCGCCCCTGCAATCATTTGAAGAAGCCCGGCTCAATGCTCTTGACAACAGGGACGAGCTTGAAAGGATAAGAAACTTTAAAATCGCCGCAGATAACAGTTACAGGATAAATAGCTCCAACAGGCTTCCTGTCCTGCTCGGTGCTGTCGATTACGGTTTCCAGGGAGAAAAATACAGCTTTACCCGCAATGACGATTTTGTTCTTGCTTCCCTGGTGCTTCGCTGGGACCTGTTCAAAGGATTCCAGAACAACGCAAAGATACAGCAATCAAGGATCGAACAGGAAATTATTGATAAACAGTACCAGGAACTTGAGATGCTCATTCAGCTGGAGGTGACCAATGCATTTTATACACTTGAAGCTGCTGAAAAAGAAATTGTTGCTGTAAGCAAGCAGCTCGAAAGCTCAAAAAAGGCATTTAGAATAATAGAAAAAAAATATGCAGAGGGACAGGCAAGCTTAATCGAATATATTGATGCACGCACTAATATGACCAATACCCAGGAAAAGCTTATTATTGCCCGGTATGATTATATGATCAAATATGCCGAATACGAAAGGGTTACAGGTTTATATAATTTAAATAAATATTAACAGTCTAAAACAACTATATATATGAAAGCCAATTATTTGTTTATTATCCCGCTCATAGTGTTAGCCTCGTCCTGCCTTAATAAAAAAACGAAAGAACAGGACACGGAAGTTAAAGCTGTCAAAGTGAGGGCTGTCGAGGTTGTTGAAAAAGAGGTGGCCTTCCCTATTCACTCCAGTGGTAAATTGTCATTAAAAACCGAACAGAAATTAAGTTTCAAAACAGGGGGCATAGTACGAAAGATATATGTATATGAGGGACAGGATGTCAGAAAGGGAACACTGCTTGCAGAATTGAATCTTTCCGAGATAAAAGCAAAGATGAACCTTGCCGAGCAAGCCCTGGCAAAGGCAGAAAGGGATTTCAAAAGGGCCTCCATCCTTCTTGAGGACAGCGTTGCCACACTGGAACAGTATCAGAATGCGGAGACAGCAATGGAAGTTGCAAAATCCAACCTTGAAATAGCAAAGTTTAACTTCCAGTATTCTACCATATCCGCACCTTCAGATGGCAGAATACTCAGAAGGCTTATGGAAGAGAATGAAATGGCCAGTGCTGGTCACCCTGTATTTATATTCGGACTTACTGGTGATAAATGGGTTGTCAGGGTTAACCTCACTGACAAAGACATTGTAAATATACGTACAGGAGACAGTGCAATTATTAAGTTTGATGCATACAGGGATTCTGAATTCAAAGCAACAGTCTCTGAAATAGCCAAAGATTCCGACCCCTATACCGGAACTTACGAGGTTGAACTGTCGCTGCAGCCTGTGAAAGATAAAAAGCTGGTATCGGGATTCATTGCCAAGGTTGACATCACATCAGGCAAGCTGACCAGGAAGTATCTGTCAGTTCCGATTGATGCACTGGCAGACTGCGATGAAATGACCGGGTATGTTTTTGAGATAAGCGACAGCACAGTACACAGGAAAAAAATTGAATTCGTAAAAATCCTCAGTAACGAAGTATTGATAAATGCAGGACTTGTTCCAGGCACGAAAATAGTCACTGAAGGTATTAACTATTTAAATGATAATTCAAAAATCATAATTGTCGAGTAACCATTATTCTGAACAAGTATTATGAAACTTCCTAGTCTAGCGATTGACAATCCCCAGTTTACAATAATAATATTTGTACTGCTGGTGCTTTCAGGTATAGGTTCCTATATGACCATGCCACGCACGGAAAATCCCTCAATTTATGCACCGGGGGCTTCTGTCGTTATTATATATCCCGGTGCCAGTCCGGCTGATATAGAACAGCTTGTTACAATTCCCGTTGAAGAGGCTTTAAATGAACTTGAAGACGTAAGCAGAATAGAAAGCAGTATAAAGGATGGCTATACGAGCGTAAGCGTGGAATTTACTTTTAATACGGATATTGAAAAGAAGTATGATGATGTAGTTGCAAAAATTAATGATATAAAAACAAATCTGCCTGAAGAAATATACAGCATCAATACATTTAAATGGTCAACAGGCGATGTCAATATTCTGCAACTGGCGTTTGTCTCGGAATCTGCCGAATTTTCTGAGCTGGAAGAACTCGCAGACCAGCTGAAAACAGAAATTGAGAAAGTCAGTGGCATAAGAAAAGTTGAATTGCATGCTTTTCCTGAACGCGAAGTAAGGATATCGTTTGATGTTGAAAAAATGGCCCAGATGAATATATCAATCGAACAGGTTGCTCTGTCGGTTCAGAGCAATAATGCAAATATACCCGGGGGAACTATAAAATTAGGCAGTAAAAGCTTTGCCGTTAAATCAAGCGGTTCATATAATAACCTGGATGAGATCGGTAATACTGTTGTCAGCTCGTACCAGGGTAAACCAGTTCTTTTAAAGAACATTGCCACGGTTCAGTTTGACTATGAAGATGAAAAATATAAAGGCAGGGTGAATGGCAAAAGGGCAATATTTCTTACAGCCCAGCAAAAGGACGATGTCAATATCTTCGATATAATGGATGAGGTAAATCCCGAAATAAAAGAATTTGAAAGCAGGCTAAATAGTGATATTCAATTAATTACAGTCTTTGACCAGTCGGTTTACGTTGATCACAGGATAAACGGATTTATATCTAATCTGCTGCAGGGTATCTTCCTGGTGGGACTTGTAATCTTCCTTGCACTGGGAGTAAAATCCGCTATAATTGTTATTTTTGCCATTCCCATCTCGTTTTTAATGGGTCTTGCATTTGTGGACTATTCCGGATTCGGACTGCAACAGATGTCAATTGCGGGCCTGGTAGTAGCCCTGGGTTTACTTGTAGATAACTCAATAGTAATGATTGAGAATATAAACCGCTTTATGGGTTTGGGCTTCAGCAGAAGAGATGCAGCTATAATGGGGGCAAAACAGATTGCATGGCCCATTGTCAGCGCCACGGCAACAACAGTCCTTGCTTTTATACCTATTATAATGATGAAAGATGAAGCAGGGGATTTTATTAAAAGCCTTCCCATAACAATAATCTATACCCTTGTTTTTTCCCTGCTCATTGCTCTCACCCTGACTCCCCTGGCAGCAAGCAAGATACTTAAACCACCTGCGTCCGGTAACCATATAAAAGGACATGGCAAACTATTAACCCGGTTGATAGAAGGCCCCTACAGGAAATCCCTGAATTTTGCTTTAAAAAACAAATTGATAACCTTATTAATAGCTTCAGGAATTCTGATCATCTCTGTGATGTTATTTGTAAACTTTGTCGGAATTAGCTTTTTTCCTAAAGCTGAACTACCGCAATTTATGATTAGAATTGAAATGCCCGAGGGCACAGATATTGAAAAAACAGATAAAGTTGCACGTTTTGTGGAAACCGTAATTGACACTATGCCAGGAGTAAAATATTACGCAGCAAATGTCGGGCATGGCAATCCGAGAATATATTATAATGTTTCGTCAAGAAATTTTAACAGTAACTTCGCCGAAATATATGTCCAGTTAGAAAAATATGAAGTAAAGAAATTTGACAGACAGCTCGAAATGTTGCGGACATATTTTTCAGGCCAGACAGGCTGTAAAATAAATATAAAGGAATTCGAACAGGGAACACCTGTGCAGGCCCCTGTAGTGATTAACGTTACAGGAGACGATATAAAGGTTTTAAAGAAGGTTTCTTCAGATGTTGAGAAATTCATGTCCGGTGTCGATGGAATAATAAATATTGACAATCAGCTAAACAAGACAAAAACTGATCTGATAATAAATATAAACAAGGAAAAAGCAAATTACTTCGGCGTCCCGGTAATAGAAATTGATAAAACAATAAGGACATGTATTAACGGTACAACTATATCAAAATACCGGGATTCCAGGGGTAAAGATTATAATATAGTGCTCAGGCTTCCTGCTGAAGATAACATTAACCTGCATGATCTCAATAAAATTTATGTAAAATCACTTTCAGGCAAATTTATACCGCTGAGACAGCTTACAAACATTGAATTTGCTGAGGCCCAGGGATTGATAACACGGCTTGACCTTAAAAAAAATGCCGGCATTATAGCTGACATTAAAAAAGGATATACCCTCGACGAAGTGCTGATACCTGTTGAAGAAAACCTCAAAGCTTACCATTTTCCTGCCGGATATTCGTATAACATAGGTGGTGAGCTTGAAAACCGCCAGGAATCATTCGGAGGTATGTTTAATGCAATAATTATTGCAGTAATATCAATATTTGCCGTCCTCGTTTTACAATTCAGATCATTCACACAGCCGCTGATTATGTTTGTCGCAATTCCCCTGGCATTTATCGGCTCCATATGGGCATGGTTTATAACAGGAAACACATTTTCATTTACGGCCTTTGTCGGACTGATAAGTCTTGTCGGCATTGTCATTAATAACTCCATAATCCTCGTTGACTATACCAATAAGCTGATCCAGGAGGGTAATACTATATCGGATGCAATAAAGACAGCCGGTGAAACAAGGTTTGTTCCTATCGTCCTTACCACGCTCACTACAATAGGAGGTCTGCTCCCCCTCACACTAAGGGGAGGAACACTGTGGGCTCCAATGGGATGGGGAATAATAGGGGGACTCCTGACTTCTACCTTCCTTACTTTGATTATTGTACCCGTACTTTACCAGTTGCTTACCAGACCGGACAGGAATAATAAACTTCAAACAGAAAAAATATAATTATACCTGTACCTTCTTTACGTCCGTACATTTGAAGCTTAAGGAATCCGTCCAATAATTTACTAATAAAAAATGTAACCATTCGGTCAGGTCGAAGTCTTTTATTATGTAAATTGAATGTGAATATAAAAACTTCAGCTGTGATCACAGACAATGAACTGATGCTTAAAGTTAAATCGGGAGACATTGACAGGCTGGGACTAATATTTGAAAGATATAACAAAGCATTATACGGCTACTTCCTGAATCTCACGGGAAGAACAGATATTAGCGAAGACCTTGTCCAGAATGTGTTTATAAGAATTTTAAAATACCGGACCAGGTACAGGGGAGATGGAAATTTCAGTATATGGATTTACAGGATCGCTCACAATATTTTTATTGACTATGTTAAGAAGAAAAGCAAGCTCGAATTATCCGGAAATATTGAAGAATGGGCCAATGTATTATCCGATTCCCATTCCGGTGACGGCAATTCCATGGAAGAAAGGGTAAGTACACTCGAAAAAGCCCTGTTGCAACTTCCGGATAAAAAAAGGGAAATACTGACCCTAAGCCGCTACAAAGAGCTTAAATACAGGGAAATATCACAAATCCTGGGATGCTCCGAGAGCGCTGTAAAGGTCAGAATATTCAGGGCACTTGATGAGCTCAGGAAGACCTATAAAGAATTATCTAATAACTAGCAAAATGAACAGAAAGAAAAAAATAAGACTAATTACCGAATACCTTCTAAATAAGGATGCAGGGGATAAAAATAAAATGAGCGGATTTCTAATAAAAAATGGTATAAAAGAAGAGGAGCTGGAAGAATTTGAAAAGCTGACAAACCAGCTCAATGAGCTACCTGACAGGGAGCCGCCGGAAAAGATGAAAGCCGCCTTCTACAGTAAACTTGAGGAGTACAAAAGCACCCTTACACAAAACGAACCGCGTGTATACAAATTGAATATTCTGGCAGAAGGACTCCGGCATCCTGCCCTAATAAGAAAGCTTGCGTATGCAGCAGTGATTCTTGTGCTGGCCGGACTGGCAGCTTTCTGGTACAGGTCCGAAATAAAATACAAGAACCAGGTTACCTCAATGATTTCGCAGATGCAGGATATGCAGAAAATGATGATGCTTACCCTGCTTGAGCAGCCTTCACCGACAGACAGGTTAAAAGCTATAAGTATCAGTAACCAGATAAATAATGCAGATGATAAAATTATAGACGCCCTGCTGAACACTCTGAACAATGACGAGAACGTAAATGTAAGGTTAATGGCCGTCGAGGCATTATACAACTACGCGGAAAATCCGAAGGTGCGCATAGGATTAATCCGCTCCATTGTAAAGCAGGAATCCCCCATTGTCCAGGTTGCACTGGCCGACGTTATGGTCATGTTGCAGGAAAAAAGATCAGTCAGCGAACTGAAAAAACTTCTCGAGAAGAAAAACATTGACAAAAATGTTGAAACCAAGCTAAAAAGCAGTATTGAATTATTAATTTAAAAACAAATAAACCATGAAAACAAAAATTTTAGCCATACTGGCAGTATTTTTACTGGTAGTCCCGAAATCAGGAATAGCCCAGAAACAAGAAGAGCAAATTAAGCTTTCCTTCAGTAATCCCGATGCACCGGGTTTCATCAAAATCGAGGTATTACAGGGAAATATCGATGTTACCGGTTATAACGGTAAAGAAGTCATTATCGAACTGTCTCCCATCCAGGGTGAATCAAATTATCCTGATATACCTCCTGCACCTAAACCCTCAGGAACGGAATCAGAAGATGAAGAGGTAAACACTGAAGGACTTAATAAGATCAAAAGCAGTCCGTCTGATATAAATGTTACTGAGGAAGAGAATAAAATAACTATAAAGCCAGGTTTACAAATGAATAACCGCGACATGGCCATCAAGGTTCCCTATAATTGCTCTTTTAAGATAAACACTGTGAATGGAAATATTTCTGTAAAAGAAGTTAAAGGAGAGATGGAAATAGCCTCCGTAAACGGCGAAATTGATCTTGACAAAATTACAGGTTCTGCTATTGCCAGCACAGTTAACGGATTACTGAAAGTAAATTTCAGCGATGTCACGCCTGATACGCCGATGGCCTTTTCAACAGTAAATGGCCATATTGATGTTACTCTGCCTTCAGATGCAAAGGCAACATTAAAAATGAAAACCGAATTCGGGCAAATATACTCGGACTTTGACCTGGAGATAAAGGAAGAGAAGGGAAAAACCGATAAAAGTGATAAATCCCCGTCTTCTGCAGCAAGCTGGTCAAACTGGACGACAGCCAAAATTAACGGAGGCGGACCCGAGCTTGTATTTAAAAGCCTGAACGGTAACATCCATGTAAGGAAAGGACAATAAAATAAGGTTTTCCTTTGTTAATAAAGTAATTATTTATAAACAAATTTTTATTCCCCATAAGGCATACCTTTGCATAAAAAAGGCAGATGACCAAACATGCATTAGGGACACTCACGGTAATTGTATTTTGCAGCTTTTCATCTGTAAACGGACAGGCAGATAAAAAGATCACCCGCCAGGAGTATATAAAACAGTATAAAGATATTGCCATAAAAGAAATGAAGAGAACGGGAGTACCCGCAAGCATAACGCTTGCTCAGGGTGCTCTCGAGTCAGGGGACGGCAATAGCAGGCTTGCAAAAAAGGCAAACAACCATTTTGGTATTAAGTGCCATGACTGGAAAGGCAGGAAGATTCGCCATGATGATGATGAGAATAATGAATGTTTCAGAAAATACAAATCAGCAAACGACTCATACAGGGACCATTCGGATTTCCTCAGCTCCAAGCAGAGATATGCTTCCCTTTTTGAACTTGACCCTACGGACTATAAAGGATGGGCCGAAGGATTAAAGAAAGCAGGCTATGCAACAAGCAGGAATTATGATAAGGCACTTATAAGGATCATTGAAGAAAATGAGCTTTATGCCTATGACCAGGGAGTAGAAATAATAAAGGAACCTGCTGCAGGAGAAGCCCTTGCTGAAGTATCCGGTGCCACAATGGACTCAAGAATGGTATTCGAAAAGAACAGGATCAATTTTATCATAGCAAAGTCCGGTGACACTTACACTTCAATTTCAAATGAATTTGACCTGCTGCCGTGGGAACTCAGGAAATATAATGAACTTGATGAAGGAGCAAAGATCGATTCGGGCCAGATACTTTACATACAACCAAAAAGAAAAAAGGCGGAAGCAGGTAAAAAAACACATGTGATCAGAGAGGGAGAAACAATGTATGATATATCACAGCTTTACGGTATAAAGCTGGCAGAGCTGTATAAAAAAAACCTGATGGAAGAAGGCACTGAGCCCGCTGTATCGCAAACCCTGCAGCTAAGAAAAGGTTTAAAACCTGACCAGGGTCCCCCGGAACTAACCCTAAAGGAAGAAAAAATATCCGATGATGATGTTAAACGGAAAGAAGAGGAAAAGAAAAAAGAGGAAAAGAAAGAAAAACCAGCTCAACAAAAAACAGATGAAATAATATTTGAATTTGATTTCGACCAGGAATAGGGAGTAAATGGAATCGGACTATTGCATGAAAATCCTGTAGCTCTGCGGTTCCTTAAAGCCCTTCAGAAATTCCTTAATTTCCATCTTGTTCCTACCTGCCAGCTGGAGTTTTTTAATATATAAATAACCTCCCTGCACAGCAATCCTTAAAAAAGATCTGCCGTCACTTTCAATACTACCGGCCTCAGTTTTTTTATCTGTCATTATAATCCCGGATTCAAATATTTTAAAAGACAGCTTGTCCCCTGCCGGAGAAACAAGCTCTGCCCACGCTGCCGGATAAGGGCTGAGTCCCCTGATGAAGTTATAAATTTTTCCTATATCATCACTCCAGTTTATTTTACAGTCTTCTTTATAGATCTTCGGGGCTGCCTTGATTTCTCCGCCTGTAACCAGTGCTGACTGATCAACGGGTTTGCAGTCGCTCCTTCCAATTGCATCGACGGTCTTTATTACCAGGGCGGCCCCTGCCTTCATCAGCCTGTCATGGAGCTCGCCGGCATTCTCATCGGGACCGATATTTAACTTCTCCTGGAAAATTATACTGCCGGTATCAATATTTTGATCAATAAAAAAGGTAGTAACTCCCGTTACTGTTTCCCCGTTGATGATAGCCCAGTTTATTGGTGCTGCTCCCCGATAGTCAGGCAGCAGTGATGCGTGCAGGTTAAAAGTGCCCAGCTTTGGCATGGCCCATATAACTTCGGGCAGTATCCTGAAAGCAACGACAACCTGAAGATCGGCATTCAGTGCCCTTAGTTCCGAAATAAAATTCTCACTTTTAAGATTTTCCGGCTGTAACACTTTCAGGTTTTTCTCCAGGGCAAAAACCTTTACAGGGGGAGATTTCAGTATCTGTCCCCGGCCCGCCGGCTTATCCGGACCGGTAATAACTGCTACAACATTACGCCCGTCATCTACGAGGGCCCTGAGGGACTCCACGGCAAACCCGGGTGTGCCCATAAAAATTATGCGCAGACCTTTCGATGTTTTATTATTGGTCATCATCATCCAGCAATTCGAGGAAGTGCCCCATCTTATTCTTCTTTGTCTTTAAATAGAACTCATTGTACTCATTCGGAGGAATCTGCAAAGGTATGTTTTCAACAATTTCAATTCCATAGCCTTCAAGTCCGGCTCTTTTAACGGGATTATTGGTAATCAGCTTTATCTTGCCGAGTCCCAGTTCCCTTAATATGCTTGCTCCCACCCCGTAGTCGCGTTCGTCTACCAGAAAACCAAGATCTATATTTGCCTCTACCGTATCACGTCCCTCCTCCTGCAACTTATAAGCCCTTATTTTATTAAACAATCCTATTCCCCTGCCCTCCTGGTTCATATAAAGAATCACTCCCTTGCCGGCTTTTTCCACAATCCTCATAGCCTCATGGAGCTGAGAACCGCAATCACACCTGTAAGAACCAAAAACGTCGCCGGTAAGGCATGAAGAATGGACACGAACAAGCACAGGCTCATCTTTTGTCCATGTTCCCTTTATCAATGCAACATGCTCAAGGTTATTGGATTTCTGGATAAACGGTATAAGATTAAAATTACCATATCTCGTGGGCAGCTTCACCTTTACCCCTTTTATGACAATACTCTCTTTATCAATAAGATAGGCAATAAGACTCTTGATGCTTATTATCTTGAGATTAAATTTTTCAGCAATTTTCATCAGGTCAGGAAGAAGAGCCATGGAGCCATCTTCATTCATAATCTCCACGAGCACCCCTCCCGGCTTTAATCCGGCCAGTCGTGTCAGATCTACAGCAGCCTCGGTATGGCCGGCCCTGCGTATGACACCTTTGTTCTTCGCCTTTAAGGGGAATATATGTCCGGGCCGACCCAGATCCCCGGGTTTTGTTTTCGGATTAATGAGTGATTTGATTGTCTTGGCCCTGTCACTGGCAGATATGCCCGTTGTGCAACCATGGCCAAGCAGGTCCACCGAGACAGTAAAAGCTGTGCCATGCAGAGAAGTATTATTGCCCACCATCAGATCAAGTTCAAGCTCCTCACACCTGTCCTCAGTGAGGGCCACACAAATTAATCCCCTCCCATGCATGGCCATGAAATTTACTATTTTAGGCAATATAAGTTCTGCTGCATAAATAAAATCCCCCTCGTTCTCCCTGTCCTCATCATCAACAACTATCACTATTTTACCATTGCGTATGTCCTCGATCGCCTCTTCAACAGTATTAAACACATATGTATCGGGTTTCATCAGATTGGCAGTAATATTTATTTTAAAACATAAAACAAAAGTACTATATCTAATTAAATTTCCCTAACACCGGGCCTGAATCAGCTCCTTTTTGCCTTTTCCCATTTGACTGACTGCTTTCCCGATATATACCTTACCATGCCATAAACCATGGCATAGTTCATAATGAACATATAGTAAGGTACAAAAATCAGTTTTATTCTGATTTTCATATTATTCATTAATGCCCCTACTACTACCATTAAATAGAAGAAAAGCTGGAAACATAAAAAATAGAAATAAAACAAAGCGGCACCATGCTGCTCAAAGACAATAACAATATTAAGCACCAGCACAATAATAAATGAGAAAGGAACAAAAGCCCATCTTAATACCTTATGAGAAATATACTGAAAAAAAAGCATCCTGTATCTGAAAATATTCAAGATCTCCTTCATCCGGTATAATGTTTGTAATGCCCCGGATGCTATCCTGAATTTTCTTTTAAGTTCTTCCCCTATAGTCAGCGAGCCCGATTCAGAAGCATATGCATCAGGGGCATATTTAATCTTATAGCCCTTTTTTGCTACCTCCAGTGATATTGTAAAATCATCGAGTATGGTATCTTCCCTGATGTCCTGATAAAGGTCGGTACGGACCGCAAAAAGCTCGCCCGCAGCACCCATCACTGAATTAAGTTGTGACTCCAGCCGCTTTATAAGGGATTCGTACCGCCAGTATAATCCTTCCCCGGCGATTACAGCTTTCTCTTTTTTTAATATTACTATACGTTTTTCACCGGCTACGCATCCTACAGACCTGTCGCTGAAAATCTTCACTATTTCCCGTATCGAGTTCCTGTTTAAATTTGTATTGGCATCGGAAAATGCGACTATCGGGCTTTTAATATATTTCACGGCCCTGTTTATAGCATTTATCTTCCCTTTCCTTTCCTTCTCATGAAGCACGGTAATGTTGCCGTATCGCTTTAATTCTTCAGGACTACCGTCGTCCGATCCGTCTGTTACCCATACAAGCTTCAATTTATCTTTCGGATAATCCAGTTCAAGTGAATTCGCTATTTTGTTCTTAATGCAACCTTTTTCATTATATGCGGGCACAAGCAAAGTAACTTCAGGCTCATAAACATCTGTTTCAGTCATTTTTTTACCAGGCCTCAAATTCTTAAAAGCAACCATCAGCATTAATATCAGGGTATAGCCAATATAAGAATAGAAAATCACCGAAATAAATATCCAGAATAGCAGCCTTACTGTCATTTTAAATTAGTCTTATAGAATCCTGCCAGTGCAGCAGTGATTTTATTATTATTTAAATTTTCAGCAACAAACCTGCCCGCATTTTTCCCAATTTTTGTAAAAAAACTTTTATTCTCCAAAATATTTTCAAGTTCTTTTTCAAATTCATCTCCTGATTCTGCAATTAGAATATTCTCCCCGTGTCTGATATCTATGCCTTCAGCTCCCATTGCTGTTGATATAATAACCTTGCCATGGGCCATGCCCTCAATAATCTTTACACGCATCCCGCTTCCCGAGAACAAAGGAACAACCATTATTCCCTTATTGACCATAAATGCATATGCATCCTCAATCTCGCCCATGAATACTATATTGCCTGTTTTTGTAATCTTTTTTTCAAGCCACTTCGGTGCATTTCTGCCTGCAACATAAAATTCAACATCCGGATATTTTGCATGTATTCTTTCCCAAACATTATCAATAAACCAAACCAGCCCTTCCTGGTTAGGAAACCAGTCCAGTGACCCCAAAAAAAACAGGGACCGGTAATTAACATCCCCTTTCTGGTGTATTATTCCTTCTGCATCAATGCCTACCGGACAAACATGGTAAGGTTTTTTATTTCCCAGGCTGTTAAGAATCTGCGCATCCCTGTTTGTTGTAGGCACCAACAGGTCATAGCTGTTCATTGAAGAAATTTCAAGATTCCTTATTCTCGCTGCCATAATACTGAGATACCATCTCCTGAGGATATTCTTCTCATTTTTTACTATCCCTTCCCATATTTCATGCTCAATATTATGTGCCCTGTATGAAATCAGTGCATCTGAATTCCGCCTTACAATTTCAATATAGGGAATAAGATACAGCCCTTCAAGCTGCACAATATCATACTTTTTAGCTATGAGTATATCCTTGATCTTTGCAGCAAATTCTTTTGATATAAATCTCCCCGCATTGTACGGAAACCTTGAAAAAACAATATTAAAGGCAGCCTTTATAATATTAATGTCAGTATTAATATTAACATAACTGAATTCTGCGGTATCTTTCAGTACATCAATTACTTCCCCGGCATCCACAAAGTGCTTCCTGGTATTCATAGCAAGAACAGTAACATCATGCCCCAGGCTGCCCAATCCCCTGGTAAGATTATATATTGCAATAGCACCGCCGTCTTTGGGCGGGTAAGGAAACTTGTTGCACAGCTGAAGGATTCTCATTGTTCGACTTCTAATTCTACCAGCAAATTAGGATTATTGAAAATATCAATAATCGACCGGGTAGTATTGGTTACTGCTATTAACTGCTTTCTCAGTTTAAAAAGAGATATATAGTACCGGGCGAAGTTGAATAACCCTGCCGGGATAACTATAAAATTAACTAATTTAAAAATCAAGGAATGCAAGAGCCTGTATTTTGCAAAATCTATTACAGGAAATTCATTAACCTTCTGCTGTATATAAACTATTTTAAACCAATTACTTGTAATTAGTTTATCAATAATCTCATTGTACAGCCCCTCAAATTCTGCCAGGTGCTTAATATTTCCCGAGGTTACATATAAAACTGCCGCGTTCTTTATTTTAATAGTGTTGTCAATATTAGATTTGCATTTGCCGGTTGATTTCATGATTTGCTGCAAGGCATCTTTCATGTCTTCAATCCCAACATCGGTAAATCCGAACTTCCCTGTAAGATGGCTCTTTATATCGAGCATATGCAACTTATCTATTCCGAGTGATCTTCTGAAGAACAGTATATATGTATCAACATTTAATATTGCAGAGTCCGTTGTGGCCTTATATGTCAGAAATCCGCCTATGACCAACAGGATAAATGACGACAGCCACATCCCTTCGGTGGCAGTCAAAACACTCTCCCTTACAAATTTTTCTCCCATAAGGGAAATCACATAATAAACAATGAACATAAATGTTGAAATTACTGTTGGCATCCCTATGCCTCCTTTCCTGATAATAGCTCCCAGGGGGGCACCTATAAACAGGAAAACAAGGCAGGCAAAAGAAAGAGTGAATTTCCTGTGCCATTCTATTTCGTGTTTTCGTAAATGCCTGTTCTTATATTTCAGATTTTCAGCAGTATTCTCAATATAACTTTTGGATGAACGTGCATATGACAAAGCCCCGCTTATTATTCTCCCTTTCTCTTTTAACGAGAAGGTACTGAATATGCTGTCCATATTAACTTTTTCAGGCAGTATGTTTTGCTGGCTTAAGCTACTGTCTCCGGTGGCTTCTTTTCTCCTTTCAAGGTCCCTTCTCCTTGTGCTCTGTCTTAGTCTGAAATAATTCTGCACCATAAGGGTCTTGTAAAACTGCATGTCACGATATTCAAGTTCCTTCCTTAACGAGTCCTTGGCCCTGTTCAGCTGTTCGAGGTTCATCATCTGATAGTTGCTCCTGAAAAGATTCTCGTCTGTCCTTTGTAGTCCGAATCCCGTCAGTTTCAATATCAACCTCTGCTCCTTAAACTTATCCAGGCGGTGCGGATATGTTTTTACCCTTTTCCTTCTGTCATCACCCAGCTCGGTATAACTCATGCCGCTCCAAAGCGTAATTATAAGATTCCTTTTATCAGCCGTCATTCTCATATAGCCCGAATCGGCCATGGTAACGCAGTTATTACCTTTTCGCGAGGTATGATCGTATATTTTAATATCATAGAGGATGTTTGTTTCAGGGTTTTTCCTGTTTACCCTGATGCTGTAATTATCTACACCATTGTAGAATTCTCCTGGATTAATCTGTATGTCGGGTCTCTGCTGCCTCACATCAAAAAGAAGGGATCTCATTTTCAGATTGGTAAAGGGGAGAACATTGTTTGAGAAAAAGAATGCCCCTATACTTATAAATCCTACGACAATTACAAGGGGCAACATGATCCTCTGCAGGGAAACGCCCGAAGATTTCAGTGCTGTCAGCTCATTGTACTCTCCCATGTTGCCAAATGTCATAAGTGATGACATAAGTATCGACAGGGGCAAAGCAAGAGGTACAAGACTCGCCGAAGTGTACATTAAAAGCTCCCCTATAATTCCGAATCCCAGTCCTTTACCTACCAGATCGTCAATATAACGCCACAGGAATTGCATCAATAACAAAAAGAGAACCAGAAAAAATATAAGTGCAAAAGGACCGAGAAAGGATTTTATTACCAGCTTGTTTATCTTTTTACGTGCTATAACCCGGTATAAAAAGTATAAAGCATTGGCAGCAGCCACCAGGGTTATGACAATATAAAAAGAATATAATATTCGTCCCACGGTTAAGAATGATGTTTATCAATCGGCAATTTCTGAAACGAATACAAAGTTAAATTATTTTATGCTATTTCCTGAAAAGCTTAAAGGCCCAGAGTATGTTTAAGTTCATTAATTTGAGTGTTCCAGAGTTCAATGGTATCTTCCCTGTCCTCTTCATCAGCATAATCTGTCACCACAAGAGCAACATCACCGGTCAATTCATCAATATTGATCCTGAACTCAAAATAGGCATTTTTATCTTCATCATCCATCCATTGAAATCTTATATATTTGTTTTCTTTCTTTTGGGTGACTTTCGCTTTGTGTTCAATATCATTCCAGATAAATGAAAACATACTTCCCTTAAGGTTAACATCATCGGCAAACCACTCGGACAGCCCCCCGGGAGTACTTAAACGGGTATACAGAACCTTCGGGGATGAATTAATAGTATATTCCAGTACAATCTTGCTCTTCATCAATATTCGAATAATCAGCTCATAAGTGAACTGCTGCAATATATAAAAAAAACTTAATTAAAAAAACTTATATCAAATTTTCACAATTGCCAGCTAAAACATCTAATTTATAAGTTGATAAATGCGGCCTGTTTATAGGCTTAACGCAGATAAAGCCATAAAATTATGGCGTACGGCAATTATAATTTGTGAGTGTGAATTTTATTTATTTATTAAATTAAAATTATATTTGCATGCCTGTAAAAATGCGTTTGCGGGGTATGCATTACGACATCTTGCTTGCCTGGCGCAAATTTAAAAATATGGCGTGGTAGCTCAGGTGGTTAGAGCGCATGATTCATAATCATGAGGTCGAGGGTTCAAGTCCCTCTCACGCTACAAATAATAAATTAAGAGAGTTGATAAACAAGATAATACAGCTCTCTTTTTTATTTATTGGAAACTAATTGGAAACATATCTTGATTTGATAACTATCTATATTCATTCTTAATTTACATAATTAGTTATTATCAATTGAGTAGAAAATCTCATCTATATTGCAACCTTCATAAAAAAATCAAATCCTTATTGGCAATATCATTTGTTACAAGCTTTTCTTACATTCTATTTATTACTTTTACTTTATCTCCTAATTTTATACTTTTTAGCAAATCAAATTCAGAACATTCTTCACCAGCAAATAACGTAAAACTTAAAAGTTTACTTGGACGCCTAGCTTGAGATAAGAGAGTTGTCATATTTTTTTGAATATGTGTAGGTGTAAATGTTCCTTTCGGATTTTCAAGCATTCCCAGACTTTTTTTTGTTAAAGGGTCAAAGATTTCGGGTCCATCTTCATAGACGATAAATTCCATATTTTGGTCAATGTGGTCTTTTGCGCCTTTGTTAATTACAATTTTATTGACCTCTATAATTTTAGCTACTCTTTGTAAATATCGGTTACATTGACCGGATTTTCCAACATGCCCTATGAAGCATATAAAAACTTTTATGCCTGAGTAAGGGTATCACCCCAGGTGGAGAAAGTACTTTTTTATGCACCTATATGCACTTTTCAGAGCAAATAAGACGTGTTTTTAGGGAACTTATAAGGTATTAACCTCGAAAGGAATATTTTTTAAGAATGTTAATTATAAAAATGGGGTATTGACATTTAAAATAAGGTAGCAGCCTTGTTTTGCTATAAATAAACTTGCTGAGAGACGTTTATATAAATGATTTATTACTCATCTAATAGTAATGGATATTATATCCAATACAATTCCTGAAATAATTAGTAATATTACAACCATTTGAATAGACGGGAAATAGCTCAAATCAGATAGTATATTTGGTTTGCCAAAGTATAAATAATGACTTGCATTGTTAGAAATTGATATTTCAATTGGGGCCGTAAATTTCTTCATCTGGGCCAATTCCCGTTTGATATATTCTGGGTTATCAGCTTTTTTCTCATCAAGATTCTTATAAGAGATAATATTATCATCTTTATCAACCTCTATAATAGGTACTATTTCATTGTTTTGAATAACTTTAATGTAACATTCCAGATTTTGCTCAGATAAGCTGCTATTATTACTGATTTGTAACATTGCTTCAGTCAGTAATTCAACCTTTCTTCTTTCCTCACGTGCAATTTTTTTACCTGACTTGGATATATAAAATATGGCCGCCATTCCAATCATTGCTGCTAAGAAATATAAAGCCAATTTCCAATAATGTATAGGAGTTACTTTTTTCATATTTTAAAGAATTAACATATTAATTATTTACAAGTTTAAAAAATATAATAGAAAGTCAACAGCTTTACTCTATATATTCAATAATTAATTATTCCTTAACGAGCTTTTCAGTAATACCTGACTCTGCTGTATTTATTTCGATTATATAAATTCCTTTATTTATTCCGGCTGTGTTTATTACCAGTGATTTATCGCAGGTACTATGTTTCAGGATTATCCTGCCGGAAATATCATACAGTGTAACAGATTTTATGCCCCCCGACTCACCGAATTCAAGGTGTATATGGTCATTAAACGGATTGGTGATTGCTGCCACCAGGGGAGAATTACCGCCTTTATAAATATTGCCCGTTGCCAGTCCCTTCCGGACACTTTCTATTTTTGCAAGCACATTTATGTCGCTATTAACATCAATGCTGTTAACCTGGGCGGGTAAACAAATCTTAAATGACTGTTCGTTCTGCTGCTGGTATAAAATTAATGTTGTATCCCCTCCCTGGTAATATATTTTGTAATCCACAGGCATTTTAAAAAGGGGAGTGGATGGTGCAGTGACAGTCTGCACGGCATCAATAAACAGGGTATCATTCTCCTGTTCCCATACTACATTATAAACCGGGTATCCTTCTCCAAAATACCACTGGTCAAAAAAATCCATAAAATCTTTTCCCGACGTGCTTTCAAGAACATTCTTAAAGTCAAGTCCGCTTGCCAGGCTGCCGCTATACTGGTCCAGATAGTTCCTCAGCGTGAGGAAAAACAAATCATCATCCTGCAGTTCGAAACGTATCATGTGCAGCAGGTAGGCCCCCTTAAAATAGGACAAAGCCGTGTCGAATATCCTGTTGATAAGGTTTACCACCTCGTAGCTGTCGCCATAATCAATATCAAAGTATTCTGCAGGGATAAATATGCTTCCCTCACCCGCACGGTAGAGTAAATAATCATAATATGATTTTAACCGGCTATATGGCGGTTCATCAAGGACAAACTCGCGTGCCAGCACCTCGCAATAGCATGCAAAGCCTTCATTAATCCATATATCCTGCCATGTTGAGCAGGTCACATGATCGCCGAACCATTGATGTGCAAGCTCATGAGATACAAGGTCAAAATCGAGAGCGGATAATGTTGTCATTGTCTGGTGCTCCATGCCCCCTCCTATCGGAGCAAGGCAATGCCCGTACTTTTCATCCTTGAAAGGGTATATACCGAACAGTTCGCAGTAGCACTCAATCAAATCCCTTGTCGCTTCAATCTGCTGCACATGGTCCTCAAGGTATGCCGAATCATAGACATAATTCTGAATCAGGATTGAATCTCCCAGACCTTCGGGCATTGCCCATATATTATACTCCACGTATTCGGCAATACTTATGGAAATAAGATAATAGGCAATAGGATATTTTGATTTCCATTCATACCTGACCTTACCATCGCCGACAGGCACTACCGCTGTCAGCAATCCGTTCGAACCGACTTTAAGCGTCGAGTCGACAGTTACAAAAACATATACCGAATCTGCCTTATCCCCGAGAACCTGTTTGCAGGGAAACCAGAACATACTGAAAAACGGCTCCGAAAGGGTATAGGTCACCTGCATCATGGCATTATTAACAATACCAATGCCGTAATCCTGGATATCCTGTGACAGCTCACCCCGGTAAAATATTTTTGCCTCTATTGATGAATCCGGACTTAAAGGCGGACTCAGGGGAACAATAATATCACTGCCTTCCCTCATGTACTGGTTTTTAGCTCCATTAATGCACACCGAGTCAACAACATAATCGCTGTATAATTCGACGGCAAAGGTATCGAGACCGCTGTTGAGCACTGTGGCATGCACAGTTGCGCTGCCTTCTATATATGCCGATAAATTTCCGGCAGACAGGTCAAGCTTATAGAATGTAACATCATAATTATCCATCAGGCTGCTGTAAACGGACTGCGAAAAGGAACACCCCGGTCCGGCCAATATAAAAACGATAATCCACAGATACCGCATGGTGGGAAGTATTTTTTTACGCATTCTGCTGATGTTTTGATAGTAGAACAAAAATGGCAAAATAAATAAAGAATAAAAAAATTTTATAATTTAGGACTATATCAATCTTTTCCCTTTTGAGCAATAACTATGCCATAGTTACCAGGAACCTTGTAAAGAAGTTCGGTGATCTTACTGCCGTTGACCATCTGTCGCTTGAAGTCCGCCGCGGAGAGGTCTTTGGTTTCCTGGGACCCAATGGTGCGGGTAAAAGCACATCGATAAATATGATATGCTGCCTTACCAAACCAACAAAGGGAGAAGTATATATTAACGGGGAAAGGGTTACCGGCAGGGAAAAAGTAATTTCAAGGATAGGGTTGTGCCCCCAGGATATTATTATCTGGCCCAGGCTGACATGCCTCGAGCAGCTCGTATTTATCGGAGAAATGTATGGAATAGCAAGAAGAACCGCAAAGTCAAGGGCCCTGGATCTGCTTGCACGTATGGAGCTCACTACAAAAAAAAACAAGCTGGCACATACCCTGTCCGGCGGCATGCAGAGAAGGCTGAATATATGCCTTGCCCTTGTCCATAATCCTGAAATTGCTGTCCTTGATGAGCCTGAAGCCGGACTTGACCCACAGAGCAGGATCATGGTCAGGGCATTTATAAAGGAAATAGCAAGGGAAAAAACAGTAATTCTGACAACCCATAACATGGATGAGGCAGAAAGGCTCTCTGACAGGGTGGCAATTATTGACAGGGGCAAACTGCTGCTGGTTGACAGTCCGGACAACCTGAAAAAGTCAATCGGCGAAGGAGATGTGCTGGAAATAGAGCTGAAGAAAAAAAACGGCACGGACACCGGAAAAGCCGAAAAAGTAATAAAGACACTGGTTGACAGTATTTCTTCTCACGGCAACATACTGATTATTAAAACAAAAAATGTAGTTGAAAAGATACAGCTTATAACAAATACACTCAAAAAAAACAATTTTGAGACAGGTGAGATAAAGTTAAGGGGTAATACCCTTGAAGATGTGTTCATACATCTCACAGGAAGGAGGCTGAGGGAATGAAACTGCTGAGCGTGATAAGGAAAAGCTTTAAAGAGCAGGTCAGGAGCTTCTGGCTCCTGGTACTCACAATATCAACCGCCCCCTTTTTTGTTATTGTATATTATCTTATAACACAAAGCTACGAGGTAAGCTATGACGTGCTTATTTTAAACAACGACACGGGAATACAGTCCGCTTCAACAGTACTAAACCATGGTGCCCATCTTATTAAGGCTATTTCAGATGAAAACAGGGAATCGTCATTGATAATTAAAGAGATACACAGCAGGAAGGAAGCAGAAAAGAAGATTAAAAACAAAAGGGCGGATGTTCTCGTTATTATTCCTGATAATTTCTCGCGTCAGCTTGACGCAACGGAAAAAACACAGGAAATACACCCGTTTGATATTGAGTTTGTCGGTGATATAACAAGCCAGAGTTACATAATCGGTGCCATATGGATTCACGGGCTGCTTTCCGGTTATATAACCGGCTTTACGAATATAGGAGAGCCTTATAACTTCGTGGAGACAAGCATTGGAGTATCGGGCAAAAGAAGTGATTTTGAAATAGCTGTTCCGGGCCTGCTTATCCTTTCAATAATAATGCTTATGTTAAGTGCCTCCTCTGCAATAGTCGTCGAAGCAGAAAAAAAGACACTTGTCAGGTTAAAAATCTCAAAAGTCACTGCACTCGAATTTCTATGTGGTGTAAGCGTCATACAGGTACTCATAGGTGTATCGGGTGTGGTATTAACTCTCCTGGTGGCACTGGGCTTCGGATTTAGCTTTGAAGGATCATTCCTGCCGTTCCTTCTGATTGCTGTCCTTACAAGCCTGTCAATAATTGCATTCAGCATAATAATTGCAGCCTTCTCCAAATCGGTCACTCAGGTACTTATTGCCGGTAATTTCCCCCTCTTCCTGTTCATGTTTTTTTCAGGTGTTATGTTTCCGCTGAACACCGGCGAGTGGTTTTCAATCGGGGACTACGGGGTATCGGTCATAAGTCTGTTATCAGCTTCACCTGCCGTTTCGGCACTGAATAAGATATTGATTATGCAGCAGGGGCTGTCAGACATCCTGCCTGAAATATTCATGCTGGTCCTCTTAACCACAATTTATTTCTTTGTGGGTGTATTTTTTTACCGCAAAAGGCACATGAGATCAGAATAGTAATATCTGCCTGTAAATAAGATTCTGAAAGCTTTCCAGAGATTATATTAACAGTTGTCAGTATAAACATTTAAATAAATTTCAATTTTATTTTATACAATTGTCTCCATTTAGAAATTATTATTTATATTTCGACGGTTATTTTTTATTAACATAATTTATATGGAGGTCAGACCAAGAGGCAGTTGTAGCTGTGGCGGAATGTTAATTTTTTATGTGACTTTTGGAAAAAATTACGTCTAAAAAAAGTATTTATTTATATATCTAATAATATTTAATAATAACTTATGAAATCATACTAGAAATGAAAAAATTGACACTGAGCAATTTACTTCAAAAAAAATCAGTCAATAAAGAACCTGAAGGTATATTAATAGGAAACAGAATTCCAAAAGATTATTTTATTGCTAAAGGAACCGGTGAAAGTAATATTACTGTTCACGCTGGTTCCTACCATTTGGCGCTTCGGGAAGCAGGGATAGAAATGGTCAATATTATGACATATTCTTCAATATTACCAAGAGTGGCAAATAAAATAAACAAACCTGATCATATAGAACATGGTGCAGTGATGGAAACAATAATGGCCGTTTCAAACGGAAATAAGGGAGAAAGGCTGAGTGCCGGAATAATTTATGGATGGTTGTATGAACGTGAATCAGGTTATAAGTTTGGTGGATTGGTTTGTGAGCATAGTGGCAATTTTTCAGAGGAAGAATTAAAAAATAAACTTGAAGCAAGCCTCAACGAGCTTTATTACGACGGTTACGAAGACAAATATTCTTTAAAAGATATAGAAATAGTTACTAAAAGTTTTATTCCCGGGAAAGAATATGGCACAGCAATGGTTGCCTTATGCTTTACAAATTATATTGTACCTAAACTTAACTAAACCTGCAATTTAATTTGCATTTATAATTTTTGCTGTCTCTGCACCTGGTGATTATAAATCATCCTTTATTATTATGAACTTCGGAGGCATTCCAGATGAATTAACCAACCTGAACAAGGCGAGAATAGTAATTCTCCCTGCACCCTACGATGCAACAAGTGACTGGATTAAAGGTTCGGATAAAGGGCCGCAGGCAATAATTGAAGCCTCCCGAAACATGGAATTATACGACATAGAAACTGACAGCCAGGTATATAAAAAAGGTATTCATACTGCACCACCGACAAAGGAGCGTTTATCACCTGATAAAATTGTGAAAGAGGTCTATGATAATGTAAAATCGTTGCTGTCAGAAAAAAAATATGTAGTAACAATAGGGGGTAATCATACCGTAAGCATTGGTGCTGTGAGGGCTTTTGCCGAAGAATTTGAGGAACTTACGGTATTACAGATGGATGCACATGCCGATTTGCGTCAGGATTATAAAAACTCAAAATATAATCATGCCTGTGTTATGGCGAGGGTCCGCGAACTGTGTCCCGTCGTGCAGGTTGGGATACGAAGCATGAGTGCTGAAGAAAAGTATTATCTGGATGAAGAAAGGGTAATATTTGCACACGACATGCCCTACAAAACAAACTGGGAAAAAAAAGCAATAAAACATCTTACAAAAAATGTATATTTAACCCTTGATCTGGATGTGTTCGACACCTCTGTGTTTCCGTCAACGGGAACACCGGAGCCAGGGGGTATGCACTATTACCAGGTTCTGCATTTTCTGAAAAAAGTAATTGCAGATCATAACCTTGTGGGATTTGACGTTGTAGAGTTGTGTCCTGTCGATAATAATAAGGCTCCGGATTTCCTGGCAGCCAAACTTATTTATCAAATACTGAGCTACAGATTTTTAAATGATATTTAAACTTTTCCTGATATGAATAAGAGAGAATTATTAAAGGAGCCTGTTGAACATATTGACATAAAGTCCTTTGATTCGACGCCGGTTATAGAGGCTATGCGAAAAATGTCTTTCTCGGCACGCGAAACCGCAAATGCAGCGGATATCTATATGAAGATGCTGAAGGATCCCCAATGCACAATTATTCTTACCCTTGCAGGAAGCACAAGTGCCGCAGGCTGCATGCATATATACCCGGACCTGGTAAAATTCAACATGGTTGATGCCGTGGTTGCCTCAGGAGCATCAATTGTTGATATGGATTTTTTCGAAGCCCTTGGATTCAGGCATTACAAAGGACGCAGGGATATCTCCGACAAAAGGCTGAGGGAATTCTATATTGACAGAATATATGATACTTTCATAGATGAAGATGATTTGCAGGAGTGTGACCGGACTATTAAAGAAATCGCAGATGAACTGGAGCCGAGGCCCTACTCATCGCGTGAATTTATATGGGAGATGGGGAAATTCCTGTCAGTCTTCTCTGCAAAGGAAAATTCACTGGTACAAACGGCTTTCGAAAATAATGTCCCTGTCTTCTGTCCTGCTTTCTCAGATAGCAGCGCCGGATTCGGACTCGTAAAGCATCAGTGGATTAATCCTGAAAAGCACCTGACGATTGATTCGGTAAGAGATTTCCTTGAGCTGACAAAAATAAAGATCGAAGCGCCTGTAACGGGACTGTTTATGATTGGCGGAGGCGTGCCGAAGAACTTTGCCCAGGATGCGGTTATTTGTGCCGAAATTCTGGGATATCCGGTGCCCATGCATAAATACGCCGTCCAGATTACTGTCGCTGACGTCAGGGACGGTGCATGCTCATCATCAACATTGCAGGAAGCATGTTCATGGGGAAAAGTAGATACTCAGCATGAACAGATGGTTTATGCCGAGGCAACAACCGTCTTGCCCCTGATAGCAAGTTATGCCTATCACAGCAAAGTGTGGAAAAAAAGAGCAAGAAAAGAATGGTCAAATCTTTTCGGCAGCACTTAATCAGCTTTTAATAAGGGTGTTCTCCTCCGTTACAGCAGTGCTTTCGGCAGCTTTATTCTCGACTCCATTACCAAAGCTTCCTATTCGCTGCTCAGCGGATTTAAGTATGGATTCCATCAACTCTGAATAATCCATACCCTGGATATCGGCCATTTTAGCAAGATGTCCGTCCCAGCACCAGCCCGGATTCGGATTTACCTCAAGCAGCCTTGGCTTACCCGTGCTGTCCAGTCTCCAGTCAAAACGGCAATAATCCCTGCATTCAAGCCTCTCGGATAATTTCATGCAAAATTCTATAATATTCTTTTCAGTCTGCGGAGGCAGATCTGCCGGAATAGACCTCAGCAGCTTAAAATACGGTGAATCCTCAAGCCATTTCGCTTCATATCCGCATATCCTGGGAAGCTCCGGGGGTAATAATGAATAATCCTCTTCAATAATATGCAGTACCGTATATGACTCGGGGGGATTGCCTATGATGCCAACCGTCAACTCCTTGCCCTGAAGAAATTCTTCAATTAATATAGGTTTGTCATAACCGAATTGTTCCCTTATTTTTATTATCGCATCATTTAATCCCTCTATATCATTGGCAACACTTTTCTGGGTTATGCCAAAACTGGAGTCCCCGAAATTTGGCTTGGCAATAACAGGGAAATCAATGTTAAGCTCAAATACATTGTCTTCAGGCTTGATATAAAATGCATCGGCAACAGGAATTCCCATCTCCTTGGCAATACCCCTTATAAGCGATTTATCATAACAATAAGCCAGGCACTGCGGATTGGATCCGGTATAGGGAATACCCATAGCTTCCAGTAATGCAGGAATATGAAGCTCTTTTTTTGGATCATTTGAAAATCCCTCGTCACAAAGATTAAGCACAAGATCAGCATTTGGCCTTAACCTGTTGAGCGAGTTAATAAACATTTTATGATTGTCGAGATAAATAAAATTATATTCTTCGAGCTTGCTCAATGCAATTTTAAGCTGTGATATAGTATTGAAATCATCGTCATCAAATACTGATAAAGGCTTGACAATATCGGGCATATTGGGATCACCAAGCAGCACTACCACGTTTTTACGCTTTGCCTGCCTTGATTTTACCGGTGTCCACTCCTTAACAACATCGGCCGTAGTTATTATCCGCTGTTCCATCATCCCCAGATCCTGGTTTCGTTTTGATTCAGGCGATATCCTGTTGTGAAAAACGACGTTCCTGAACCTGGTCTTCTTCAGTATTCTCATCAGGCTCTCTTCCGTATAAAGCCTTTCTGCATAAAACTGGTCAACCAGCACACCTTTCTGAATATTGGTAATTACTTCCCTTGATATGAGACGTTCGTTATCACTGGCAAGTGACCTTTCCCTGCATACAAAATGATTCCGGTCTATCCATTCCCAGCTTCTCGGATTAAAATTGTTTTTCAGGTAATCTCCATCGGCCACATCTATCAAAAACTTACCCATAGGTTTCAGCACCCTGAATACTTCATTAAGTATCTTTATATCATCCTCAACACTCTCAAAATATCCAAAGCTGTTACCCAGTATCATAACAACATCAAAAGTGTCAGTTGGATAAGGAAGTTTTCGGGCATCTCCTTCTTTAAAGTTAACCGAAAGACCCGATATACTGTTGCTTTGCTTTGCTTTGCGGATAAGATAGTGAGAACGATCCAGCCCATGCACATTCTTAAAGCCTCTCTTTGCAAGCTCTATTGCATGTCTACCCTGTCCGCAAGCCAAATCAAGAATTACATGTTCAGTAGTGAGACCTAGTATTTCCGAAAACAGATCAACTTCCTTGCCTGTTATCTCGGTATCGTCCACCACATCTGCATCGGTCTTCAGGTACATGGAATTGAAAATACGCCTCCACCAGTCCGGTTGAAGATGATCCTCAAGATTATTAACCGGCCCCAGGGTTTTATTGGTAACGGGACCATTCTTTCTTTTCTTTGAATTTTGAATATCTATATTTCTCATTTTTTAGGGTTATTATTTTTTAATGTTTAGACGATGAAAAACCAAATTGTCACAAAAATTTTATGAATAATGTTCTTTTCATAACATGGAAATGTGACCATAAATGACTTTTTACGTCTAAATTCAGATATTTAGCAAATCACTTTATGCCAAAGGGAACTTCGCAAAATAAAAATAAGAATCTGGAATCTTTCATTTATAATAAGCTTATTCCTGATGAAAAGGTTAAAAATGCCTTCAGAAATTTCTTTCCCAAAGCAAAAGATATAGAATGGACATACAAGTCAAATAACATTTATGAGGCTGTCTTCAGTCATAAAGGATATTATAAAAATGCCGACATTTCAACAAGCGGAGAGCTTAAAGAGGTAAAAACGCTGCTTGAAGAAGAGGATCTGCCCGATAATATTGTACACACCATTGACAGCAAATACCACAGGACATATCTGATAAGCTGCATAAAAGTTGAAAATAAGAAACAGGACTTTTATGAGGTTATTTTTGATGCCAAGGACAAGACTCGCTATCTCATGCTTTTTGACGGCAAGGGGAAAGTCCTGAAGAAAGAGTCACTGTTTGTCGTAAAATCCGGACTGCTAAAATAAATCCTTCTTTTGTTCACATCATTTAAAATCAGTTTGTTTATTTTTTATCATTTTTTATATAACTTCGATTATAAATGAGCAGTTAATGAAAAGTGGCAAAAACAGCCTGGCAGAAACAAGCGACTTTTTAGCTTCTGTTATAAGCAGCGCTCCCTACGGCATCCTGGCAGTTAATAAGGAAGGGGAAATAACTATTGCAAATTACCTAGCAAAGGAATATCTTGACCTGCGATTTAGCGTTAAGGAATTACCTGACAAAAACATCCAGGACTGTATAAGACACATCCCCAAATTAAAAAATATATTATCCAAAAGCCTGAAAAGCAGCAAAAGACAGATTAATATCGACGCTTTCCAGTTTGGCAACAAGTATTTAAATATAAGGGGACGGCCTATTCATGAAGGATATATAATCACCATTGAAAATGTTACCAGGATGAAAGAGATGGAGGCCGTTGCATTAAACTCAATGCTTGAAGGACAGGAACAGGAACGTAAAAGAATAGCCAAAGAGATTCATGACGGGCTGGGGCCAATGCTTTCGGCAATAAAGCTGAATCTCGAATCTATCCGTACCGATATCCAGAGCATAAAACAAACCACTATCCTGAAAAAAATTAGAACCACATCTTCACTGATTGACGCAGTGGCAACAGATATGAGGAATATATCAAGACGCCTCATGCCAAAGGTGCTTGTCGATTTCGGACTGGCAGCAGCCCTTGAAAACCTTTGCCACCACGTTAATGAATCAACCAGATTGAAAGTTAATTTTTATAAGTCGGGATTTACAAAAAGATTTGACGATTCAATCGAGCTGGGCCTTTACAGGATAGGGCAGGAACTGATCCATAATGCCATTAAGCATGCCAACGCGTCGGTGCTTAACGTGCAACTGATTGAACATCCCGAGAGTATTGTACTTATGGTGGAAGATAATGGAAAAGGGTTTGATGAACAAGCCAAAAATCCCAAAAACAGGGGACTGGGATTAATAAATATAGAATCCAGGTCAAAAGCACTGGGAGGTGATTTCTTTATAGACTCTGTTGAAGGGAAAGGTGTGACAGCAACAATAGAAATACCTGCTGAAATTGAACTGAATGCAGACATTATAAGGACAATGGGTTCCCAGGTTATAAACAGGTAGCTGTCACTATAATTGAAATAATATGACAAGTAATATTAAATGGACAAGATAAAAATACTTATAGCCGATGACCACGAGATTTTCCGCGACGGAATAAGGGCATTGCTTGAGAAGGAGAAAAATATTGAAGTTATCGGCGATGCTGCAAATGGAATTGAGGTTATAGAATTTCTCGAAAACAACAAGGTAGACGTTGTGCTTATGGATATTGACATGGGCAAAATTAACGGTATTGATGCTACTTTTAACCTGAAGAAAAAATATCCTGATGTTAATGTTCTTGCACTGTCAATGTATGGAGAATACAATTATATATTAAAAATGATTGAAGCCGGGGCCAACGGTTATATTCTTAAAAACGCCGGCAAGGAAGAAATGCTGACAGCCATAAACAGTGTCGCTGCAGGAGGCAGCTATTTCAGCCGGGAAGTCTCGATGAGGCTTTTTGAAAATATTAACAAGCTGCAGAAATCTTCTGCCAACAAATCTGAAATACCTCTTACAAACAGGGAAATTGAAATACTTAAACTTATTGCACAGGAATACTCAAATGCAGAAATAGCGGACAAGCTGTTTATAAGTATACGGACAGTTGATACGCATCGCCGCAATCTGATTGAGAAACTCGGAGTTAAGAATACTGCGGGACTGGTAAAGTATGCAATGAAAAAAGGCCTGATTGATTAATTTTGCTAATTTGAATTATTATTCTATTTTTACATGCAGTTAAACAACTACTTACCATAAGGGCTGGTGTGACAAAGTATTTTCTTAAATTATTTGTTGACTTGTTTAATCATTAATTATAGATAACTGTCTGATAGTTCCGGTTTTGAAACGGGATTATTAATTTCATTTAACATTTTATAATTGAGCATTAATAGCATTAAGAATGAAAATAAATGTTGCATTTCTCTGTATCACGCTGATATTAATAAACGGGTTGTGGAACAGGGTACACTGCCAGCAGAAAAATGATATCAGGGGTTTTGTACGTGATGCGGAAAGCGGGGAGGCATTGCCCTATGCCAATGTTACTGTCAAAGACACATACCGTGGTGCTATAACGAGCTCGGACGGGTATTTTGTGCTGGTGAACGAACCTGTAGGCACATGCATCCTTGTTGTACGTTATATCGGATACTATCCTGAAACTGTTGAAGTTTATAATCATCCCGATTCGAGCGCTACACTTGATATAAAAATGAAGCCCACGATATTTGAGCTGGAGGGGGCCACTGTTACATATGACGCTGAAATGCTTGACGTCTCAGGCAAGGACATAAGCAGGATAACAATCTCACCGCGCCAGCTCATACAGTTACCAAGTGTCGGAGAGGTGGATGTTTTCAGATCTATACAGCTTCTGCCGGGCATAACAGGCGCCAGCGACGGGGAATCGGGACTCTATGTCCGCGGGGGCACACCTGATCAGAACCTTGTACTTTTTGACGGGATGACGATTTATCATGTGGATCACTTTTTCGGCTTTTTCAGCGCCTTTAATGCTGATGCCATCAAAGACATTCAGATCTATAAGGGAGGATTTGCCTCCGAATACGGAGGAAGAATCTCCAGTGTAGTTAATATAACCGGGAAGACAGGACACCAGACCAGGGCACAGTACGGGATTGGGGCCAACCTGCTTAGCACCCATGCCTACCTCGAACTGCCGCTCTGGAGCAAGGGCACATTTCTCCTGGCAGCACGCCGATCTTATACCGACTTTATCCGCAGTCCCCTTTATGAGTCTATTTATAAATTGATGACAGGAGACAAACCACCGCCATCGAGCCGGCCCGGACAGGGTTCAAATGTGCAGGGAGGAGGTTCATCAGGCAATATACAGGCAGCAGAGTTTCAGCCCGATTTTTATTTCTATGACCTGAACAGCAAGCTCACCTTTAATCCTTCTTCAAAGGATATTGTTACTGTCAGCTTTTATTCAGGCAAGGATGACCTTGACAAGTCACAGGATTTTACAGATATACCTTTGCAGGATGTTGAAACAGACGTATCAGTGCAGCTTGAAACTGTAGACCTCACTAAGTGGGGGAACCTTGGTGTCAGCGGCAAATGGTCACGCCAGTGGGGCAGCCGCCTCCATACCGACCTGCTTGCCGCCTATTCAAAGTACTTCAGCACATACGATAAAAATATGAGCCTCAGTGTACTGTCCACCCTGCCCGATGATGATACAACATCGGGAAGTGTTGGCTTCGTAAGTGCCTATTTTGAGGACAACCTGGTTAACGATATAACTTACAGGCTCGACATGACCTATAACATCAGCCAGTTCCATAAAATAAAGTCAGGATTCTGGCTCTCACAGTTCCATTCTACTTATAACTTTACGCTTAATGATACTATACAGCTGCTTGACAAAGATGACAGGGGCATACTGGCTGCCATCTATTTGCAGGACAGGTGGCAAATAAAGAAAAACGAGATAACAGCAGGATTGCGGGTATCCAATTATGAAAATACAGGAAAACTCTACCTGGAACCGCGCCTTGCACTTACAGTACCTGTTACATCAAAGTTCAGTTTCAAGGCAGCATGGGGCTATTATTATCAGTTTGTTAACCGGATAATAAATGAAAATGTGCTTGAGGGCAGCCGCGATTTCTGGATCCTTTCTGATGAAAACCTGAAGCCTTCCTTTGCGGAGCATAAAATACTCGGGCTAAGCTATGAAACAACAAACTGGCTCTTCAGCATTGAGGGCTACCACAAATCCATGAAAAACCTGTTTGAGTTCTCAAGAAGATTTACGGGCCAGGCTGACTATTCCGATTACTTCTTCATTGGCGATGGAACAGCCCAGGGTATTGAGGTGCTTGTCCAGAAAAAATACGGAAAGCTTTCCGGCTGGATAGGATATACCCTTGGTAAAGTATATCATACATTTTCCGCTTTTAATGACGGCGAGCCCTTCCCTGCCGATAACGACAGGCGCCATGAAGTAAACCTGGTATCAAAATATACTTTAGGTAAATGGACGTTCTCCTCAACAGGCGTCTTTGCAACAGGCAAAGCGTATACGGCCCCTGAAAGCCAGTATGTGCTCGAAATGCTTAACGGGGAAAAAATAAGCTATATCCATGTGGGAGACAAAAACAGCTACAGGCTTCCCGAATACTTCCGCATAGACCTGAGTATCTCCAGGCAGTTTGAATTTGAAGCCTGGAATATGCAAACAGGATTCAGTATTTTCAACCTGACAAACCATAAGAATGTATGGTACCGTGAATACAATCTTGAAACAATACCTGTTACTGTTACCGATGCATTAATGCTGGGGTTTACTCCTACTTTCTATATCCAGTTCAATAAAAAGTGAGGATAATGCTATGAAATATATACAGATTATAATAGTGGCCTGTTTTTTGATGCAGATTTTTTCGTGCGAAGAAGAATCTGCCATTAATCCCGATTATGAACAGGTGGTTGTACAGGCATACCTGTATTCCGGCGAACCGATTAACGATATCAAAATTATGGAAACCATACCTATGGGCAGTGAATCCGACACACTTCCGGTAATAAATGACGCGGCAGTCAGCCTTGTAAAGAATAACCGGACCTATGACCTTGTTCCTGCCGATGGTGACAGCGGGTACTATAAATATGACGGTTTTGACCTGGCTGTCGAGGAAGGAGATAAATTTACAATACAGATCGATTATTTTGACAAGCGTACAACGGGATCAACTACCGTACCGGCGAAGCCTGCAAATGTATCCCAGTCAACAGACACACTATACATACCTGCTAAATTCAATCCCTGGACTTTTAAATTCGACACCGCCAGGCACCAGGTAAAAGTATCATGGACCTACGAATCAGACGCCATGTACTTTATTAAAGTTGAAAATGTTGAATCTGATCCTGACTCTGTTATATCGAGAATTCCTCCTAAAGGATTGCCGGGACGTATGGTATCAATGCCTATGAACCAGGATTTCTATATTATACTTTTTGAGGATATAACCCATTACGGACGTCACAAGGTAACACTTTACCGTATAAACCAGGAATATGTCGATCTTTATATTTCACGGCATCAGAACTCCAGGGAATTAAACGAACCGCTGACAAATATCAGGGAAGGCCTTGGTGTATTCAGCGCATTTAACAGCGTAGAACTATATTTTACAGCTGATGCAGAATAACCAGTTCTCTAAAAAGGATTTTTTTAACACTATATGAACCTGGCAATAATAGGTATTTTCGCTGCTTTAACCTCAGCTGCCGCCTGGGCACTGGGATCCATCCTCTTCAAAAAAATTGGTGAAAAGGTATCTCCTTTCGGGATGACGCTTTCCAAAGGGATATTGGGCATCATTATGCTTGGCTTTGCCTATGCGGTGAGCGGATTCGAATTTGTTTCCTTTAATGCTGCAGGTATGCTTTTTATCAGCGGCATCATAGGCATTGCTATAGGAGACACGCTCTTCTTTGCTTCTTTACAGGACCTGGGACCCAAGGTACAAATCATCTTTTTTATGATGGGCCAGGTGCTTACGGCACTGCTCGGACTGCTGATTCTGAAGGAACTGCCCCTCCTTTTACAGTGGATAGGAATAGCTGTAACACTACTGGGAGCTGCAACAGTATTATGGAAAAAAATATTCAGCGGTGCAGAAAACAGAAAAACAGGGTTGCGGGGAGTGATACTGGGCTTGCTGGCTATGCTCTGCTTTTCATTTTCACTTATTATAGCAAAGCATGCAATGAAGGATATCTCTGC
>CAZHQW010000025.1:0-43184 GCA_964534745.1 uncultured Bacteroidales bacterium
AGGGACAGCGCCCATATTTTAACAAATATAAATTTATAAAATACACGATCAATGAATCAATTATTTAATATTGAAAAAGCTTATGTCAGCTCATTAATTATCATTGTTCTTATTATTCTTCTTGTAACACTAAATCAATCCTGTAATGAGGATGAAACCGAAAGTTTTGTTAAAATTGAAACCGGTGAGGTTTCCAAAATTACATCAAATTCAGCTACTGTAGCGGGTATTATTGAAGATCCGGTTGAAAGTGAAATAACACATCACGGGCATTGCTGGGATGCTGTTATAAATCCGGATACATATCTTGATACAAAAACCGATCTGGGTACCAGAGATTCTGCCGGAACATATTACAGCGAACTAACAGGCCTTTCATCAAACACTAAATATTATGTCAGGGCCTATGCCACGAATAGTGCTGGAACAGCATATGGCCGTGAGGATACATTTACAACAAAAAACCCTTCGGTTAAGGATTTTGACGGTAATGTTTACAAGACCGCAAAAATCTGTAACCAGGTATGGATGGCTGAAAACCTTGCAACTACTCATTATGCTGATGGGACTCCTCTTGTTGACGGAACAGGAGCAGGCTCCATAGCCGGGGATTATACAACAAAATACTGGTTTGTCTATGATGATGATCCTGCCAATAAGGCTACTTACGGCTTACTGTATACATGGGCAGCAGCGATGAACGGATCAGCCAGCAGCAGTGCAAATCCAAGCGGAGTGCAGGGAGTATGCCCTTCCGGCTGGCATATACCTAGCGAAGCCGAGTGGATACAACTGGAAATTTGTCTGGGCATGCCGGACGAACAGCTTGACTTGGTTGACTGGCGGGGGACCAATGAAGGAGGCAAGCTTAAAGAAAAAGGCACAAATCACTGGAATAATCCGAATGCAGGTGCTACAAATGAAAGCGGATTTACTGCACTGCCAGGTGGTCACCGCTCTGATGCATTCAATGGTATTGGTGAGTATGCCGATTTCTGGTCTTCAACTGAAAAAATAGAGAATGCCGCCTGGTCAAGGCATTTACGCTATGACGGTGCAGACATATATCGAAATGGCAGTTATAATAACCTTGTCTTTAGTGTCCGTTGCGTTAAGGATTAAAAAATATGGGCGCTGTCCCTCCCATAAATATGAAAAGAATATTTGCATATTTAATTATTATAGTAATATTCAGCAACTGCAGTGACAAGCTGACGCAGGATAAGTATGCCCAGTTGATAAAAGCATATAGCGAACAGAATTATTTTAAACTGGATAATCTGATGTCAGAGACAAAGCTGAATAAAAGGGAGCCAACACTATTATTATGTAAGGCTAAACTTGATTACGTTTTTAACAGGCCTGAAAGTTCCAATATCTTAATTAATAAAATACTTGACAAATATTCGGCATATTTCAATGATACAATTATTGCAGATTTATATTTTATGAAGTCCAACAATGAAGATCGACTGCAGGACTATGAAAATGCCTGTCTCAATGCACAGTTGTTATTGGAAAAATACAGTCATGTTTACGATTCTTCTTTTATAAGAGAAATGGAAGATGATATATTAATCAGAAAAACCTTATCAGGTATACCTAAAATGGTAATTAAGCAGGACGCAGACACAAGAATACCAATCAAAAGAGACATAGCAGGACTGCTTAACGTTCCGGTAATAATAAATAACGATTCCACTGATTTTATATTTGACACCGGGGCAAACAAATCGGTTATAGTCAAATCTCTGGCTAATAAATATGGAGCAAGAATATTCCTGCCAAAAATAAATATATATGGTTTTACAGGTTATAGATTTGAATCTGAATTATGTTTAATTGATATCAAAATAGGAGATATTACTATTAAGAACTCCGTCTTCATTGTACTTCCGGATTCATTACTGAGTTTTGGCAACGGCGCCTATGTAATTAAGGGTATTATTGGATTCCCGGTTATTAGCGCTTTGAAGGAATTAATATTTGAGGATGAGAAGTTCCTCTCTATTCCAAAAGAACCTGCTCAGTACAACCTTCGCAACTTTGCACTCAGAGAAGCCAATCCGGTTATTTTGGTTAAATACAGGAATGATACATTACCGTTCCATTTTGATACCGGAGCAGACAGGACAGTGCTTTTTGCCACTTTTCTTAACAAATACAAAGATGAAATCACGGAAAATTACAAAAAATTGACCGTAAAAATGGCTGGAGCCGGCGGAGATATTGAAACTGAAGCTTATTTAATTGACAGCATTATGCTTTCAGCGGGAGAGGCTCAGTTGCAACTGGACTCCCTCGAAGTTCTGACAGAACTGCTAAATGCCAATCAAAGGCATGTTTATGGTAACTTCGGACAGGATTTTATTAAGAATTTTTCGAAGATGGAAATAAACTTCAAATCAATGCATATAAAATTCTCAAATTAATTCCCCCATTCGTGATCGCAATAACAGTTTAAGAGCAGCATAATAATAATTAATCTTAATGATTTCAATAATAATTTTCATATATTACTACGACAAAACCAGGTATAGCCATATATTCTACTAACCTGAAAAATCATATGAATAATAGACTTTTATGCCGCTTTATTATAATCTTCCTTGCCGAAGTCTGTTTATCATTTTCTTCTTTAAACGGGCAACTGAGCTTAATTATTTACACGGACTTTATAAATCCTAAAAGCACTTATGATTCATTAAGAAAAGACATTATGCTCACAGGATTGGCAGATAGTTTAGCAATTATAGGAATGCCAATAATGGTTCCTACAATCGATATTAAGATAGATTCAATAAAAGCAACTCAGCTTGGTATCTCACCTAATGACATTTATAATAAGATTAAAGAATCAACCTCAGAGATAAATTCTCTCATTGAGATACAGAATATGTATATTAAAAACAAATCTGACCAAATGATCCCTATCGCTAACATAGTATCACTTTATTCTTCACTGGACTATTATATGCCTGAAATATTTAAACCAAGTCCTGATACTTTTTGCTACCTAGGTATAAGGGCTGTGAAAATTGAATTGTATTGCCAGAAGAAAAATAAAAAAAAGCTTGGTGAATATATTAGAGATCACATAGATGATTATGCTGATGGATTTAATTATATTTATTATAAAATCAAATATGAAATTGTAAGAAACAAGAAATATAATTCAGAAACAGAGCATTAAAAACATACCACATGACATTTAATAACTATGTATACGCTTTCTTTCTGGGATTACTAATCCTTCATACAGGCTGCGGGGAAAAGGATCCCGCCTCATATCTCAGACATGATAATGCAACGAAATTAATTATTCCCTTATCGGGAAGTTTACAAAATCCGGCATTTTCTCCGGATGGCGATGCAATTGTTTTTACAAGATTCAGAAATGGATATAACGAGGAACCTGCAGATATCTTCATATTCAACCTGGAGACCGGCGAAATTGATACACTGGTAATGGATGGCAGTGGTAACGTCAATCTTCCCGGTTCATGCTGGAATTCAGCAAATGAAAGCATAGTATTCTCATCTTCAAGAGAGCCTCATGATGAAATATACATAATTGATGACAATGGTAATCCAGGGGATGAAATAAAAATAACTGAAAGGGCCGATTATATGGCTTATGAACCTGCATTTTCACCGGACGGACAATGGGTAGTATTTGAATCACATCCTGTGGATGTTGAAAATAGGGGTGTGATTATGAAACATAAACTGGATAACAGTATAGCCTATAAGGCTCTAACAGAGGAAAATGATGATTGCCGGCAGCCAAACTGGTCGCCTTCGGGAAATTATATTCTTTTTCAAAAATTTGCGAATGGGCAATGGGACATCTGGATAATGAAGCCTGACGGAAGCAATAAAAAAAAGGTTACTTCAGGTGAAGGTGATAAAACAGATGCCTGTTTCACTAATGACGGAGAGTTTATTATCTATAGCTGCGATGCAGATTTAGAGTTTGCCAATATATACAAAATATCAATTAACGGAGACATTCCTGAAAGACTAACAAATTATGAAGGATATGACGGGGCTCCCTCAATTTCAGCGGATGAAACCAAACTTATATTTGAATCTTACGGGGGTGACCCTGATGATTCGAACGGGACAAAATTATGGTTATTGTTACTTGACTTATAGTCCCCGCCCTGGATAAGGCCGAAGGCCAAAAATAAAATACATCATTTAAGCCTATCATTAACTGCTCATGCAACTTTCGTTGCAAATTCCTGTCATTAAAAGCGAATCTCAAAAAAATTCCATATGAAGACAATTTTTCGTTTAAGTTATCCGGCAATTATTATTTTCTTATTTCTGAATGCTGAAGATTTAGCTGTGCAGGAAATTACCAGGTCCGATTTATTATTGCTGACTATCCAGGGTACTGTAATTGATAAAACAACTCGTGCACCGTTAATAGGGGCAACCATTGTTATTAATGATTCAACCAGGGGAGCCATTACAAATGAAGACGGTATATTTGAAATCACGGATGTTCCGGCAGGAAGGAACAGCGTCTATGTCTCATACCTGGGGTATGAATCCCGTGTTTTTGACAATATACTGGTAAAACCGGGAAAGCAGACTATACTAAATATTGAACTCGAAGAAACTATCCAGGAAATTGGTGAGGTCACTGTCAATGCTTATCAGGGGAAACATGCCACAATAGACGATATGGCCATGATCAGCGCGCGTTCATTTACTATCGAGGAAACCGAAAAATATGCAGGCAGCTGGGGTGATCCTTCACGTATGGCAACCAGTTATGCAGGTGTCTTCGTTGCAAATGACCAGAGCAATGATATAATAATTCGCGGCAATTCACCGGCCGGACTGATTTGGAGATTGGAAGGAATACCTATCCCGGCTCCGAATCACTGGCATATGCTGGGAGCAACAGGCGGTCCCATTAGCATGTTAAACAATAATCTTTTGCAGCGTTCGGATTTCATGACGGGTGCTTTCCCCGCAGAATATGGCAACGGCATATCGGGCGCATTCGATTTAAGGATGAGGAGCGGAAATAATAAAAAAAGGGAGTATGTGGCACAGCTTGGCTTCAATGGTTTTGAATTCGGGGCTGAAGGACCGTTCAGTAAGAAAAGTAAAGCATCTTACCTTATTAATTGCAGGTATTCTATGATTGGCCTTGTTGATGAGCTGTTGTGGGTTGATGCACTTCCCCATTACAAGGATCTGATGTTCAAGATTTCATTCCCGGGCAAAAAAAGCAATACTTCTGTCTTTGGCATAGCGGGGATAAGCAGGATTACCTTTACAGATACGATAACGTCAGAAGATAACATCGAGCGCCTGATTAACTTCCCGGTAGGTTCAAAAACGGGAGTTATCGGAATAAACCATATACGTTTTTTCACGGATAAAACGCATTTAAAAACTTCCCTTGCGTTTACAACGACCACACCATACGGAAGCTCGGATTCGTTATCGGGTGACAACGGTAAGGTGCTTAAAACTCTAAGTAAATTTGAAGAACAGGAGAATGATATTGTATTCCAGTCCGTGCTCACACATAAGTTTAACACAAGAAATAAAGTAAAAGCAGGTTTTACGCTGCACAATTTTTCGGTAGATTATTATGAAAAGGATTATGAATATCATGAGGAAAATGACAGTGGTACTTATTATGACCCCTACACCATCAAAGCAAATAACCTTGCATTGCTGCAAAGCTTTATCGAATGGAAGCACCATTTTTCAAATTCAGTATCGCTGGTATCCGGAATCCATTATGAGCATTTCCTATACAATAATACATATTCTATTGAGCCGCGCCTCAGCGCACAATGGAAATACGCGGATAACCGGTCATTAAGCTTCGGGTACGGACTGCACAGTAAGCTGGTGCCTATATATATGTTCGTCAGAAAATCATTTTTAGACAGGGATGTAAACGGTAATTCGATATGTTACCAGACCAATAAAGATCTTGATTTCATCAAAAGCCACCACGCGATTATTGCTCACGACTATTTATTTACGCGGCATCTGCGGTTGAAAACCGAAGTGTACTACCAGTATCTTTTTGACGTACCTGTCAAGCAACAGCCCGATAACTTCTGGTTCCTTAACGGGGGAGAAGCGCTTGACAGCTGGTGCGGGGAAGACAGCCTGGTGAATAAAGGGACTGGTGAAAATTACGGTATCGAGCTGACACTTGAAAAATTCTTTCACGAAAACTACTATTTCCTGGTAACCACCTCATTGTTTAACTCAACTTGCAGGGCCAGCGACGGCAAAGAGAGAAACACAGTTTATAACGGCAATTTTGTTGTTAATATACTTGGAGGCTACGAGATGTTTTTTAACCGGAAAAACTCACTGGATTTTAATATTCGTCTTGTTTATGCCGGCGGAAGAAGATATACTCCCTATGTCATGTCTGAGGATCCGGAAGTTTTGTATGAAGAAGACGCTGATCATGCTTTCAGCTCCCAGTTCCCCAATTATTTCAGGCTTGACGCAAGAATAGGATATATGCACTACGGGAAAAGGGCAACTTATGAATTCGCACTGGATATAGCTAACCTGACCGACCATGATAATTTATATTACAAGTATTATGATGAGCAGGAAAAAGAATTTACCGATGAATACCAGCAGGGAATATTCCCCATGGGCCTTATCAGGATAAATTTTTGATCTTCGTACTTGAGGGATTAAGGCTGTTAGTTGTTTTTACAGGCTATTACTCTAATATATTGTAATAAGCATTGTACCAATATTTATTGTCATATCCTTTTCTACATTGAATGTCGCATCATCCTGCTTATAAACATATCCTAAAATAAATCCTGAAAAAAAACATGTATCAGGATCAGGTGAGAATATGCATGTATGTTTCCCCTTTTCGGCCTTAAAAGAAGCAGTCCTGGTATCGCCTGATGATGTGCACTTACCAATTGTAACAAGTGTTTTGCCGTTTTCTTTTATTGTCCATGATGAACATGTTTCGTTTTTAACTGTGATATCAAAAGGTCCTGTATCGATATCTTCGACTTCGCAACCGGTTAACATGCTTGCAATTAAAATAATCGCTAACAAAGAATAAATGGCTTTAATCATAATAGTCTGTCTTATTAGTGAATTACAATTATATTAATTTAAGGTTAATTAAACAACAAGAATCTGGATTACTTTAAAACCTTTTGAAATAAATTCAAACAAATCTAATCCTGATTTAACATATATATTTATTCTTCAAATATCGGCGCCCTGCCGGGCGCACACAAAAAAAGGAAAAAATATTCATTTCTCTCCTTTCCTGTTTGCAGTCCGACGGGGAATCGAACCCCGGTTACCAGGATGAAAACCTGGCGTCCTAGCCCCTAGACGACCGGACCATTTCACCTAAAAATTTCAGGTGTGCAAATGTATAACAATTTGATTTCGGCACAAAATAAAACAGGTAATTTTTTTGGATAATTAAGTCCAGTTTATAGTGAATTCGGTTAATGCATCACCGCGGGCCATAGACTTAGTTATCTCAACGTTAATATCCTTGCAGCCCGATATCTCCAGCGCCTTTTCAATCCACCCCCCGATCCTGAACTCGATTAGCTTTTCGGGATTTTCCATCCCGGCAATATGAAGCACAAGGTTGTTGCCCTCGTTTTTAGCTGTTTTCATCTCGCACGGGCGGTAATAGGTTGCAAAAACACGTGACGCCCTGGCTATAAGGTAAGAAGGTGATGATACCTTTACAAAGACTTTATATATGCCCTTCAGCGCTGTTTCGGCACTGTATCTTCCCGACTCCCACGCTCCCTTTTTAACGTCATCATTATAAAACAGCCTTGCAATCGCTGCCGTTGGTTTGGCAACAGCATGCTTAACATCGTACCATCTGGTCGAATCAATGGGGCCCTCAAATATTGCCTTTGAGTCCGCCGGCAACGAATCATACCATTTTTTAAAATCTTCAGGGAATTTTACTTTTACAAAATCACGTATTGCCATAACCGCAGTACCTTTTATTTCCATATTAACAGTATTTAAGTAGTTAAAGTTTGGTTAGTCAATTTACATATTTAATATTTTAACCACAAGTTCATTTATATCTATTCCAGAAAAATTGCCTGAGCTCATCATCAACAGGTTCCTGTCCTTCCAGCTCATTGATATAAGTTCCGCCACCAGCGCACCCGGTTCAGTAAACACCATCAATCCCTTTGAGCCGAAGGCAGTTCTCACTTCATCTTCACTAAGCATATCAAGCCTTTTATGGACCAGTGTATCGGGATTATAATAGACAATGGGAACATCTGCAAGGTCCATCGTCCCCTTATAGTTGCCTAAAAAATTCTTGTTCAGGCTGCTGAAGGTGTGGAGCTCCATGCATGCAACAAGGGCCCTGCCAGGAAAATGGGTTTTCACTGCCCTGACCGTGGCTTCAAGCTTCGAGGGCGAGTGTGCAAAGTCACTGTAAATGCTTGTATTATCATTGCTTCCGATAAGCTGGAGGCGCTTTGCCGCACCTTTGAATGTACATATTGCTTCATAAAACTGTGAATCTTTTATTCCCAGCTGGTTGCATACCAGCCTGGCTCCATTTATGTTCTGCATGTTATGCTCGCCAAAAATCATTACAGGGATCTTCTCATTGTTATATAACAGATTAATTGTCCCGTTATCATTTTCATGCGGATGTCCGGAATAAGGAATTGCCTTTATGTCATCCCTAAGGACTTTTACTATTTTTTTTAAGTGAACATCATCTGCATTGTATATAAGAACCCCGTCAGGTTCAATCTTTCGGATAAAAAAACGGAACTGATCTGTATATTCTTCAAATGTGGGGTAAACATTTATGTGATCCCAGGCGATGCCGCTTATTAGTGCTATATTCGGACGGTAACGAAGAAACTTGGGTGCCGGATCAAGCGGAGAAGAAAAGTACTCATCTCCTTCAAGAATGGCGGCTTTCGAATTATCTGACAGTCCCACCATAAAATCCATGCCTTCAATCTTTGCCCCAACAAGATAATCGAACATGTAATTATGATAATGCAGTGTATGCATTATCATGGCGGTAATGGTTGTCTTGCCATGGCTGCCACCTATAACGGCCCTCGTTTTGTTTCTTGTCATCTCGTATATATATTCGGGGTAGGAATATATTCTTATTCCGAGCTCAATTGCCCTGAGAAGTTCGGGATTATCCTTTCTCGCATGCATCCCCAGAATAACAAAATCTATGTCCCGGTCGATTTTATCAGGATCCCATCCTGCTTCTGCCGGCAATATTTTATGTTCCGACAACCTTGACCTCGATGGTTCAAAAATCTCATCATCCGATCCGCTGACAATAAATCCTTTCTTTTTTAATATAATAGCAAGGTTGTGCATTACTGCACCTCCAATAGCTATGAAATGAACTCTTTGCCTCCCCTTGTCTTTTTTCATTCCTGATTATTATTATTCCGACTTAAGAATAGCTAATTTAATTTTTTTTGAATGTTATCAACATAAAATTGTTGACAACTTGTTGAAATATGCTATTGATTTCCCTTAAATAGAACGATATATTCGCTAGTTCAATTTTTTTTCATGAATAAAAACGGGAATATGATACTTGTTGTTGAGGATGATGATGTCAGCTGTGTACTCTTTAAGGAACTATTCGAACAAGAAAACATTAAATCCTATCTTATAGTTAAAAGCGGCGAGCAGGCTATAGAAATCTGCAAAAGGAACAGTGAAATAGGCCTTGTGCTGATGGATATCAAACTTCCAGGAATAAACGGATGTGAAACCCTTAAAAGGATCAGGAAAATCAGAAAAAAACTTCCTGTTGTTGTGCAAACAGCATGCATAATGTCGGGGGCCGAAGATATTTATCTTAAACTGGGATTTGATGACTTTATAAGCAAGCCCATAAATAACGGCGAGCTGATGAAACTAATCCACAAATACCACGAACCTGTACTTAGCAAATCTTAATATTTATCTATTACTAATTGTCAATTCATTATTGACCCTCCAATCCTATGCACAGGAGCTGCCTCTGGGTTATATAATCCAGTACAGCCAGGACTTTTCAGGTAAGGAGGCTCTGCAAGATTTCAGTTTTTCCGATCCTGGCTACTGGCGAGTGGCAGGAAATAATAGTAACTATTACCTTGAATTCTCTGAAATGCCAGGATACCCCGATTCAACCGGGCAGCCCGATATGCTGGCGGTAATCTCGACTGAGATGTACAGTGACTTTATAATGGAACTTGATATTATGCCGGCAGGGGAAGAACAGGCTGGCCAGGGCATATGCATTATTTGCGGGTTCAGGGATCCCTCCAACTACTATTATATCAGGCTGGCATCAAAAGCCGTTGCAGATACTCATAATGTTTTCCTGGTCAGAAAGAAAGTGCTCACAGAAATAAGTGCCAGGACCACTCCGGGTAAAACCCTGGAGAAAAATAAGTGGAACAGGGTGAAAGTTATCCGGAATATCCTGGAAAAAACCATAACAGTCTATTTAAATGATATGACCAATCCTGCATTGACAGCAAAAGACCGCACATTGATAATGGGTTATATCGGCTTCGGAACAGCCGGCACTGCGGGAAAGATAGACAATGTGAGCATATGGGCCCCGACATCCGTCCCGGGGGATACTGTTTTATTTGGAAACAGGTTTAACCATCCGTAATCATTTTTGCTCACTATCCATCCCTTTGTATACAAATCCTTTTCAGGCAGTATATTATAAGGCCTGTCAGCATCGATAGCATCAAGAAGGTACGTCTCTCCCCCGATTTTTACCATGGCAATGACATGGTTGAACTGGTTATGAGCGGGATAAACAGTCTCGGGCATTCCCAGATCATTGGTCCTCAACAGAACGGGATATACATCAAGTCCCGCCCTCCTTAAAAGATAGACCATTATCATATTAATCTCACTGCTAGTGCCTTCCTTTTTATTAAAAGGTTTTGCAAGTCCGTTATCAAGATAAACAGTATATTGTTTATTCCAGGTCATTGATGTGCGAACAAAATCATAAATTGCAATCATCTTGTCCCTGTCCGAATTTTTCCCCGGCAATATACTGTCAAAGACAGGAATGTAATCTATGTGCTTTAGAAGCTGCATCCCGAACCTTTCGCTTTCCAGCATCTTTTCATTCATTTCAGGCCATGTATCCAGCTTATAATGCACATAGCCTGTTCTCCTGAATGAATGATACAACTCCCACCTGCTGCTTGTTTCATAATCATCAAGAGTAGTATAGATTAAAGGCCTGAATATCCACGGCAACCTCCCTGAAGATTCAAACAGCTGAAACCGTAATTTTGGATAATAGTCTTTGACGCTTATATAACCTTTTGCACTTTCCACACCGGGCATATTCTTCATGATTATCTTCTTCTTCATGTCATTTATCACATAAACCCTGTAGCTTTTATCCGGCGACTCATATAATACATGGTTTCTTTCTGCCAGCTCAATCCTCTTCTTCATCCTCTTTGTATTATAAAGCCACTCAAGGTCTTTGGCAAATACAAGCTCCTCATCCGGTGACAGGGGTTTCCCTTTCTGGTATGTTACAAGGTAGATAAAGGGCTCAGGGACATCTATCCTTATCTCACTCCATAAACAAGGTATAGCGGACTGAAAATACCAGTCATCAAGCTTCATAAAATCCAAAGATGCAATGGTATAATAATACTCAATTATCGAACCTGCTCTGGCTCCTGCAATATTTATAATCTTTTTCCTCAATTTATTATCAACCTTTACATCTGAAATGTCGCTGTACTTAGTTTTATTTTTTACAATTTCCCCGTTCTCAAGATTAAATGCCTGGGCTTTCAGTTCAATTATATCATCGTGTTTATTCCAGTCCTTGTATGGGATCTCAATATGTGCATACTGCAGTCCGCTTTCTTTCAGAATCTTTATACGGACATGCCTTGTATAAAAAGTGCGGTTCGTTATTTTAATATCTCCGAAATCGCAAAGTATAATAGCAGATACAGATGTATCTCCCTGGAACGATTTTATTTCAAACTCCGACTCCGTTATTTTACCCCATCTTATAGGGTATTTATCGACATAACAGAATCCGTATGATGTCAAAAACATCATAAATACCGATGCAAAAACTAACTTCTTCATAACATGACTACATTAAGTGCTACCCATAAATTAGCAATAATCATGCCACTGGTATTATCCGAAAAATATTAACTGTTAAAAAAAACTAAAATAAATATCTGTTTTAGTTTTATTTTTGCCGGGAAATTAAATCACATGACCAGTATATACACTATTGTATTTGTGTTAATGCAGTTTATTTCACTTTCAGGTGAAAAAGAGAACTATCTGAATTCACCGTCAGCAAATGACGGCCCTGTGAAGGCTCTTTATAATAAAATCAATGATCCTGAATTAAACATTGAAGCTCTTGCACAGGCAATAAAAGGATACAGCCTGATGAGGCACAAGAATATAACATCAGGTAATCCGGTACTAACAATTATTGATTACAGCCTGCCATCGGACTCCTGCCGGTTTTTTGTAATTGATGTAAGCAAGGGCAGTATCCTTTATAAATCACTTGTTGCCCATGGCAGAAATTCGGGGGCTAATTATGCTATAAGCTTCTCCAATAGAAAGGGTTCACATAAGAGCAGTATCGGCTTCTTTGTTACCGGTGAAACATATTATGGGAACCACGGCCTTTCCCTGCGGCTAAGGGGACTGGAAAGAAGCATTAACGATAATGCAATGGACAGGGCTGTAGTAATTCATGCAGCGAGTTATGTCAATGAGGAATTCATAAAAAGATACGGACGCCTTGGCCGCAGCTATGGCTGCCCCGCCTTGCCAAAAGAGAATTATGAAAACATTGTTAATACGATAAAGGATAAGACCTGCGTCTTTGTTTATTATCCGGATAACAACTACCTGGCAGAATCAGAGATTATAAATTGTCTTTCCTGTATATATCGTTGAGGAAATAAATATTGTAATGGTCGTCAGCCTCACATGTCAGATACCTGATATAAATATTCAACGGACTGGTAACTTCTATTTCCCTGTGAATACCTCTTTCCAGCAAATTCTTTATTTGCATCTGATCCATACCGCAGCAATTGTTCTTTACTATATACTCGGCAAGCTGTTCGGGATTCTGCAACCTTATGCATCCGTGTGAATAAGCCCTGGTATTTCTTGCGAACAAATTCTTTCCCGGAGTATCATGTAGATAAATATGATAAGGATTATCGAAAATAAATTTTATTATTCCCAGTGCGTTTGAACTGCTTGCATCCTGCCTTATATAATAGTTAAAGTTATCGGCACTGACATTATTCCAGTTAATCTGGCTGTGATCTGCGACATTTAATTCACTGTCTATTAGCTTAAACCTGTGTCTTTTCAGGTACATGGAGTCTTTCTTTATCTGCGGCAGCAATTCATAAAGAGTAATTTTTTTCGGCACATTCCAGAACGGGTTTGTTATGATCTTTTCTATCCTGCTTGACATAACCGGTGTCGGAGTTACAGGTTTGCCCACAATAACATTATATTCCTCCCTTACTTCACTTTTTTCTATAATCCTGAGCTTAAATGCCGGTATATTAACAAAAATATACTTATCACCCAGAACCTGCTCATTTCTGAGTCTGTCAAGATTAAGGGCGATCTGGTTATACCTGTACCTGGTTGATTTTGAAAGTGCATCCCTTGTATCTTTATCAAGATTGCCGTCAGGTTCAAGGCCGTGGAATAGCTGGAAATTTATTAAAGCTATTTTATAAATCGTATCAACGCCCATATCAGCTTCAGCGAGATAACCATGGTTAACAAGCACCTTTGCAGCCTTAATTCTTGCATCTTCAGGATCCTTTTCCGGAACCGGTATATCATATTCTTCATTATTTAATGATACTCTCTCAAGATACCTTTCAAGAGCTTTCTGCAAGCGTTTATAATTATCATTATCAGGCTGAAGGCTTAAGATGCCGGTAAGCAGATTGCCGTTATTGATTGATGCCGATAAATAAGCGGGTAATGAATTAATATAAACTGCTGTTGCTGAATCTCTATCTGAATAATGCAGCCCCCTGTTAAGGTTAATCATAAACTTAAAGCTGGCATCTGTGATGAAAAGTTCCAGATCCTCCCTTAACCTGATGTTATTACTATTTATGTCACTTTTCTCAAGTTCTGATGCAAGCTCTTTAATTGACCCGATATCGTATAAATTCATATCAAGTCCATAATTTGCTGATCTTTCAACAAGGTTTATAAATTCACGGGAGTCTTTCGTGAGATTATTATTTATCGTCCATACCGGCCTGCATCCGTTTATAGTATAAAACGCTTTTGCCAGTCCGGTATATTCAAGATTTTTCTTCATGACCTCCAGAGTATCTTTCTCACCCGCCGACATTAACCTCATAGTCATGTCTGCCCTGAAAACAGGAAGAAACTGCTCGGTGGAAATTTTGCCAATACAACTGTCCTCACTCTGGTAGCTTGTACTTACAGTCAGCAGACATGCAAGGATAATTATTCTTAGCTGTAATAATAGTACGTTTGAAAGGAAATCGCTGATTTTTGACTTTAAGGATTTAGTTAGTAATAGGGAGTAATTGCTGTTAATTAACCCTATTGTTTTCATTTTAGTTTTTTTTTGTTGCCCAAAATCTTTTTCATTCTTATATACGATTTGTAATAGGTCAATGTGGTATTTATTACATTAACAAATACCCTTATTTGATGAAATAGTTGGGGGTAAAGACTAAAATTTTCAGGTGGTTTATATCATTGACATACAGGTAGTTAGACAGTCAATAGAATAACTAAGAATATGAAATCCAGCCTGTTATTAGTGCCGGATTTTATTTATTGCCTGACCGTAAATTTTAATTGCCTGCTCGAAAAGTTAATTTTTATCCCTGAATTGTCCCAGGCCCACACTGCCCAGTAGTATGTCTGCCCATTATTAAGAGGCGGTGCCCTGAGAAGGGACTCAGGTTTATCCGGATTGATCTGGCTGACGCCCTGTTCAAATTTTACCAGTCCGTTTTCACCCCCCGAGAGTCCTGAATGCCAGATCCAGACAATGTCTGATGTATCATTTGTTATTGTTTTATCATCAGTCTGAATGCTGTTTATAAAAATAGCAGCACATATAATATTACTCTTAACAGAGTCCCATGACAATACAGGTGTTGGCGGCACTGTATCAACTGTCGCCGAACTAAAGCTTAAGTCCCCCCTTACCAAAACTGTGTCTCCTTGTGTTAAGGCATATTTGAAGGGAGGGATTTGTATTTCATTACTGTTTTTGAAAATCAGATCTTCATTTAATATCTGTCCCCCTTCATCTTCACATCCCTGATAAAGCATTGCCAAGAAAAATAATATGAACAGCTTAATTAACTTCATATAATAATTTCAAATATATCAGAAACAAATTTGAAGCCCCAGGTTTATCAGTAATCTCTCATCAGATTTATTTATAAAATAACTGTCGGCATTCCCCAGGTAATTAAAGGTATATCTTTTAGCCTCGAAATGATATGACAGATATCTTAAATCAATACTGACGGACTTATTCATATCCAGAAAAAACCTTACCCCTGCAAATGGCTGATATATAAATTCAGCCTTGTTAAAGCTCCAGGCAAATGTGCTGCCCAGGTATGTGCAAAACCTTCTTATATCCGGTCTGGTCAGATAAACAAGCAGTGACGGCCCTGCCATCCCGGTTATATATGTCGTGTCATAGGAAGCCTCAAGTCCGGAAAAAGTCACATATTCTATATTCTCACTTAAAGTAACCATAGATACTTCTATTCCGGGAGCTACCCTCCTGAATTCCCCTATCTTAATTAACCTGTAATAAGAGCCCCCCAGAAACCAGCCCGACCCTGAGCTTAATGGATAGGCCAGCTTCAGGCTAAAACTGTTATCTCTCAGTTCGGGAATGCTGTCAGCATACCTGATTTTGTATTTTACCAGTTCTCCCGTATAATCAGCAAATCTGAATTTATATTGCGCCGGCTTGAATCCTGGTTTTGAAAAGTAAAGATAAATAGTATCATTAGGATCATCAGTTGCAACATCATGCTTGAACATGCCCTGGTAAAGACAATTCCAGTAATCCTCATCATCATAATAACAATCCAGCGTTTTAACCCTGTAAGTCTTTTTGTTATGGCTGATAACTACTTCGACATTTTCTACCGGCATATTGCCTGCAAGGACCCTTCCTTTTACCAGTATCTTATATTTAGGGATTAATCTTACTTTTATATAAGCATCTGTATCCCGAAATGAATAATAAAATGTCGTGTCAAAAATCTTATAATCATCTCTGATAAAACGTAAAGTCATCTTCTGTCCCCTCCGTCCCTGCTCATTTGGCATTATTATTTTATAAAACCCGTTAAAATCGCCGTATACTGAATCCTTATAGTCCTGCGTACCTGCAATAACTTTAATACTATCAACAGGTTCATTAAAGATGCTTAATGCCTGTCCGCTTATACAGATACTTAAGCCTGTATCAATCTCCTGCGTATAAGCGGTAACGTAAAATATGGGTAAGCATAATATAAATATGAAAAGTGCTTTTAGCATAACGAAAATTTTTCCATCTTTTATTCTGAAATTCTTAACTTAAAAGATAAAGATTTTTTCTTTTCTATAAAAGAAGTTTATTATTTTTCATCCGTATTATAATGAATTTTTATAAACCGCAACTATAATAAACGGTTAAAATTGTTATTTATTTGACTGATTTTCAGGATGTAATAATCTTATTGATATAGTTAAAAATAATTATTAATTTAGAAACTAATCATTGCCAGAACAAGGGTACCGACAAATAATGCCATGAAAAAACTGCAACTGAATACCAAATTATTAATCGGCATTACTTTAATATTTGCAATAATTATTGTATGTTTTATATTACTGGAAAGGCAATTTTCGGTTATCCTGCTCATAATATGTTGCGGCTACATTATATCAGTCCTGTTTATAAGCATAATTACGCGAACTCTTTCATCCGTTTTAAAAGAAAATCAGAAAAAAATACTCCTCCAGAACGAGGAAATCGCGAATGCTTTTGAATCACTGCAGGAGAGCAGAAAAAAATATGAAAACCTTGTAGACAGCCTTGAAGAAGAATATATCTTCTTTTCCAAATCGGATTCCGGCACCCTCTTGTCTGTTTCTCCTTCGGTTAAAACTATTCTCGGGTATGATACAAATGAATTTATAGAAAAGAAAGATAGTCTTTATACTGATAATCCTGTAAACGAAAAAGCAAGGGAACACGAAAAAAAATCCCTTGAAGGTATACAACAGCCAAAATTCACTGTTGAGCTGTTATCCAAAAGGGGGAAGGCACATATCCTTGAAATATCTGAAGTTCCCATCTTTGACGAAGATAATAAACTAATCTCTATTGAAGGTATAGCACAGGATATAACAAAAGGTAAAATAGCAGAAGATCTGATTAAGGAACAGGAAGAAAAATACAGGCTTCTTTTTAACAAGGCATCAGACTTTGTCTTTCTTTATGCAATAGACAATAAAGGCCTCCCGGGAAAATTTATGGAAGTCAATGATTATACAACCCAGAAACTCGGTTATTCGCAAGAAGAATTAGTCAGGATGTCCCCTGCCGATCTTACAGCTGTTGAATTCATGGATGACACATCCGGGGAGAATCAGCTTAAGGAAGACTCAAAATTTGAAAGAATATGGGAAGCAAAGGATGGAACCCATATAAATATCGAGATAAGTACCCATTCCTTTAAAATACAGAACAGGAAGGTGGCTATTGCCATTGCACGCGATATAACGGAAAGAAAAAGGGTAGAGGAAGAGATCCGTTATATCAATGAAGAACTTATTAATCAGAAAGAAAACCTTGAAGCATTAATTGATAATTTAACAATTACCCAGGAACAGCTCGTCCAGTCCGAAAAAATGGCTGCCCTGGGTCAGCTTATAGCCGGAGTTGCACATGAGATAAATACTCCCCTCGGTGCTATTAAAGCATCAATTGGAAATCTGAATGATTCCCTGGACAAAGCTTTGGAAGAGGTGCCTGAACTGGTTACAAAACATACAACTGAAGAGTTGAAACTATTCATTAAAATTCTTAACCTGGCAAATCGCGCAGTACCTGATGTATCTTCAAGAGAAAAAAGGAAATACAGGAGAGAAATTGCCAAAGCCCTGAGCGAAAGAGGGATTGAATCTCCGAATATTGTGGCCGACACCTTTATCTACCTGCATATATTCGAAAAATATAACGAACTAATTGATTTCTTTAAAGACAATAAATCCCTGGAAATCCTGAATTCAGCAAAAAATTTTGCATCTATTCAAAAAAATGCCTATACAATTCAGCTGGCTGTAGAAAAAGCCACAAAAGTTGTATTTGCCCTAAAGAAATACGTTCACCGTGATATGGAGGGACAGAAAGTGCCCACTGACATCATTGACGGCATTGAGACCGTACTTACCCTGTATCATAATCAACTAAAACAAGGAGTCGAAGTTATAAAGGACTTTGAAAAATTGCCTGAGGTAAATTGCTTTCAGGATGAGATAAACCAGGTGTGGACCAATCTTATACATAATGCTATATACGCAATGAGCTATAACGGCACACTCACAATAACTGCAAAAAACAAAGGTGATTCCGTTACCATAAGTTTTGCAGATACAGGCTGTGGAATTGAACCTGATATTCAGGATAAGATTTTTGAACCTTTTTTTACAACAAAAAAACAGGGAGAAGGAAGTGGAATGGGACTGGACATAGTAAAAAAAATAATAGAAAAACATAACGGCTTCATTACATTCAAGAGTGAACTTGGCAAAGGGACTGAATTCACTATTGAATTGCCTGTAAAATAACTATATATGGCAGGTAACGCAATTTTATGTGTTGATGATGAGAACATTATACTGGACAGTCTTAAGGAGCAGCTGGAAAAATACTTTGGGTATGATTATCTTTATGAAACAGCAGAAAATGGAGAAGAAGGGCTGGAATTAATTGAAGAATTGCTGGAAGATGAAATAAAAATTCTTATAATTGTATCGGATTGGCTGATGCCCGGAATAAATGGAGATGAATTCCTTATCAAGGTCCATCAGAAATATCCTTCAATAGTAAAAATTATGCTGACAGGACAAGCTAATGAAGAAGCCATAAACAAGGCAAAGAAACATGCTGACCTTTTTGCGGTGATAAATAAACCATGGTCAGAGGATGAATTATTCAGAATAATCAAATCAGGTCTGACTAAAAATGAATAAAAGAGATATCATTCTTTGCATTGACGACGAGGTTATAGTCCTTGATTCTCTTAAGGAACAGCTTCAATCTGAATACAGTGCCCATATGATCGAAGTGGCTGAAAGCGGGGAAGAAGCAATGGAAGTAATTAATGAACTTATTGAGGATAAGGTTGAACTGCCCATTGTGATTGCAGACTTCATTATGCCTGGGATGAAAGGTGACAAATTGCTGGAAAAAATTCATGCACTCCTGCCTAATACAAAGAATATTCTCTTAACCGGACAGGCAAGTATTGAAGGAGTGAGTTATGCGGTAAACAAAGCTAACCTATACAGATTTATTTCAAAACCATGGGATAAAGAAGATCTTATTCTGACAGTTAAGGAGGCCCTGAGAAGTTATGATCAGGAAAAAACTATTATCAGACAGAATATAGAATTAAAGGAACTGAATGCAACCCTGGAAAAAAAGGTAGAGCTCCGCACCAGGGAACTTAAAGAGCTGAATGCGACCAAAGATAAGTTCTTTTCTATAATCGCACATGATTTAAAAAATCCTTTTAATACACTGTTGGGCTTTTCCGAGCTGCTGATCACAAATATCAACGAGTATGACAAAAACCGGATAGGCGAATTCATCAATATAATTTTTCAGACATCAAAAAACGCTTATATGCTGCTGGAGAATCTGCTTGAGTGGTCGCGCTCACAAACGGGAAGACTGGAAATGACGCCTTTAGATATAGAAATTGCTCCACTGGTTGATGATAATATTGATCTTATATATAATAACGCTTCCAATAAAAAGCTGGAATTGAATAACAGGGTTGACAAAAAAGTAAAAGCCTATGCCGATTCGAATATGATAAATACCATAATACGAAACCTGCTGTCAAATGCGATAAAATACACTGCCACGGGAGGGAAAATCGAGATAACATCAAAAACAGAGCATAACTACGTTGAAGTGACGGTATCTGATACAGGTGTGGGTATTAAGGAAGAAAATATAGGTAAATTATTCCGGATCGACGAGAACTTTTCGACCAAAGGTACTAATGACGAAACAGGGACCGGACTCGGATTAATACTATGTAAAGAATTTGTGAAAAAAAACGGGGGTGACATATGGGTAATTAGTACACCGGGAAAAGGAAGCAATTTTACTTTTAAATTACCTGCCCAAAAACCATAAATAAATAAACAACCTGTATTTTTAACAATTGCCCCTCTTACCCAATTACAATCAAGCATGCCGAGCTTTAAAATAGAGAAATTATATATTTATATATAATTTATTAACTGGTATATCATTATTATTTACAGCTAATTTTTTATAAATTAGTATATATATTCGGCTAAAATTGGGAAAAAAGGATACAAAAAAAGAGATTCCTGTTCTTGACAACAAATCTCTCACTCATTTCTTTAATGGTATATTTGAAAATTCATTACTCGGAATAGCAATACTATCCGCAGACGGATATATTACTGCTGTCAATAAGACATTTTTAAACCTGCTGCAATACTCCGATGATGAAATAAAAAATATAACCATGGAATCGTTAACCAATGAACTCGACTTGAATGAGATTAAAGATCTTTCATCTGTTAATAGCTCGTTAACAGGAGAAACAGAAATAAGGATCCAGAGAAAAGACAGAACTTATTTCTGGGCAAGGGCAAGAATTTCTCACATTGATAGCTGTGAAAATAAAAAGTACTCATCAATAATTCAGGTGCAAGACATAACTGAATTAAAAGAAGCAGAGTTCAAATACTCATATGAAATTAACCTGTTGCCAAAACTTATAAATACAATCCCCGACAATATTTTCGTAAAAGATACTAACAGCCGATTTCTGCTTGCCAATAAATGGGTCACCTCACTGATGGGCGTTAAAACTCCGGATGAGCTTATTGGAAAAACAGATTTCAACTTCTACCCGTACAAAATGGCCCAGAAATTCTATAATGATGAGCAGGAAATAATAAAGACGGGAATCCCAAAAATCAATATAATAGAGAAAGTACTGGATGAAACCAAAGGAATTCTTTACTACTCGACAACAAAAGTTCCTCTGAAAGACAATCAGGGGAATATAATCGGCATTATGGGAATAGGAAGAGATATTACCAGATCAATAAAAGAAAAAAAACAGCTTAGAAGGGCTAAAATTGAAGCTGAAAGGGCAAACAAGCTTAAAACAGCATTCCTTGCAAATATGTCTCACGAAATAAGAACCCCGCTCAACGGGATCCTTGGATTTTCCCAATTCCTGAAAAATGAAAATTTGCCTGCAGAAAAAAAGACCAAATTTCTTGATATTATTTTATTTAATGGCAAACAACTCCTGGATTTAATAAATGATATTATTGATATATCAAAAATCGATAGCAGACAGATAACCATTGTCTCGAAGACGTTCTGTCTGAATGAGCTGCTGAAATCACTTCATAATTATTTTAATGCAGAAATAAAGAATAAAGGCAAAAAAAATGTAAAGCTTATATTAACCACGGAATTATCTGATGAAAACTGTATTATTTCTACCGATGATTTCAAGTTGCGCAAAATATTGATGAACCTGTTATCAAATGCCATGAAATTCACTGATAAAGGATCGGTTGAATTTGGATACAAAATCATTGAAGACCGTATGATTCAATTCCATGTCAGGGATACGGGCATTGGAATCCAAAAAAGCAAGCAGGATATTATCTTTGACCGCTTCAGACAGGCAGATGAATCACTTAGCAGGAAATACGGGGGGGCCGGACTCGGACTTTCAATCTCAAAGGAACTGGTTACAATTCTTGGAGGGAAACTATGGGTTGAATCTGCTCCAAAAAAAGGCTCTGTGTTTTACTTTACACTGCCGCTCCTTAGCAAAAAAAAATGAATATAACGAGCGCATATAAAAAAATTAATATATTAATGGCTTTTACCAAAAGGCTGGCTCAATTTGTGATAATATGCTGTTTCCTGTTTCATCATTTATCCGCTTCGTGCCAGAGCAGTATAAGAAACAAATTTTTTGAAGCTGATTATGCACTCCAGCTTAATGACTATGAGACAGCATTAAAACTATATAAAGAGCTGCTAAAAAGGGATCCCGATAATGCTTTATATAACTACAGGGTCGGAGAGTGCCTTTTGAACTTGCCCGATGTGAAAAAAACAGCTCTCCCCTACCTGAAAGTTGCTGTATTGAGTGTCTCTGAAGATTTTAAGGAAGGCAACTTTGGCGAGACAAACACCCCTACGGAAACATACTTCTTAATTGCAAAAGCTTATCATCTTAACGAGGATCTTGACAATGCGCTGGATTATTACAATAAGTACCTGTATTACACAAATGATAAATCAAAAATAGAATATGTTAATGACCAGATTAAAGCATGTGAATATGCAAAAACATTAATGGGCAATCCTGTGTCTGTCAATGTTGAAAAGCTGGCAGCCCCCATAAATTCAGAAAATTCAGAAATTTTCCCTGTAATATCAGATGATGAGTCACTCCTGGTTTATCTTGAGTCCAGTGAAAGAAAAAATATTGTATATATTACAAAAAAGGAAGGCGGTAAATGGACAAAACCGGTTAATATAAATAATGCCATAGGTTCATTTAATGACAGCTACCCCTCTTCAATATCCAGTGACAAAACAAGAATATACTTTTCAGTAAAAAACTATTTCTCAAGCACAATATGCTATTCAACCCTGGAAAATAACAGATGGTCCAAAATGAAGAAATTAAAAAGTCCGGTTAACACAAAATCGTGGAATTCACATGCATTCGAATCAGCGAGCGGTAATGAATTATATTTTGTAAGTGACAGAAAAGGAGGTTTTGGAGGATTGGATATATATAAATCTGTTAAGAATCCAAAAGGTAAATGGAGCAATCCTGAAAATCTTGGAAGCACCATTAACACATATCTAAACGAAATAATGCCTATTGTCACTCCTGATAACAATACCCTTTATTTTTGTTCGCAAGGACATACTTCTATCGGGGGTTATGACGTATTTATGTCCGTCAGGGATCCGTCAGGTAAATGGACTGACCCTGTAAATCTGGGATATCCAATAAATACCACTGATGATAATGTCTATTACAGGCCCCTGGGCGATGGAACATTTGCATATAGCTCAATTCCCCGTGAAGAAGATATCAGTGACTACGACATTTGCCGCATGGAAATATTGCCTGAAAGGATTTTCACACTCAAAGGGTCCCTGGCTTTGCAAAATGACTTCCCGTATTTTGGGGACTGCCGGATAACACTTATTGATGCTGATATCATGGATACTGTTGATGTTATTTATCCCAGTCCGTTTTCAGGTGATTACAAGTATGAATTACCTGCCGGCAATTATGAGGTTATATTTACGAAAGAATTGTATGTGCCGCAGGTTGATAAGCTGGCGTTAGATAACGACTATAGCCCAAAGGAAATTGTTATAAATCCAAAACTGGAAAAACCTGAAGCAGAAGAAGAAACGGTAGCAGAAGTACCGGCAGAGTTAGCAGAAGAAGAAACGGTAGCAGAAGTGCCGGTAGAAGAAGCAGAAGTACCGGCAGAAAAAGCAGAAGTGCCGGAAGCAAAGGAAGAAATAATAGCAGAAGCTCCATCAGAAGAAACATATTCAACCTATACAGAATCTTATGACCGGACAACGCATTATGAAAAGAAACCGGAAAGCAAATTACTTTATACCATACAGGTTATGGCACTGAAAAAACCGGTAAGGACAGACTATTTTAACAATATTCCGGGCATAAAGGTCCAAATAGGCAACGATGGCTATTACAGGTATATAACAGGCCAATTTGATGATAAAGCAGTGTTAATGACAGAGCTGAGCAGGATTAAAAAACTGGGTTATGAAAATGCCTTTATCAGAAAGCTTGATCTGAATGAGTACCTATCGGTTAGCAACTACGAATATGATAACCGCCATACTGAAGAAATTTACACCATTCAGATAATGGCCCTGCGAAATCCTGTCCCCCTGTCCTATTTTAAAAACCTTAAGGACTTAAAGGTGAGTTACGGATCAGACAAATTATTCCGTTATACATATAATGAATACGATTCATATGGTTCAGCTGTAAACGGACTTAAAGAAATGAAAAGTAAAGGTCACGGTGAGGCATTTATAAGAAGGGTATCCGACATATCAAATTACTGAATATAATATCACGCACCTGATTATTAGCAGATTATTTCCTAAATACAACAGGCTTTTCATATATAATTATTTATTATAACCTAAAGTTATTTTTACTACATTTAAATCCTGTTCTTTTACCTATGAATTAGCAAATATTTTGAATTTTGTTTTAAATTTTCATGAACTTTTAATAGATTTAATATTACAATTAATGCCCAGAAGAAACAGTGTAGTCTGATATAATATATGTTGTATGACCATAACAGATCAGGATTATCAACTTTTTTTAAACGCAGTAAAGTACTCATCAAAATACGATTTCAGCCAATATTCTGAAAAATCTTTAAAACGAAGACTTGGGAAAGTATTATCTGATAATAATTTAAATATCACTACCCTAATCTCCAGGATAAAGAATAGTCAGGAGTTTGTTGAAAAAATAGTCAAAGAAATTACTGTCAATACAACAGAACTATTTAGAGATCCGCAGGTCTGGCAGACAATTAGATACGCAATCCTGCCAAAACTGAAAAACAATTCAATTATCAACATTTGGCACGCCGGCTGCTCAAGCGGACAGGAAGTCTATTCGATGCTTATTCTGTTAAATGAACTGGAAATCTTAGACAAGACTAAAATCTATGCCACCGATCTTAATTCCGATGTCCTCGAGTCAGCCAGAGTAGGAGAGTATAAATATAGATTTAATATTGGTTATCTTGATAACTTTGATAAGGTGATTAAAGAAAATCCTTATAACTACGAAGAATATATAGATGTACCCTATGAAAAGTATTTTCAAATCGATAAAGTCAATGATCTTATCAGAATGAATAGCTTTCTGAAAGAAAAACCTATTTTTAAAAGACATGATTTGGTCACCGAAAACAATACCCTTTATGTAAAATTTGATATTATAATGTGCAGAAACGTTATTATATATTTTAATTATGATTTGCAAAGTAAAGTCTTTGACCTGTTTCACAAGAATCTTTATGAGGACGGATGCCTTATTTTGGGCTTGCATGAGACTATACTTGGAAGCCATTCTGTTAAATACCAAAAAAAAGGTCATGGATACTATAAAAATTAATAACATCATACAATTATGAATATGAAATTCAAATCATTAAAAACCAGAATACTTTCACTTACATTCATAATAATACTTTTTACGGCAATGTTAGCCGGCTTTTCTGTATTCTACCAACACAAAACAGAAAACCTTAAGAATATTATCTTTGATATCAGGAATATTGAAAAAAACATCATTCTGCTAAAAAACAACGAACAGGATTTTATAATCAATTTCAGCAGAAAATCAAAGCTTCTTATATCTGATGATACACCTTTTGAAAAAAAGTTTCGCTCTTTGAATGCCATTCTTGCATCAATAATCGACTCCTTTTCTGAAAAAAGAATCATACGTAATGACCGCAAAGCGGAAGATCAGATTCATATTCTCAGGAAGAACCTGAAAATTTATTCTGATAACTTTATTGAACTGGTACTTGCATATAAAGAAAAAGGAACTGAGTTGGCTGGAGTAGTTGGGGACTGGCAGAGTTTAAGTACCCTGATTGAAAATAAAATGTCTCTTTTTGAAGATCAGCCTGCATATGCAAGTATTACTAAATTAAAACGGTTGGAAAAAGAATATCTCCTTAGTAAAAATCCGCAACTGGTTGATGAGATGTCTTTCGTGATAAATGATATACAGAGCTCCCTTACTCCTGGTGAAGATGAAACCCTTGAAATACCTGATATTACTGAAGATGTGAACAAATACCTGGAAACTGCAAAACAACTTGTGAATCTGGATAAAAGAATAGGACTTTCCTCCGAAGAAGGAATACTGCATAATCTTGACAATTCATATGCAGAGCTGCTTAATACTGTAACCGGGATTGCCGTAATACTAGACAAAAAAATAAAAGCCCGCAAGACAGGCCTGTTAATCATTCTGGTGCTATTTGTTATCGTTTTATTAGCCGGATTTATATTTATTATACGTAAAATGTTCAGGGTGTATATATTACAACCGCTGGATGAAATACTGAAATTCCTTCCGCAGCTTGTAAAAGGCAAACTGCCGGATAATAAAATTCATCCCGGGGTCAATAATGAAATATCAATAGTCTCGGAATCAATTACTGAACTGACGGAAAATCTGAAAACAAAAACAAGATATGCACATGCCCTGAATAAAGGGCAACTGGATTCAAAAATTGATGTTTTAAGCGAAGATGATGTATTGGGTAAAGAATTGGACCAACTACAGAAGAATCTTCAAAAATCTGCTGAAGAACAAAAAAAATACAATGAAGAGAACACCCGGCGAAGATATATTAATGAAGGCCTGGCAAAATTTTCAGAAATCCTGAGATTAAATAGCGATAATATTGAAAAACTATCTGATATTTTTATTAAGGAGATAGTAAAGTATCTTAATGCTGTTCAGGGAGGTATATTCCTTATAGAAAACCAGGATGATGAGAACGCAATCCTGAAGTTAGTATCTGCCTTTGCCTATAACCGCAAAAAATATATGGATAAAGAAGTAATGCTGGGTGAAGGTCTTGTTGGTACGTGTGCAATTGAAAAGAAAACTATAATAATGACAGATATTCCTGAGAAATATATCTCCATAACAAGCGGACTCGGGGATACGCCTCCCGGCAATATAATACTTATTCCCATAATTCAGGAAGACACAGCGCTGGGAGTAATAGAGATTGCTTCGCTTAATGAATTGCAGAAACACGAAATAGAATTCAGCGAACAGGTTGCTTCGAGTCTTGCCTCAACAGTCACGACTGCAACAAATAGTGAAAAGACTTCTCAGCTCCTGGCTAAATCACAGCTTCAGGCCCAGGAAATGCTCGAACAGGAAGAAGAAATGAGACAAAATATGGAAGAACTGAAAGCAACCCAGGAAGAATCAGTTAGAAGAGAGGAGGAATACAAGGGAATAATAGATGCTTTTGAAAAGTCGGTATTTACTGTTGAGTGCGACCTGGATGGCTATATTACAAATATCAATGATAAACTTCTTATTTTCCTTGGACGTACAAAAAAAGATGTAATAGGAAGGAAGCATTCAGACCTGACCTCACAATATTCAAAAACAAAGATGCCGGCAGGCCTCTGGGATAGCCTTAAAAAAGGGAAGCACCAAAGATTCATTGAAAAGATTAAAATCGGGACAAAAAAGGAATATAACCTGGTACATAACTTATCGCCTGTTATGAATAAAAATAACGTACCTGTTAAATTTCTGGATACAATAGTAAATATTAGTGCTGCAGAAGCCAAAAAAAATGAAAAATAAATATTTAAATTTGATATAATAAAAGAAAAAACAGAGTTCAACCTGAGCATAGTATGACTGAATTAGGAATTGTTGATATAAGAGAAATAATTAAACAAATTTTAAGTAATTACGGCTATGACTTTTCGGAATATGCTCTTACCTCATTTAAGCACAGGTTAGAAAAAATTATTATAAAAAATAATCTGGACAGCGTAGAAAGTCTGTTAAAAAAATTAAAAAGCAATAAGGATTTTTTTGATATATTTTTACATGAAATTTCCGTCCCCTCAACTGAAATGTTCAGGGATCCATCGTTATGGAGATGGCTGAGAGACGAACTATTTTGTAATATTAATGATAAGAACTTGAATAGATTTAAAATATGGTTGCCTAATAGCGTCTCAGGCGGAGAATTGTACTCACTTGCCATACTTCTTAAAGAAATAAATATGCTGGATAAAGTGCAGATTATTTCATCAAGCATCAGCGATAAAAGTATAGAATGTATAAAAGACGGAAGGTGTGAATTAAAAAAGGTTGAAGTCTCAGCAGAGAATTATATGAGGTTTAAAGGAGATAAAGATTTTTCAGATTACTACAGGCTCGATAGATATTATGCAATTAGGGATACATCCTTAATTAAGGACGTAGAATTTAAAAAACAAAATATTAACTTTGATAATTCACCTATGAATATCAAACTAATACTGTTCAGGAATAGTTTGATATACTTTAATCCATCGCTACAGGAGAAAATTCTGCAGATTATGTATAATAGTCTGTCAGCAACCGGCTATTTGATACTGGGTATAAAAGAAAAAATCAAAAACATGAATTCCAGCAGCGAGTTTGAGCCGGAAAATGAACTTGAAGGTGTTTATAAAAGAAAAATTTCAGTGAAATAGGATGAACTATGGAGCAACAATAATAGGAGGTTCTGCAGGCAGTTTTCAGATAGTTACGAAAATACTCAATTCACTGCCTAAAACATACCCCATGCCTGTATTATTATGTTTACACAGGTTGAAACATGTGAGATCGGGATTTGTTGAAGCTCTGTCTCTTAAATCAAATATTCCTATTGAGGAACCATTTGACAAGGATAAACTTACCCCTGGCAAAGCATTTCTGGCGCCTGCAAACTACCATATGTATATTGAACTGGCAAACAGGATAGCTTTGTCAACCGAAGATCCTGTAAATCATTCAAGACCATCTATTGATCTGTCGTTTATTACAGCGGCCAATGCATATAGGAATAAGTTAATAGGAATAATACTCTCGGGAGCTAATAAAGATGGTGCTTACGGATTAAAAAAAGTCCATGATAACGGTGGCGTTACTATTGTACAGGACCCTGAGGAATGCGAGGTTAAAACCATGACCCAGGCAGCATTACAGCTGACTAAAGTAGACTATGTATATAACACTGATCTGATTATCAGGTTTTTATTAAAACTAAGTTAACTGATGCATAATATTAAAAAATATCGAAAATATACTGTAATTCTGTTTATAACATCAATCGTTGTATTGGTGTTTTTATCTGCCAGTGCTTGGAATTATGCATTAAAGGGAGAGCTTGCTATTAATAGTACCATACTGGCAATTACTATTATCCTGATCTTTATTATCGGTATATTAATGTTTATTACCGCTTACAGGCTATCGGATAAGACTAAAATAGATGAGCATATTAAAAAAATAGTTGAAAAGGAGAGAGCAGATATAATTGCAGAATTTGAAAAGAAAGAAGTAAAAGAGGAGATATCAGATAAAAAAGAGGTAAATACCGGCGAGATTGTAAAAAAAATCATACCGGGCTCACAGAATTTAAAAACTTTAAAATCCTTTGCTGATAAGCTGCTTTCAAATATCTCAAAGGAAATTGAAATAGTCCAGGGACTATTCTATATAAAAACAAAAAAAACAAATCTTTTTACAGTTGCAGGAGAATATGCATTTACAGGTGACAAAAAACCCAGAGACTTTAAAACAGGGGAAACTTTGCCAGGACAGGCAGCAAAGAATAAAGAATTAATGATTATTAATGAAATACCTGATAAATACTTTGCTGCTGAATCCGGACTGGGAAAAAGCCTGCCTAAACATGTTATTATTGTGCCGGTAATAAATAAAAGCTCAACTGTAGCAGTAATGGAACTTGGAAAATTCAAAGAAATTACTGATACAGAACAAAAGATTTTTAAAGAGTTGTCAAAAAAATTAGGTGACAAAATAACTAAAATTAATAAGTAAAATATATTATAAAATATATGTCTGAAAAAAATCAGAAAAAACAAAACAAGTCGCTTTATACATCAAAGATAATTCTTGTCGGATTTCTTGCCGGACTGGTTGTTATGCTGATAGCATGGACTATTGATATTGTCACTAGCAAATTATTAATATCATTATCAGGAATTATTCAGATACATAAAATTAATCCGGCTTTATGGATGATAGACCTTATACCTTTTGTCTCGGTTATTTCGATTTATATTATTAACCGCCGGAGAGAGAAAGAAAAACAGGTCTTTGATGCAAAAATAAAAGAAAGGGATGCCAGGCTCGATAAGATGGCCGAATTTGCAAAACAGATTGGAGAAGGTAATTACGAGGCTAAGCTTGAAATAGCTACCAATAACGATATTCTGGCTAATTCTTTGCTCCTGATGCGTAGTAATCTGCTTTCCAACTATAAAAAAGAATCGGAGCAAAGCTGGATTGCCGAAGGTAAAGAGATTATTTCCAGCATACTCCGGCTCAATAATAAAATAGAAGAATTATCCGTTCAGGTGGTCCATGATCTTGTAAAATATATTAATGTAGTGCAGGGGGCTTTATATCTTTACGAGGAAGAAAGCAAAACACTGAAAAATCTCGCCACATATGGATATAACAGGAGAAAATATGTTAACCAGGAATTCAAGCTGGGATACGGATTAATAGGACAATGCGCCTACGAGATGGATTTTATATACCGTACGGAAATTCCCGACGATTTTGCGACCATCACCTCCGGTATTCTTGGGGATCAGAAACCGCAGAGTATTTTGCTTGTGCCACTGATTTCAGACGAAAAACTTCAGGGAGTCCTGGAATTTGCATCAATTGAACCTGAAATCTCCGAGCTTACAATAAGGTATCTGAAGGAACTTGGAGAAATAATTGCCCGAACAATATTCAACCTTAAGGTAAACCAGAAAACGGAACAGCTGTTAAAGGAATCCCAGCAGATGACAATTGAGCTTAAGGAGAATGAAGAGCAGTTGAGAAAGAACGCTGAAGAAATGCGGATTACACAGGAACAGCTTAAAAAATCAAATGAACAGCTTGAAGCCAAGATCATTGAGGTGGAGAATGCACAAAAGAGGCTTTATTCGTTGCTGGAAAACGCTTCTGAGATAATTTCCATATATGATGAGAATATGGTAATGACCTATGAAAGTCCCTCCGTAACAAAGATCCTCGGGTATAGTCCTGAAGAAATGATGGGAGGTAAAGACATAGAAAGACTCACAAGGAAAGGAGAAACAAGCATACGCGACATGTTTAAACAACTGCTTACAAATCCCGATAAGCCTGTTACCATTCAGTATACTTATATGAAAAAGAACGGGAGAAAGATTTTTATTGAATCTACAGGCCGGAATCTGCTCGATGATCCTGCAATAAATGGTATTATCCTTAACTCGACAGATATTACTGAAAGAAAAAGGGCAGAAAGGGAAGAAAGGCTGAAAAGTAAGATGCAGGCTCTTTCTGAAAACTCCCTTGACATGATTATACGACTTAGTACTGTCGGACAGTATTTCTATGCCAATCCCGTTGTTGAAAATTATATGCAAGTCAAGCCCTCGGAATTGATTAACAAAACGCTGAATGAAGTATCATGTTCAGATGTACTCTATAATTATTTTAAGGAGACAATTGAAATTATCAAGGCATCCCCGCAAAAGAACAATACTGAAATCACAATCCCTGCAATAATAGATGGCAACAAATGTGACAGGATAATGAGCATAGATGCCATACCTGAATTCAATGAAAACGAACTTGAGACTATTCTTTTCGTTGGCCATGATATAACTGAGGCAAAGCAAATTGAGCTGGAAATACAGGACAAAAACAGGAAAATACAGGACTCCATTAATTACGCTGAACGCATACAATCTTCTATACTGCCTGATAACAAACTCGTCAGACAATACCTGCCAAAATCTTTTATATACTATATACCAAGAGATGTGGTAAGCGGCGACTTCCCCTGGTTCTTTAAAAGGGAGGATATCATATATATAGCAGCGATAGATTGTACAGGACACGGGGTTCCGGGAGCTCTTCTTTCATTTGTTGGATACTTCCTTCTAAACAATATTGTTGACCATGAGAGGAAAATGACCGCAGCAGAAATCTGTGATCAATTGCATTTTGCCGTCAGGAAAACGCTTAAGCAGGATAAAGAAGATGCTGAAGCCAGGGATGGCATGGATATTGCTTTCTGCCAAATTGACCATAAAGAAAAGGAAGTACAGTTTGCCGGTGCCCACAGGTCTCTGTACCTGCTTAGAAAAGATGAGCTGCTTGAATATAAGGGCAACAGAAAGGCTATTGGAGGCATCCCACATAAAAAGAAAGCTGAAGAGAATTTTACAAACCATGTGATAAAATATAAACATGGGGATAAAATATTCTTTTTCTCGGACGGACTGCCAGATCAGCTCGGGGGACCGGAGATAAAAAAATATTCACCAAAAAGGATTAGAGATGCAATTTTAAACAATAAAGATTTGTCAATGGAAAAATATAATGTTTATTTTGCTGAAGATTTCGAAAAATGGAAAGGCAATAATAAACAAATTGATGATGTTTTATTAATAGGAATTGAATTCTAGTGTAAATAACTAAATAAAATAAATAATATGGATAGCAATAAAGATATTAAAGGGTTTCTCGAATTTGTGTACGAGTTTTATAAAACGATGAAAGCACATGAGATTACCCTTGTATATGAAGGTGAAATCACTCACCAGATAACTAAAGCTTTTACATCTTTAACCGAATCTAATATGGCTAAAGATGATGAAGCAGGATCAGTTCAGAGAAAGGTATTTCATGTTATGGTGGAATGTCTGCAGAACATAAGCAAACATGCTGAAGACTTTACATCTGATGATTACCTGTTCTCGGGAAGAGGAATATTCCTGGTAAGCAAAGGGGAAAACGAGTATAGCGTCACTACAGGTAATGCTATTGAAAATGACAGGATTGAAGAACTTACTGAAATGCTTGAAACAATAAACAGGATGGATAAAGATGAGCTTAAGCAGCTGTATAAAAAACAAATGAAAGAAGGAAGGCTGTCCGAAAAAGGTGGAGCGGGACTTGGTTTTATTGATATAAAGAGAAAAACCGGAAAAGAACTGGAATACCATTTTCTGCCGATTTCCGATGATACTTCATTCTTTTTATTAACTTCAACAATATCTAGAGAAGAGCTTTAAACATAAATAAACTATGGAAACAATAAAGATTCAAGGAACAGAGGATACCCCAAAAATAATTTTGGACGCAGAAAATGAAATTATGGAAATTTCCGGTCGTTCATTACCTGAAGATGTTTCTGCATTCTATGAGCCAGTCCTTAACTGGTTAAACGAATATGCTGAAAATCCGAACAAAAAGACAATATTCAATTTTAAGCTTACTTACTTTAACACTGCATCATCAAAGCTACTACTCGACATCCTGATGAAGCTGGAAGAAATGCACGAAAACAATAATGATGTATTAATTCGCTGGCATTATCCCGAAGATGATGAAGATATGGAAGAGGCAGGAGAAGAATATGCAGATATTGTGGATGTTCCTTTTGAACAGGTAAGCTATTCACCATAAATACTACTCTATTCTTTTTATCTGAATTAGTTATTAAACTGGATTAGTTAATGAGTGAAGAAATTCTAAGGGCATTAATGCAATTGTTTGCAATAATTGCTAAACAAGATGAAGGAGTTGAAATCACTCAGGTCGAATACGTTAAGAATTTTCTTCAGCAGCAACTAAGTGACGAAGCAGTTAAAGAATATTTCGGTCTTTTTGAAGAACACGCCGGCCTTAAAGGTGCCGGAATCGATGAAGAAGAGGAAGAAACAGAAGAAGAAAAAAATAAAAAGAAACTTACTTCCGTAAGAGATTCGGTCAGAATCCTTGGTCTTTGCAAAAAAATCAATAAAACACTTACCCAGAAACAAAAAGTTATCGTTCTTGTCCGTTTATTCGAGATCGTAAATGCTGACCGTAAATTTACTGATCAGCGAATGGCAATAATAAATACTGTTTCTGAGGTTTTCAAGGTTTCCAAAGAAGAATTCAGCAGTATTGAATCTTTTGTAATTAAAAATAATATTGAAGAACTGGATGATGTTAATATATTAATTATTAATGATGACCCGGGTAAATTTAATAATGCAAAAAAAATACTAACCAAAGAACTAGACACAGATATCTTTATTCTTAGAATACCATCCGTTGATCTTTATTTTCTCAAATATACAGGTAATGAAAGCCTTTATCTAAACGGACTCCCGGTAAGGAATGACAGAATATACTTATTTGCCAATGGCAGCACGGTCAAATTACCAAAAAGTGCCCCTGTTTATTACAGTGACGTTGTTTCCCACTTCCTGGCCGATGTTACTACAAGTCAGATCTCCTATACTGCCAAAAATCTGGAATATAAATTCCCTAACGGCAATATTGGCATAAGGGATATAAGCTTCTCTGAAAGCCATGGCAAGTTGATAGGAATTATGGGATCCAGCGGAACAGGTAAGACCACCCTGCTCAATGTTCTTGCCGGCATAGAAAATCCGTCCAAAGGAGAAGTGATAATCAATGGTATTAACCTGCATAAAGAAAAAGAAAAGCTTGAAGGAGTAATCGGATTAATCCCGCAGGATGATTTGCTGCTTGAAGAACTCACTGTATTCCAGAACCTTTACTATAATGCAAAATTCTGCTTCAGAAAGAAAACAGATAACGAAATAATCGAGCTTGTTAACAAAACCCTCCAAAATCTTGGATTGTTTGATAAAAAAGACCTTAAGGTAGGTTCCCCTTTTAACAAGACCATAAGCGGGGGGCAAAGAAAAAGGCTGAACATTGCTCTCGAATTAATCAGGGAACCGTCAATACTGTTTATCGATGAACCGACCTCGGGGCTCTCATCCAGGGATTCTGAAAATGTAATGGACCTTTTACTTGAGCTCACATTAAAGGGCAAACTTATATTCGTTGTCATACATCAGCCAAGCTCAGAAATATACAAGATGTTTGATAAAATGATCATACTCGACGATGGCGGCTACCTGATTTATTACGGTAATCCCGTTGAAGCGGTAATGTATTATAAGCGGCTCGATGCACAGATAAACAGCGAGATTGGAGAATGCCCTACATGCGGTAATGTGAATCCCGAGCTATTATTCAATATCATTGAAGCAAAAGTTGTCGATGAGTTCGGAAATTATACAGACTCCCGGAAAGTAATCCCACAGAAATGGCATGAATATTATAAGCACAACGTTAAACAGAGGGATACAAAAACAGTACGTGTGTCCCCTCCGAAAAATCTCAGAATCCCCGGCTGGCTGAAACAATTTTCAATATATTCAATAAGAGATTTTCTGTCTAAAATCAGCAATACACAATATATTGTTCTCAGCCTGCTCGAAGCCCCTGTCCTGGGTTTTATACTGTCCTATATCATCAGGTATATCGAGGACCCCAGGTCTAACGAATATATCTTTCGCGTAAATGAGAATATCCCTATTTTCATATTTATGTCACTTATTGTAGCATTATTCCTGGGACTTACGGTAAGTGCCGAAGAAATATTCAGGGACAGGAAAATGCTAAAACGCGAAGCATTTCTGAACCTGAGCAGATCAAGTTACCTCCTGTCAAAAATCATTATACTATTCATATTATCAGCCATTCAGAGTTTCCTGTTCGTAATAATTGCCAATTCAATACTGGGTATCAGAGATATGTATTTTATATACTGGTTTGCCCTTTTCTCGACAGCAGCATTTGCAAATATGCTCGGACTGAATATCTCAGCCTCATTTAACTCGGCTGTTACTATTTACATAATTATCCCCCTTCTGATGATACCAATGATGATCCTCAGCGGGGCAATGTTCAGCTTTGATAAATTAAACCGGAACATTTCAAGAGTGGACAAAGTTCCCTGGATAGCGGAAATAATGCCTACAAAATGGACATACGAAGCCCTTATGGTTCACCAGTTCAAGGAAAACACTTTCAATAAGGCGTTTTACAAATATGATAAAATAATAAGTCAGGCAGACTTTAAAACTGAGTACTGGATTGATGAGATAAGAAAAAGACTTAAGGATATTAATAATGAAATAAATAATAAAGGTGCCATAAATGATACAAAAGGGGCCCTAAAGGTTATATACAACGAAATTTCAAAGGAAATGAATAATATCCCGGGGATAAAATTTGATGCCCTGGATAAGCTTAATCCTGAAGATTATAATAGCAGAGTTGGAAGAAAAGTCAGCCTGTACCTGGATGATTTGGATTCAGTATATACTGAAGAAGGTAACAAAGCTGACGTACTTAAACAGAAAGTAATAAATAAAAATCTTTCTACGCCTGAGCAGGAGAAGGTGTTTTACCGTTTAAGGGATAACTATCATAATACAGCGGTTGCTGAAATAGTAACGAAATATTATGAAACTAACAAAATACTTGAATTCAGACATGAGCTCATTCAGCATTTCGATCCCATTTACCAGGACCCTGTTGTAAAAAGCAAGCTCGATTTCCGGACTCACTTCTACTCGCCAAAAAAGCATTTTATGGGAAAATTTTTTGATACTTACTGGTTTAATGTCTCTGTTGTATGGATTCTTACACTGATATTTTATATAACATTGTATTTCGAATTACTCAAAAAACTTGTCACATTGTCCGACAGATTAAAAAGAAAAAATTAGGTTTTAAAAGAATCAGATTTTTAATATCTTTATGTGCGTTGCTAATTTTAAATACTAAATAATATAAATTATGTTAAAGAATACAATTATCGTTCTGTTTATTATAGTTTCGATTTTAGCATGTAGATCAGGAGGGGACAAGTCTGGAATTCTGGAATTGGATGAGTCTGAAATACTGGAGGGAGACCTGGAAATCTCCAAAGAAACAATAGATGATATAATACAAAGTGTTTCGTCTCCTGTTGAGATGGCGGCACTGGTAAAAGGACTGGGAGTAGATTACTCAAATAAGTACCTTGCTCCTACTGATAAAGCCGATGAACTATCAGACCGTTTCAGCCAGGCTTTGAACTTAGGTATATTTGCTGCCGATCTGGGTTATCTCAATATGTATAATAAAACCTCATCGGTAATAGAATATATTTCTGCAATCAAAACCCTTGCAGATGAAATTAGGGTAGGCCAGTTCTTTGACTTCAATACACTAAAAAGGCTTGCCCAGAATTACCAGAATCTTGACTCCCTGATGTACCTGTCACTGCGAAGCTTCAATGAAATGGATCAGTACCTGCGGGATAACAATAGAAGCGGTGAAAGCGCCCTGATTATTACAGGTGTCTGGATCGAAGGTTTATACCTGGCTACCCAGGTGGCAAATGATTCCCCAAATCACCCTGAACTGGCTGAAAGAATAGGGGAACAGAAAATAATCCTGGAAAAGCTGGTACTTATAATCGATAATTATAAAAAGAATAAACAGTTTGCAGGATTGTTGGAAGATCTTAATGAAATAAATTCTTACTTCAAGGATATTGAAATAAAATATATACCAGGGGAACCTGTATCAAAAATAAATGAAAGAGGCGAACTTGAAATTACCCAAAATGAACAAAGTGTTGTTGAAATCTCGGATGAACAGCTGAAAGATATAATAGCAATTGCCAAGAAGATCAGGGACAAGATAATAAAAGTATAGTTATAATCACCATACTATTTATAGACCTGAGTAAAATCCTAATTAAAAAAAACTAATTGTATTAAACAGTCAATAATCAAACAAAAATAAAATAATGAAAACCATTATAAAGATTATTTCAGTATTACTTTTCTTTTTCAGCTCAACACTTTATTCACAGGATTTAACACAATTAGTAGCCCAGTGCGCAGCAAATTCAGGTAATGTAACGTATTTAAAGGACTTTGTTGTAAAGCTGGATGCAGGCACACCAGGCGGGGCCCCTCCAACAGCCAGGTTTGCAATGATTTTAAGTAAGAATGCCATGTACAGATTCTCAATATGTACAGCCCCCACTTCCGATGGTGATGCGGTATTGCAATTGATGGATATGAACAGGTTGCTGGGTAGTACATTTATCCAGGCTACGGGCAAAGAATTTCCATATTTTGATTTTAAATGCCAGAAAACAGGAGTCTACCACGTCTTTATATCTTTCAAAGAAGGAAAAGCAGGAGAGGGTGTAGGCATTCTGTCACTGGTTAAAAAATTCTGACTGCAGTTTTACATATTAGCCAGCCTTAAATATATAAGTATCCCGAAGAACATATCAAAAAGTACCCTATTTAGCCAGGTGGGTTTGACACTTACGAAAAAATGGGCAAAAAGAAAAGAAATGGATAAAGCTGCTACAATTATCATTTCATAACCTGCCGAAGGTACAATATAATAAATAGCTACTGAAACAATAAAAAGCCATAAAAAGAACATAAAGTATTTTCTTGAATAAATCTTCTTTACAGCATAAACACTTATCATATAAATGCTGCTTATTACAAGCATAAGCAAATAATAAATTACAATAATCAGATAGGGCAGGTTGAAATTTATGTCATATCTGTAATGAGTCAGATAACTTTTATATGTGTCCAGAAGATTGTCAATATTTAAATCAAGCAGATAATAGCAGGAAAAAAGTAAAATATAAGGAACCGCCATCCCTATTATTGTAAAAACCCATTCACGCCAGATGAAAGGTCTTAATATTATAAGTCCGATCCAGACAACGACTATCAGGAATACCATGTTGAAATAAAACAGGCTCCCTACAGATATTAATAAAGCAGCATCAAAATAGTTAAAGCATATTTGCTCTTTTTTAAAAGAGCTGAAAATTCTGAATATGGCAAATATCAGGAATATACTGCTAATTAAGACCGGATTGAATCTATGCAGGGGAATAAAACTGCTGCATATAAATATGTAAAAAAAAGCTGGCAGCTGGGTTCTGGTCGGTATGAAAAAAAACTGGACATTCAGGCGCACCAGCAGGAATCCTGAAATTAACAGTAAAATAAGTGATATTATTACCGTAACCCGCGGATCGTAATACTCAATGAACTTAAAGGTATTGTAAACAGGGACAGGATAGAAATCAAAAACAAAAAGCGTATGATTATAATTTATTATCGAAGGTAACCAGAATGCTGCTGACAGTATAAGTATCAGTATTATAATAACCTGCTGCCTGCTAATAAATAATTTAAGAAACATAGGAATACAAAATATTTAAAAAAGCTCCTCCAGCTTGCGTACCAGGTTGCTCTTGGGCACAGCTCCTACCTGCTTGTTAACTAATTCTCCATCCTTAAAGAAGAGGATGGTTGGTATACTTCTTATTCCATATTTGGTTGAAATACCCGGATTATTATCTACATCAACCTTCCCCATTACAGCTTTTCCCTCATATTCCTTTGCCATCTCACTTACTATTGGACCTACCAGACGGCACGGGCCGCACCATTCGGCCCAGAAATCAACCATAACAGGTAATTGAGACTTTAACACAACTTCATCAAAATTAGCATCATTTAACTCTATAGTCATAGCTTACAATTTAATATTTTATTTATAAATCAATTCACCTTATATTCAATTTCAGGAATATTTTCAAGATATGATATAAACTGATTAGAAGGATAAATTGTATAATTCCTTGAAAACATCTCTATACTTATATTTTCTTTATCATCATAAATTAAAAACTTTAAGTTTGTTTTCCCGTTCTTATTAATGATATGGCTTTTAATGTCATTGAGTATCTTATCCGAAAGAACATCCACAGGTATCCTTATTGAAATGCTTTTAATCAGTTCCTCCCTTGCATTATTAAGAATTATGATACTCTTAATCTTAAACTCCAGCTCGCCGTTATTTTTCCATGTATTTTTCTGTACATTGCCCTTAATTAAAAGTGTATACCCCTCATATAAATAATTTCGATAATTCTCATAATCATATCCGAACAGTGTTATAGGGTATGAATCAGAATAATCTTCAAGAGTGAATACTCCATAAGGTTTACCTGTTTTTGTTAATGCATTCTTCACTCCGGTTACAATTCCTGCGATCGTGATTTCCCTGTCTTTCAGGGTCTCAATACTCCTGAACTCAGAGAGTGTTGTGTTGCAGAAGGTTTCTATCTCCAGTTTATAATTATCAAGAGGATGGGCGGAAAGGTAAATCCCTATCAGTTCTTTTTCTTTATTTAGCCTTGTGAGGTTGGACCATTCATCGCAGTCGGGGATTCTCGGCCTTGCTATCTCAATTTCTTCAACATCACCAAAAAGCGTGGGTTCAGCCCCGGATTCACTTTTAATCTTATTACCATATCTTATAAGATGCTCAATAAAGCTTATATCGTTAACGTCACATTCGAAGTACTGGCTTCTTTTTATATCTTTAAAACTGTCGAATCCCCCCGCCATAACCAGTGCTTCAATACTCCTTTTATTTACTGTAGTAAGATTTACTCTTTCAACAAAATCAAAAATATCCTTAAATGGGCCCTTTTTATTCCTTTCTTCGATAATATGCTGAACGGCAGACTCCCCAATACCTTTTATTGCTGCCATGCCAAAGCGAATATCACCATCCTTGTTCACCGTAAACCTGATATTGCTCTCATTAATGTCAGGAACAAGCACCTTCAGTCCCATTCTCTTACATTCGTCCATGAATACTGTGATCTTCTTTATATCATTTAAATTCCTGCTTAATACCGAAGCCATGAACTCAGCCGGATAATGAGCCTTCAGATATGCAGTCTGGTAAGATACATAGGCATAACAGGTGGAATGTGACTTATTAAAGGCATAATGGGCAAATGCTTCCCAGTCTTTCCAAATTTTCCTCGCTTTATATTCATCATAACCGTTATTGACACACCCTTCAATAAATTTCTCCTGTAGCTCATCCATCATGGACTTTATCTTCTTTCCCATAGCTTTGCGCAGTGAATCGGCCATGCCTTTTGTAAACCCGGCCAGTTTCTGGGATAATAGCATCACCTGCTCCTGGTATACCGTGATGCCATAAGTATCTCTCAAATAGTCTTCCATTTCAGGAAGATCATAGACAATCTTATCCTTGCCGTGTTTCCTGCTTGTATAGTTTGGAATGTATTCCATGGGACCCGGACGATAAAGGGCGTTCATGGCAATTAAATCCTCAAACCTGTTTGGCCTGAGTGCCCTCAAATGCTTTTTCATCCCGTCAGACTCAAACTGGAATAGTCCGGTTGTCTCTCCCTTGCTGTATAATGCAAATGTTTTTTTATCGTCCAGGGGAATATTGTCAATATCTATGTCAACGCCTTTGGAATCTTTAATATTTGCCACAGTATCCTTAATAATAGAAAGTGTTTTAAGTCCCAGAAAATCCATTTTCAACATCCCGGCAGACATTACATGCTTTCCGTCATATTGGGTGACAAACAAATCGGCATCTTTACTTATACAAATAGGTATATGCTCTTCAAGGGCATTCTTGCCAATAATTATTCCGCACGCATGGACGCCTGTCTGTCGGACTGATCCCTGGAGGACCTCTGCATATTTTAATGTCTGGGCTATAAGTTCATTTTGTGAGTTTTTCTCCCTTGCCAGCTCAGGGACCTCCTCGTAAGCTTTTTTAAAGTTAACCCCCGGCCCTTCAGGGACGAGCTTGGCGAGGCGATCTGCCTCTGATAATCCAAGCTTCAGCACTCTTGCAACATCACGAATTGCCATTTTGGGTGCCATTGTTCCAAAAGTTATGATATGTGCTACTTTTTCCCTGCCATACTTATTCACTATCCACTGCAAGACCCTTTCCCTCCCGTCTTCATCAAAATCAATATCTATGTCGGGCATAGAGATCCTGTCGGGATTCAAAAACCTCTCAAAAAGCAAATTATACATTATCGGATCTATGTCCGTAATTCTCAAACAATAGGCTACAACAGAGCCGGCAGCAGAACCCCTGCCCGGACCGACGGATACGCCCATTTCACGGGCCGCCCTTATCACATCCCAAATAATCAGAAAATATCCGGGATAGCCCATCTTTTTTATTGTGCCTAACTCGAATTCTATACGCTCTTCCAACTCTTTTGATATCTGGGGATATCTGCTTTTTGCTCCTTCCCATGTTATTTTTCCTAAATATTCATCTGCATCCTTTACTCCTTCCGGTATAGGGAAATCAGGCATTATCGGATCGTTATCCAGACTGTAATCCTCAATCTTTTCCTCTATCTCCCTTGTATTAGTGATAGCATCGGGCAGGTCTGCAAAAAGCTCCGCCATCTCTGCCCTTGTCTTTAACCACTCCTGTCCTGTATAACGAAGCCTGGAATTATCATTAATATCCTTGCCTGTGCTAATACACAGCAATATATCATGTGCCCTGGCATCCTCCCTGTTAATAAAATGGACATCATTAGTAGCAATATATTTTACTCCGGTCTCCGCAGAGAGCTTCCTCAGCTGGTTATTTACATGAAGCTGGTCCTGGTACACCGAGCTGTCCGTCCGCGAATCGTCTGTTTTATGTCTTTGCAGCTCCAGATAAAAGTCCCCGCCAAATATGTCTTTGTATTCCAGTACAAGCTTCTTTGCCTGCCCGTAATCCCTGTTTTTTAATGTATATGGTATTTCACCTTTCAGGCATGCACTGCAAGCTATAAGTCCACTACTGTACTTCCTTAATAAATCCTTATCAACCCTTGGCTTATAGTAAAATCCTTCAGTCCACCCGTATGATACAAGCTTAATAAGATTCTGATAACCCTCCTTATTCTTCGCCAGCAGCACCAGGTGAAATCCGCTTCCATCGGTCCTGTCCGCCTTGTCAAACCTTGTCCTTCGTGCAACATAAACCTCGCATCCCAGTATAGGTTTTATTCCCAGGCTTATTGCCTCATCGTGAAATTCCTTTACACCAAACATATTACCATGATCGGTTATGGCCATGGCCTTCATTTCATCCTCCCTGGCCTTGATCAGCAGCTCCTTTATCTCAGCTGCCCCGTCAAGGATTGAATACTGG
>CAZHQW010000026.1:0-13131 GCA_964534745.1 uncultured Bacteroidales bacterium
AACTTTAAGGTAGATTATAAGAACGTGTTTGATCCTCCTTTCTATAGGGATCGGTTTGACTATGTTATTACTCAGGATGTTTTGCATCATCTGGAACCAAATGAAGTGGCACTCGGAATACTGAGGGATTCACTCGGGGATACTGGTATAATAATCGTATGCGAGGAAAACGGGAATAATATAATAAACAATTTTAAACTTTTTTTAAAAAGAGGTAACAAAAGGATTATTGATATTTATGACGAAAAATTAGATAAGCAAATAAAACTGGGAAATGAAAATATTCAAAGCCTGGCATTGTGGAGGGATAAATTCAAAAAGGCCGGACTGGCAATAAATGATAAAAGCATTGAATTTATAAGGTTGTTCCCGCCCTTCTTTTTCAATAAGGATAATTTTAACCGGGTATTAGATAAAGAGAATAGAATCAGGGAAAAGAACAGAATAGCAAGGGAATTTTTATATTTCGGGATCAATTTCACAGCAGGTAAGGCTATTTAGTACCTCCCTGTACTTACTAGTACCACTTATAAATCCTTAATCCTATCAGGAAACTGATAAATCCCATCAGTCCAAGAACAAGTATCCCGTCAAAAACCTGAAGGAATCCTGCTCCTTCATTAATGATATTTCTTGCTTCATCGGCAAGTTTTGTCAGGGGCAGCAGTTTTATAACGGAGATGGCCCATGGAGGGAAGTTCTGATAGCTGAAGAAGATACCTGACAATACCATCATGGGTGTTGTTATTATTGATATCAGTCCGTTCCCCAGCTGCAGGTTTGCAGTACGTGAAGATATCAGTATAGAGAGTCCAAAAAAACAGAAATTTCCGGCAATAAGAAGCATAATAAATGCGGCCAGGCTGCCCTGGATGTGGACTTTAAAAAAGCTTACTGCAAATACAAGCAGGATGGCAGTTTCCAGGAAAGTTACAAACAGTCGCGATACCCACTGGGCAAGAAGAAAATGGGACTTTCTCATGGGGGTGGCAACCATACGCCGCAGGAGCTTCTTTGATCTTTTTTCGATCAGCGCGTAGCATACTCCCCACATAACAGACATCATTATTCCAAGGCTTAATAAACCGGGTACAAGGAAATCGATGTAACGCAGTCCTTTGGTTTCCAGAATTTCAATCTTGCCATCAAATGAGCTTATTTCGCCGGTTTTGAAAAATTGTGACAGCTGGATGCTTATTAGTTCAGACTCGGGATTAAGAGGATCACTGTGGAAGATGATATCATTATTTTCTTCAGTAATGATTAATGATGCTGTTCCGCGTTTTAGCAGCAGTTCAGCGTCTTCCCATGAAGTTACATAAAAAAGGTAACGGGTTTTGCCATAAGCGGACCGGAATTTCTTTTCTATAATGGTATCAACAGGTGCAGCACCATTAAATATGGAATTTTTCACTATCGTATCACGGGATGAATATGACGGAATAAGGGCAACAGAATGCAGCAGTTCTTTTTTACCTGAAAAGGCTACCCCGAGACCAAGAGCCATGAGTATCGGGAATCCGAATGACCAGAACACCGAGCCCGGTTCACGCAGAAATTCACGCACATGTGCAAGTATTAATTGTATTAGCGGACGTTTCAATTTATTTTAGTTTTATTCTTTCAGGTGCCTGCCTGTCATTGAAATGAACAAATCATCAAGAGTCACCTTTCGGCATTCCAGTGTTTTTATTTTAACATTGTTTATTTCTGTCATTTTCATAAGGGCAGGCAGTGTATTAGTTATTCTCTCGACCTCAAGATAATTCATTCCGTTATCATTTCTTATACTCCTGATTCCCGGCAGGTCATGGAGGCTGAAGTCAGGATTCTGATCAAATGATACTTCAATAATTTCGTTCGAGTTGCAATGGTTAAGAAGCTCGTTAAGTGTGCCACGGGCCAGTATCCTGCCATAGTCAATAATGATAATGCGGTCGCATAGCTGCTCAGCTTCTTCCATGTAATGAGTTGTTAGAATAAGTGATGTATTCTTTTCTTTTTTAAGGGTGAGCAATATCTTCCATATATCGCGCCTCGCTGTCGGATCCAGTCCCGTTGTAGGCTCATCAAGAAGCAGTATTTCAGGATAATTTATAAGAGATATGCCAAGTGCAAGCCTTTGCTTCTGCCCTCCGGAAAGGTTTTTAATGTAAGCTTTGCTCTTGTCACGAAGGTCCACCATTCTAATAATCTCGTCAACCCTTTTTTCTCCGAGCTTGTAAAAGGAGGCGAATAAAACCAGGGTTTCCTTTACGGTCAGCTTTTCAATAAACCATGTTTCCTGTAATGAGATACCCAGCAGGCGGTTTAGATCGGCATAGTTACCCTTTCTCCATGGCCTGCCTTTAATGAGTATTTCTCCCTTGTCCGGTTTCTGGATACCCTGAATCATTTCAACCAGTGTTGTCTTCCCCGCTCCATTGGGACCGAGAACAGCAACAAACTCACCCGGACTTATTTCAAGGCTGATACCCCTTACGGCATGTACATTCCTGAATGATTTATATACCTTATTGACACTAATTACAGGGGTTATACCCTTTTCTTCCATACCCTCCTCCTTAATGAACAATCTTTTATTTTATCACAAAGGTGATAATTGTTTTTTATTTTGGGAAGAAAAAGGCAGGTTTAATATTTTGAAATAGTACAAATTGAATTTAAATTTGGTAGAATTAATGAAACAAAAATATATCATATGAGGCAAAGTATAATAATAACAGCAATTTGTATGACTCAAATAATAAGTTCATGTTCAACGAAAGAAATACCAGTGCCGCCTGTTATTCCCAGGCCTGGCTATATGGAAACAACAGGGGGTGTTAATAATCTGAAAGACAATCAGGTAATTTATTACCGGACTGACAGCCTTGAGGAAAGTGCCGTATTACTTGCAGATATTATGAATGAGAGCGGCTTTAATTACGTTATAAAAAAAGGCGACGGGGCGGACAAGAAGGGATTATTCATAGAAATTTCAGATGATATTCAAGGCAGGAGAGGTTCATATGAACTTGCTGTAAATAAAAGAAATATAACTATTAAGTCGCAAGATATCGAAGGGATTAAATATGCCATTGCGACAATGAAGCAGCTCGCCTTTTTTTCCAGTAATTCCGGCAATAGCATTCCATGTATGTTAATAAAAGATCATCCGAGGTTCTCCTACCGTGGTATGCACCTTGATGTTTCCAGGCATTTTATGCCTGTTGACTTTATAAAGAAATACATCGATTATTTGTTTCTATTCAAGTTTAATTATTTTCACTGGCACCTTGTTGATGATCAGGGCTGGAGAGTCGAAATCAAAAAGTATCCCCTGCTCACAGAGACAGGATCAAAGAGGAAAGAAACAATTATCGGCCATTACAGTGAGAGGCCCCATAGATATGACGGGACGCCGTATAAGGGTTTTTACAGCCAGGAAGAAATAAGGAATATTGTTGAGTATGCAAAAGTGAGAAATATCACAATAATTCCCGAGATTGAACTGCCGGGACATTCACAGGCTGCCATAGCATCTTATCCTTTCCTTGGATGCACAGGCGACAGGGTTGAGGTCAAGAAAGAATGGGGCATTTCAAAATACCTTTACAATCTCGAAGATACTACGTTTGGGTTTTTATATGCTGTATTTGATGAGATATGTGATCTTTTCCCGGGAAAATTTATACATATCGGTGGCGATGAGGCAATAAAAGACCAGTGGAAGGCGTTGGCAAGCATTCAGAAAAAGATGAAGGAACTTGGTTTAAGTGATGAAGAAGAGCTGCAGAAGTACTTTGTTGAAAGGATTTCCGGTTATCTTGCAGGAAAGGACAGGCAGATTGTAGGATGGGATGAAATAACTGAGGGTGGCATACCTCATAATGCTATTGTCATGTACTGGCGCTGGTGGAACAAGGAACATGATATACCTCTGATAGCGGCGCGGCAGGGGCACTATATAATTATGACCCCGACCTTTCCTTTATACTTTGACTATTACCAGTCACTGGATAAAAATGAACCCCTGGCCATAGGGGGGTACTCATCATTATGTGACGTTTACCAGTTTGAACCTGTTCCCGAATCATTTGACTCTACATTGATTCATTATATTATGGGTGCCCAGGCGAATGTATGGACAGAGTATATGGAATCACCGCAGCAGGTCGAATATATGATTTTTCCCAGGATGATTGCCCTTTCAGAGGTTTTATGGACAGAAAGGCAAAACAGGGAGCTTGGCGAGTTTTTGATGAGGCTTAAAAGTTTTGAACCTTTTTTGATAAAAAATAATATAAACTATTGCAGGCACATCTTTAAGTGATTCTGTATTCCTTAAAAAATGTCGATACTTGTTATAGGCAAAATCAACCTTTACCTCAATTTCCCTTATACTAGCGCCACGGTCCCCATTCACCCGTTATCCTGCTTCTTTCCCTGCTTTTTCCTGTTGTATTGTTTCTCTGGTAGTAACTTACTCCATCACTTTCAAAAGTGCAACTTATGGATTCAACCTTATTTTTTGCACCGGGATCATCAAGGTAATAGTAAAATACCAGTGCATTGCTGACAACACCTTTACTCTCGAATGCATAGCGGCTCACAAACCAGTCCCTGTTAAGATCGATAAAGCACTTCCAGTCCTCAGTATTTTTAATATTCTTAAATGAAACAGTCTTAAGGTTGTACATATCGTCAAACTCAAAGGTGAAAGTGCCCGAGGCATAGTCATTGACAGGATCATTATGCCTGCTTAGTATGTATGTTCTGCCCTGCATGCTTAATGTATAGGTAATAATATTGCATACTTTATTTTCTTCGCCGCCATTCCAGCGTTCGCAGAAGTTAACTGCCTGGTGCTTTGTAATAAGGTTACCTGATCCATATTCAAATTGCTTAACCTGCGAGAGGTGAATAAACAGGGAGGCTCCTTTCTGGTAGCTTCCTGTCACCTGGTAATAGTGTATGTACCTTTTTATTTTAGCTACCCTTCCCTGGCGGTCAAAAAATACGGAGTCAAAGGATTCCTTATAAAATTTACCCGAGCGGTTACTCGCAATGGAGCTTTCTTCATCTATCCTGATAGTATTGCTTTGTTTACCGTATTTGTAATAGAAACTAAAATACGGTGACTTTATTGAAAGTATCTTATGATTCAGGGTATCTATTTTTATTTTTACAGGATTATCGGTAAGATTAACTGTTAATTTCCAGGGTGCATACGGTTCGTTAAGCTGAAACGGAAGAACAATACAGTTATAGTTATTGAGTGTTGAATCCCCGGTAATACTTAATTTATTATTAAATACCATGATCCGGTCTTCAACGGTTTTTAGAGAAGCATCCAGCAGTCGGGGCAGCTCGGCCTTTAAAAAATTCAGTGAATCAAGGATGCGCTTTCTCCTTTGAATGGAGTCCCTTATAAATTTTTCACGTGCCAGGATGGAATCCTGTATGAATTTTAACCGTGCCTGTATGGAATCCTGTATGAATTTTAACCGTGCCTGGATCGAATCCCTTATGAACTGCATGCGCGCATCTGCAGAGTCACGATTATATTGCATTTGCTCATTTTCCACGCCTGGAACAGTGATCGTGTCCTCCGGGGTAAGTTTGTCTGGATTATAGATATTTCTTCCTTTTAAAGTATCAGAGGTTCTCTGGGCTGATGCCGGCGACAGGATCATTAAGCCGGCAAAAAATAAAAAAGCAGCGCTGCATGTTAATTTTATGATTGACATAATAAAAGAGCTCTTAATTTAATATTAAAACAGACTGTTAAACTAATAAATTTAGCCATTTTTTAATTGTTTTCAACGCCAATTATTTTTGAATTAGTTAAAAATGAGCTTAAATTTGATGAATGTTCTTTTGTTGTTGGAATAATTAAAATCAACTAAAAAATGAATTATTTATATTTGGGAGCTGTCTGTATTATTCTTTTTTCATGTAAGAAAGGTACAATTGATCTGCCTGTGGTTGGAGAAGTTGATCTTGAAAAATATTCAGGGACCTGGTATGAAATTGCCAGGCTGCCGAACAGTTTTGAGAAGGGACTGAAATGTGTTACGGCAACATACAGGCTGAGAGAGGATGGCAAAATAGAAGTTATAAACCGGGGCCATAAAACCGGGAAACCTGGTAAAATAAGTAAAATCAAAGGTGTTGCCCGCGTTCCCGACAGGAATCAGCCTGCGAAAATAAAAGTCACGTTCTTCTGGCCTTTTTCCGGAGACTATTATATAATTGAGCTCGATAAGGATTACAGGTATGCACTGGTTGGCGAACCGTCGAGGAAGTACCTGTGGATCCTGGCAAGAGATAAGGTACTTGAAAGTACTATTTACGAAAGCCTACTAAAAAAGGCCGGAGAGATGGGATTTGACAGTAAAAGTGTTATAAGAACGGATCAGAATTGTACGGAAATTAATTAACACGTTTATAACCGGTTAGCTGTAAAAAATTTGCTTCAAAGAATAATCCATAAATGAAACCAGCATTATTTCTTCTGGCGATAATAATTGCAGGTGCTTTGGCCCGATCGCAGAAGCCTGTTCTGCCTGATTTTCATGCTGATCCTTCTGCCCATGTATGGGAAGGCAGGATATGGGTCTATCCTTCGCATGATATTGCCGGTAGTGAATACTGGGATATGGTAGACTGGCACTGCTTTTCTTCGGCAGATCTTGTTAACTGGACAGACCACGGTGTTATATTCAGCCTCGCCGATATCAGCTGGGCAGACAAATATGCATGGGCACCGGACTGTGCCAAAAAGGATGACAGGTTCTATTTCTATTTCCCGGCCGATGATCAGATAGGGGTAGCAGTTAGCGATAATCCTGACGGTCCCTTTACAGATGCGTTGGGACAGCCGCTGATCGCAAAAAACCAGGGAGAGACAAGGGCAATAGATCCTGCTGTGTTCATTGACGGGGACGGACAGGCATACCTATACTTCGGTCAGGATCGTGCGAGAGTGGTCAAACTCGGCGATGACATGATATCGCTTTCAGGAGATATCGTAAGCCTGGATATTGAAAACTTCCATGAAGGGATATGGGTGCATAAGGTCGACAGCCTTTATTACATAAGCTATGCATCATCCAGAGGGGATAAAGTGGCCAATTTGCTCGAGTACAGCATAGGCAGATCACCATACGGACCTTTTGAATATAAGGGAGTAATTATGGACAACAGGTCGAGGAACATCCATCATTCCATTGTCATGTACAGGGACCAGTGGTATGTTTTTTACCATATACAGGGCCCCAGTCCTTATGAGAGGAGGGTCTGTATGGAGAAAATATATTATAATCCCAATGGGACAATCAAACCTGTCAGTATGGGAAGCCACCCGTAAAGACAGGTGGCTGAAATTTTACATAAATCCTTTCTTTCTGAGGTAGGGCTCAATCGAAGGCTCGGCCCCCTTAAAGCTTTTATAAAGGTTCATCGGCTTATCGGAGCCACCCTTTTCAAGGATATTTTTTCTGAATGATTCGGCTGTCGCCCTGTCGAATATACCGTTTTGTTTGAATGATTCGTAGGCATCCGAATCCAGTATTTCTGACCAGGCGTAGCTGTAATATCCTGCAGCATAACCCCAGGAAAAGATATGGTTAAAATAAGTGCTCCTGTATCTTTCCACTATCTCGGGGATCAGTCCTATTCTCTCCATTGACTGCCTTTCAAATTCATCTACATCAATATTTGTCGTGTCATGCGAGGTATACCAGTCCATATCAAGCAGGGCCGCAGCCATATATTCAACAACTTCAAATCCCTTATTAAAGTAAGAGCTGCGGTTAATTTTTTCAACCAGCTCCTGGGGTATGACTTCACCGGTCTTGTAGTGCTTTGCAAATAAGGCCAGTACTTGGGGCTCGGGAACAAAGTTTTCCATGATCTGGGAAGGCAGCTCAACAAAATCCCTTGGTACGTTTGTACCTGTCAGGTCATAATAGGTGCATTGCGATAACAGTCCGTGCAGGGCATGCCCGAATTCATGGAAGAAGGTTGTCACCTCATCAAAGCTCAGCAGTGAAGGTTTATCGCCTGTTGGTTTTGTAAAATTACAGACCACTGATATGACTGGGGCGATACGTTTGCCGTCAGCCTTTATTTCTGAGCGGTACTCTGTCATCCATGCCCCGAACTTCTTGGAGGGCCTGGGAAAGAAATCCACGTACAATATTCCTATGTGGGAGCTGTCTTCATCCAGTACTTCGAAGGCCTTTGCATCTTTATGATAGACGGGCAGTCCGTGTATTTCAACAAACTGCAGTCCGTACAACTTATTTGCCAGCTTAAAAGCACCGTCACGCACATTTTCAAGTTTAAAATAGGGACGCATTGACTCTTCATCAAGATCATATTTTTCCTTTCTCACTTTTTCTGAATAATACCACCAGTCCCACGGCTGAAGCTTAAAATTACCGCCTTCGTTGTCTATTAAAGCCTGCATATCCTTTACTTCTTTTTTTGCTACTACCAGCGCTTTTTGCATTACATCATCCAGCAGGTTATATACATTTTCAGGTTTTTCAGCCATATTTATTTCAAGAACGTATGAGGCATAGTCAGGATATCCCAGCAGGCGTGCCTTCTTATAACGAAGCTTTATTATTTTTGAGATAATCTCTTTATTATCATTTTCATTATTATTGTCACCTTTATTGATGTAAGCCCTGAATATCTTTTCCCTTAAATCACGTTTTTGAGAATACTGCAGAAAAGGAATGATGCTCGGTGAATGCAGGGTGAAGACCCACTTGCCTTCGAGGTTATTTTCCTTTGCCGTTTCTGCTGCAGCCTGCCTGACATCTTCCGGCAGTCCGGCCAGGTCTTCCTCATTGTCAATGACCAGTTTAAACTTGTTTATTTCGGCAAGAACATTATCAGCAAATTTAAGCGTAAGCACAGACAGCTCTTCATTTATTTTTCTCAGTATCTCCTTGTCTGAATCGCTCAGGTTTGCACCGCCCCTGACGAAATCCCTGTATGTTTTATCAAGCAATGTCATTTGTTCGGTATTCAGATCGAGGTTTTCGCGGTTATCATAGACTTCTTTGATCTTGGCAAAAAGCTCGGGATTAAGGAGAATATTATCATAATGGCTTGTAATTTTTGGGGCAATCTCCTTGGCCAGGTTCTGCATCTCCTCATTTGTATTGGCAGAAAGGAGATTGAAGAATATGGCACTGACCTGCTTCAGCATTGCACCACTCCGGTCAAGCGCTTCAAGAGTATTGGCAAAAGTTGGGGCTTCCTTATTACCTACAATAGAGTCGACCTCTTTTTCCTGCTCGCTGATAGCATAATCAACAGCAGGCATATAATGCTCCAGCTTTATTTTCTCAAAAGGAGGAACTTCAAAAGGTGTGTCGAACTTCTGTACTAACGGATTATTCATTAAGTCATCTTTTTTAGTTGTTTTACAGGCAGCTATTAAAATAAGGCCCGAAATAATAATAATAAAAAGTTTTAAATTTTTCATAATAGCAGTTATTGAGTTGTATAAATATTATATAAGTTCAAACGAATCTGTAAATATATCCCAATTTTTTAAAACAGAACTTACCGGAAAATGTTTTGACATAAAAAACATTCTTAATATTCCTTCAAAATAACATAATTCTATTGTAACTTAAACGGGTATTTCATTATCTGAAGTATGATAAGGGTTAGGGTAATACAAAGTAATATATCTGTAGTTTCACTTGATCGCATAGAGCAGGTGAAGGACATATTCCGCATCAGTTTTCCCGAAATTGCCGATTATGCCGAAAAAATACCATTACTTTTAAAGGATCCCATAAGCGAAGGATACAGTACATCATTAATTATATTCGAGAAGTCCATGGGCGTCGTTGAAGCTTTTGCCATGGTTATACATTTCCCGATTATCTCATCATCATTTCTGGATTTCTTCGCTACAAGGCCCGGAATAAGGGGATCGGGAATAGGAGGAAATCTTTATGAGAGCGTGCAGGAGCATTGCCAGCAGGTAGGTTCCAAAGCACTGTATATAGAAGTGGAGCCTGATGATCCTTCCCTGACAACAGATCCGGAAAAGCTTAGCGATAGTATAAAAAGAATTAAATTCTATGAACGTTACGGGGCAAGGGTTATTATCTCGGAAGAATATGCTGCTCCTGTTGGCAGACCCCCGACACATGCATTCCTGATGTACGACAGTCTGGGTAACAATGAGCCCCTGACATGTAACCAGTTGAAGAGTGCCATAGGAATGATACTAACACGCCGCTTTGCCAAGGCTATTGATCCAGAATATTTTAAAAAGGTCATAGAATCGTTTAATTATGAATATGTCAGCTTAAGGGAGCCGCTTGTAAAGAAGGGTGCCGAAATAATCAACGGGAAAAAAATATCCAAGATTGACACTAAATTCCCTTTAATAAAGAACCATAAGCATGTACTTCACCATGTTAAGGAAAGGGGATATTTTGAACGTCCCGTCAGGGTGGATGCTATACTGAACGCGGTATCGAAAACAGATCAGTTTAACATAATCAATCCGAGGGAGCACGGTGAAAAGCCTATACTTGAAGTACATGACCGGGAGTATGTTTATTATTTGCGTTCTGTATGTGCAAAGATCAAGGAGGGGCGGCCCGTATACCCCGATACTTTTCCCATAAGAAGACCTGACAGGCGCCCGAAGGTACTGCCTGTGCAGTCCGGTTACTACTGCCTTGACTCAAGCACCCCTCTATACAGGAATGCTTATATAGCTGCCATATCTTCCGTAGATACTGCACTGACAGGGGCAGATGAAATACTGGCAGGTTCAAGGATGGCATACTCGGTATGCAGGCCCCCCGGGCACCATGCAGGGCGCAGGTTCTATGGCGGGTTTTGTTATCTTAACAATGCTGCCATAGCTGCTTCCTATTTGAGCAGGCACACGAGAACCGCTATTCTTGATATTGATTTCCACCACGGTAACGGGACTCAGGATATTTTTTATGACAGGCGCGATATACTTACCATATCTATTCACGGGCATCCTGATTATTCATATCCCTATTTCAGCGGTTTTGAAAATGAGACAGGGGAGGGGGACGGACTTGGATTTAATTACAATTTTCCACTGGAGCCGGGAACTGATAACAAAAAATATATTAAGACACTGAAAAGGGCACTTGACATAATCAGGTCATTTGAGGCTGAGGTTATAATTGTGAGCCTGGGCTTTGATATTCTTAAAGGTGATCCTACAGGTACTTTTAATTTGTCCATAAATGATTTTAGGGTGGTGGGGCAACTGCTGGCCGGTCAGATAAAGCCCTTACTGGTTATCCAGGAGGGTGGCTACAACCTCAGGAACCTGGGCAGCGGCGCAGTTGCTTTTTTCTCTGGCATGCGCGGCTGAGAGGAATAAAGTAGTCAAATAAAATTAAAAGTTAAATTTATTGACAGAATTTGCCAATTTATAATTAATTTTATTTAAGACATATTTCAGGAAAAAAGTTAGCAGCAAAGAAAAAAAATTCAGACCGATGAAATCTTTCAAATACTTCATATTTCTAGGTTGTATCCTGATAATTAAATTGCCAGCCCAGAATTACGTAACTGTCAATCCTGACAGAACAGGATTATATACTTATGAACAAGGATATGGAAATATAACAAGCATCAGGGTTGATTCAGTTGTGCTGGATAGTATCGGGGCAACTTATTTCTTTTTAAATAATATTCAATGTAAAGATTATTGCTATTCCCCTTATTCACCATCCTGGCTGGGAGAAAAGGTTATTGTGCGGGAGGATGGTTACAATATTTTTTTCAACAGGGATAATGATACTGTTAGAATTAAAATCGATGCAGCATTAAATGAAAGCTGGTTATGCTTTGATTTCCCTGATGCATCGAAAATAATTGCTAAAATAACAGCTATAAATACTATGTCATTTCTAGGGATTACTGATACTGTGAAAACTATAAATTTTCAGGCATACGACAAAAACGACAACCAGATAGATAATCGCGTAAATAATAAAGAAATTGAGCTTAGCAAGAATAACGGATTTATAAAGGTGCCAGATTTTTATTTGTTCCCCTATTTGGAGTCATGCATATGGTATTCTCATGGTGAGTTGCAGGAATATGATTTAGTAGGATTATCAAATCCTCAACTGGGAATAAAAAACCTGACCTGGAAAGAGGCATTTGACTTTGAGCCCGGAGATGAAATTCATATTTATTATAAAGACAGCACCACCTGGTATCCCGAAATACCTGATTACAGAATAATTTATTCTATTAAAAAATATCTGGATAAGGAATATAAGGGTGATTCAATAGTCTATAAAATTGAACTTAAAAATAGAGAAAGAAATAGTTACTCAGACAATGGTGTTGAAATAATTTCAATTGACACAATTTCGGAGATAATAACAGATAAACTTTTATTTGACAATCTGCCGGGTGAACCTGTAATTTATGATGGTGAAGCATTCTCTTACTATATGGGGACATTTAACGGTAGATCATCGAAAACTGAACCGTCATATTATGCATGGATTACAGGGGGAGGCACATGCTGGCAAGAAACTATTGTTGATGATTGCTGGACAGATTATACATATGTCGAAGGATTGGGTGGTCCGTATTACGAAAGTGAGTGTATAACTCCGGGAATACCGCGGGAACATTTTAAGAAAATTGTTTACTACAAAAAGGGTGAAGAGACCTGGGGGAATCCCTTAGTAATTACAGGTGAAAGAGGAATAACCGGACAGCCTGTTTTTGACATATTCCCCAATCCTGTAATAGAGAGACTGCATATAAGGACTAAGACCGAAAATATCCCATATAGCATTGAACTGATAGATATAACAGGAAGAGTATTATTTAATGAAAACGTTGATATTGAAGAATATACTATTAACTGCTCTAAAGCTATTAAAGGGATATATTTTTACCGGATTATCAATACCAAAGGCACAATAATTAAGGGGAAGATAATATTTGAATAATTCAGAGGCTTCTCTCAGCACTTCCTCATAGGAGCCTGACCTGCCGCCCACTATGTCACGTATACCGGCAAAAATGTCCCTGAAAAGGTTGGCCCCGATAATTGCTTCGCCGGTTACAAGTCCGACATAATCGACT
>CAZHQW010000026.1:13231-42824 GCA_964534745.1 uncultured Bacteroidales bacterium
TGAAATTAAATAAAATCTTGTAATTTCGTTTTAAGAAAACAAAACTAAAAAAAAATCCTATGGTCCCCAAGATATCGATTATACTGTCTATCCTTCTGCAGTTTATGGTAGCTTTTCTTGCCCTGCGCTTTATTGCGATAACAAAGACAAAGCTATCGTGGATTTTAATATCCATCGGTTTTGTACTTATGGCCTTCAGAAGAGTAATAGACCTTTCAACCTATCTTAACCTTAAGCGGTATGAGGAGCTGTTGTCGGCAGGAGCATGGATTGGAATTGCAATATCGATTCTTATTTCAATAGGTATATGGCTTCTCCGTGATATTTTCTATACATGGAAGAGGGCAGAGCTTGAACGGAAAATATCCGAAAGGAGGGTGCTGAATGCGATCATAAGGACAGAGGAGAGAGAAAGAAAGCGATTTGCAAAGGATATGCATGACGGTATAGGCCCCCTGTTATCCACTATAAAGCTATATATGAATGAGCTCATTTCTGAAGATGTTGAAAAAAAAGAGAAAGAGGAGTCAATGGATTATATTAACAAGCTGATTGACGATGCCCTGTCCGGCATAAGGACAATATCGAACAATCTGACTCCCAGGGTTATAGATGAATACGGACTTATATCGGCGATTAATGAATTTTGTAATTCCATAAACAAAACACATAAACTGGCAATTGATTTTAAAAGTCCGGATAAGCTTAACTTAAGCAGTCATATTGAGATAAACCTGTTCAGGATTATAAATGAGCTGGTAAATAATACCCTGAAGCATGCAGATGCTTCAAAGGCCCGCATATCCATTAAAGAAGAAAACAGCCATATTATTTTTACATATAGTGATAACGGCAAGGGCTTTGATTATTCAAAATATGCTGAGGACAAGCAAAAAGGTGATGGCATCAACAATATTTTAACAAGGGTTCAGTCTATGGATGGAGAGATTAATATTGAAACCGGTGAAGGCAAAGGCATAAATGTCATAATAGAATTTAACGTATAATAAACAATAATAAACAGAAAATGGATAGTAAAATCAGGGTAATTATCGCCGATGACCATGAGATATTCAGAAAGGGTTTAAAGTTAATTTTAAGCAGGCTCAAGTATGTTAATCTTGTCGGCGAAGCTGAAAATGGCAAAGAGGTTATTGAGATAATAAGAAAGAAAAATGCCGATATAATTCTTATGGATATTGAAATGCCTGAAATGAACGGGATTGAGGCAACGAGGAGAATTCTGGAAATCAGGCCCCAGGTCAAGGTTGTTGCACTGACAATGTTTAATGATGACAAGTATATCGAAGATATGCTTGACGCCGGAGCAAAGGGATTTTTGCTGAAAAATATAACAAAGCAGTTACTGGACAGGGCACTGAGGACTATTGACGAAGGAAACAACTATTATTCTGACGAGTTATTCGGTTTTTTCACAAAAAAAGTAGCAGGAGAAAAATCACAGAAAGACATAGAATTGACATTAACGAAAAGGGAAAAGGAAATTCTGCAATTAATCTGTGAAGGACTGAACAATGAGGAGATTGCATCAAAGCTCTCAATTAGCGAGAGAACCGTAATCGGACATAAATCAAACCTTCTGGCAAAAACTAATTGTAAAAGCACACCCAGCCTTATTTCCTACAGCATCAAAAATAAAATAGTAAGGCTCTGATGATTTTACGGCTTTCCTTAAACCCGTAAAAAATTACTGGTTCCAAATTCTTTTTATTACCATAACGGAAAACGTTTCTTAATAATATTTTCCTGTATTAAATCGGTATTATCCTCCCTTTTACCGCTTGAATTACTTGGATACCTTTAGTCAATATAATTATTTAGTTATTAAACTTATTTAAGACCATAAACATGGAAAAAAATGGCACCAGCTTAATTGTAAGATGCCCGCATTGTAACAGTTCCTTAATGGATTATGGTAAATTAATCATGGGGAAACCGAGCATCAAATTATGTGTTAAATCGGGAAATAACACAGGCATATTGAATTTATGCTCAATTTACGGATGTTATGAAAAACAATGTGATATAGACCTGGCTGATGGTGATATTGTTGAGCTATTGTGTCCGGAATGCAAGAATGGCCTGAAAAGCAAATCCCTTTGTGATATTTGCGGTGCTCCCCTTTTTGTTCTGGAGATTGAGTCAGGCGGCAAGCTTCATGCCTGCTCGCGCATTAACTGCAGGAAACACAGGGTAGTTTTTGAGGATATTTATGACGAGCTGATGAGGTATTTTATGGTCCATGAATATAACATTTGATAATCTTATACAAATACATGGCAATATCAAAATGTATTACTAACAGGGATAAGGTATTTGAAAGGATTACCAGTGATGTCAGGTACAAGGAGGGTTTAAAATCATGTATGAACTGCGGGGTATGTACTGCCATATGTCCGGCTGCCGAGTTTTATGATTATGATCCGCGCTTGTTGCTTACTACAGTCCAGACAAAAGACATGGATAAGATAGAGGAGCTTCTGAAGAGTGACTTTATATGGTATTGCGGCCAGTGCATGTCTTGCAAAACCAGATGTCCCAGGGGTAACTGTCCGGGACTTGTAATTAATGTATTACGCAAAGTATCACAGGAATTCGGATATTTTACCGAAAGCAGGATGGGTAGGCAGCAGTATGCAGTGAAGAGAACGGTAGGAGAGAATATACTTAAATATGGCTACTGTGTCCATCCTGAAGCAGTAAAACCGGAGCTGCATCCTGAACAGGGACCGGTATGGAAATGGATTTTCAGTAACCGCAAAGGATTGTACGACAGGCTCAAAGGTAATTATAACAACAGCGGTCCGGGAACACTCAGGAAGATCCCGGCCGAATCGATGAATGAGCTGCATTCAATATTTGAAGTTACCGGGGGGATGAGGTTTTACAAGGTAATTGATGAATACAGTAAAAAGAAAGTCAAGGAAATGGGATTTGAGGATGATGAAAAGAACATGAACCAGTATTTTATGCATGTTTATAAAGATACAGGGGAATGAAATTTATTAACATTAACGGACTATGAAAAGAGAAGGTAAGCAGCAGGTATGGAAAGACTATCAGAAAGAGATTGCAGATAACGATTATTATTTTCAAAGAAGCTGCATAAGGCAGAATTTCTTTCCGGGTTCGGAATATGCTTTTCTGAAGATTTTAAGGGAGGAGCTCGGGAAAAATATTTATGATGATGCACGGCAGACAACCTGCACTGGTATAGGGTATCATAGCGACATAATTCCTTTCGAGACTATACAGACTGTGGTTGCACGCCACTTTGCCCTAATGACCGAAAAGGGATTTCGTAATTTTGTAATTTCCTGTGTCACATCCTTTGGAATATATTCCGAGATTTTTGAAACATGGAAAGAGTTCCCTGAAGAGCTCGAAAAAACCAGGTATTATCTTAAGAAAGCAACCGGGCGTGAGTTCGAACTTCCCGAAAATATGACCCATGCCAGCGATATAATTTATAAGTTTCGTGAGGAGATATTTGCAAAAAGGAAACATTCACTCGTAAATGCTGCTACGGGAGAACCACTGAAAATAGTTGAACACATAGGATGTCATTATGCCAAGATCTTTCCCAGGAAAGGTGTCGGAGGGGCGGAATTTCCCCAGGTACTCAGCGGAATGATTGAGTCATGGGGCGGTGAGGTGGTCGATTACCCTGAACGCAGGCATTGCTGCGGTTTTGGGTTCAGACATTATCTTGTCATGGCTGACAGGGGATATTCGGTAGCCAATTCAAGGAAGAAATTTGAATCAATGGAACCTTACAAACCCGATGCTATTATATGCAACTGTCCGGGTTGCACCATGTTTATGGATAAGTGGCAGTATGTTATTGCCGAGACAGATAAAAAGACATACGGGGCAAACGGTAATGGTATTCCGGTGCTCACCTATGAAGAACTGGCCGGACTCATACTCGGCTATGATCCATGGGATCTGGGATTACAGATGCACCAGGTTGACAGCGAGCCATTACTTGACAAGATGGGGATAAGTTATGATCCCGATTTGAAATATACCGGTAGTAATGGTGAAAAAATGGGAGCTCCCATGCAACCGCAATTTATTCACTAATATTAAGTACAGATAAAAATATGGATACTGTTGTAGTAATCGGGGCAGGTGTGGCCGGTGTTGAAGCTGCAAGCCAGTTGTCGGGGTTCGGACACGAGGTAATACTCGTAGAGAAAAACTCTTATATAGGTGGGAAGCTGGCAAAATGGGATCACCTTTTTCCCAGCCTGAGGCCTGCATCGGAGATTTTGACCAGCATGGAAGAAAAAATAAAACAGGGCAGTTTTAAAATCCTCAAAAATACTGAAATAACCGATATCTCGAGGCGCAATGGCAGGTGGATCCTGAAGACCGGCAAGGGTATAAGCCTTGAACCGGATGCAGTAGTAATTGCTTCGGGATTTGGACTTTTTGATGCTAAGCGAAAAGAAGAATATGGCTATAACATATATAATAATGTAATTACATCGGTTGACCTCGAAGATAAGCTTAAGAAGGGTGAAAAAATCAGGATGACCAATGGTAAAACTCCAAGGAGGATTGCTTTTATCCATTGTGTTGGTTCAAGGGATGAAAAATCAGGAAACCATCACTGTTCAAAAGTCTGCTGCATTACAGGAGTAAAACAGGCCATAGAGCTTCGTAACCTGTTGCCTCAGGCAGAGATTTTCTGCTTTTATATGGACCTGAGAATGTACGGGAAAGACTTTGAAGAGTTGTACCGCGAGGCCCAGGAGAATTACGATGTCCAGTTTATCAGGGGCAGGTTGTCAGAAGCTTCGGAAAATATGGATGAATCTTTGCTTATTAAAGCAGAGGATACACTTTCGGGCCGGCCATTGAAGATGAATGTTGATCTAATGATTCTTCTTATAGGAATGGAAGCCGGCGAGGATACAATAAACCTGTGCAAAGGGTTTAAGCTGGAACGGGACAGAAGTGGATTTATAAAACCAAAAGATATTCATATCATGAGAAATTTCTCCTCACAGGAAGGAGTCTTTCTGGCAGGAACATGCACCTGTCCCATGACTATTGGTGATTCGATTGACAATGCAAGAGCAGCGGCAATTGAAGTTCATAATTATCTTAAGAATAAGCATTTACGATGAGCAAGTTCGGATTTTCCATACAGGAGACAAGAACCATTGATTTTGAGCAGTTCGATGGCAGGCTGCTGAAATATGTGCTTGAACACGAACCTTCATTTCGTGTGTGCCTCTCATGCGGGGGATGCACAGCAACATGCAGTGCTGGAAATCTTATAGATTTCAATGTGAGGAAAATGAATATTCTGATAAGAAGGGGCGAAACAGAAGGGCTGGAGAAGGAAATAAACAAATGCATGCTATGTGGTAAATGCATGCTTGTCTGCCCCAGGGGGATAAATATAAGGAATGTCGTAATGCTCATAAAAAAGGGCATAGTGAAGTTCAGGACTATTGAAGAACCTCATGAAAAATTAAAACTTAAATGCCATGCATATTGATTATTTTGCATTACCATTTAAAATCGGACTGGCCTATTTATTTGTTATTGTAGCTGTTAGATTTGTCAGGCTGATCCTTGGCCTTTCCAGGATTGACAAGATTAGAATATGGAAAAGCGTGCTAACGAATAAATCCCTGATTTCCATCAGGGAAGCATTTATGGAGGGCCTGCTGCACAGGAAGATATTCAGGATAAATCCTGTGCTCGGATATATGCACATGAGCCTGGCATTCGGCTGGTTCCTGCTGATTTTTGTAGGCCATATAGAAACAATTGTCCACACAAAATCGATGGCATTCCCTTTTCATATGCCTATATTTTACCGTTATTTTGTCGGGGGCAACAACCAGGTTTATTTATCAGGTTTTTTTCCCTTTATGATGGACCTGATACTTTTATTTGTGCTTTCAGGTGTTGCGCTGGCATTACTGAAAAGAATAAGGAGCAGGTATTTCGGAATGAAAAAAACTACCAGCCTTAAGTCAGGTGACAGGATAGCCCTTATTTCTTTATGGCTTATCTTTCCTTTAAGGTTTATTGCCGAATCATTCAGTGCCGGAATTTATTATAATGGCAGTTTTTTTACACAGACAGCAGGCAATTTCTTCAGATCATTTTTGCCACTTGAACAGCTTCAATTGCCCCTGTGGTGGGCTTACTCAATTTCACTCGGATTGTTTTTTATTGCACTGCCTAACTCACGCTACATGCATATTCCTGCTGAAATACTGTTCATATTCCTGCGAAATTTCGGCATAAGGCTGAAAAAAAGGTACAACACCTATTCTCTTGTGCAGGTATACTCGTGTTCGCGCTGCGGCATATGTCTCGATACCTGCCAGTTGAATGACGCCAATATAAAAAATACCCAGTCAGTTTACGTACTTAAAAATATTAGAAATAATAACCTCACAGATGAAACATTGTTTAATTGTCTTTTATGCGGAAGATGCCAGCAGGTTTGTCCGGTTGGCATTGAGACAAATGACCTGCGAATAACCCAGAGAATAGAATCTACGAGGCAGTATAATTCCTCATATGAATATTTGAAAGAAGGAGAGATTAGGAATGCGGATGTCATATATTTTGCAGGATGTATGACACATTTAACACCGTCAATAAAAAAGTCAATGGTTGATATTCTTTCATATGCCGGCATTAATTACTGGTTTATGGATGAAGAAAAGGCACCGTGCTGTGGGCGCCCTCTAATGCAGGCAGGCCAGTTTGATGCGGCACAGAAATTAATTTCAAATAACCAGCAGCTTATAATACTTTCGGGTGCAAAACAGCTGGTTGTTTCATGCCCCATATGCTATAAAGTATTTAAGGAAGACTATGTGCTGCACGATGTTGAGGTGAAGCACCACTCGGAGTTTCTCCTGGAACTTGCAGAAAAAAATATTATTAAGCCGGTAAGGATTCCAAAAAGAGTTATTTACCATGATCCCTGTGAACTGGGAAGGGGAAGCGGCATATATGAAGAGCCACGTGAACTGTTGGGCAGATATGTTGATTTGATTAAGATTAAGAATGAAAGGGAAGATAGCTTTTGTTGCGGCGGCAGCCTTGCCAACATTAAAATCCAGATGCATGAGCGTGACAAGATAAGAGACAGGGCGCTTGATGAATATATGAAGTATAATCCTGATTTCCTCGTTACTTCATGCCCTTTGTGCAAAAAGACTTTCTCAAAGGGACTGGATATACAGGTGCACGATATTGTGGAGATTGTTGCTGAATCTGTCAGTGCCGAAAGGAAACAAGCCAGGCATGTGCAGAAAAAACAGGAGGTATCCTTACAGACCGAGCTTATCTGATACCGTGTTACCGCAGATAATAAAAAGGTGCGCTCATCAATTAATATGAGCGCACCTTTTTATGACAGTCCTTTTTGTTAGGGATTATCTCAGAGCTCCCTTATTTTGATATTTCTGTACCATACATCATCACCATGGTCCTGCAGACCAATATATCCTTCTTCTGCGACATTAGCCCAGTCAGGATTAAACTCAACAAATTTACTTTTTGCTACCATTTCATTCCAGGCTGGAGTCCACAGGTGATATTCAAGAAGCTTTTTCCCGTTGAGCCAGTGTTCAACAAGTCCTTTTTCACAGTAAATGGCGGCTTTGTTCCATTCACCTACGGGGTTCACTATATCGCGAGCTACAGGTATGAGGTCATACAAAGCCCCGGCACAATGTGTAGTGTCAAATCCATCCCTGTGTTTTTCATTATCAAGCACCTGCATTTCAGGGGCAGAAGCCCATATAGGCTTGTCCTTTATTTCCCGGGCAAGGTAAAATATACCACTGTTGCCGCCTTCAGATATTTTCCATTCGAGACTTAATTCAAAGTTTTTGAACTTCTTATCATAGATAATGTCTCCTCCGCCTCCTCCTGCTTCACCCCGGCCTGAACCGATGCAACGTAGTGCTCCTTCTTCCACAGTCCATCCGCTGTCGGGGAAAGCTTCCTTATTATAGCCTCTCCAGCCATTAGTTGTTTTGCCGTCAAACATTAATACCCATCCTTCGTCAATTTCAGCCTGCGTAAGAGTATTTAATGCAATATCTTCTGAATCAGCCTTTTCTTGTTCTGCAACATCACCTGTTCTGCTTTTGCAGGCATTAATTACAAGAATAGAAACAAGTACATTAAGGATAATTAAAAGATTTTTTGCTTTCATTGTTTTATGGTTTTAATAGTTTGTTATTTAATTGTTTATAAACTCCATCCTTCCCTGTAAGTATGCTTGATATATTCTTCAGCAGCCTGTTTGGCATTCATAGTCACCCTCTGTGTATCGAAATGGGGATGTCCTTCAATAACCTCAAATTTATCAGATGTAACAATCCTGATCTCGTCGGATTCAGAAATGTTGGTAAATTTCATATTCTCCCCGTCCCACATCAGTTCCCTGTTCAGGTCCTGCAAACGTACTGCAACCACGCCCATAACAACCATTTCGTTAAGCGGACCTGAATATGAGAAATTTGAGCTTGCTTCTGTCCTGTTTTCAGGATCCTCTTTACATGCTCTTACCCAGTCCATTACATGACCAAGCTCAACTCTTCTTAATGTTTTGGGAGGCTGCTGAAAATGATCCATCTCGGAATAAGGTAATAATATCGGATTACTGGCATAGCATCCGCACATGAGCTTGCCTTTGCTTCCAATAAATAAACATCCGCCGTTGGTATCGCGACCCATAATTTCTCCGTTCGGCAATTCAGGTGGTCTTGGTGGCAGTAATCCCCCGTCATACCAGCTGACTGTTACTTCGGGCATATTGACTTTTTCCAGATTTTCGCGGGCTGGAAATTTGAGTCTAACTATTTCTGCCACAGGGGGACTTTCGTTATTTAATAATGTTGAGCTTCCCTGGACACTGACCGGGGATCCCAGTTTAAGAGCTTTAAATATGGGATCTATAATATGGCATGCCATATCACCCAGTGCGCCGGTACCGAAATCCCACCATCCACGCCAGTTCCATGGTGTATAAATGGGATTATAGGGCCTGTAGGGAGCGGGACCAAGAAACAGGTCCCAGTCCAGTGTATCAGGCACAGGGGGTTTTTCAGCCGGACGCTCAAGACCCTGTGGCCAGATAGGCCTGTTTGTCCATGCATAGGCTTCTTTCACTTCGCCAATTGCTCCGCTCCATATCCATTCACATATTTGCCGCAAGCCTTCGCCTGAATTACCCTGGTTACCCATTTGTGTGGCTACTTTATATTTTTTTGCAGTTTCAGCCAGAAGTCTTGACTCATAAACGGAATGAGTCAGCGGCTTTTCACAGTAAACATGTTTACCCATCTTCATTGCCGCCATTGCAATGACAGCATGGGTATGATCAGGAGTCGCTATAACAACAGCATCAACATCCTTGGCTTCTTCCAGCATTTTGCGGAAATCTTTATATTTCCTTGCATTAGGGTGGTCATTAAATATCTGTGCAGCATATTTCCAGTCAACATCGCATAGTGCGACAATATTTTGATCTTCCAGCTGACTAATCAGGTTGGCCCCTTTCCCACCAATACCTGCTACAGCAATATTAAGTTTGTCGCTGGGCGCTTTATGACCTAATCCGCCTATCACATGGCCCGGCAAAATAGTGAAAGCAGCAGAAGCTTTTGCGGTATTTCCTATAAATGTCCGGCGGGACATTTTTAAATCGTTTTTTAACTTGCCCATAGTTGCTTTATTTTGTAGTTAATATTTATTTTTTTATAATAATAATAAAAAAACAGATAAAATCTCAATTTATGCAGGATTAAATTACCGGGCAGAAATTTTGCAGTTCTATACTATACCCAGCTTGTCTTTATCCCAGAACACTTTCCTGTTTTCCCTGTAAGATATCGCACTCATATGGGCAGTAATAGCTTCTTCAAATCCTCTATCTATATTACAGCCCGGCTGGGTATCAGACCTGATACTGTCCAGCCATTCCTTGATATGAAGATAGGTTGTATCAACCCTTTTTCCATCTCTATATGTATATAAGAGACCTCTCTGCGCAAAATACTGTTCAGTAGGGGTAACGACCCCGTCAATTTTATTTTGTCCGGGCACATAGGTGTATATAGGAACATCCGGATTAATTATCCCTTTGTCAATTTTTTTTCTGAATCTGGTAGAATTGTAATCAACTTTTACTGTAAGGCTGTCATTAATCTCCATACTGGCATCATGGCCCATGATTAATTTTCCCCTGTGAGCCTCGCTTGATAATGTTGCACTATAAAGCATCGTAAGGTCATAGTCAGGATACTCCATTGCAGTCTGTATTACATCGGGAACAGTCCTTCCGTCCTTAAAAAAGTATATACCCCCTGAAGAAACCGCTGAATATGGAATGCCTATTCCCAAAAGATGGTTTATTATATCGTATTCGTGAGTCATCAGGTCACCTGAAAGGCCCAGACTGTAATCCCACCAACAGCGCCATCTAAAGAATCTCTCAAGGCTGAATTTATGATACGGGGCCTGTCCGATAAACTGGCTCCAGTCAATATTGCGGGGGCTGGCATCAGGATGTATGGGGTATACCCAGGCTCCGTTCGGAGAATTTCTGTTGGTCGTCAGTTCAATAAGGGATATTTTACCCAGTACATTCCTGTCCAGTAATTGTTTTGCCACGCTGAAGTATTCGTTCTGAATACCCTGGTGTCCGAGCTGAAAAGTAATACCGCTGTCTTTTACAATCTTTACCAATTCATATGTCTCTTCCACAGACCATGTCATTGGTTTTTCACAGTAGACATGCTTCCCGTTTTTTGCCGCTTCTATGGCTATTGGGGCATGCCAGTGGTCGGGAGTAGCAATAATAACTGCATCTATATCAGGTGATGATACCAGTTCCCTATAATTTAAATATCTTTTTGGCAGGGTTCCTTTTCTGCCATTTACCCCTTCCCTGTGAATATTGGCACTGGCAAGCAGGGCTTCTTTGGCATGTACATCGAAAATATCACATACTCCATTGACAACTATATTCAAATCTTCCTGCTCCATATAATCATCATAAGTAGTATCGAATTTGTTTTGCCTGGCGGCATTCTTTGCATCATCGATCCATTTGGGTTCCGCAAAACCTGCTCCTCTCAGGAGTTGTCTGCCCCTGATGCCGAAACCGACAATTCCCAGCCGTATAAGTTTATCTTTATTTACCTTGCGGGATATGCCAACGGGCGCGGGATTTAGATTGAGCTCGTCCAGTATGTTATTCTTATAATTCGTATAAAGCCTCTTCTTACGGTATATACCATATGCAATAGCCCCTAATACCGGTATTGTAGCCAGTCCTTTTATAATATCCCTTCTGTCGATTAATCTTGGGGAACTTTTGGATTTCTTATCAGTCTTATTTTCTGATTTTTTACCCTTCATATATTTATTTGTTTTTAATTTCTTTTAATTTCAGTATAAGCCTGTCAATGCCCAAAATATGCCCTGTCGGGAAGACATAAACAACAGCCAGGGCAAGTATTTCAACAAGTGTTTTGTCAACAAGAAGATAATTGCCTTCCTGGGGCATTATATATTCAAGACCGAGAAAGGGAGGATGCGACAGATAATAGAATGATAAAAGTATTATGGCGCATATTGTCGAGAACCTTGTGAAAATTCCTAAAATCAAGCCTCCCCCGATTAACATCAGTCCCCACACATTAAGCAAATCAACAACAGCAAGTACGCTTTGGTTTGAGGCCATTGATTTAAAAATACCTGAAAAAATACCCTGTGAATCCATTAAATACTCAAATGCCGACCAGTTGGGATCAATAATCTTTACAAGGCCTTCATATAAAAAATGCCATCCGACAGCGACTCTGAGTATAATCAGGAAGACCGCCTGTATATCATTTAGATATGGATATAATTTGTCATTTGTCATGTATACTGACTGTTATTAGTTTGTTAAAAAAGTCTTAAATTTAATAATATTAACCAATAAGGGCATAAAAAATATTCTATACCCTTGAAGATTATCACAAGTCTTATTCGAGTAGTGATATTATTTTCTCACTAAGCGGACTCGTGGCTGAATAAAACACATAAATAAGCTTACCGTTTTCATCCACCAGGTATTTCTGAAAGTTCCATTTTACCTCGCTATCCATTACGCCATTCAGATTTTTTCTAGTCAGCCATGAGTAGAGTGATTCCTGGTTGTGACGAACCTTTGCCGCTCACCTCCATATTTTAACCGTTAGAATCCAAAGTTCATGAATTCTTTGTTTAAATGCTACAGTATTATGAATTTTAGTTGCTTAAAGTCCCAATGTTAAATTTTAAAATACTAAAACAATGAAAATTAAAGAATTAACTCTTGAGCAAATGGAAAACCTTCAGGGTGGAATTGATGATAGGATTTATTGGGCAATATTATGTACAGGCATAGGTGGCTTGTATAGCTTTGTAAATTTTTATGTCGGACTGGCTGTAGGTTATTTATGTGCAGTTTATGGCCCTTCGCTCGACGTGCCTCCTGTTTCTGATCTCCGTGACCCCGGAGACACGCGGACCCCGATTTTGCCTTCAGGAGGCGGAACGAATTTAAAATAGTACTGGCATGATGAAATCAGCAGCCAGTTGAAACTGCAGGCCATTATAAATAAAAGGCCAAAATTATTTGGCCTTTTATTTATTATTTACAGAATCATAATTCGGACTTTTTTTAATGAAATGAATATTTATATTTCACCGGAACACAAGAATTTGATAGCCTTTGAGCTAAAAATGATTTTCAGAAACCGCAGGCCCCGGAATGCAATGTTATTTTATGTTATTGGTTATGCTGCTGTCATCCTTATATACCTTGCAAGTGAATATCAGGTACTACTATATAATTATTTACTGATATCTTCTGTATATTTTACGTACAGTCCCCTGATGTTTTCATGGGAAAGCAAATATTATGGCAGCATTTACAGTAAAAATATCATGATAAGAGATTTAGTTAAAAGCAAAATCCGGGTATTACAATTAATTAATATTGCTTTTCTGCTGTTTCTGATACCTTTCATCCTGATTGAGCCAGCACAGCTGGCAGTCCTGTCCCTCTTAACTGTTTTTAATGCGGGTATTTACCCCTATATAGATGTATTACTTGCAAGTTACAACAAAAGGAAAGTGAGCTTAAACAGGGGAATGGCATTTAGTCTTGAAGGATATGACTTTTTAAATACAATTAGTGCATGTAAGACTATTTTTATCGGGATATTGATCTATTTAATTATTGAAATTGTTCCCGGCAGTTACAGGCTGATAGTACCCGGAATACTCAGCATAGCAGGCTTATTTAATTTTTTATTCTGCCCGAAATTATGGGTAAAAAAAACAGAAGATAATCTTCATAAAAGAAAATACTTAATGCTCGAAGGATTTAGATGCTATGATTAAAATTAAAAATCTTGTTAAAGAGTATAAGCCTGATTTTAAACTGGAAATTCCCGGTTTGGAAATAATCAGAGAAGGATGTACTGCAATAATCGGCAATAATGGCTCGGGCAAGACGACGCTGATAAACCTGATATTAGACCTGGCAGAACCCGATAGTGGCATTATTGAAATAAATTCAATAAATAACAGGGAAAAGGAGTGGAAGTTATTTACAGGTTCTTACCTTAATAAGAATTATTTGCCGGATTTTTTATACCCCATAGAGTATCTGGAGTTTATAACTGTCTTTTACCATATCGATAGTAATGAACTGTTAAGGAGGCTGGAGAATTTCCGGAGTTTTATTGAACCGGATCTGATTTTAAAAAAAAGAAAACTTATAAGACATTTATCAGATGTTAATAAGGAAAAGTTAGGAATCATTTCAGCACTTATCATAAATCCTCTCCTTATTATTCTTGATGAACCATATTCCGGACAGGACCCGATATCAAAGATCACACTTTCAAAGATACTTGATTGTTATAAAACGTCTTTTAAATCCACTCTTCTTATAACGGGCCATGATTTGAAAAACCTGAATGATATATGTGACAGGATAATATTAATGGAAGATGGGAAAGTCAAGTCAAAATAATTAATGATGAAAAACATGATAAATATTTTAAACAGGACAGACAAGCGGATTCTGTTTATTATTTTTTCGCTGATACTTGTTTTATGTGCCCTGGCTTTAAACAGGGTGATAATAACAGATAAAGTATATTTTAATACCTATTCAGATCAGCTTGGGCATGATCGTATAGAGACACTAATTCATTGCAGGAAAAAGCTGGAATGGATCGGATACATATTGATACCTGCCGGACTTGCAGCCAAATTGTTTCTGATTACACTAAGTATTCAAATTGGATTTTTATTTATGAGTTACAAAATAAGATTAAGGTCAGTTTTCCATGTAGTGCTTGTCTCAGAATCAGTATTTATAGTAGCACATATATTGCGAATAATAATCTTATATTTAATGGATTTGAATACTCTTGAGGATATAAACAACTTTTATCCCCTTTCTATGGTAGGTGTTTTAAAGGCTGAGAGAGTCCCCGGCTGGTTCATTTATCCTTTAAAAATGGCGAACCTTTTTACATTTATTTACTTTTTTGTCCTTACTTACGGACTTTCTGTGGTTTTAAAGAGTAATCCGGCAAGGATGCTGTTGTTTACCCTGAGTACATTCGGTGTATGCCTTAGTCTTTGGATCATGCTCATAATGTTCATTAATATTTATTTTTCATAACCTGGTCATATGAAGAGAATTTTGAAATACCTTGTTTTGGTTGTTATTGCAGCCATATTAGGATACATTGTCCTGAAGCTCCATTCAGGTGTCAGGCTTAAAAAAGAAATTGAAAAAAGCAGGGAAGTATTACCCTTTCATTGTTTCTATAAACTAAATGAGAGACACCCGGGCTTAAAAGGTATGAAAAAAATGGATTCTTATGTATTGGTGTTTTTCAGTCCCGGTTGCGATCATTGCGACTATGAGATTGAGAGTATTATACATAAAGCCGATTCATTTAACAGTGTATTTATTTTTCTGGTTTCTGATCAGCCTGCAAAAAATCTGAAAGCCATTTATGAGCAATATGAATTACATAAATATCCGCAGATAGAAATTCTATATGGTGATTACGAGTGTATTAAATCAGTATATGGAATCATCCTGTTTCCCACAACCTTCATTTATAACAGAAATTTCAGGCTGACAAAAATATTCAGGGGAGAGACAAACGCATCAGCAATACTGAAAGCAGCAGGAAAGAGATAACCTATGAATAAGGTTGATATTAAAGTAATCCGAAAATCATTTGTTAGGCAGCATGATCATTCAGATTGCGGCATAGCATGTCTGATGAGTATAATAAACTATTTCGGTGGCAGGGAAAACCCGGAAAAGCTTAGAGAATTAAGCGGCACAGACAGTAAGGGGACAACACTTCTTGGCCTATGCAATGCTTCGATTCAGATCGGATTTGTATCCCGGGGCATACGGTCAGATCTAAGATTTCTTGACAGTATATCAGATCCCGTAATACTGCATGTTACAACCCAAAATAATAAACAGCATTTTGTTGTATGCTATGGCCGCGCAGATGATAAATATATTATTGGCGATCCGGCCAGCGGCATTGAGGCTTATACATATGAACAGGTTAAGGAGATATGGAAATCAAAAGCCCTGCTTAAGCTTTACCCGGGGAAAGATTTTGTTCGGAAAGAGTATTCAAGATCATTGAAGATAAAATGGATTAAAGAACTGATAAAACATGATATAGGTATATTGTCAGCTTCTCTTTTTCTTGGTATAGCAATATCCATACTGGGAATAGCTATTGCAGTTTTTTCACAGAAACTGATAGATGATATTCTGCCCAATTCTAAAAAGGAGGATCTGGTAACCGGATTGGTAATTGTAGTGTTTTTTTTATTTGTACGGGTGGGACTGGCATACCTGCAGCGGTTTTTCGGGATCGTACAGGGTAGGGATTTCAATATGAGGATGATAGATCTTTTTTTTTCGGATCTTTTAAAATTACCCAGGTCATTTTTTGATAACCGGCTTACAGGTGACCTGGTAGCCAGGCTTAACGACACAAGAACTATCCAGCAGACCATAGCATATGTTGCCAGTTCTCTGATTCTTAATGTATTGATACTGTTAGTCTCAGGTACGGCAATCTTTATATACTCTGCTACATCAGGAATTATTATTTGTTGTGCCTTTCCTCTGTATTTTGTTATTGCCTGTATTTTTCACAACAGTGTAGTATCTGCACAGCGGGCAGTAATGGAAGCCCATTCAAAAAACGAAAGCAATTACATTAATACTATTCAGGGAATAGACATCATTAAAAGCACTGGAAAGGAAAAATTTTTTTCAGACATTAACAAGGCAGTATACGGTTTCTACCAGCATACTATTTACAAACTTGGAAAGATAAACGTTAATCTTGGCCTGGTAACCGATATAACGGGAGTAATCTTCTCGGCACTGTTATTATCAGTTAATTCCTTTATGGTAATTAACAATTCAATTACTATAGGAGTATTTACTGCAATAATAAGCATAAGCTCATCAATGCTTCCTGCTATAGCATCGCTGGCTTTTTCCAATATTCATATGCAGGGTGCGCGCATCGCCTTTGACAGGATGTTCGAATTTACGGGATTAAGAAAGGAAAATATAACAGAGGCTGCCGATAAAATACTTTTAAAAGATATTTCGAAAATATCATTTGAAAACATATCTTTTCGCTTCCCGGGAAGAAAACAGATACTGAAAGATATCTCATTTACCGTTAATAAAGGGGAAATGATTACACTTTACGGGGAAAGCGGCTGTGGAAAGACGACACTTATTAATATTATCCAGAGACATTATTTCCCTGAGAGCGGCAGATACCTTATAAATAATACTGATGTCAGCAGAATATCCATATGCGGTCTGCGTACTACTATTGCTGCTGTACCCCAGGAGCTGAGATTTTTTAAGGGCTCGGTGATTGAGAACATATGCCTCTCTGATTTAAGAAAGGAAGGCCATAATGTCTTATTGTTCTGCAAAAAATACGGGTTCGACAGGTTCTTCAGCCGTTTGCCACTTGGTTACGGGACAATGCTCGGTGAAGACGGACTAAATATTTCAGGAGGGCAAAAGCAGCTTATTTCATTTGCACGTGCCCTGTACCGTAATCCAAATGTGTTGCTGCTTGATGAACCTACTTCTTCAATGGACATAGAGGCTGAAGAGTTTGTTATCGGCGTTTTAAACAGGTATAAGGCCAATGCAATGATAATCCTTGTGACACACAGGTTAAGGCCTGCAAAGGAATCAGACAGGATATACATAATTAACAAGGGATTAGTCGAGCATTCAGGAAGCCATGAATATCTTAAGGGGGGAAATAACTTATACAGCCTGTCATACAGGACAATAGTCCAGTAATATCATTACTGACTGCAAGTTTTTAACCTTTTATTATGTTCTTCTCATAATCTTTGAAGAAGGATTTCAGTTCAAGTTTCTGTCCATCCAGCACTGCGTAAGAAAAATTGTTAATCCAGTCCCCGAGGTTTATTATACGGCTGGATTCATCCAGCTTAATATCATAAGGAATATGGCGATGGCCGATAATGAAAAAGTCAAAGTGTTCTTTTTTAAGCATTTCTTTTGCAAATACTATCTGAATCTCTTCATTCACTCCCTTAAAGGGTTCAGCAACAATGCCTTTTGCATAGCGGCTTGTTTTTGACCATCTGTGTCCGATTGCCACCGCCGTGTTGGGATGCATTCTAGCAAACAGCCATTGAAGGATTTTATTTGTGAATATTTTTTTAAGAATTTTATAACTAAAATCACTTCGTCCCAGCGCATCACCATGAGCGAGAAAAAATTTAAGTCCGTTTAGCTCTTTAACCACAGGTTTACGGTATACTTTCAGTCCAATTTCTTTTGGCAGATAGTCATATACCCAGACATCATGATTGCCGGTAAAGAAATAAATTTCTGTCCCGCGGTCGGATAATTCCGCAATTTTTCCCAGAAACCTTGTAAAACCTCTTGGAACAACTTTTCTGTATTCGTGCCAGAAATCAAAAATATCTCCCATTAGATACAGCTCACCGGCATCTGATTTGATGCTGTCAAGCCATTTTACCAGCAGTTTTTCCCTTTCGAAGCTTTTTTCTGCCGGATGCAATCCGAGATGTACATCAGATATAAAATATATTTTCCTGTTTGACAATTATTATAATTTTTAGTTAAGTAATTCAGATAATATTTTATTCAGTTCCTCTGAACTGAGATTTTTCGCAATAATATTGTCCATATTCCTATCGATAAGATAATTCCATGGCAGACTATTAACATTGTAGTTGCGAGCTATCAGAGAGTTTGGGAATGAGGAGTCATTGACGTTTATCCACGGCAACTGGTCAAACCTGACTGCATAATGCCATTGCCTGGCCGATTTGTCAAAAGATACCTGGTAAATCTCAAATCCTCTTTTGTGATATTCTTCATATACATCCTTGAGTTTTAGATTTGCATTTATACTCTCCTTATTCCACGATGCCCAGAAACTAAGCAGTACATACTTTCCCTTTAATGATAGCAGGCTCATGCTGTCTCCCTTAACATCAGGCAGGTATATTTCAGGCAGCACAAGATTTTCAGGCTTTGCAAGACTCAGGATTTTCTGGCTGTTATAGCCCTGCAGCAGCCTGTTTGTATTAATCTTCAGTACCTTAACGTGATTTGATTTAGGATACCTTTTTGTCAGGGAGTCTGTTACGATTTTAAAAAACTGTATGTCACGTGCCCTGTAAAATAAAATCCTTCCCGGCTCAACTTCCTGGTAAAGAGCTGTTATGCTTGCCAGGGATGTGCTATTATCCAGGATAAAGCCTATTGAATACTTTCTGTGCTGTTCAATAATATTTTTGTATTGTTCGGTCAAATATTCCTTATCTGATGTATTATCAGAATTAATAAATATTTCTGACAGCGAGTCCAGTTTTGATTTTGTAATTTCAAGATTATCCAGGAGTCCGTTTAGTAACAGGGTCCCGCTTGATCCTTTAATATCAAGTGATTTGTCCAGCATATTAGCATCACCCCTAATAATAGCTTTCTCATTCGGTTCCAGCAAAAGTCTGATAGTTTTATCATCAGATATACGAAGCTGGTAAAAATCCGGATATCTAGCTGATGTTGTGAAAGCAAACCGGCCACTGTTTTTCATTTTCATTGAATCTAAAGTCCTGACCTTAAAAACATCTACCTTTTCGAAATAAAGAGTCTGGTTTTTGCAGTTTTTAAGTACTCCCTTAATCTTTACCTGACTGGATCTGAAACAGGATGATAATGTGAAAATGCCAATGACAAATACTACTATTTTAATCTTGTATGAAAAGCTCATTAAGATTTCTTTCAAGGTCATTTATATTTAGGTTTTTTGCTACTATTCTGCCGGCAGTGTCAAGCAGGAAATTAAATGGTAATTCCTGAACATGATACTCCATGGCGACAGGTGAATTCCAGTATTTTAAATCACTCACGTTTATCCAGTTTAATCTGTCTTCCTCTATACCTTTAATCCATGAATCTTTTGTACGGTCCAGTGATACCTGGTATATTTCAAATCCCTTATCCTTGTATCTGCTGTATATACTTACAAGCATCTTATTTTTTGTTTTCGACATGCTATTCCATGAGGCCCAGAAATCAAGCAGGACATACTTGCCTCTTAACGAGGAAAGACTAATAATATTACCTCCGGTATCGGGTAATGATATATTTGGGGCTATGGCGCCGACATCGAAATTAAGCTGTTCCCTAATCCGGACAACCTTTCTGTTAAGGTTTTTTACTGCTTCTGAAGCCGGATAAAGCCTGGTTAAATTTGAATCGACAAGATTAAAGTATTTAAAATCTTTCCTGTAATCAAAAAGAGGAGTATTCCTGCCAAGCTGCTGGTAAAGGACCATAATACCTGCCAGTGATTCCGGATTTTCCAATATCAGCTCTTCTGAGAAACTCTTGTGTTCTTCGAACAATTTATAATAAGCGCTGTCAAGTTCAGCCTTTTTCCTGAAGAAGTCCGGACTGCCCTTAATATTTTCATACTTATTGCTCAGAATAGTAATCTTTTCTAAAGTAGATCTTTGCTTATCAATTAGTTTTTTAACTAACTTTGAATCGCCTGAACCTTCAACAATATATTCAGTACTGAAATTCCGGAGATTTGTCAGTATGTTTATTTTGTCTTTGGGATGTATTATCAGGTGAATATAGTCACTGGCTGATGTATACAATACAAAAAATGCAGGCTCAACTATTTTGCCTGAAAGAGAAAAATTTCCATTTGCATCGGTCTTAGTAGAGTCTATTAGTAGTTTTTTGGTTGTTGTTAGCTTTGAAAGATAGACCTTGTCGCTTTTAGAATTTTTAATTGTTCCTTTAACTTCAAAATTATTCTTGTTTGATGAACAACTGAAAAAAATAGTTGTTAGTATGGGGATAATATAAATATATTTGGCCATAGAATAAATTTTTTTCAAATATACTATACTCAGAATGAAATGCAGGAATATTAATTAAATTTTATCATGGCAGACAGGGGAAGGGAAATTTTTAAGTTTATTTATTAAAGATTAACAATTATTTAATAACTTATATTTTGAATAAAAAAAGTTCTATGAGCTATTTAAACTTTGATAAATCACAATTGGTAAATCTTGAATATTCCTTAAGTAAGGAGATTCTCAGAAGTAACCGTGCCGGCTCATATGCCAGTACAACTATCGTTGGATGCAACACAAGGAAATATCATGGATTATTAATTTGTCCCATGGAACACCTCGACGGGGAAAGGTATGTTTTACTATCAGCCCTTGATGAGACGATTGTTCAGAATAATAGCGAATTCAACCTTGGTATTCATAAATACCAGGGGGGCAATTATATACCTAAAGGTCACAAGTACGTGCGTGATTTTCAGGCTGATCCTGTCCCAAAGATAGTATTTCGCGTCGGCGGAGTGGTTATTGAGAAGGAAAGAATGCTGGTCGAGAAAGAACAACAATTCCTAATCAGGTATAATATTATCGAAGCCGATCATTCAACCAGGATAAGATTCTGGCCATTTTTGGCATTCAGAAATATTCATTCGCTGAGCAAGTCAAATACATATGCAAACACTAAAGTCAAATTTATTGCAAATGGTATAAAATCGAGGCTTTATGACGGATTCCCTTATTTATATATGCAGTTTTCGAAGAAAGTGGAATTTGTTCATAGTCCGGACTGGTACTATAATATTGAATATCTTGAAGAACAAAAGAGAGGTTATCCCTTTAAGGAGGACTTATTTGTTCCGGGATATTTTGAGCTGAACATAAGAAAAGGAGAGGTATTGGTTTTTTCTGCTTCTACAACCCTGGCAAATTCTGATGCTTTAAAAAGAAAATTCGCAAATGAAATAGAAAAAAGAATACCCAGAAATGATTTCAAGAATTGTCTTATTAACTCGGCCCAGCAGTTTATCGTGAAAAGGGAAAAAAAGACAGAGATTATTGCAGGATATCACTGGTTTGGCAGTTGGGGGAGGGATACGTTTATTGCTTTGCCGGGCTTAACTTTGAGTATTGGCGATATAAAAACATGTAAGGCTGTTCTTGATACAATGGTTACAAAACTTGCTTACGGACTTTTTCCGAACATGGAAAGCAATGACAAGGCGGCCTATAATTCTGTGGATGCGCCGTTATGGTTTTTCTGGGCAGTACAGCAATATGCCAGGCATGTAAATTCCTATGCACATGTTTGGGCGACATATGGCAAGCCAATGCGTTTAATTCTGGAAGCTTACAGCAAGGGTACCCTGTTTGATATAAAAATGCAGGAGAACGGATTGATTTATGCGGGAAGCAAGGGTCATGCGCTGACATGGATGGATGCCGTGGTAAACGGTATACCAGTGACTCCCCGTATTGGAGCACCTGTTGAGATTAATGCGCTCTGGTATAATGCCATGATGTTTAGTCTTGTGCTCGCAAAAAAAGCTGACGATAAAAAGTTTGTTGCTAAATGGGACAGGTTGCCGGCACTGGTCAAAGAATCCTTTATTCAGCAATTTTGGGACAGGAGCAATGGATACCTGGCCGATTGTGTAGATAAGGATATAAAAGACTGGTCGATCAGGCCCAACCAGGTTATTGCAACCTCCCTTGAATATTCTCCTTTAGACAATGAAATGAAAACATCAATTCTTAATGTGGTTGAAAAGTGCCTGCTGACACCAAGAGGTCTCAGGACTCTTTCCCCAAAGAACAAGAATTACAAAGGTATTTACGAGGGCAATCAGGAGCAGCGTGATCTTGCATACCATCAGGGTACGGTATGGCCCTGGCTTCTTGAACATTTTTGCGAGGGATATCTTAATTTATATAAGGAATGCGGACTGGCAAAAATAAATAAGATTGTCCGTGATTTTGAACCGGTCATGAATGAGCATGGAATAGGCACTATATCTGAAATCTATGATGGTGATCCACCTCATTACCCTAAGGGAGCTATATCACAGGCATGGAGTGTGGCTGCCCTTTTAAGAATAATAGAAAAACTGGAAAATTTTTCACCTGGAAAATAATGATTGAATAGTTATGAACCTAAATATAGAGTTATCATAAAATGAAAGTGCTGATGTTTGGATGGGAGTTTCCCCCACACATTTCCGGAGGATTGGGTACTGCCTGTTACGGACTGACAAAGGGATTATCCAAGTTTGAAGATATAGAGACCCTATTTGTCATTCCAAAAGCTTATGGAGATGAGGATCAAAGCAATGTCAATATACTTAATGCAGGAGATGTTACTCTCGGAAAACGTATAATAAATTATGAGGGATTCTTTAAAAGAATAAATTTTATTGAAGTCGAATCCAATATCATTCCATATACAAGTCCGGAAGAATACGAAAAATTAATAACAGATTACAGAACATCCCGAAAGAAGTTGATAAGTACGACTTTTTCGGGCAAACTGAGTTTCTCTGGAGGTTACGGATCAAATCTTTTTCAGGAGATAGCATCTTATGCAGCTATAGCTTCAATTATTGGTGTTTCTTACGAGTTTGACATTATCCATGTTCATGACTGGCTTACTTTTCCTGCAGGCGCCGCAGCGAAACAAGTTTCAGGCAAACCCCTGGTAATACATGTCCACGCCACAGAATTCGACCGCAGCGGTGGAGACGTGAATCCTGTTGTCTACCAGATGGAGAAGAACGGCATGGAAGTGGCAGATAAGATTATTGCTGTGAGCAACCTTACACGAAACACGATAATTGAGAAATACAATATAAATCCTGATAAAGTAATAACGGTATACAATGCTGTTGAACCTCTTACTGATAAATTCTATAACCTTAACAAAAAATACAGGGACAAGATTGTCACTTTTCTGGGACGGATAACCCTTCAGAAGGGGCCCGAATATTTTATTGAAGCTGCCTATAATGTATTGCAGCGCAGGGATGATGTCAGGTTTGTGATGGGAGGCAGTGGCGAGTTGCTGAACAGAATGATCACCAGGGTGGCCGCATTGAGAATCGGAGACAGGTTTCACTTTACCGGCTTCCTTAAGGGAGATCATGTTTACCAGCTGTATTCATTAAGTGATGTTTATGTCATGCCATCGGTGTCAGAACCTTTTGGGATATCACCTCTTGAGGCCCTGCAGTCAAATGTCCCAGTTATAATCTCGCGTCAGTCAGGAGTTTCGGAAATTCTCAGACATGCCATAAAAATTGATTTCTGGGATATTCATGCTATGGCTGATGCTATTTATGGAATATTAAGTTATGAAGGTCTGCATAAGATGTTTGCCAAAACTGCGAAGGAAGAAGTGGATAGCCTGAAGTGGGAAAATACGGCATACAATGTCAAGCAGATATATGAATCATTAGTCAGTATATAATAGCTTATTTTATAATTAGATAATGAGAAAAATTTGTTTATACTTTCAGGTACATCAGCCATTCAGATATAAAAGATACAGGTTCTTTGATATCGGTAATGATCATTATTACTACGACGACTTTATGAATGAGTCCATAATGAGAAAAGTGGCTGACAGGTGTTATCTGCCGGCAAACAAAGTGCTACTGGATATTATTAAAGAGTATGGTTCGAAATTCAAAGTCACCTTTTCTTTAACAGGCATTGTACTGGACCAGTTTGAACTTTATGCACCCGATGTGCTGGAGAGCTTCAAAAAGCTGGCCGACACAGGATGTGTTGAATTCCTCGGAGAAACCTATTCGCATTCACTTGCAGCATTAAAAGATAATGAAGAATTTAAAAAACAGGTGAAGGAACATACAGAAAAAATAAAATATTATTTTAACCAGGAGCCTAAGGTATTCAGAAATACCGAGTTGATATATTCTGATGATATAGGTGCAAAGGTGTATGAAATGGGTTTTAAAGCCATGCTGACCGAAGGGGCAAAGCATATACTGGGTTGGAAAAGTCCGAATTACTTGTACTACAATGCAATAAACCCAAGGCTTAAGGTATTGCTTAAGAATTTTAAGCTCAGTGATGATATTGCATTCAGGTTCTCAAACAAGGGATGGTCAGAATACCCGCTTACAGCTGAAAAGTATGCCGGCTGGCTAAATAGTCTGAGTAAAAAGGAGGAAATAGTAAATATTTTTATGGATTACGAGACTTTTGGAGAACATCAACTGATGGATACCGGGATTTTTAAATTTCTCAGGGCTTTGCCAAAGATGTTATTTAAACAGACAGACTTTTTGTTCAGTACTCCCTCGGAAGCTGCAGATGAGCTTCAGGCCGTTGCCAAGGTAGATGTGGCATACCCCATATCATGGGCCGATGAGGAAAGGGATCTGACAGCATGGCTGGGCAATGAACTTCAGGTTGATGCTTTTGACAAATTATACTCATTAAGCGGCAAGGTCAATAAATGTGATGATCCTATAATACTCAAGGATTGGAGATATCTGCAGGCAAGTGATCATTTTTATTATATGTGTACAAAGTTCTTTTCCGACGGAGAAGTTCATGCCTATTTTAATCCGTATGAATCACCGTATGATGCTTATATCAATTATATGAATATTATGAGCGATTTTATCATGAGGCTTAATGCATCAGTCCCGGAAACAGGCAAGGATAAGGAATTGTCAAATTTATCAGTTATAATTACTGAAAAAGATATGATAATTAAGAAATATGAATCTGAGATCAAAAAACTCAAATCTGCAAGGAGCCAGGATAAATACAAACCTGCAAATCAGCATAAGGGAAAAAGCAAAAATAAACCTTCCGGTAAAAAATCCAGGTGAAATTATTAATAAAGATTTAATATGACAGAGAAACTAATGATCCCGGATTACTTGTTTGAAGTGAGCTGGGAAGTATGCAACAAGGTAGGGGGAATACATACTGTAGTTGCAACAAAAGCAATTACACTGGTTGAAAAGTTTGGTGAGAATTATATAGTTATTGGTCCTGATATAGTCAGAGATGAGGCAGGTAATCCTGAGTTCAGGGAAGACACAAGTTATTTCAGAGGATGGAAAAGGCAGGCATTATCTGAAGGATTAAGGGTTAAGATAGGACACTGGAACATAAACGGCTCTCCGCTGGCTATTATTATTGATTCTTCACAATGGATAAATAATAAGGACAGGATTTTCAGCGATTTCTGGGAGAAATATAAACTGAACTCGCTATCGGGACAATGGGATTATATTGAACCTGCGATTTTTGGATATGTGGCAGGAAAGGTAATAGAAAGTTTTATTAAGTACAACCTGAAAACAGAAGACAGAATAGTTGCCCAGTTTCACGAATGGATGACGGGCACGGGAATATTATACCTGAAAAGTGCCTTGCCGCAGGTAGCAACTGTTTTTACTACCCACGCAACTGTACTGGGCAGGTGCCTGGCAGGTAATAAACGCCCTCTTTATAAGAATCTTAAGGACTATAATCCTGTTGATGTTGCCAAGGAGTTTAATATAATATCCAAGCAGTCTCTTGAAGAATTGTCTGCACAAAATGCCGATGCTTTCACTACTGTAAGCGAAATTACTACAAGAGAATGCAGCCATTTTTTGAAGCGTGATGTTGATTTCATTACACCAAACGGATTTGAAGAGTCTATTATACCTGAAGAAGCGAAGTTCAATAAAAAACGAGAATCAGCCAGAAAGAATTTAATAAGGATATCAGAAAGTCTATTAAATGCCAGATTTTCTAAAGACACTTTCTTCATTGCCACCAGCGGAAGGTATGAATTCAGAAACAAGGGGATAGACCTGTTCATTGATTCACTAGGCAAGTTAAATCAGAGGAATGATCTGAACAGAAACATTGTGGCATTTATTCTTATTCCTGCCAACCACTACGGACCAAGAAAAGATTTGCTGAGAAAGCTCAGTGAAGATAATGTGGAGCTTTCTGACTCAAAATACCTGACTCATAACCTCCACGATGCTGACTGGGATCCTATACTTAAACGGATTAAAGAAGCGGGATTGAAGAACGGGGGAAATGACAAGGTTAGAGTCATATTCGTACCGTCCTATCTTAATGGTAATGACGGTATTTTTGATATGCCCTACTATGATATTCTATTGGGATTTGATTTAACGGTATTTCCTTCATATTATGAACCATGGGGATATACACCCCTCGAAAGCCTCGCATTTTCTGTACCGACAGTCACAACATCATTATCAGGATTCGGACTCTGGGCGCAGAAGGAATATGGGCAGAAGTGTGATTGTATAGAAATAATCGAACGTACTGATGATAATGATGAGCAGGCTACGGAAAACATAGTAAATGACATAATTACCGTATATAATCTGAAAGCTGAGGATATAAAGAGTATCAAAGAAAAATGTTATGCTATTTCTCGTACAGCTTTATGGGACAGCCTTATCACCTATTACGAAAAGACTTATGATCTTGCACTAAAAAAGGTCAGTGAGCGTGTTGATATGTTTGTCGAGATAGAGCAGAAGCAGGTTGAGCTCGTTCACGAATATTTTAAACCAAAGGTGAATGAACCGATATGGAAAAGAATTATCGTCAAGTCCAAATTGCCTGAAAAGCTTAATGACCTGAACGAGCTAACAAAGAATCTGTGGTGGACATGGGATGATGATGCCCAGAGCCTGTTTGAAGAAATAAGTCCGGAGATATGGCAGGCATGTGAGCGGAACCCGGCAATTCTTTTTGAACAGGTCGACTATGACAGGCTGGTTGAATTAAGCAATAACGAATCATACATACACAAACTCGAAGATGTATTTAAAAGATTTCAGAATTATATATCTGAAAAAGTAAACAGTAAACAGCCGAAGATAGCATATTTCAGCATGGAGTACGGGATTCATAATTCACTTAAATTATATTCCGGGGGTCTTGGTATACTTGCAGGTGACTACCTTAAGGAAGCCAGTGACTCTAAAATAGACATTGTCGGAATAGGATTACTATACAGGTACGGATATTTTACACAGCTTATAACAACAAAAGGAGAACAGCAGACAAACAATGAATATCAGCATTTCTCCAAACTGCCCCTGACACCGAAGCGTGATGAAAATGGCGATTTTCTTATAATAAAGATTGTACTCCCCGGAAGAGTTATGCATGCCAGGATATGGGAGTTAAGTGTAGGGAGGATAAAATTGTATTTGCTTGATACTGATTTTGAGAGTAATATTCCTGAGGACAGGTCCGTTACCCATCATTTATATGGCGGCAATTCTGAGAATCGCCTGAAGCAGGAGTTGTTGCTTGGAATAGGAGGAGTAAGGGCTCTGGATGCCCTTGGTATTGAACCGGACTTATTTCATAGTAATGAAGGCCATAGTGCCTTTATCGGACTTGAGAGGATGAGAAAGCTCATACAGGTTGAAAAGCTTGACTTTTATGAAGCACAGGAACTAGTGAGAGCATCTACTCTATTTACAACACATACACCAGTACCGGCAGGACATGACGAATTTGAAGAGGATCTTCTCAGAAGATACATAGGACATTATCCCGAGCGTTTGAAAATAAGATGGGATGAGCTTATGGCACTTGGACGTGCAAACCCGAATAACTGGAATGAGAAGTTCAACATGAGCCACCTCGCTGCCAGGCTTGCTGCCGACATTAACGGAGTAAGTATGATACATTGTTCGGTATCCCAGGATATATTTGCAAAGCTCTGGCCCGGATATCTTCCTGAAGAACTCCATATCGGCTATGTAACCAACGGAGTTCATTATCCAACATGGACAGCCAGGGAGTGGAAAGTCATATATAGTAAAAATTTCGGGGATGATTTTCTTGATGTCCACAACGGGAATAACCATTGGTCAAAAATATACGATGTTCCTGATAAGGTAGTATGGGAAACAAAGCAGCAGCTCAGAAGCAAGCTTATTGAAAATATCAGGGAAAGGTTCAAGGAAAACTGGATAAAGAGGCATGAGGATCCCAAGCAGATAATTGCCATTAATGATACCTTATCTGATAAGGCGCTGACGGTTTGTTTTGCCAGAAGATTTGCCACTTATAAAAGGGCTCACCTTCTGTTCAGGAATCCTGACAGGCTCATAAAATTACTTAATATCTCCAATAAACCTGTACAATTCATTTTTGCAGGAAAGGCACATCCTAATGACAAGGCGGGCCAGGATATGATAAAAATGATTGTTGAGACATCAAAAAAGCCTGAACTGTTAGGTAAGATTCTTTTCCTCCAGAATTATGACATGGCCCTGGCAAAACTACTTGTACAGGGCGCTGATGTATGGCTAAATACCCCTACAAGGCCCCAGGAAGCATCGGGAACAAGTGGAGAAAAGGCTGTCCTGAATGGCACTTTACATTTCAGTGTTCTTGATGGATGGTGGGTTGAGGGTTACCAGCCAGAGGCAGGCTGGGCACTAACCAACGCCAGAACATATGAAGACCAGGTATTTCAGGATGACCTTGATGCGGAAATAATATATAGCATATTTGAGCATGAGGTTATACCGGATTTTTATAATCGCAATAAGGCAGGCATACCTGTTGAATGGGTTAACATGATTAAGAACTCTATTGCTAAAATAGCACCGAGATTCACCACAAGAAGGATGATCAGTGACTATATTGAAAGGTATTACAGCGAGATGTACGACCGGATAAAGCAGATATCCAGAAACGATTACGAAAAGACCATAGAAATATCGTCATGGAAAAAGCATATAGCTAAAACATGGAATAATATTGAAATCCTGGAAGTAAACCTTTTTGACAAGACAACTGAGATATTTCAGATGGGACAGAAATACAGGGCAAATGTAGTACTGGATCTGAAAGAGATACCCCCGGAAAATATCGGGGTTGAGTTAATTGTTTCAGAGGATTATGAACGTCTGATTACCAGGCAGGAATTTGACCTGGAAAAGTTGGAAGGTGAAAAAGCATACTATAGCGTTGATGTCATGATTAACCAGCCGGGCACATTCACCTATGGCATCAGGATGTT
>CAZHQW010000027.1:0-22970 GCA_964534745.1 uncultured Bacteroidales bacterium
GAGGGATGGATTTCCATTATAGCTAATATGTTGCTGTTTATACTCAAATACTGGGCAGGAATAGTATCAAGCTCTATAGCCATAATAGCGGACGCCTGGCACACATTGTCAGACAGCATAAGCTCGGTTGTATTGCTAATCGGAGTAAAAATATCAAACAAGCCTGCTGACAGGGAACACCCTTTCGGCCATGGCCGTGCCGAACTTATTGCTTCAGTTATTATAGGTGTTATTCTTGCTTTAATCGGATTTGATTTTTTCATTAACAGTATAGGCAAAATCAGAAATAAAGAGAAAGCAGCCTATGGCACTGTAGCCGTTATAGTTACTGTAATTTCGATACTTGCAAAGGAAATACTTGCACAGTATGCCTTTTGGGCAGGCAAAAAGACCGGGTTAACCTCATTGAGAGCCGACGGATGGCACCACCGCAGTGATGCTATATCATCAGTAATTGTGCTGGCAGGGATTTTCCTGGGAAAATATTTCTGGTGGATTGACGGAGCAATGGGAATCATTGTTGCCCTGCTGATATTCTATGCCGCCTACGAGATACTTAAGGAAGGTATAAGCCCCCTTATTGGCCAAACACCTGACGACGAGCTGATAGAAAAGATAAAAGAAATATCCAACCGCGTGGCAAAAAGGGAAACCGACATACATCATGTTCATATCCACAAGTATGGAAATCACACGGAAATGACCTTCCATATCTCACTTCCGAAAGAATATGTATTCGAAAAAGTCCACAATATTGCCACTGAAATTGAAATGACCATAAAGGAAGAACTTGACATTGAAGCAACCATTCATATGGAACCTTCAAATCATTAAGGATTATATCCCGACTCATTAAGAATCTTCATGTAGTCATCATCATACATAAGGTCGCGGAGAGTTAGTTTTTTATGTCTTTTCATATAAGAATCAACTATATTATAACCCAGCCATACAGCCGCCCTGGCAGGTGACTCGACGGTAAAATCCTTTGTGAAAGGTCCTTCCTTTATGAACTGGTTAATCCTGAACCTGTCAGTATCAAAAACAAGCCTGTTCTCTATGATGTAGGTCCACATCTGCTTTTCATTGTTCCTGCAGAATATCATCTGCAACCCTGTAAATCCCCATTTTATGGTATCGGCCTGGTATGGAAGCATTTCATTCACAAAGTACATCACCTTCCCCTCATAAATCATATTGCTGATGAGATTATTTACTGAATCATTAAATTCAAATTCAGTGGTGGCCCAGAGCCTCATACAATCAGATAAAATCTTGTCCCTGTGCATATTCATTACCATATAGTCATAATACCCATCAACCTGTTTATAAAAGTCCTCATCAGTGCCCAGGTATTTATCAAGTCCGATAGCCAGCAAATTTTCGTCAGACACAACTGACTGGTTAAATCCGGACACATATGTAATGATTTCAGGTACAGACTTTTCATTAAAATAATATTTGTAGCGCCTGAAACAGGCGGATAGTCCTTTTGTAAGTTCATCCAGATCGGGGTAAACTTCCATTGTACGCTCATATATTCTGAAGTTAAGGTAATCGGTAACAAACAGTCTTAATAATTCGGGATATTCGGGACTGTCGCTGCTGCCAATATTTATTATCCTGTGGTTGAATATCTGAAAAAACTTACCGTAGTCATGTTTGAGACTGTCTATATGTTCTTCCAGGTGTGAAGGATCAATACTGAAAAGATCTTTCTCAAACCTCCTGATTTTAATATTTACATTAATGCCTGATGTATCGATATCATGCCTGTCTGTTCTGCACGAAAAAACAGACAGCAATACAAATACAATAATTATTGCTTTCGGTTTCATTTGTCAGTTTAATACTTGCTTACAAGTGCAAAATAAACGAAAAGAATTATATTCTATTGCCATTATGCCCACTTATCAACAATTCATTATTAATATCAATATCTCTATTAATCTGTTATGTGAAGAATTTTTATCTATTTTTGTATTAACAACATGGTTAATATAAATATTATGAAAAAATATATTATCAGCGGCATAATTCTCTTATGTTTTATAGGAAGCCGGGGCCAGGACTTACAATTCGGGGTATTTGTCGAGCCCCAGCTATCATGGCTTACGCCGGATGCAAAAAACATTGACAGGGATGGCTTCAGGATTGGCATAAACGGGGGTATGATAATGGATAAGTATTTTGCAAAAAACTATGCATTCACAACAGGTGTTTCCATATCAAATATCGGGGGTAACCTGTTTTATGAAGACTCCCTTACCATAAAGACTGCTGAAGCTGAACAAGTGATGAGTCCGCGCAGCACGGTGGACTACAGGCTGCAGTATGTGTCTGTTCCCCTTGGATTAAAGTTTAAAACAAACCAGATAGGTTACTTCACCTTCTTTGCACAGCTTGGTTTTACGCCGCAAATCAACATCAGGGCAAGGGCAGATGCTTCGCGTAGTCAGCTTGACAGGGAGAATATAAGCGACGAGATAAACCTCTTTAATCTGTCTTATTTCTTTGGGGGAGGAATAGAATATTCACTGGGTGGCAGCACTGAACTTATAGGAGGCATTATATTCAACAACGGCTTTATTGATGTCCTGAAGAGCAAAAATTCCAGGGAAACACTCAGCTTTTTATCACTAAGATTTGGGATAATGTTTTGACATTCTTCATTCAGCAAAATGAAAATCGCGTTAGCTCAGTTAAACTTTACCATTGGTGATTTTGACAATAATACTGAAAAGATAATATCTTCAATAAACGAAGCAAAGAAACGCAAAGCCGACCTTGTTATTTTTTCGGAGCTGGCGATATGCGGATATCCGCCGCTCGACCTGCTTGAGCACAGGTACTTTATAAAAAAATGTGATGACCATATAAAAAAAGTCGCTTCCCGTTGCCAGGGCATAGCAGCAATTATCGGGGCTCCTGTGCTGAACACATCCCCTAAAGGCAAAAACCTGTTTAATTCCGCAATTTTTATAAATGACGGGGCAATCGGACAGATAATAAATAAAACCTTGCTTCCCACCTATGACATTTTTGACGAATACAGGTACTTCGAGCCAAATACGGAGTTCAGGATCATTGAATTTAAAAATCACAGGCTTGCCGTCACCATTTGTGAAGACCTGTGGTACAATCAGCCCATACTTACGGGATTTGGCAAAAGCAAGCTCTATACAACATCCCCCATGGAAAAACTCAGCATGTTTAATCCGGATATACTTATAAACATTGCTGCTTCACCTTTCTCCTATACAAACGAAGAAATAAAAAAAGAAATTTTAACAGCCAATTCAAAAGGAAGTAAGATACCTTTATTTTACCTTAACCAGTGCGGTGCAAATACCGAGCTTATATTTGACGGCGGCTCGATGGTGCTAACTCCCGAAGGTGCGATAGCTGACAAATTAAAATCTTTTAAAGAAGACTTCAGGATATATGAACTTGAAGAAGTAATAAAAAGTAAAGGGATAGTTAAAGATCGGGGCCCCGGATCCGCCATAGGTAGTATACATGATGCACTTGTCCTCGGCATAAGGGACTACTTCAGGAAGCTTGACTTTAAATCGGCTGTACTCGGACTTTCAGGAGGTATTGATTCAGCAGTTACCCTTGTCCTCGCCGTTGAAGCCCTGGGAAGGGAGAACCTCAGGGTTCTGCTTCTTCCTTCAAAATATTCCTCGGGACATTCTGTAACAGATGCTGTTGAACTGGCAAATAACCTGGAAGTAAAATATGATATTATTAACATAGACAATATTACCGTCCAGTTTGAGACCTCCTTAAGGCCAGTATTTTATAATCTTCCTGCTGATATAACTGAAGAAAATATCCAGGCAAGAATAAGAGGTAATTTATTGATGGCCGTATCAAATAAATTCGGAAATATTCTCCTGAATACTTCCAATAAAAGTGAGACAGCGGTCGGCTATGGTACGTTATATGGTGATCTCAGCGGGGGACTGTCAGTTCTAGGCGATGTATACAAAACCGATGTTTACAGGCTGGCAGCATTTATAAATAAAGATAAGGAGGTTATACCAAAGAATATTCTGAATAAACCTCCCTCGGCAGAGTTAAAGCCTGACCAGAAAGACACGGACTCTCTTCCCGAATATAGTATACTTGACAGGATCCTTTTCAATTATATAGAACTGCAAAAATCAGTTGAAGAGATTGCGGAACAGGACATCGGCGAGGAGCTTGTCCGCAAGGTAATTAAAATGGTTAATACTAATGAGTACAAGCGCTTCCAGACTCCCCCCGTATTAAGGATATCTTCAAAGGCTTTTGGCTACGGACGGAGAATACCCCTGGCCGCAAAATATTAAAACTAACCGTACTTTCACCGGTCCGTTTACTGATAGATCTTGTTCTCTTTGAGATATCCGTCAGCCACAACCGTTAGTCCGATAGTCTCTCTATTTACCAGCATTGGAGGCAACAACAGGGCAGGCACCATTATTTTGCCATTGTTTACAGTAAGCTGTGTACTTGCACAACTACCCTTTTTAGCTATTTCTATTGCAATATCAGCTGCCTTAGTTGCTATTGCTTCAATGGGTTTGTAAACTGTAATGGATTGTGTTCCTTCGACAATTCTCTGGCATGCGGCAAGATCGGCATCCTGTCCGGCCACATAAACCCTGCCTTTCATATTATGTTCTTCAAGAGCCCTGACGACACCTGTTGCCAGGTCATCATTTGCAGCTATTACAACATCGACCTTGTTATTATTCTGCTTAAGGCACTTTTTCATATGATCATAGCCTTCTTCCTCATGCCACCTGTCGACAAAATGGTCATATACGATTTTTATGTCTCCCCTTTCGATAAAAGGTTGCAGCACATTCATCTGTCCTATTTTCAGTAGCACGGCATTATTATCGGTAATAGCACCCCCAATGATGGCATAATTGCCCTGAGGGCATAAATTTGACAGGTATTCGGCCTGGATTTTGCCTACCTCTACGTTATCAAAAGAAATATAAAAATCAAGGTTACAGTCCCTTATTAACCTGTCATAAGACAATACTCTTACCTTGTATTGATGAGCCAGCTGTACTATTCTGGAAGCGTCTTTAAGATCAACCGGAATAAGCACCAGAATATCCACTCCTTCATCCAGTAGTTTTCTTGCCAGTTCGTACTGTTTTTCAGGATCACCATAGGCAACTTCTACAAGCACCCCGGCACCCTTCTCCCTGGCACGCTGAACAAATAATTCCTTATCCCTTATCCATCGCTCGGGTATATAATCATCCATTAAAAATCCTATTTTTACCTCTTTGTGTGAACATGAATCCAGAGCCGAAAGGACGAAAAGGAATAGTAGTGATGTTAGAATTACTGACGGTTTCATATGTTCAAGGTTTATTTAGGTGATATCAATATTGATTAATTTACGAAAATTATTGCATAATTTCAATAATTATTTTAATTATACAGCAATTTTGTCTTTATCCATTTAACATTTATCCATACAATTAATATACTCAATATTAAATGTTTATCACTAACAGATACAGGCATGATATGCCCCTGCCCAAAAGGCTACTGGAGGATATTATATTCAAATTACGTTATATAAAGCTCTACTTTAGAAATGGCAGAAAAACAAGGACATTCCTTTTTTATCCGCAATACCCGAGCAAGCGCAGTGTTCTTTATAAAATAACCGGATTAATGGGCTATAACCGGACCAATAATAACAGGCTGAAATTTGACTATGTGATAAACTGGCAGGACACTACATTCAGGAAAAGAATCCCTTTCCTGGAAGAACTGAACAAAAAACGGCAGGTCATAAATATGAATTGCGATGATATAAGCAAAAAACACGTGTCTGAAGTTTTTGAGTCTGTCTTTGGTTACCCGGTAAAGGTCGATCCGGCCACCTACAAAGGTTACTGTGTCAAAAAAAGTAACATTAATGCCAAGCACGACGGCAAAATTATTGAGTGCCCTGTTGAGCCCGATGAAAATTATATTTACCAGAAGCTTGTCAATAATATATACGATGATAAACTGGTACAGGACTACCGCACGCCGGTCATCAGGGGAAAAATTCCAATCGTGTTTTTAAAACGAAGACCTGTGGAAGGAAGGTTTGCCAGGGAAAAGACTACTTCAAGAATAGGAAATCCCGATGAGATTTATACCGGTCAGGAAAGAAACAAAATAAAAGAGTTCTGTGAAAAAATGAACCTTGAATACGGCGACCTCGACGTGCTTCGTGATAATGACGACGATAAAATATATATTGTTGATGCCAATAACACTCCCCACGGCCCGAGCCAGCTTACAAAGGAGGAGAAAAAACGTGCACTGGAAATATTAACCGGGGAATTTAAAAAGGCATTTATGAACCAATAAGTTTATTATGGAACCCTCTGCAAAAAACTTCGATGCCCCTGCCACCAGGTGCTGCCTTTGCGGGTCACCCGATATTTTTCATTTTAAAACCGACTACAGGGGAATGAAAATATTTAAATGCCGAAACTGTAAAATCCGGTTTCTTAATCCCCTTTACAGTGACAAATGGTTACTTGAAACATATACTGAATACAGGGAACACAATCCTGATAAAATAGACGAAAATATACTTCTGAGCAGGGGTATAAAACATGAATACAACATCAGCAATATTGAAGAATATATTAATGCGGGCAGGTTTTTTTCTGTTGGTTGCGGGAACGGGGTGGAAATAATGGTTGCAAAGAAAAGAGGGTGGACAGCTGAGGGCTATGAGATTAATGAGGAATGGGCAAGAAAGCTTTCAAAGATTCACTCCGCAGACATCTATTCGGGAGATTTCCTGAGCCTGCCGGTAAAAAATAATAATTATGAATGCCTTTACATCAACCATGTTATTGAGCATTTGAAAGAGCCTCACAATTATATAAAAAAGATGTATGATATGCTCAAGCCCGGAGGGATCCTGTATATTGGCACGCCCAATATAAACGGGGTGGCGAACCGCATTAAAGGCCTTGCCGACAATCTTGGCCTGAGAAAAAATGTTGCTAAGTATTATGGGACAAAGCAGCATCTTTTCTATTATACCCCCGGATGCCTCAGGTTTGTGCTCGAAAAGTATTATGGTTTCATGGTCCTTTTCATGAATAATGATCTTAACAGAATTAACAGAAGGAAAAAAAGGGTATCACGCAACTTCTTTGACCGTTTGTGTTACACGACAAGCTTCAGGTTAATGGCTAAGAAAATCTTCTAGTTCGCTTACCACGGCCTCAGCAGAAAATCTTTTCCGTGCATCTGTCTGGCCCTGCTTCCCGAAATGAGACCTCAGGTTTTTATCTTCAATAAGTAATTTAATCTTCTCTGCAAAATCATCAGTATTTCCGAATTCAACAAGGAATCCTGTTCTGCCGTCATCTATCAGCTCGGGATTGCTTGATATATTGAATGCCACTACAGGCTTACTGCATAACATTGCTTCAATAATAACATATCCGAATCCTTCCCAAAGTGAAGTAAGCAGGAAAATATCTATTGAATTCATATATTCAACGACGTTATCTATAAAGCCGAGAAATACCACCCTGTCCGATACACCCAGCCTTCCCGCATACGCTCTCAAATCCCTCATCAGGGGCCCTTCCCCTCCTATTAATACTTTAAAATTCAGATTACTATTTTTAAGTTCCAGGGCAATGTCAACCAGGTATTTTTGTCCCTTCTGATTTACAAGTCTTCCCAGGTTTCCAAGTATAACCTCATCTCTTTTCCTGTTATACAAAGTGTTCTTATTATTTAAATCATAATTTTTAATATCAATCCCGTTATAAATTACTTTAATTTTCCCTGCAGGGAAAAGATACGGATTATTCTTAAGCACCGTTGTTTTTGTTTCCCGGGAATTGGCAATTATATCGGTTACTATATTTCTGAAAATAAAGCGGTTAAGCCACCTGTTTTTAATGGGAATGGCACTCCCACGCCTGTATATAATCCTTCTGACTCCGGCCAGTCTCGCAGCTACTCCGGCAACCTTAAGGTCAGCCGAAAGGTTCATAATAATGATATCTATATTTTCACGGATAAATATTTTTTTTAGCAATAAGACCTTAAAGGGATTAAGAAAGCTGAGATTCGATATTTTAATATTATACAGTTTTTGTCCGGTTTCCCCGAGCCTCGAATAAAGAACGCTTTTTTTATTTGTAATTACCAGTGTCTTCCAGCCTCTTTTATGGAGGCTGCATGAAATATCGTAATGCCACTTTTCTCCTCCCCCCCAGGCTTTCATGCTGTTAAAAAAACAAATTGTTCTGTTATTTAACATGGCGCTGGCAATGATTTACATTTTGCTGTCATGAAGCTGTTTTAATTTAATATACCTGAGATAGGCAGAGAAAGCCGAATTCCTGCAAATAACATATCCGTAATAGCCATCCATAAAACCCAGCCTTAACACATAATTCCTGAAAAACTTAAATGCAGGGATAAAAAGGATTTTCAGTATACCTGATCTCTTGCCCCTGTTGAATTCAGCCTGTGCCTTGATATCTGAAAACTTATTTATCTGGTCAAGATGCTGGGCAACAGTATAAAAAGAGTAATGCAGAATATTACCTTTGAGTTCCACTGCTGTAGCACCCTTATTTAAAACAAACTTATCATGCGGATTAACACCCTGCCAGCTGCCTTTACGGCTATCCCACATCCTCAGCTTTTTATCAGGGTACCAGCCGCTGTGCCTTATCCACTTGCCGCAGAAATAGTTCATCCTTTTCATTATATAACCGTCATGCTGCCAGTCCTTTTTAATCGCGATAATCTCGCTTTTCAGCTCTTCAGAAAGAGCTTCATCTGCATCGAGTGAGATAATGTGAGGGTAAGCGGACCGGGAAATGGCCCAGTTTTTCTGTTCAATATGTCCCTTAAAAGCATGTCTGATAAACAGTACACCATGCTTTTTACAAATACGTTCAGTATTATCAGTTGAAAATGAGTCGACAACAACAATCTCATCGGCAACATCCTTTACGGACATCAGACAACGTTCTATATTCTTTTCCTCGTTAAAAGTTATTATAACTACTGACAGTTTTACTTCCATAGGTGTCGCCATAATAGTCTATTCATGATAATATATTCTTTTTACCCTTCCCGATATGCCGGCAATGATCTCATATGGAATGGTATCAAGCTGCCTGGCTAATTCAGTAACACGGTAATCATCACCAAAAATAATAACTTCATCTCCTTCCTTTGCATTTATTCCCGAAATATCTGCCATGCACATATCCATACATATATTACCCACAGTGGGGACCAGTTTGTTCTTTATCAGGAACCTTCCCTTGCCGTTACCCAGCTTACGGTTAAGACCGTCTGCGTAGCCTACAGGGATAATGCCTATTATACCCTGCTTCCCAAGCTTTCCCATTCTTCCATATCCTACCGTTTCCCCTGCAGGGATCTTTTTGACCTGTGAGATAGTGCTTTTAAGTGAGCTCACGTTCTTCAGCTTGTCCTGCGCGGAGGAACTTATTCCATACAACCCTATACCCAGTCTTACCATATCAAACTGGGCAAAGGTAAATCTTTCAATGCCCGAGGAGTTTAAGATATGTCTTAACACTTTATAGCCCAATGCTTTTATAATCCTGTTGCTTGTATTGTCAAACCTTTCGATCTGTATTTTCGAGAACTCATCATGAGCAGGATCATCTGTTGCAGCAAGATGAGAAAATACCGATACAACCTTCAGGTTTTTATATTCAGATAGCTTGTCACATAATTTTTCGGTTTCCGATTCCGTAAATCCAAGCCTGTGCATTCCTGTATCTATCTTTATATGCACCGGATACGATATTTCCTGGTTACTTATGACCGCCTCATGAAACAACCCGAGTGAGCGAAAATTATAAATCTCAGGTTCAAGATTATACTTGATTATCTGGTCATAGCTTCCGGATTCGGGACTCATAACCAGAACAGGAAGGTTTATACCTGACTGCCGCAAAGTCACCCCTTCGTCAACAAAAGCTACCCCAAGGTAATCGGCCCTCTGAAACTGAAGGATGTTTGCGATCTCATAGGATCCGCTCCCGTAAGAAAAAGCTTTGACCATAACCATGATCCTGGTTTCAGGTTTGAGCAATGAACGGTAGTAGTGGAGGTTATGAACAAGAGCATCAAGATTTATCTCCAGTCTTGTCAAATGGGTTTGATGTTCAAGAATTGCTGATATTCTCTCAAATTCGAACTGTCTTGATCCTTTCAGTAGTATGGCCTCATTCCTGAACACATACCCCGGTATCTGCTTTATAAACTCATCGGTACTGCTAAAGAATCCTCCCGGTATACTGAACTCACCGGAATGAGAGGAAATATCAGTACCTATGCCTATAATGCGGTCTGCCTTCTTGTCCCTTACCAGCTCCGCAATATTCCTGTAAAGCTCTTTCTTATTGCGGCCTGTTTGCAGCATATCGGATAAAATAAGTGTCTTCTTCTTATGCTGTGATTGCATATTCAAAGCATCAAGGGCTATAGCCAGCGAGTTTATGTCCGAGTTGTAGCTATCGTTAATGAGCGTGCAGCTGTTGATGCCCTGTTTTATCTCAAGCCTCATTGCCACAGGGGGCAATGTTGACATCTGTTCCCTGATTATCCGGGGATCCATATTCATGCTAATCAGGGCGGCCCAGACGTGTACTGCATTCTCCAGCGAGGCTTTGTCAGTAAAAGGAATATTTATTTCATATGTTATACCCCTGCAAATGCCGGTAAGATAGGTGCGGTTGGTTGCAGTTTTAATATTCGTAATCTGCAGGTCAGCCTCCTTGAAAAAGGACCAGCTGAATAACCGTGCAGGTCCACCTGGAAATCTCTTCTTAAGTCGCCTTTCTATTAATTCGTGATCTTTGCAGTAGATCAGTTCTTCACAATTATCAAAGAGATTAAGCTTTTCGTCAATCTTCTGCTCAACAGATTTAAAATTCTCCTGGTGTGCTTCTCCTATATTTGTAAAAATTCCTGCCGAGGGCTGAAGAATCTTCTGAAGCTTTGCCATCTCTCCCGGCTTTGATATTCCGGCTTCAAATATCCCCATGTCATTGTTCTTTTCCAGGAACCAGACAGACAGGGGAACGCCAACCTGCGAGTTATAGCTTTTCGGACTCCTGGTAATGTTATAGTTAACTGACAGGCAGTGAAAAAGCCATTCCTTGACCACAGTCTTTCCATTACTGCCTGTTATGGCAATAACCTTCCTGTGAAATGATTTCCTGTGGTACCGGGCCAGCTTCTGAAGGGCTTCAAGTGTGTTGCCGGCTTTTACAAAACCTGCGCCCTTAAATCCGTTCCGGGCATCATACCTCTCTGATACTGCAAAAGCCTTTACTCCCTTGGCATATAGATCCCTGATATAATCATGCCCGTTATGCCTCTCTCCCCGGAGAGCAAAAAAAATTGTATCGGCAGGAGATATAAGGCGGCGGCTGTCCGTCAACAGAAGTCTTACATTAACATCTTCTCCGGTTAATGAACTGCCGGTAATTTCAGCTATTTTTGAAATATTATAATCAGGCATCATAATTGACTATGTGATAAAATTAAAACTTATTTTTATTTTTTTTATTTTAGCTTTTGGTATTTTATAACTGTTTATAATATTATTCCCTGGTAATAACTTTAAATTTAACTGACAAATGGATAACAGAAGAACATTTATAAAGAAGTCAGGCCTGCTTGCCGCAGGAAGCCTGATAATCCCCTCACTGCTTTCATGCCACGGGAAAAAAACAAAAGACATAGGACTTCAGATCTATTCGGTACGCAGGCAGCTTGATGAAGACCTTACCGGAACACTGCAGCAAATTGCCAATATAGGATACAGGTGGCTCGAGCTGGCTGGTTATCAAGAAGGTAAGTTCTATGGCAAATCTCCTGCAGAATTTAAAAAAATAATCGATGATCTTGGAATGGTCATAATCAGCAGTCACTTAAATGTTGAGGTAAAGGACGGTGATACGGGTGATGCTGAAAAAGCTGCAGATGCTCATGCAGCAATTGGACTCAAATATGCTGTCAAACCGTGGCTTCCCGAAGAAATCAGGGTATCGGCCGACAGCTACAGGAAGGTTGCCGAAGAGTTAAACATCATCGGGGAGGTTATGAAATCAAAAGGATTACAATTCGGCTATCATAATCATGATTTCGAATTTAAGACTGTTGACGGACAAATACCGTACGACATACTTCTTAAAGAAACCGACAGGGAGCTGGTAACCTTTGAAATTGATTTATACTGGATCATAAAGGGAGGCGGCAACCCGCTGGATTATTTTAAAAAATACCCGGAAAGATTTGAGCTTTACCATGTTAAAGATATGGATAATACTGAAGAAGCTTATTATACCGAGGTTGGCAGCGGCATTATCAACTTCAGGGAACTGTTTGAACAAAAAGAACTTGCAGGGATGAAGTATTTCTTCGTTGAACAGGACGATTGCAGAAATTATCCGCCCCTGGAATCAATAAAAATCAGCTTTGACTATTTGAATAACTGTGATTTTATTTAGCGATATTTTTTAATATGTTCTCAAATGGACTATAAAAACACACTCGAAGCAATTTTAGGTAATGTGGAGGAGATAAAGGTCATTCTTACAGGCTTTGCATCTGATAAAAAAATCCACGCTATTGAGATGGATCTTGCCCTGGAAAAAGTAAGAAACCTGTATGATATTATGCTGATGCTTAAACAAACCTATCCGGAAGAAAAGAAAGGTCCGGTTAAAAATTCTGAAGGAGCTAAAGAAAACATCCCCGCCGATGACATAAAAACTGTCTCTGACAGGTTTAAAAGTCATACAGCATCTATTCATGACAGCCTCACCAGGTCACAGCAGTATGAAGAACTATCGGAAAAGCTGAAATCCAAACCTATACTCGACATAGGAAACGCAATTGGGGTAAATGATAAATTTATTTTTATAAAAGAGCTGTTTAATGGTGACGCGAATATGTACAGGAACACTATTGAAGTGTTAAATAATGTTACCAACTTTAATGATGCCTATAATTATCTGATAGGTAACTTTGACTGGGATATGGACAGCCCTCTGGTACAAATACTGCTGGACCTTATTCGTAGAAAACTCATAATTAATAAGAATGAGTAAGCTTTTTATTGTACCAACACCTATAGGTAACCTTGAAGATATAACATTACGTTCCCTTAGAATACTGAAAGAAGCTGATCTGATTCTGGCTGAAGATACAAGGAAGACTGGATATTTGTTAAAACACTATAATATCTCTGCAAGGCTGCGTGCCCATCATAAGTTCAACGAACACAGTACTGTCTCCCATATTATCTCCAGGCTGAAAGAGGGTGAAAAAGTTGCCCTGGTAACAGATGCAGGGACCCCTTCGATTTCGGATCCGGGATATTTATTGATACGCACCTGCCTTGAAAATAATATAGAGGTCGAATGCCTGCCGGGGCCGACAGCGTTTGTGCCGGCCCTGGTCAATTCAGGATTGCCTAATGACAGGTTCTGCTTTGAAGGATTCCTGCCTGCGAAAAAGGGAAGGAATAAAAGACTTAAAGAACTATCCGGTGAAAAACGCACTATAATATTCTATGAGGCTCCCCACAGATTAACACATACCCTGAATCAACTGATCGAATACTTTGGAGCCGGCCGCAAAGTTGCAGTATCAAGGGAACTAACAAAAATACATGAAGAAACAATACGCGGCACTCTTTCAGAAATTGCTGAACATTTTGCGCTCCAATCTGTTAAAGGTGAAATAGTCATTATTTTAGGACCACAACCATAATTTATAAAATTATTCTTCATTTATCTGTAACATTTTTCGCTTTAAGCAGTCTTATGTTATGAATTCAGTTAGCAAAAGCTTAACAAATTCTGTTCGTTTTCGGACACACGTTGTTTCAAAATTAATCAGTGAAAAACAAAATCTAAAAACTGAATTAAACTAAGAAACTAAAAACCAACAACTTACCAAGTATGGTACGATAAATGATAAAAGAATAAAAAGAAAGTTATGAACTAAAATAAAAGGAGAAATTGAAATGAAAACGTTAACTAAACAACCCAAAATTCTAAAAAGACTGAGTGCTGTTATTATGTTATCAGTGTTTATGATGGCCGGTATGTTCAGCCAGAAATCAAATAGCCAGGGATTATTAATAAATAGCAACGATTTAAAAAAGTCAATTCCAGAGGTACTGGATAACTGGACAAAAAAGCCGGAATGTGTAATGAATTTAAGTTCCGGAAGCAGAATCCATATGAACTATGAAGAAGCTACTGATGAAGAAATGAATATAGAAGGCTGGATGCTTGAAAAATTTAGTATTGAGACAATTGATAAACCTGTTATGAAGGATGAGCCTGTAAAGGAAGAAGAAATGCAGATTGAAGACTGGATGTTGAATGTCGATCACTGGCTTGTTGCTACCAAATAAAAAAAAAGTCCACCGCGCGGCAGACTTCTTATTCTTTAAATATGCACTTTAATCGGCATGCACTACTGCATCTACAGGACAAACGTCCTTGCACTGGGGTACATCATGGAAACCTTCACATTCGTTACATTTTGACGCATCTATTACATAAGGATCCCCCTCACTAATAGCGCTATTAGGACATTCAGGTAAACAGATTCCGCAAGCAGTGCAATCTTCAGTTATTTTGTAAGCCATAATATTAGAGTTTGATTAATAAACAGACAAATTTATACTTTATATTTATTCTTTAATGATTTTTCCTGTTAAAATTACAATTATTTAACATAATCAGAAATCAAGGCTCAGCGAAAAATAAAATATCCTGTCTCGTATTTTGCTGTCTTCAATTCCCCATGCCCAGTCAAGCCTTACAAAATATCCAAGCAATTGTGACCTCACTCCCACTCCGTAGCCGGCAACTACCGGTTCCCTGTTAGTATCAATAATAATTGTAATCGGATTCCCGTTCCCGTCCGCCGGTATTACCTGCTTATCGTATGCATTCTTCTTTGACCAGGGAGTTAACCCCGACCATGCGGTGCCAATATCGAAAAAGCCGACGATCTGAAAATTCTCCAGAAAACTGTTGCTTATAGGGTAATTAGCTATATACTTTATTATCGGCCAGCGTACCTCTGAGTTTATTAAGGCAAAGTTATTTCCATTTCTTACATTCTGAGAGAATCCCCTCATGTTTGTCGCTACAGTCTGGTATGCATAGTTGGCCTCAGTATTTATGGGTATCTCGCTTAAAGGAATAAAAGTAGGCACCTTAAAAGGAGTAATATTTGTCCAGTTATCAACACCTCCCAGGTAATAAATCAGTTTGCTGGAACCCTGTGATGTGCTTGCAGCAAAACGGTTAGCCCAGATGAGATTCCTGTGTATCTTTATATAATGCCTGAAATCAACTCCTAAAACAGCCAAATCATCAAAACTCCCGTTTACCTGCTGATATAACTCGCCGAACAGTTTATACCTGGTGCCGCTCGGCAGGTTCATCCCCAGAGACCTTGTATTGTCAAATATGTATTCGACTTTAATCCCGGCCCATGTTTTATAAATGTTCGCTTTGCCCAGATAATTGATATCAGTGGCTAGAAATACAGTGCGGTCGCTCCTGAAAGTCAACGTTCTCACCCATGATCTGACCTGGTCAAAGGGATATCCGAAAATAAATGACAGTTCGTGAGTATGCGTTTTAACCGTAAACTCCTCTCCCTCCTCCTCGCCAGTATTCCTAAAGGACTGCCTGTGGAACACTATTTGCTTGTCGAGCCTCTTCTTAAGGTTCTCAACACTAATAAGGTATTCATTACTGTTAAAGTCGGGAGAAAGCCTTATTCCCCCTGTAACCTTATAATCATCAAAAAGATCATTAGTGCCTATCTTAAAAAGCAGGTTCATCCCCGGATTAAAATATACTGCTCCTCCTGTAAATGCCTGGTAGGATTCGTTTAAAAAACTAAAATCTACCTGGCTAACAATATAATTCTGATAAAAAGCCGTCTGGTAAATCCGTATTTTAGGTCTTTCCTTTTCAGCAGTATCAAGTGACAGGGTTATATTCCTGTTCTTCAGCTTTGAATTGTAATAATTGATCTTTTCTTTTTCGAAAATATAATTGTTAATGTCTATCTGATAATCACCAAAAACAAATGTATCCAGTTCACTGGTAATAATAGTGTTATCTTTAATTGACTGTATGCTCAGGTCTTTCTTCCTTATACTTTCAATGCTGTCCCTCTCCGCTATCTTCTTTGTAAAGGTCTTTCTGAACTGTGTAGGTTCAATTTCCCCAACGCGTGTTATAGCTTCATCGGTACGATGATTATACATGTAATACCTGCCGTCATTAAAAATTATTTCTCCAAGCTTTCCTGCTTTCTGATTATAATCATGTTCAATAATGTTCCGCGGATAATCTGTTACCGGATAAGATTTGGAATAGTATCTGTAATGTACGATAGTATCAATATAGCTTATTGTACTATCAAACCGGGACACATACCTGTTTATTATACCGCTATTGTCGCCAAGCACAAAAAACCTGTTCTTGTCAAGCTCATAAGGCTGAAAATAACTTGAATACTTGTCATCTGACAGTCTTGTAAGCACATTGCCCCCATTCTTGTAATCATATATAAAAAGGTCATGGCTTAATGCTTTTCGCCTGTTGTTGATTTCACTGCCGATGGTATCGGAATACCTGTTGGAACTGAAGACTATCTCTTCGGAATTATTAATAAATTCCGGATTGAAGTCATCAGCATTATCATCAGTTATCTGCTGGTATGTACCTGATGCAATGGTGTGCACAAATATGTCCGTTTTACCCTTCTTTATCCCTGAAAAAACAAACAGAGAACCATCATCAGAAAATGAATAATCCAGTATTTTTTCAAAATATTGAAAATTTCTGACCTCAAGATCTTTTGTTGCCAGGGTATAATAATAAAGCCTTATTCCTCCTTCTTCTTCGGTAATAAATGTCAGTATTCTGCCTGAGGGATGCCATGCCAGGACAGGATATGAATAGTCCGTTATCTGCTCCAACTTATGCTCTCTTCTTATAATCTTCTTCTTTTTGTTGGTTTCTGAATTATAAAGCCATATCTTATATTGACCTAATTCATTGGTTACGTATGATATGTATTTTCCATCCGGACTGATGCTTATCTGCTGGTAAACACGTCTTCTGCGGGGGCGTTTTAATATTTTGCCTGCCTCGGGCATGCTCTGATGATTCTTGTCGTCTTTATAAAGATCAAGATAATAGCTCATCCAGTCATAGGAAAGCTGCTTCAATGAAAAACCCAGTGCATAAAGGAAGCACGAGTTTGAATTTTTATTTATTCTTGTAAGATAAATAATGCTTGGTATCACAGATTCGCCATAGGTGTCGGCTATGTATTTCCAGAACGAATGTCCGGCTAAAACAGCATCTTCTCCTATAAGCCGGTTAAACTTTTTATATCTTTTGTTCAGTATGCCGTCTTTAACCTTATTCTCAATTTCAAAGTTCCAGCCCTTTGACACATAGGAAACCAGTCCCTCGAAATACCATTCAGGCAAACTGATTAAAGTGGAGTTTGCAACATTATCTTTTAATTCAAAGCCATAGAGTATTTCGTTAATCAGTACCCTTGCAATAGCAGCAGTAATCTGTTCTTCGAACTTAACGAAGTCTCCTTCAAAATAAAGAAACACCTTGTTTCTGCTTATTGTAGTTACACCTCCAACATTATACTCATCCTGGCCCGTTATTAACCCAATATTGCTTTGTCTGAAATCCGAAAGCTTATTAAAAACAATAAATATTATCCGCTTATCAAGGTTGTAATTAAAGAACCTTTCCAGGCGGGGTATCTCGCCGCGGGTAAAATCTGCTGTATATTGCGCGAGCTCTTTACCAAACTGATTAAAATATATATCGAACCTGTCATAGCGGTAGAACTCCCAGTAAAAATCGCTGTACTGTACCCTGTTTTTTCCGAATCTCATCTTGTGCCCGTTATAGAACTGGGTGGGTGCGTCCGGAAAAATATAAAACAGGACAACAAGAAATATCAGCCTTGAGAGTTTTATCATTATACAATTCTATATTGGTCACAAATCAGCCAAAGACATTATAAAATTAATTTATTATTTTATTTTTTTCTAATTTTGCTTTTCTTGCAAATAAAAATTAACATAACAATAAAAACTTCACAATAATTAAAAATGAAAAATTCAAAACTGATACGCACTGGCCTTATTTTATTGTTTGTGTTTACAGGTACGTCGGCCCAGATAAACAAAGCAAAGGTAAAGTTTGAGGAAGAAGTTCATGATTTTGGTATCATAAACATTGACGGCGGATACGTGTTTCACGAGTTTAGCTTTGTAAATATCGGGAGCATGCCTTTTATTATAAATGATGTTAGAACTTCCTGCGGATGTACCAGTCCGGAATGGACAAGGGAACCGGTAATTCCCGGCCAGTCAGGTTCAGTCAAGGTAAGATTCAATCCAAGGGGCAGGCCCGGTCCTTTCTCAAAATCGATAACAATAAACAGCAATGCCGAAAGGCAGCCTATTGTATTAAAAATCAAAGGAACAGTAGAGACTGAGGGACCTGAAGTTACAAAAGAACAAAAACTGGCACGTATCATAAGAGAATACAAATATGAGATGGGCGACCTCAGGTTAAAAAACACTCATGTAGCATTTAACGAAATTGTAAAGGGTACCAGTGAAACAAGGACCGTCAGGATAGCAAACAGCTCTGCTGAAAACTCAATAAAGCCTTCAATAAAGAGTATGCCCGACTTTCTGACAATTGTCTTTAAACCAGCGGTACTGGAATCCGCAGGGGAAGGAGAAATAGAAATAACTTATAACTCGGCATTAAATGATGAATGGGACAGGGCAATTGACAGGCTTTATATTTTGGTTAATGACATAGCTCCGAGAAACAATATGCTTACTGTCACTGCTACCATCACAGAAGATTTCAGCGTACTCACAGAGGATGAAAAGGCCAATGCACCGGGTGCATCATTTGATTCAAAAACGTTCAACTTTGGCACAATAAAGCAGGGCAAAAAAATTGAACATAATTTTGTTTTGAAAAATACGGGAAACAGTGATCTGCTGATAAGAAGGGTATGGGCCACGTGCGGATGTACAGCAGTTGCCCCCAGGAAGACAGTAATTAAGCCCGGCGATGATACCCAGATAAAGGCAGTCTTCGATTCTGCCGGCAGGAAAGGGAACCAGAAAAAAATGATTACCGTGATTACAAATGATCCGGTCAATCCAAAAATATTGCTGTGGCTTGAAGGTATAGTCGAAATTTAGAATGAAAAAAAAGACAAAGCATAAGAATACGCTCTTCGTAAGTGACGGTATACCTCAACCTCCTTCAATAAACAGAAATGCCGCTAATATAATAAGGCAAAAGAAGAAAAAGAAATTTAATGCCGATGAGCTGGTTAAAGGCATACTCAGCGGCAATAGCGCCCTTTTAAGCCAGGCTATAACCCTCACGGAAAGTAAACTACCCGAACATCACGAAATAGCAAGGGAAACAATTGAGAAGTGCATTCCGCATTCAGGCAAATCAATAAGAGTGGGTATAACCGGCGTTCCCGGAGTAGGAAAGAGTTCATTCATCGAGGCCATTGGATTGCAGCTGGTTGCCAGAAATAATAAACTTGCCGTACTGGCAATAGATCCGAGCAGTGAACGTACAAAAGGGAGTATACTTGGAGATAAAACAAGAATGGGAATTCTGGCAAGCCATCCAAACGTCTTTATCCGGCCGTCACCGTCATCAGGGACTCTTGGCGGGGTTGCCCGAAAGACTAGAGAGACAGTAATTCTATGCGAGGCTGCCGGGTATGATACCATATTTATCGAGACGGTAGGGGTCGGACAATCGGAAACTGCAGTGCATTCCATGGTAGACTTTTTTATACTGCTCATGCTGGCCGGTGCCGGGGACGAGCTGCAAGGCATTAAAAGGGGTATAATGGAGATGGCGCACATCATTGTGATTACCAAAGCAGACGGAAGTAATATTAGAAATGTTGAAAGGGCACAAAGAGATTTTAAAAATGCCCTTCACCTTTACCGCCCGATGGAATCGGGCTGGATACCCAGGGTTATGGCTTGCTCCGCCCTAAAAAACGAAGGATTGTATGAGATATGGGATACTGTCCTGGAATATATAAAATATACTAAAAACAGCAATTTCCTTGAAAAAAACAGGATGGACCAGTCCCTTTTCTGGTTATACGAGACTATAGATCAAAATGTAAAGGATCATTTCTACAGCAGTGAAATTATCAGAAACCTTTTAAGCGAATACGAAAAAAAAGTCCTTAACAACGAAATAAGTTCATTTACTGCAGCTACATTATTGTTAAACGAGTATTACAGGGAAAAATCCACGCAGAAGAGAAAATAACCGCAACATGAGGATACTGGCATTAATTGTTGTTATTACAGCTGGTGTGAACGGACTGAAAGCCCGGGATGCTGATTCAATATGGAATGAGGCTATCGATTGTTTCAACAGGGAAAACTATCATGGCGTTATCGATAAAATGAACGAGTATCTCATGATAAACCCCTATAATTCAAATGCAATATATAACAGGGGACTGGCCAGAATAAAGCTGGGAGACACCGACGGAGCATGCACGGACTTCCTGAAAGCCTTAGACTTCGGATTTGACAGGAAATCGATTCTGGTAAGGTATTATTGCGATCTGACGTATAAATTGAAGTACCTGAAAAAGTTCTACTATAAAAAACAGGAACTGCTGCCCGAAAATAATTACCGCCCCCTTTATCCCAGGGCAGACACCCTTAGAGGGGGATTGAGGCCCGAGAGAACATGCTTTGATGTCTATTATTATGATCTGAAAGTAAGGATTATTCCCGCAGGTAAAAAAATAGCCGGGAAGAATGATATATACTTTATTGTAAAGGATTCCTGCCGCCGGATACAGATTGATCTCTTTGATAACTATAAAATAAGTTCCATCAGGTCGGAAAACATGGATCTTAGTTTTAGCAGGGAATACAATGCTGTTTTTATAGAATTTCCATATATGCTGGCACCGGGCGAAAAAATTACTTTGTCTGTCGAATATTCCGGAAAGCCTGTTATAGCTGAAGATCCGCCATGGAAAGGAGGCTTTGTGTGGAAGAGGGATAAAAGATTAAAAAGATGGGTGGCCGTGGCATGCGAACACCTTGGTGCAAGCTCCTGGTGGCCCAATAAAGACCATCTTACAGACGAGCCCGATTCAATGAGAATTAGTATCGAAGTACCTGACAGATACATAGCTGTTTCAAACGGGGTATTAAGAAAAACTGAAAAAGCAGATAATTCATATACCCGGTTTGTATGGTTTGTAAGTTACCCTATAAACAACTATAATGTTACCTTTTATATGGGCAGGTACGTTAACTTTAATGATACCCTGACACTTGCCGGCAACGATACATTAATGCTGAATTATCACGTATTGCCCTACAACCTTGATAGGGCAGTGCAGCATTTCAGGCAGGTACCGGAGGTTGTCGGATTCTACAGCAGTATTTTTGGAAAATACCCATTCGTAAGGGACGGATTCGGACTGGTGGAATCGCCCTATGCAGGAATGGAACACCAGTCAGCTATAGCCTACGGCAATTCATACAGCAATAAAAATGATTACGGATACAGGAACAAAAAATATGATTATATAATTGTACATGAGGCAGCCCACGAGTGGTGGGGAAATTCCGTTACGGCTGCGGATATGGCAGATATGTGGATTCATGAAGCATTTGCAACCTATTCTGAGATGCTGTTTATTGAGCACATATTCGGCAAGGAAGAGTATCTATATGAAATCGGCAACAAATGCAACTATATATATAATTTCTGGCCTATGGTAGAAAACAGGGATGTGAATGAAAACAGCTTTGCCGGCAATGATATATATACAAAGGGAGCCATGATGCTGCACTGCCTAAGATGTACAATTGACAATGATTCCCTGTTTTTTAAGTTAATAAGGGATTTTTACAGCCAGAACAGCTATAAGGTTGTTGATACCGACAGCTTTATTAAGTTTATAAACAAAGGGACAAAAGAAAATTACAATCCTTTTTTTAAAAAATACCTTTACGAAACCGGACTGCCGGTGCTTGAATATTCGTTTGCCAACGATTCCTGTGATCTTGTCCTGACATATAAATGGACAGGAGTGGAAGAAGGTTTCATGATGCCCTTTGGCATTGAAACAAACGGGAAAGAAGCATTCAGGCTTGTCGGCACCACAAATGAACAAAGAACAGTCCTGAAAAACACGGAATGGTTCAATTTCTTTAACCAGTGGAAAGGCCCTGCAGGAGCCCCCGATAATTCATTCACTTATTACCATACAAGCTATAAAGATTAAAATGCACGAATTTTCAATTGCCCTTAATATTGTTGATATTGCGCTGAGAGCTGCAAAAGATGCCAATGCACAAAAGGTTAACAAGGTTGAGATAGATGTTGGCATGCTTTCGGGTGTTGTCTTTGAAGCTCTGGAATTTGCGCTGGAATCTGCCGTCAAAAATACATTGCTCGAAGGTTCGCAGATTAAAATTAACAAAATCAGGGCCGCTGCCATATGCAATAATTGCCATGCATCATTTGAACCTGATGATTTTGCAGTGCAGTGCCCGGACTGCAAGTCGGCGGATTTTGAAATTACCCGAGGAAGGGAACTTAGCGTCAAATCCATAGACATTGATTAATATTAGTGGTAACATTGCCAGCATGGTTAGTTTTTAGTAACTTTGGCGGAACTTATTTATAAACAAAAATTAAAATAAAGAAATGTGTGAAACATGCGGTTGCGGAGACCCCAATTCAGATTTCAGGATTATAAAAGAAGAAGATATAACCGGTCAGGATCAT
>CAZHQW010000027.1:23070-38913 GCA_964534745.1 uncultured Bacteroidales bacterium
GCAGAAAAATCCTGGTTGAACAGGATATATTATACAAAAACAATCTGCTTGCCGAGAGGAACCGCGGTTTTTTCCAGGCAAAGGACATTATGGCACTTAATCTTGTAAGTTCTCCTGGTTCCGGTAAAACAACGCTTCTGGAGAAGACCATCGCCGACCTGTCCGGTGAGATTAAATTCTCCGTTATAGAGGGTGACCAGCAGACCACAAATGATGCCAGCCGCATAAAAGCAACCGGAGTGCCGGTAGTCCAGTTAAATACTGGCACAGGCTGCCATCTCGATTCAGAAATGATAAGCAGGGCTGTGAAGGAGCTGAAAATTGAAGATAATTCGGTCCTCATGATTGAGAATGTAGGGAACCTGGTTTGTCCCGCTTTGTTTGACCTGGGTGAAAATTTCAGGGTTGTAATAATGAGCGTTACAGAAGGTGAGGATAAGCCGTTGAAATACCCTTATATGTTCCAGAGCTCCCATCTTTGTATTATTAACAAAACAGATTTGCTCCCCTATGTTGAGTTCGACATGAAGAAAACAATAGACTATGCCTTAAGAGTGAACCACCACCTTGAGATTTACCAGTTATCTGCAAGGACAGGCGAAGGAATGGATAAATGGTACAAATGGCTGAAGGCAAATCTCAAATAAACAATTATGATTACCCTTTAAGAGTTGCTTCTCCCTAAACCTTCACTATTTATAAACTCCGACACATAATCCCTGATCATATCCCTTACTTCTATGAATTGCTGAAGGATCTCTTCTTCGGTGCCTGAAGCTTTGGCAGGATCTGGAAAGTTCCGGTGGTACTTTTTTGTCCGGGATGGGAAATAAGGGCATCTTTCCCTGGCGTTGTCACATACGGTTATTATGTAGGTGAAATCGATATTTAAGTATTCACTGACATTATTGGAAGTGTGATGTGAAATATCAATTCCATCTTCCTTCATTGCCCTTACGGCAAAAGGATTTAAGCCATGGACCTCCACTCCTGCACTGTAAATTTCTGCCCTGCCACCGAGAAAATGCCTGAAATAGCCTTCGGCCATCTGGCTGCGGCTTGAGTTGCCCGTGCAAAGAATTAATATTTTTACTATAACCTTGCTGTAAATAATTTTTACCATAATTGCATAAGCAAATAAAACATAAAATTGTTTAATTTTGATTAAACTGATGATTTAAATCATTAATTTATGGTGATATAAATCATTTAAATAATTTTAATATTCTATTGACTTGAACGGGCTATTGATGTAAATTTCATTAGTTAAATGCAATAATTAATCATATCAGAATGTGCACGTGACTTATATCCGTCAGTTATACAAATTAATCCCGGTACTAATCATCTGTCTGTCAGATAATTTATTTGCGGGTTCCACCCGCGAAGATACGGTGCTTGCTGCCTATTTATATAATACTGGCTGCATACATTTAAAAAACAATGAAGCTGACCCTGCAATTGAAAACTTCCTTAAAAGCATAATGATTTCAGAAAAAACAGAAAACCTGGCATTGCTAAAGGATAATTATTATTCAATAGCAAAGGCATATGCCCTGAAAAATGACTTTGTGCATGCCTATGAATATAGTTCCAGGTACAGTATTCTTGCAGACAAAATATATTCCATAGAGAACAGCAGGAAGATAGCCCGTATTAATTCGGATTATGAAAGCGAGAAAAAAGAAAACTCGGAACTGAAACTTAAAACGAAAATCAGGTCTTCGGAACTGAAAAGAAGCAGGATCATACTATATATTTCTATTTTCATAATACTGGGTATTTCGGTGCTTGTGCTTTTCCTGTTAAAATACCTGAGAAACCTGAAGAAAACAACTAATATGCTTGTTGACCAGAATTTTATAATATCACAGAAAAATGATATAATTACCGACAACCTGAATTATGCAAAGATGATCCAGGCTGCACTTCTGCCATCCCATAAAGATTTTAAGACGCTTTTCCCTGATTCCTTCCTTTTATTTATGCCAAAAGATATTATAGGGGGAGATTTTGTGTGGTACAAATCCATTGATGGGATTAAAGTATTTGCTCTTATTGATTGCACCGGACATGGAGTGTCAGCGGGACTGATGTCAGTAATCGGCAATACGTTATTAAATAAAATAATTGTTGAGGAATGCACGCTGGAGCCGGCCGATATATTATATAAGCTTGACAGGTACTATAAGTCCCTCCTGATAAAAGAGACTGACAAAGGCTTTATTATGGATGGGATGGATATAGCATTATGCACGGTAAACAGCAATAAGCTTGTTTTTTCAGGTTCGTATATGCCCGTATGCTTTATTTCTGAAGGTAAGCTGGAAGTATTTAAAGGAGCACGGTACCTGCTCGGAGGGAATATAACTAACAACAAGAGCAATTTTATTAATGAATCAGTAAAGCTAAAGAAGGGAGATTATTTATATATGCTCACCGACGGTTACTATGACCAGTTTGGCGGACAATCATTCAGGCCGCTGCGATTCAAGAACTTTGAAAAACTATTGCTCTCAAATTACCGGCTGCCGATGGATAAGCAGCTCGAATTCTTCCACAAATATATAGTCGACTGGATAGGAGACTATGAACAGCTTGATGATATTACGCTTGTTGGCGTTAAATTCTGAAAGTCTCAAATACCCTATAATCCAAGAAAAATAATAACACTACCGCTCAACAAAATCGTGGCTCCTGCAATAGCGTTGGTATATTTTTCCAGCTTCCCGAAGGATAAAGATCTTATCCCCAGGCTGAAAAACAGGACAATGACAAGCATAGTCAGAATAGTAACAATTGAAAATACCAGTGAAACCAGAACGATACCCAGGGTATTATGCTTTGCTGCAGGATACATTAAAAATGGTATAAGAGGCTCACAGGGACCAAGCACAAAGATCAGAAACAGGATCCATGGGGTGAGGCTAACGGAATTGTTATTTTTATGAATATGATCATGATCATTTGAATGTGTGTGTTCATGTTTATGTATAACTCCGTCCGGATGGGTATGTATATGGATATGAGGCAGGTATTTACCTGACAGCACGAATATGTAAAATATCACCAACCCTGCCAGTCCGCTTAAAACAGCAAAAAGCAACAGTCCCCCTGCAGGAATAAAACTTGTAAAAAATACTGCAAAATTCAGCCTGTTGACCTGTATGAAATATAACATATAGACTATTATACCTGTGATACTGCCAAGTATTACAATTTTTCTCAGCGGCAGTCCCGCTTTTTTTAGTCCCCATACCATATAGATATATCCAAAAATCAAAAAGGCCCATGCTGCATAATTGCCGCGGCTGCCTTCCACGCCTTCAACCCTGGAAAGTCCTATTCCCGCAGCAATACCAATGGCTCCGATAATAACCGAACTGCCTACATGCCCCAGTCCGCATAACATTGTAATTATAGCTGTCTTCAGTGTTGTCCAGTTCCTGGCCCTGGACATTACAATAAAAGGCAGGTAATGATCAGGTCCCAGCGCAGTATGTATAAATCCGAGTGATGCGGCTGACAGGCAAAGTACCAGTATCTGTTCTTTCATAAAGATTCCTTTTTATAATTATTGTTTGTTAATACTCGAGTTCAAACATATCATGCTTGTCCCATTCCAGCCAGTATTGAATTGCATGCCTGCGAACACAGTTCCAGTAATCATTTGTCAGGTTTCCGTATTCATTGATACAATTCTTAATGTCATTCCTGACAATGTTTATATATTCATCCTTAAGCCTTATAATAACTGTCCTGTCGCCGAAAGAAAAAACCGCCATGGGCATGGTCCTGCTATCGTCTGCCAGATATATCAGTCCGTGTCCCAGTGTTCCTCCCGTGCTCACCTGCAGTCCGTCATTCATACAACTTACCGGTGGCATTCTGCCGGCATAGGATACTACACTTATATCATCTATCCCGATATTAAAGAACTCCCTTACCCTTAATCCCATCTTTACACCGACAATTGCATATATTCCAAGATGACCATGCAATTCATTGGCCAGCACCCCGACCTTCCATTCTTCAAGTCCGTACCTGTCAATTATTTCATTCATAACTGCCGCAACATCATCCTGGAAAAGTGCAGGGTCATCAGGGAATCCATTAAATATTTTGCTGCTCACATATTCATTAACATCCAGAATTTCCATTACCTTGCTTTTTATCAGGTTGAAGTCAGAAGGACTGACAAACCTGATATGACTATTTCCTGGCACGCTATCAACTGCAAAAGCTTTTGATGACAGGAGGTAAATGGGCACCAGGTCATCCCACATGTTCAGATAACCTTTATGTGCAGAATTCTTTAGTTCTTCCTGATGGTGAACATTGTATATCTTCCGCGCATATAAGGAATTTATCCTTGAGATGCTGTCTGCAAAAATACTGTCTACACAGAGCAAATCATTGCCGGGACCGGAAACAATATCGATATTTACGCCCGAGTTAAGAATATAATCTGCAGACTTTTTATCAAACATATAGTTTGTACCGTCTGTAATATCAGGGGTCCTGTTAAACCAGATTATCCTTTCTATTTTTTGTTTAATACTGCTTTCCCCCTGCAATGCCCGTGCAATGTTAGTGAGTCCGCCCAGGCAAATCAAGGTAATATGGTCCTCATGGCTGGCAGCTCTTTCAATAATAAAATCAGCTGCAGCCATTTCGCTGTGACTGCTGTAAGCCGCTTCTTCATCTCCCCACAATACCCGTCTGTTCATATCCCTCCATGGGGGTGGTTCTTCAATAACTATTTCTCCGGCCGCAACAGGTATGCCTTCATGATAAAAACTTCTCAATAGTGACTCAACTTTTTTGCGTCCCTCATAAGGATTGAGGGTTCCGTCCGATGTGGTTATACCCAGTACTGCCACATTAGACGAGGCCAGCAGCAAAGTAACGGCCCTTAAGTCGTCAATGGCACAATCGGTGTCTATTATCACATAATAACTGGGCTTGCCTGAATGGGCATCAATTTTAACGGTTAAAACAGCTAAAAAGAATGTTAACAGTATTAAGGCTTTTCTCATATTATTCAACTGGAAGTGTCTTAAAATATCATCTTTATTCGAATCTAATGTTCATGCCGGTCATAAAGTTTGCCCCAGGCATCGGATAGTCATAAAGCATCTGGTATTTTTCATTCAGGAGATTCTCACCGCTAAGGAAAAAGCCAAGAAACTTAAATGCCCTGAAGCTGACCTTTGCCCCGACAAGAAAATAGCTTTTTTCAATGACACCAATTATTCCATCCTGGTTTTCACCATAAAGATTAACAACGTTTTGCAGCTTTAAATTAAAAACAAACTTTTTCCAGTTATAGTTGCCTGCAAAAAACAGGCTGTGTTCAGGTGTGCCGATAAGTTTTTCTTTCATATTAATATAAGTATAGTTGCCGCTTAGCTTAAGGTTTTTGAGCAGACTATAGTTCCATGCAAATTCCAGTCCGGTATTCTGAAATTCCCCTGTATTTTTGTACTGGGGTGGTGGCGGAGCAACAGCCGGCACCTTGACGATCAGATTCTTACCCCTGCATAAAAAGCCGGTTATCTCAGTATGTATCTTTCTATCCATCCAGTCCTGCTCCCATCCCAGTTCATAATTCATCATCCTTTCGGGTTCAAGCTCATCGTTGGCAGTGGGGAAAAAATACAGTTCCCTGATGGACGGGGGCCTGTATCCTTTTGATACGGAACCTTTAAAACCGGTCAGGTCGGTTAAATGATAGGCAAAGCCTGCCGAGGGTATAAGTTCATTGCCGTAATAGGAATTCATCTCATACCTTAAACCGCCGTTAATGATTAAATTACCAAATAAAGTCTGCTGAATAAATGAATATACTGCATCATTTGTCATAGTAATCCATTTATCATTATCTTCAGCCAGTACAAATTGGGGGCCTTGCGGACCGGGAATTATATTGCCGTCCTCATCCCTTAATACGGCAATAATGGGAGAACCTTTGCCCCCGTATATCATCCTGTCATATCCCACAGTGAGGGTGTTGTCCGGAATAAGACTTATGCCCTGGTATACCATAAGTCCGTATAGCTCGTCATTGGAATGCCATCCGTCAGTTATATCATGTTCCCCAAAATTGTAATATAACTTGAGCGCACCTTTTAATTTTCTGTAATTGTTTTCAATTGAAAGTCCTGTCATTCCTCTCAGTATATCTATTCTTTCACCTGCAATACCTGAAACGGGACCTGGGTCCGAAGCCTTGAATTTAGCAAGGGATAAGTCAGCCGACACTTCCCATTTGTTATTTATATCATAACCTCCCTTTATATAACCGTTAGTTATATTAAAATCGGAACTGTCCCTGTGTCCGTCGGTCTTGTCATGATTAACGGAACAAAAAACACTGAAACCTTTCTTTTTAAACCCCACTTTCCCCATATATTTCTGAGTATTGTATGAACCGTAGACAATTCTTGAGTTAAAGTTTATGCCATCTTCAACCTGTTTTTTTGTAATAATGTTAATAACACCTCCCATGGCATTTGAGCCGTATAATATGGAAGCGGGACCGCGTATAATTTCCACTTTCTCAACATCGCTGGCCACATATGCATCCGGCAAATGATGGCCCATCATGCCCATAAACTGGGGATGTCCGTCAATTAAAATAAGAACCTGCGTTGTGGGAGACCCTCCCAGTCCGCGTATATTTATTTGTCCTGCTGCCCCTGTAGATACTCCATATCCCGTTATGCCACGCTCGGTAATAAATACTCCCGGCACCCTTTCACTTATTACGGGCAATAAGGACGACTCATCACTCTGATCGATCTCTTCACTAGATATCACTGATACTGTCATAGGTATATTTTTTCTCGATACCTCGACCTTTGTTCCTGTTACAACAACCTCGTCAAGAGATATTGTATCATCCAGAACCTGCGCCTGTGCTATTATTCCGCTTATCAAAATTAATACGGCAAAAAAGGTTAATCTATTCATCATTATTTATTTAAGTGTTAATATTTTAAAATTCGTGTTACCTTAATTAAAAAAAATTAATCAATCCTTGTCATTATAAGTTTGCCATGCACAACACCCTTAAGTGCAATCAGTTTATCGGCAAGCTCCGTAAGCTGCCTTGCCTTTCCCCTGACAACTATGGTTTCAAGACACATATCATGGTCGAGGTGTACATGCTGGGATGACAGCACATGCTTATGATACTCATGCTGAATACTGTTAGCCCTGTTGGTTATGTCCCTTTTATGATGATCATATAATATCACAATAGCACCTGCAACTTCATGATTGCACTTCCACTTCTTTTCAACTATATTCTTTTCAATAAGATTTCTTATTGCCTGCGATCTGTTGGGGAATTTATTCTCATCAACATAGTCGTCAAGAGCATCCATTATATGTTTCTCGAGTGAAACTCCGAATCTTATTACCGGCATTGTGTTACTAATAAAATATTCGTGCTACGAATATAAATAATATTCTTAAAAAACAAAACATCTTACCATTCATTTATTTTTCATAAATTAGCCCTAATAAAGTCCGGTTGCAACAAGGATTCCAAATGAAAATAATAATTACGCTTTTGCTTGCATTGAGAGTGTGCGGTATTTCAGCACAACTTGACGATTTTAAGTTCTCCCACATTGATATTAATAACGGACTGTCCAATAACCAGATTACATGTATCTTTAAAGACAGCCTTGGTTTTATGTGGTTCGGGACAATGTCCGGACTTAACAGGTTTGACGGGTACGGTTTTAAAATCTTCAGGCATGATATCCGTGATAGTTCATCCATTATAGATAATTATATAACAAGCATTTTTGAGGATCACAGGGGGAAGATGTGGGTTGCTACAAGAAACGGTTATAATATTTATGACCCCGGTACAGAAACATTTAACCGCAATCCCGGATCTTTTTCGCAGAAGCTGAATATTCAAGATGAATCCCTGAGCAAAAGCATTAAAGATGATGCAGGCAACTACTGGTATGTTAGTCCGGTAACCGGACTGTATAAATACGAAAATCAAAGTGACAGGATTATAAATTTAAGGCATAATCCCGGAGACGCCAGTTCAATAGCGACAGATTCCATATCTGATATATATATGGACAAACAGGATAATTTGTGGATCATGCATCACAATGGCATACTGGAAAAAATGGATTGTAACAGCCCCATGATAATATACAGGAACCGATATTTGTACAATGAATACCAGGGAGAATTTCTTGAATACGGAATACTTGTCGATTCCGATGGAGATTTGTGGATCTATGTATCAAACTTTGCCAGGGGCATATTTTATTTTAATGTGGCAAAGCAGAATTTCCGCCATTTTACCATTAATTCACCAGGCATAGAACTTAATACAAATATCGTTAACGACGTTGCACAGGATAATAAAGGGCTTATATGGATAGGTACGGATCACGGGGGAATAAACCTGCTTGACAAAAAGGACTTTTCCATAAGATATCTTATTCATGATAATGAGGATGATAAAAGCATAAGCCAAAACAGCATCACTTCCCTTTTCAAAGATGACATGGGAATAATGTGGGTCGGCACATTCAAAAAGGGAATTAACTTTTATAATGAAGACATATTTAAATTCCGGCTGTTTAAACACAGGACAACGGATCCAAACAGCCTTTCCTATGATGATGTGAATTGTTTTGCCGAAGATAACATGGGTAACCTGTGGATTGGTACTAATGGCGGGGGACTGCTGTTTTATAATCGCTCGGATAACCGCTTTACCAGGTATATCAACGAACCCGGCAATCCGAACAGCATTAGTAATGATATAATTGTAAGTTTATATATAGACCATCTACAGAATCTATGGGTCGGAACCTTTTACGGAGGGCTGAACTGTTTTGACGGCAAAAAATTTATATGCTACAGGCATGACCCTGAAGATATTGGAAGCATAGCTGATGACCGCATATGGAAAATATTTGAAGACTCGCATAAAAACCTCTGGATTGGAACGCTGGGGGGCGGACTTGATAAATTCGACCGGGAAAGGAATAAATTTGAGCATTATGCAGAAAAAGGAAACAAGGCATTGCATTCTGAGTTTATTCTTTCGATAATTGAAGACAGGGAAGAAAACCTGTGGATCGGAAGCGCCCACGGAATAGATGTTATTGATAAGGTAACCGGACTTGTAACTCACTATGCGCATGATATAAATAATCCTTCAGGAATAAGCAATGATATCATCTCAAGTATTGTTGAAGACATGAGGGGAATGGTATGGGTAGGCACCAGGGAAGGGCTTAACCTGTTTGACGGGAAAAACAAAACATTCAGGGTATTCAGAACAGAAGACGGATTACCTGATAATGCCATAATGACAATACTGGAAGATGATAATGGGAACATATGGATAAGCACGCCTAACGGGCTCTCAAAATTATTGGTTAATGAAGACTTACAAACCGGGGAATATACATACACTTTTAGAAATTATGATGAGTCAGACGGATTGCAGGGTAAAGAATTTAACGAGTATGCGGCTTTTAAAACAAGCAGGGGCGAATTAATTTTCGGTGGCCCAAATGGATTTAATATCTTCAATCCGGAAAATATCAAAGAAAATACCGTTATTCCCGAACTGGTATTTACGGACTTTCAAATCTTTAATAAGAGTATTGGTGTAGGCGAAAAAGTAAACGGCAGGATTATTCTTGACCGTTCGGTATCAATTGCTGATGAAATAGTACTGAAGTACAGGGAAAACGTGTTTTCAGTCGAATTTGCAGCCCTCAGCTATTCCCACCCCGGGAAAAACAAGTATGCCTATATGCTTGAAGGATTTAACACTGAATGGCTAACAACAGACGGTAACCTCAGAAAAGCAACATTCACAAATCTTGACCAGGGCGAGTATGTTTTAAGGGTGAAGGCAAGCAACAGTGACGGATACTGGAACATGGACGGCATAAATTTGAAAATAAAGATCTTACCGCCGTTCTGGAAAACGCCACTGGCTATTATAATATACATCCTTATTATAATAGGAATACTGCTGTTATCAAGGAAACTTATTCTTGACAGGGAAAGGGTAAACCACAGGATGCAGCAGGAAAGACAGCAGGCAAAGCACATGCACGAGCTTGACATGATGAAAATAAAGTTTTTTACAAACGTAAGTCATGAACTCAGGACACCGCTGTCATTAATTACCTCACCACTGGACAGTATGATGAAGAGAGCAAAAGATCCCGACCAGAAGCACCAGTTCTTGCTTATATCACGTAATGTCAGGAGGTTACTGAACCTTGTAAACCAGCTTCTCGATTTCAGAAAAATGGAAGTCGAGGAATTCACCTATAATCCTGTTGAGGGTGACATTATAAGCTTTATCAAGGATGCTGCCGATTCATTTTCTGACCTTGCTGAAAAGAAAAAAATAGATTTCTCTGTCCGTTCCGGCATAAAAAAAATTGACATGCTTTTTGATCAGGATAAGCTTGAGAAAATCATGTTTAACCTTCTCTCCAACGCTTTCAAATTTACCCACGAGCATGGAAGCATATCCGTAACTTTGGATTTGATAAAAAGGGACGATAACCTGGGTAACAATGGAGACTGGCTGGATATAAAGGTTGCCGATACAGGCATAGGTATACCTGCAGACAAGCATGACAAGATCTTTGAAAGGTTCTTTCAGAACGCAGTTCCCGGTTCTGTAGTAAATAAAGGCAGTGGAATCGGACTGGCGCTGACAAAAGAATTTGTCAAGCTTCACGGAGGCACCATATCGCTCCAGGGAGAGCCTGACAAGGGAAGCTGCTTTACAGTTATGCTGCCTGTTAAACGTGCTGACGACTTTGTTACCGGCAAACCATCATCCGAACCGCAAATGCAGGACACTGCCGGTATATCGCTGCAAAAGACGACAGTCCGCCACGACAGGAACAGGATTGACCATAAAAAACCACTGGTGCTCCTTGTTGACGACAACCATGATTTCAGGTTCTACCTTAAGGATAACCTGAAACAGTATTATAATATCATCGAAGCATCCAATGGTAAAGACGGCTGGAAGAAAATAATAAACTCAATGCCCGACCTTATTGTCAGCGATATAATTATGTCCGAAATGGACGGGATAGAGCTTTGCAGCAAGATTAAAAGCGATCAGCGCACATCTCATATACCGGTCATACTTCTTACAGCACGTGCCGGAGAGAAAGAAAGGATAATGGGCTTTGAAACCGGAGCCGATGATTATATTACCAAACCATTCAATTTTGAGATACTGCTTTCCCGTATTAAGAACCTTATCACACTCAGGGAATCGATGAAAAAAAGCTATCTCAGGCACATAGAGATTAATCCGAAAGACATAAAAATTACTTCCCTGGATGAAAAGCTGATACAGAAGGCCCTTGACCTGGTTGAACAGAACATGTCAAACTCCGATTTTTCTGTAAAGAAACTGAGCCGCGAACTCGGCATGAGCAGGGTACACCTGTATAAAAAGCTGTCTTCCCTGACTGGAAAGACACCTATAGAATTCATACGCATAATCCGGTTGAAAAGAGCTGCCCGGCTCCTTGAAAAAAGCCAGCTAACAATATCCGAAGTTGCTTACGAAGTGGGATTTAATAATCCGAAATACTTTGCCAAATACTTCAAGGCCGAGTTTAATATCCTGCCCTCCCAATATGCCATAAATAAAAGGAAAACCCAAAATATCCCAATTAACATTTAATTCCCCATTTAGTAACATTTTGGCTTTTCATACTTGTCTTCAATAGCTACTTTTAGACAGGAAAAATTATTATATTAGTTTATTGTTGTCCTTTTAAGGGCAATTTTTAATAACTTTCAATTAGTAAAGTACTTAAAGATAATTTCTATTAATTAAACTTAAACAAATGATTAAGAATACATTAGTTTTCATCCTCCTACTATCTCTTATTTCAGGCTGTGATACCAGAAACTATAAAAAACTGTATAATGGTGTTACGGTATATCTGAAAAAAACCGGAGATGGCGATGCAAAAGCAGTAAGGGTGCAGGTCATATCCGATAAAGTGATAAGGGTAACGGCCAGTCCGTCTAAAAAGATTCCTGAATCAAGGAGTCTTGTTATAGTTGATAATATTCTGAAACCTGTTAAATGGACCATGGAAGAAGATGGTGATAGGGTACTGGTAAAGACTTCATTTATAAATGCAGGTATATCATTAAGCACAGGCGAAGTGGTATTCAGGGACAGCACAGGACAGGTAATTCTGGGTGAGAAGGCAGGGGGCGGAAAAACTTTCACCCCTGTTATAATAGAAAACAAGCCGTTATATGCCATACGCCAGGTATTTGAATCACCTGATGATGAAGCCTTTTACGGACTGGGACAGCATCAGAACGGACAAATGAATTACAAGGGTGAGGATGTTGAGCTGGCACAGCATAATATTGTGGCAGCAGTGCCATTTTTGTATTCAAATAAGAATTACGGTATACTGTGGGACAACTATTCTGTTTCACGCTTTGGTGACCCCCGTGAATATAAACCTCTCTCCTCGCTGAATCTTTTCTCCAAAGAAGGAAAGCCCGGAGGTCTCACAGCCAGTTATTACGGCGACACAGCCCTGCTTCTTTCAAGGCTCGAGGATACCATTGATTACCAGTATATACAGTCATTTAACAGGATTCCCAAAGGACTGTCAATGAGGGATTTAAAAAATGTAATATGGGAAGGTTCAGTATCATCAGATATTGAAGGCAGGCACAAGTTCGTGTTATATGCTGCAGGATATTTCAAATTATGGATTGACGGAAAGCTGGTATTTGACAGGTGGAGGCAGGGATGGAATCCATGGTACCACAAATTTGACATAGACATGGCCAAAGGTGAAAAACATACCATAAAATTATACTGGGACCCGGAGGGACTGGCATACATTGCCCTGCAACATCTTGACCCCCTGGGTGAAGATGAGCAGAACCGGCTGTCAATCTTTTCCGAGGCAGGGAATAGTATAGATTATTACTTCATATATGGATCAAATGCCGATGAAGTTATCAGCGGCTACCGCAATATAACAGGAAAGGCGCCGATAATGCCGAACTGGGCCATGGGCCTCTGGCAAAGCAGGGAAAGATACAAGACCCGGGATGAGCTGCTGGATGTGGTCAGGGAGTTCAGGAAAAGGCAAATTCCCCTTGATAATATTGTACTGGACTGGCAATACTGGGAACCTGACAAATGGGGCTCACATGAATTTGACTCAACACGCTTTCCTGATCCCGAAGGGATGGTCAGGACACTCCACGAAGAACTTAATGCGAAGATAATGATATCGGTATGGCCCAAGTTCTATGAGGGCACTGATAATTTTAACGAACTCAACGAAAAAGGATACCTCTACCGCAGAAACCTTGACAAAGATATTAAGGACTGGATTGGTTACAGGTCCACCTTCTATGACGCATTTAATCCCGCAGCCAGGGAGCTTTTCTGGAAGCAGATAAATGAGAGACTTAACAAAATAGGCATAGATGCATGGTGGATGGACGCCACCGAACCAGATATGGAATCAAACAATTCGATTGAAGAAAGAAAGCTGCTTATGAGTCCGACCGCCCTTGGTCCGGGTGCCGAATTCTTCAATGCCTACTCGCTTATGAATTCAAAAGTAATGTATGAAGGATTAAGAAAGGCGAATCCGGATAAAAGGGTATTCATCCTCACAAGATCAGCCTTTGCAGGGCAGCAGCGGTATGCTGCTGCAACATGGAGCGGAGATGTTGCCTCAAGGTGGACTGACCTCGGCTTGCAGATACCGGCCGGACTGAATTTCTGTATTTCAGGCATACCTTACTGGACACATGACATAGGAGGTTTCTCCGTCGAGAGGCGCTATGAAAATGCTAAAGGCGAAGATCTGAAAGAATGGCGTGAGCTTATTACAAGATGGTTCCAGTTCGGGGCTTTCTGCCCCCTTTTCAGGGTGCACGGTCAATACCCCTACAGGGAAATGTACAATGTAGCACCTGAAAACTCTGTTCAGTACAAGTCCATGCTTTATTATGACAAGCTAAGGTACAGGCTTATGCCTTATATTTATACGCTGGCAGGAAAGGCCTGGCTCGAAGATTACACTATAATGCGTGCGCTTGTTATGGATTTTTCAGCTGATCCGGCTGTGCTTGATATCGCCGATCAGTACATGTTCGGCCCCTCCCTGCTTATATGCCCGGTCTATGAGTATAAGGCTGTGAGCAGGCAGGTTTATCTTCCCTCATCCGCTGGCTGGTATGATTTCTATACAGGAAAGTATCTTGAAGGTGGACAGGAAATTGACGCCCCGGCACCCGTTGAGAGAATTCCCCTTTTCATAAAGGAAGGCTCAATTATTCCATTCGGGCCCGAAATACAGTTTACAGGCGAGAAAGCCGCCGATACACTGACACTCTATGTTTACACTGGCATGAACACGGAATTCGGACTATATGAGGACGAGGGTGTCAATTATAATTACGAAAAGGGACGGTATTCCATCATCCCCTTTACCTATGATGAAGACTCCGCTACACTGACTATCGGCAAAAGAAAGGGTTCCTACAGGGAAATGCCTGAAAAAAGGACAATTCAAATCGTATGGATAAGAAAAGACAGACCTGTAAAATATGACAGCAGGATTATGCCGGACAAATCAGCGGATTATGACGGCAGTGAACAGTCTATAAAAATGAATTTAACTGAATGACTAATAAAAACGAAATAAATACTGTCCTTGCAGCATTGTTGCTGGTTTGTGCAATATATGTGGTAAACGGACAGGAACCTGATTTTAAGGCACCCGAGCGGGGCTTCACAAGCTGGCTTCCGGCCAGTTCATGGGAAAACGCCTTGCTGGCAGGAAATGGCACAATGGGGGCCATGGTTTTTGGTTATCCCCATGATGAGACTATCATCCTCAACCATGCCGAGCTATATATGCCTTCCACTGAACCCATGAAGCCCATAAACCAGGCCAGCCGCCTTGATGAAATCCGCAAGCTGCTTTTTGAAGGTAAATACCAGGAGGCGGCGGAGATACCTGTGGAAATTGCCATGAAGGAAGGGTACGGGGGAACAAGATGGACCGATCCCTATATACCGGCCTTTAATGTATATATAAACATGTATCCGTCAGATATAAAGAAATATATGCGGATGGTGGACTTCCAGACAGGTGAAACAAGGGTTTGCTGGGAGGACGAAAGAGGAGTATTCCGCAGAAACCTGTTTGTTTCACGATCCGACAGCATCATTGTAATAAATATTAAAGGCACGGGCAAAATAACAGGCAGCTTCGAATTTGCCAGATTCCCCTTACTCTGGAACCAGTGGCAGTACATTAATGAGCGAATAAGTGAAGCCACGGCCGCTGCATCGGGAAACTGGCTTACCTACCGCAGCGGCTTTGTTAAAAAGTGGGAAGGCAGCCTCGAGGGCTATGAAGGTGCAGGGCGCATAATAGCACGCGGAGGAACCACATCTGTCGAAAAAAACAAGATAATTGTCAATGATGCAGATGAAGTGACGGTACTTGTGAAAATCCTGCCTTCCTATAACTACAGTGTCTCACAGCTTGATAATATCAAAAAACAGCTCGAGTCGGTGGAAGCAGACTATGACAGGCTCCTGAAAAGACATGTTGCAATACATGGAGAGCTGTTCAACCGCGTGAAGCTCGAACTGGGCGACACTGAAGACCGCCACCTCAACAGCGAGACTATGATCCTTAAGGTCTGCAACTACAACGTTGTCAGTCCCGATATGATTGAAACGCTTTTTGATGCGGCGCGCTACAATATCCTGTGCGCTACAGG
>CAZHQW010000027.1:39013-41937 GCA_964534745.1 uncultured Bacteroidales bacterium
TACTCCCCTGAAAACAACCCGGGCAACTCCGAGTCCCAGGCATGTATAAATGCAACTATGGACGTAATGGTAGCAAAGCAGTTGCTGAGAAATTGCATTGAGGCAGGCAGAGTGCTTGATGAAAGCAGGGAAATGATAGAAAAATGGGAAGCTATGCTGGCAAAGATGCCGGACTATCAGGTTAATGAAGACGGCGTTTTACGGGAATGGCTGTGGCCCGGACTGGAAGAGAATTATGAACACAGGCATGTGTCACATCTTTACGGGTTGTTAGATATTATTGATCCTGATATTGCAGGCAACCCTGTCCTTATAGATGGATGCAAAAAAGCAATAGAGGAAAAGATGAAAGTCAGGCGAAGGGACAATGGCGGCATAATGGTCTTTGGAATGGTTGACCTTGCCCTGGCAGCAGCAAACCTGGGCGAACGTGAAATGGTAAGCGATATCATTTACTGGCTTTCCAGCCGCTACTGGTCTAATTCTTTAGCTACCTATCATGACCCGGGGGGACTCTTTAACATGGACCTGAGCGGAGGATATCCGTCAGTTATCATAAGGACACTGGCCTATTCGGAACCCGGACTTATATCACTGCTGCCGGCATTACCTAAGGAATGGACAAAAGGGAAGATAGAAGGTATATTGCTAAGGGGACAGATTGAATTAAAAAGTCTTGAATGGGAAAATAACAAAATTATAGCTATTCTGAATTCCGCAGTTAAACAGGAGGTAACACTGAAATTGCCCCGGGATATTTTAAGTATCTCAGTCAGTGATAATGTAGAAATTGAAAGAGATCCTGAAAAAGCCGGTGAATGCTCTTTGCTTTTGCCGGCAAATGAAGATGTTGAAATAAACATTGAACTATAAAATTAATTTGATTATAAAATTATTAATAACCCTAAACAAAACTTTTATATGAAAAAACTCCTTATTAATATGAAACTAACAGCTTTACTGTTATCGATAAACCTGATATATTTAACCGCAACAGATTATACACTGTCAGAGAATTTATCTGCCGATAAGGAAATTGCCCGAAGCAAACAGGAACACGAAGTAAAGGGTACTGTTACTGATGCAGAAACAGGTGAACCTTTACCCGGTGTAAATGTTGTGGAAAAGGGGACACAGCGTGGTACTGCAACAGATCAAAATGGTAACTACATTTTAACGGTATCAGGCCCTGATGCCGTACTTGTATTTTCTTCCGTTGGATATCTGGCTGAAGAAATTGATATTGCAGGCCAGACTACAATTAATTTAAATCTTGTGGAGAGTATTGAGGCGCTGGATGAAATTGTAGTAATCGGGTACGGTTCTATTAAAAGGAGGGAAGTTACCGGCTCTGTGGCTTCAGTGAAAGAAGACGATTTTAACCAGGGGGTATTTTCTGATCCCGTACAATTAATACAGGGAAAAGTAGCAGGTTTATCAATTGTCAGACCTAATGGTGGTGATCCTAACTCGGGTTTTGAAATATTGTTAAGAGGATCTTCAAGTGTCAAGGGCAGTCTTCAGCCCCTTATAGTTGTGGATGGAATCCCGGGGGGAAGCCTTGAAGCTATTGCCCCTGAAGATATTGAGTCTATAGATATTCTCAAGGACGGATCAGCAGCTGCTATTTATGGTACCCGTGGCACAAACGGTGTTATACTGGTAACAACAAAAAAAGGACAAAGAGGTAAAATGCAGGTCGAATTTTCAAGTAAATTCTTTACAGAGCGTCTTTTAAACAGAATTGAAATTCTTAGTGCAGATGAATACCGGGCGGTAAAAGAAGAATGGGCCCAATCGGATGATGTAAGAAAAGTTAACAAAGCTGAAAGCATGGAAGACTACGGGTATAATACCGACTGGTTTGACGAAATCACAAGGAATCCATTCAGCCATAATCAGCATCTTTCATTAAGCGGTGGTTCTGAAAGTACCAGCTACCGTTTATCATTTGATTATTTAAGCCAGGAAGGTATTCTTCTTAACTCTTCAAGAAAAGAGTACAGAGTTAGTTTAAATATGCAACAATTAGCCCTGAATAACAGGCTTATGTTTAACACCCAGTTAGGTATAACTAACAGTAACTATCATCCGGTAGATTACAATGCCGTCAGACAATGTATTAAACGAAATCCAACACAACCTGTTTATAATAATGACGGAAGTGTATTCGAGGTCCCTGGCTGGCAAAATGATAATCCGGTTGGTATCCTGACAGAACGCTCGGATGATAAGAAAATAACAAGATATTTTGTGAATCTGGGCGCTGACTTAAATATTACAGAGGCTTTAAAAATCGGGGTTCTTACAGGTTTGCACATCGTAGATTCACTGGGCGGATATTATCAGCCCAGCTATTCATTTCCCCAGGAAACGGCAGGGACATTTGGCAGGGCTGAGAGGGAAATGTATGCTAAATCAGCAACTACATTTGAGTCTGTAATCGAATGGAAAAAACAACTGTCTAACCATTCCATTAATATCATTGGCGGATATTCATACCAGGATTTTATTTATGAAGGATTTGAAGCATCTAATACAAATTTTGTTACTGATGAAACAGAATATAATAATTTAGGATTAGGAACATATCTTACCGAAGGAAGCGCCACTATGGATTCTGATAAGAAACAAAGCAGGCTGATTGCTTTTTTTGCCCGTGGTGCATATAACTTTCGCGGCAGGTATTTTATTTCGGCAAGTGTAAGGCGTGAAGGATCATCAAAATTCGGAGCAAATAACAAATGGGGTACATTCCCTGCCGTATCTGTTGCATGGGATATTTCCCGCGAAAATATTATGAGTACATTTGATATCCAGATGCTTAAGCTCCGTGTGGGATATGGTGTCACAGGTAACGAAGGGCTTGATGATCCCTATGTGCCGCTTATAAGATACGGTTATGAAGGAAGGTTCTACTATGA
>CAZHQW010000028.1:0-4600 GCA_964534745.1 uncultured Bacteroidales bacterium
CTGTTATCTGGCTGACCGCCTTGTCTTGTGTCGGGACGGACACCTGCCGCTCTTCGCTGATCCTGGGATTCTTTATTTTGTGAACCAACAGTGGATTTCCTTGCGTCTTGCTTTGTTTTATTATTGACATTTATATTAGTACGCTTTTCCTGTTCGGCAGGCTTCGTATTATTGGTAGTCCTCCTGGAGGGCTGTGAAAATGAAGTTGCCGCCATCAACAACATAACCAATATAAGTACAAAATTTTTCATGACTTTGTGTTTTTAATTAAAATCTTCAAAAATACAAGTGCAAATAGAATGCCAAACTTGTAATATATTATATTTCAATTAATTACAAATTATCCTGAACAATGCATTATTTAAATTAAATATAGCAGTAATATTTCATATTGAATAGAAATATATAACTAATTTTACAAATTTGTTAAAAGAAGCTGCTATGCCGTTAAATATACCGGATAATCTTCCAGCAATAGAAATTCTCAAAGAGGAGAATATATTTGTAATACGTGAAACAAGTGCGACTCATCAGGATATTAGGCCCATGCAGGTTGTAATCCTTAACCTTATGCCTGTAAAAATAACCACTGAAACCCACATGTTAAGGCTGCTTTCAAATACACCCCTGCAGGTTGAGATTGTCCTGCTGCGTACAAAAGACCACGTGTCAAAGCACACCCCTATTGAGCACCTTAAGTCCTTTTACAAGACCTATGAGGAAATAAAGGAGAGGAAGTTCGATGGCATGATAATAACAGGGGCACCAATTGAACATCTTGAATTTGAAAAAGTTGACTATTGGGATGAATTGAAGGAAATTATGGACTGGGCAAAATGTAATGTCACATCGACAATGTTTATATGCTGGGGTGCCCAGGCAGGACTGTACCATTATTATAAGATACCAAAATATTCCCTTGAACGTAAGATGTTCGGTGTTTTTTACCATACGGTAAGTGATCCGAAAATACCTCTTATAAGAGGATTTGACGAGGAATTCCAGGCTCCCCATTCAAGGAATACAGAGGTGAGGAGGGGGGATATTGAAAAGGTCAGGGACCTGGTTATTGTTTCTGAATCTGACGAAGCAGGCATATATATAGTAATGACAAAAGACGGACGGCAGATCTTTGTAACAGGACATTCGGAATACGACCCTTCGACACTCAAAGAAGAATACGAGAGAGATATAAATAAGGGATTGTCTATTGATCCGCCAAGAAACTACTATTCAGGAGAGGATCCCGGAAAGACCCCAAAGGTTAGATGGAAAAGCCATGCTAACCTGCTATTCTACAACTGGCTTAATTACTATGTATATCAAATGACTCCATATAATATAGGAGATATAAGATAGGATTGCCTCCGCATAAAAAGTATTATTTTTGCAAAAAATTTCTGATTTCTATTATAAAGTATTAATTTAACGTGATTTTTTAAAGCTGGTCCCACTACTTATAAGAGGAAGATATAATGAAAAGGCGCATATTAAGGTCAATATCCCTGGTATTGATTGTTTCATCAACGCTCATATCCAAAGCACAAATTGTTAATTCAGACTTTGAAGACTGGTCTTTTTTTTCAGATATTCTTATGCCCAATAGCTGGGCATTCGTGGGAGTGGAAGGTGTTGCAATTCCCGTTACGCGGACTACCGACAGCCACTCGGGAACCTATGCGGTCAAAGGCGAAGTAATGACCACTGGCCTGCCTGCTCCCCTGAGCATCCTTACACCCACACTGGCGTCAATACCTTACGAGACTGAAGATCTTGGTTTTGCTGTATCTGAGAGGCATTATTCTATGTCAGGCTTTTACAAGTTCAATCCTGTTGAAGGAGACAAATTTCATATAGCTGTTATCATGTACCATGATACAACAACTGTCGGACTGGGAGCACAGATGATAGAAACAGGTGCCATAGATTACACACCTTTCAATATTGACATCAATTATACATCAGAAGAAATTCCCAATATATGCTCAATTGTTTTTACGATATGCGGTCCATCAGGCACGGACGGCTATCATGACGGTTCTTATTATGTTGTCGATGAGCTGGATTTTGATACACCTGTTCTATTATACCAGGGATTCGGGAATTTCAACTACCAGTTTGCACTGCAGCAGAACTATCCCAATCCTTTTGGCTCGGAAACAGAGATTAACTTCGAGATCCCGGAGACCATGACCGTTAAAATAAAAATCTTCAATATACTGGGTCAGGAAATTAATGAACTTGCCGACAGGAAATATGTAAAAGGCAGTCATTCAATTAAATGGAACGGACGGGATTATAATGGCAGAAAAGTATCAAACGGGATTTACTTTTACCAGATACAGTCAGGTGATCTCTCCCAGGCAAAAAAGATGTACCTCCTCCGGTAAATTATAATGGTTTCCAGTTATTTATGGCACATTTTTTAGATTAATTTCAGAAAATCCCTCTGCCATGAAAAAATCATTATACTTATCGAATGGTATAATTACTATAGTGATTATATCATTAATTGCGGCATGTTCCAGGAAATCCATGCAAACATCGGTACTTCAGTCTAAAATTGATAATAGCAGGAAATTGCCCTCATTTGAGTTTATTATAGACGAGGAAAGTCTTGTCAGAACATACGGGCCCAATATCCAGATCTACTATACTGAATATGACGATGCCCCCGGTATTTTTCCGGATGAGGTTATTCATTATCAAAGGGATGTAAAAATGAACGACCTGGAAACATTGCTGGAAAGATATACGAACACAATTATATATAATCCGTCAGGAGAAAAATATGGAAAAATAATATGGAAGGCAGTTTATTATAATTATAAAAAATATACTCCTGTTTACGGAGGAATTGCCTTTTTTACTTTCGGATTGTCAAACCTTATCGGTGTTCCGTACAGGGGTCTTAAAACAACCGTGGAAATAAAAGCCGAAATATATAATCTGAATGATTTTCTAATTGGTGAATATTATGGAACAGGTATATATAAATACGTTCACGGACTTTACGGGACGAAAAAAGACCAGCGTTCACTGAATATTGAGGCAGCCAAACTGGCTGTAAAGTCAATAAACAGCCAGATATTCAATGACTATGATGCCCTGAAGTCAGGACTTTTATCACAAAGATGATCCATAAATAAGCGACAGTTGCTCCTGCTATATAATATATGAAGTCAGCAGGATTAAAAGAGTTGCCCAGAACAGCCTGTCCGATAAAAGAGCTGCGGATATTATCAAGGAGCTGACTATTGTATAGCTGCAGGCACTCAAGAAGGCAGGTTACGACCAGTACGCTGCCTGCTATCTTCCATGCTGCTGCCCGGGGAAAAAGGAAAAATACAACCAGGCACCAGAACACCACGTATAATAAACCTCCCAGCGAATTATTCACCCATGTGCTGGCCGGTCCCTGATAAAACTTTGTGTAAAATCCAACCGGAGTAATAAAAAGCAGCGAAATGGCTGCTACAATCCTTCTATGTTTTAGTGCTATTCTGATTTTTCTTATGCCTGTTGTTATGCCTGTCCCTTAAATCCTGATAAAGGAAATGGTCATTAAAGAAAGGTGAAGGTAGTTTTTTATATCTTGTTGTATCATGCGGACTTAAAGGCGGTAAATTTAATTCGGGAAACCCCGGGAAATTATGAAAGCCATAGAGAAATTCGTCAAAAAAATCCTCTAACGACTTGTTGTAAGGAATAAAATTCCAGTAAAAAAAATCATCAAAAAAGAAATTCTTTAAGGTCGTATCATTATCAAAATCCCAGCTTAGAATTGAATCCTTAGTTCCAAAAAAAGACTCCGGATTTACATCAGGAAATTGCGGCAAAATAAATGAGTGGGGGAAAATATCACCGTCGTAATAATTATATATTTCGAGATGATGGCGAAATTTATTCATAAGTGAGTCAATATACATATCATCCGGACTACCTGTCCATGACCAGGAATATATTGAATCATAAATCACCATATTGCCTTTTTCATCATACTGCTTCTTCACGTCTATTTTTACATCTGGCTGGTTGTTATTATCTTTCTTTTGTGCAACAACCCTGCCGGCCAGTAAAATTCCCGGCAGCACCAATAAAAATATCAGCATCTTTTTCATGACTCGACAATATTTAAGATCATAAACGATGAATCAGAGATTATATTCTTATCTGATCCGAAAAAAATTTATATAAAATTAGGAAAAAAAATAATGTGTTTGAATTGCTAACCTATTGATTTTAACATAATTTAACAGAAGTTATTAACAAAAGAAGTTGTTTTGTAACTTATTTTTTACTTTGCTTTCTTTGTTTTTTCCATTGGCTTTTCTTTTCCCTTACCCGCAGGACCGCCTTGTCCGCTCTTCTTTTTGGCCTGAGCGTCCTTTGCCCTTGGTTTTTCGGCAGGTTCCGCTGCTTTTATATCTTCCTTTTTTTCTGCCTTGGCGCTTTTCGGTGTTTCCGGCTTTGGTTTTGGTTTTTGCTGAACAGTCTTCTTTACGGACTTCTCCGGTTTTGGTTCCGACACATCAACTGTTTCGGCAGCCGGCTCTTTTTCCTTTGCTTTCTCAGGAGCTTTTTTTTCAGCTTTTTCAGG
>CAZHQW010000028.1:4700-35572 GCA_964534745.1 uncultured Bacteroidales bacterium
CTTTTTCAGGCTCTTTTACTTCAGCCTTTTCAACAACCTGTTCTGCTACGACCTTCTCTGCTTCCACTTTTTCAGGGGCCTTTACTTCCTCAACAGCGGCAGCAGGCATGGCTTCCTTTTCAACGGACTCTGGCTGCACCCTAGGTGTCGGCCTGGCTTTAACTTTCGATGCCTGTGGTTTTATAACATCTGTGGAGGGACTGTGAATATTTTTCTTTGCCTTCTTTCTCCGCCTTCTTGCTCCGTAAGTACCTCTGAATAATTTACCTCTTCGTGTCTTAATGTCACCTTTTCCCATATTTATGAATTTTATTGAAAAATTTTGAAGGGTTAAAAATATAAAATCCTCTTAATATAAATATCTTAAATAGGTTTTTTTTAATAATCAAAAAATCTTTTTGAATATATTAATAATAAGGGTTATTAAAATACTGAGCAGTATCATGGTTGTCAGAGGAATGAAAATTCTGATATTCTCTTTTTCTACCCTTATATCTCCGGGAAGGCGTCCGAACCAGTTCATCCTGTCACCCAGAAAATAAATGACCACACCGACTGCCAATATGAACAGGCCTATTACTATTAGATATTTTCCGATAGTTGTATTCATTGGTTAATTCTATTATATAAATTAAATATAAATAATAATCATTGTTAATAAAAATATGTTTACAACATGATACTAATAAACAAATAATTGAGTTTATACATTTGAATAATTGAAACAAATATAAACAGATTCAGTCTATATTGGCAGTTGAATTTAAATCAGAAATGTTGTAAATTAAGAAAATCTAAATTATTTCCCGGTATGCTTGAACATCAGAAACTGGTACTTGAAAAAGTAAGCAATGACAGAGAGTTGTTCAGGAAAGAATTATTAAAATCACTAAAGTGGTTAAAGTCATACGAGATTTATAAGCTGCATTCATGGTTAAAACAAAGATTTTATTTAACACACGGTGATATTATCAGGGATGTTTTCGAGTACATTGCAGCTTAATGCCTGCCAGGGCAATCAATACCTGGGATCTTTGACAAATGGCAGTTTTGCCATTTTTTTGACCTCTATGCTTGGAAACCCGAATTCTTCAACCACAGTCCCCAGAATAAGATAAATCCCATATCCCCTGAAAGGGTAATGTTTTAGTGAATCAGGAAAATTTATAGTGTCAAAAAACTCGCCCCTGGCATCAAGAAAGCATCCAAAATGCATCCATTCTTTTTTTACAGTCCTTACATTTTTTACAGTTACCAGGTCTCCGAGGATCTTTATTGTCCTGCCGACGTGCTTAATAAGGTCACCGGCATAAACATTCCCGTTATACTTTGTCTTTAGCAAATCGAACCAGGACAACGAAACCGGAAATCCAAGCAGTTCAATCTCGTCATAGGCATCTTCAACTTTTGTCTGTTCAAGGGCAGGAAGCTTAAACTCCCTCGGCCTTTCGCAGAAAAGCAGATTATTATTATGCCCCTTGTTGCTTTTGCCCAGTAACATATGAACTTCCCACAGCAGTTGTTTCTTTTGCTTTCCTGTGAACCGCAGTGCATCCAGGCGGATAAGTATAACAAGCTGTTCAATGCCTGCATGTACACGCAGTACGAAATCCTCAAGGCTTTTATAGGGACCGTTCGCCAGCCTGTTTTCGACAATGGCATCTGCCACGCTTGATTCAAGGTTCATGATATGAACCAGCCCCATGTAAATATCTGTTCCGTATATACATGTTTTATAATGGCTCTTATTGACACATGGCAGATGTATTTTTCCGCCGCTGCGCCTGGCTTCATTAACATATACACGTGTACGGTAAAATCCCCCGAAATTATTTATTACGGCAACCATGAATTCGAGGGGAAAGTATGTCTTAAGGTACAGGCTCTGGTAACTCTCAACAGCATAGGAGGCAGAGTGTGCCTTGGAAAAGGCATAACCGGCAAAGGAAGCGATCTGTCTCCACACTTCCCCGGTAAGTTCATCGGCATAGCCCCTCTGCCTGCAATTGTCAAAAAACTTCCCGCGTATACGCTCAAATTCCTTGTTAGACCTGAACCTGCCGGCCATGGCCCTTCGCAGTATGTCCGCATCTGACAAATCAAGTCCGGCAAAATGATGGCAAATCTTTATAACATCTTCCTGGTACACCATCACACCGAATGTTTCATGCAGCTGCTCCTTCATTATGGGATGAAGATATTCAAAGTTTTCAGGGTCATGAAATCTTTTTATATACTCCCTCATCATTCCTGATTTGGCAACACCGGGACGAATAATCGAACTTGCAGCCACAAGGCCAAGGTAATTATCGCAGCGTAATTTTTTCAGCAGCCCACGCATCGCAGGACTCTCAATATAGAAACACCCGTTTGTTTCGCCGTTGTGAAGTTTTTCGTTTACTTTTATGTCCTGCTTGAATTTTTTTACCTGGTGGACATCGACTTTTATTCCCTTATTATCCATGATAATCTCCACACTCTCATTAATATGCCCTATGCCTCTCTGGCTGAGGATATCCAGCTTTTCAAAACCAAGCTCGTCAGCCACATACATATCAAACTGGGTGGTGGGCAGCCCCTTGGGAGGCAGATCAAGGGCAGTGTAAGAGGTGACAGGTTCTTCCGACACCAGAATTCCTCCTGCATGAACACTCCGGATATTGGGAAAATTAATCAGGAGGCTGCCCAGGTAAAACATCCTTTCGGTAATATCATTTTTGTTTGTATCGGCTGACGGCTCGTCTACAAGGCGGTCGATCTCCTCTTTGGGCAATCCGTAAACCTTCCCGAGCTCACGCAGGATGGAGCGGTCCTTAAAGGTGCTGATAGTGCCGAGCAGGGCCGTATACTTTTGCCCGTAGCGCTTAAATATGTAATCCTGGACTTCATCGCGGTCTTTCCATGAATAATCGATGTCAAAATCAGGGGGACTGGTCCTTTTGGGATTAATGAAGCGTTCGAAATAGAGATTCAGTTCGATGGGGTCGACATCAGTGATTTTAAGGCAATATGCTACAATGCTGTTGGCTCCGCTGCCCCTTCCTACATGATAAAACCCGCGGCTCATCGAATAACGCACTATATCCCATGTTATCAGGAAATATGCGGAAAATCCGAGTTTGTCAATTACCTCCAGTTCATGCCTTACCCGGCTTAGCGCTTCCCTGTCCGATTTGGCATAGCGGTAACCGAGTCCGTCATAAGCCAGCTTTTCCAGCAGGATCTTATCGTCATACCTGCTTCCTGTGAATGTCTGCCTGTTTTTGACAGTATTATAGTCAAAATTGATGCTGCATTCTTCAATGAGCATCTCAGTGTTCCTTATTACCTGGGGGTAATCCTCATAGGCAATACATAAAAGGTCGGGGGGGAGCATCTTTTCCGAGGGAGAGGCGAGTTGCGGGGGTGTAAGCTTACTCAGCAGAGTGTTATTGTCGATCGCCCTGAGATGCTTATGCAACAGGTAATCTGTATCTTCAGAAAAAGTTACAGGCTGAAAAGCAATAAGCCGGGACTGGTTGTAACGGAACCTTGAAGAAATAAGTTTTCTTGTATCGCCGGGTTTGAGACCGACAAATTCATTTTCCTTTAATTTACGTGGCAGCTCTGACCGGAACGGGTAGATGACGTATGCATCGCTGAAAAGCGGGGAACAGGGTGGGAGAGAAGCATCGTTAAGATTGTGCCATGTCAGGAATTCGTTTATTTCCCTGAACCCCGCGTTGTTCTTTGCTATGGCTGTATATAGGAGTCTGTTCTGATCATCCCTGAATTCTATGCCTGCAATAGGTTTTATGTTGCTTAATCTGCACTCCCTCACAAAATCTACCGTGCCCATGGTATTGTTAATGTCAGTAAGTGCAAGGGCCGGAATTCCGTTCCTCCTGGCTTCGGATACCAGCTTTTCAACGGACATTGTCCCGTACCGCAGGCTGTAATATGAATGGCAGTTCAGGTACATCAATACAAATCTTAAATCGTTAATCCCACCGCTCTTATCACCGATCTTTTACCGTACCTGTTTCTCAGCATATCCACTGCCCTGTACAGGTTCACTGTTGAGGGCGTATCTTCGAATAAATCGAGCTGTGGGGTTCCCTGTATCAAATGGCTCAATTTTATCCCTATCAGCCGTATAAGCATTCTTCTCCGGTAAAGTTTAAGGAACAGCTCGCGGGCTACCTCAATAAGCTTATGGTCAAAAGAAGTATAGGGAATACGCTTCTGCAAGGTATGGGTGTCAAAGTTCGAATAGCGTATTTTCACAGTTACACAGGAAGTAAGCCTTTGCTTGCGCCTCAGGTCAAATGCTGTTCTCTCGACCATTCCCACCAGTATATCATTAAGCTTTTTAATATCCGTCGTATCTTCATCAAAGGTTGTCTCTGTACTTATTGATTTTCTTTCGGAATAAGGCTTAACCGGAGCAGTATCTATGCCGTTGGCCTTTTTCCATATTTCAATACCGTTTCTGCCCAGCACTTTTTCTATCATTTCAGGCGGAATCATGCTCAGGGTACCTATAGTCGCAATTCCCATGGACCGCAGCAAATGATAAGTCCTGTCCCCGATCATGGGAATCTTTTTTATAGGAAGCGGATACAGGAAAGGCTTTACCAGGGTAGCAGGTACCTCCTTTTCCCCGTTAGGCTTGGCTTCTCCTGTTGCTATTTTTGAGACCGTCTTATTTACAGATAACCCGAAAGATATCGGGAGTCCCGTATTTTTCAGGATTGACTGCCTTAATTCCTTTGTCCACTCCAGGCAGCCAAAAAACCTGTCCATCCCCGTAATGTCAATGTAATGTTCATCAATAGAGACCTTTTCGTATACCGGCGCTTTCTCCGCAATAATATCAGTGACCATTTTCGAGTACTTGCTGTAAACCTCAATGTCACCCCTTATTACAATAGCATCGGAACAAAGCATGAGGGCCATTTTCATGGGCATAGCCGAGTGCACGCCGTATTTTCTCGCTTCATAGCTGCAACTGGCAACCACACTGCGCCCCGATGTGCCCCCTATAATAACAGGTTTCCCGTTAAGCCTGCTGTTTATCAGCCGCTCTACCGACACAAAAAATGTGTCCAGATCCATGTGTACAATATTTCTTTCCTTGCTGAACTCCATCATGACTAAAGTTTTGTCCCTGTCCTGTTTATTTTATTTTTATAATTTTTTAGATAAAATTTTTTGTTTTTCAATTAATTATATTATTTTTGATTATATTATAATCATATTATGGGATTATAATATAATCATTTTGCAAATATTTTGCTATGTTTATTTAATAAAATTTATAATATGTACTTCAGCAGCAACATCAAACTAATGCGTAAACGCAAAGGGCGCACCCAGGACGAGGTGGCGCATGCGTTGAAAATGAAACGTTCCACTCTCAGCGGTTATGAGAACGAGGTAAGCCTTCCAACAGTAAACGTACTGATTGCATTCTCAAAATACTTTGGTATTGCCATTGACACCCTTGTAATGGTCGATCTGGGCTCCTTATCCGAAAGCCAGCTTTCGCAGCTCGAGAGAGGAGGAGATGTCTACCTCAGGGGCAGTAACATACGTGTCCTGGCAACTACAGTGAACAGCAGGAACGAAGAAAATATAGAGCTGGTCCCTGAAAAGGCCAAAGCAGGCTATGCCACCGGCTTTGCCGATCCCGAATTTATTAAGGAACTGCCGGTATTCACCCTTCCTTTCCTGTCCAGGCAAAAAAAATACCGCACTTTCCAGCTCAACGGCGACTCAATGTTGCCTATTCCTCATGGCGCATGGGTTACAGGTGAGTTTGTACAGGACTGGCACACTATAATCAGCGGACACGGTTACATTATCCTGACCCTTGATGAAGGAATAGTATTTAAGATCGTGGAAAATCTGATTAAAAAAGAAAACAAACTCAGGCTTTATTCCCTGAATCCTGTTTATGAACCATATGATATACCGGTAAACGAGGTCAAGGAAGTCTGGAAGTTCGTTCATTATATAAGTTCCGAGATTCCCGAACCCGCCCTGCCGCAGGAAGAGCTGCTTAAAACGGTTGCCAATCTCAAAAAGGATATGAGTATAGTTAAGAGAAGAATATTAAAAAATGAAGAAAAATAATTACTTTTAAAAGTAAATCAATACATCTTAAATATGAATCCTTTTGAAATGGCTAAAAAGCAACTTGAAATTGTTGCGCACCAGATGGATCTTGATCCCAATATCCTTAATTTTCTAAAAAGAGTGGAACGTTCCTTAATTGTATCTATACCTGTTGTAATGGATGACGGTACATTCAGGATATTTGAAGGTTACCGGGTACATCACTCAACCATACGCGGACCGGGCAAGGGAGGAGTGCGGTTCAGCGAGCTGGTGACCCTTGATGAAGTTAAGGCACTGGCAATGTGGATGACATGGAAAACAAGCCTCCATAACCTGCCCCTTGGGGGAGCAAAGGGTGGGGTATGCGTCAATCCCTCCAAAACATCCCCCAGGGAACTTGAGCGTATTACAAGAAGGTATACTGCCGAGATAATTAATCTTATAGGTCCTGATAAAGATGTCCCTGCCCCGGATGTAGGAACCAATGCACAGACCATGGCCTATATGATGGACACATATTCAATGCAGTATGGTAAAACCATACCGGGTGTAGTTACAGGCAAGCCCATAGAAATAGGAGGTTCACCGGGAAGAAGTGAAGCAACGGGGACCGGATTGTTTTTTATAATCGAAAAATACTGTAAAAAGCATAATCTCGACCTTAAATCCATGACTACCGCCGTTCAGGGCTTTGGAAAGGTAGGTTCCGTAATTGCCATAAAGCTTCACGAAAACGGGAATAAAGTAGTTGCAGTATCCGACCAGGCCGGAACAATATATTCCGACAAAGGTGTTGACGTTAAAAAACTGTCTGAATGGGTGCAGAGCGGAAAACCATTTGGTGATTTTCGTGGTAAATCGGTAAAGATTTTACCCAATGAGGATTTTTTCAGAATCAAGTGCGATATATTAATACCGGCAGCTACAGAAAACCAGATTACTGAGAGTAATGCAAACAGTATCGACTGCAAGGTTGTTCTGGAAGGAGCAAACGGTCCGACAACACCTGAAGCTGATGAAATACTCGAAAAAAGAGGTATAACTGTTATACCCGATATTCTGGCAAACGGGGGAGGAGCAATAGTATCCTATTTTGAATATGTACAGGATATTAATGCATATTACTGGGATCTGAACAGGGTGAATAAAGAACTCAAGAACATTATCCTTAATACCTTTGAAAACGTGTTAAAGGTAGCCAGTGAAAATAAAGTGTCCCTGAGAAATGCGGCATACAGGCTCGCCGTGTCAAGAGTCTCAACTGCAGTTAAGCTGCGCGGTGTATTCCCGTAGCCTATTCTTCCACACCCAGGAAATAACGAAGCAGGTAACCTATGAAAAAGCTCAGGGCTGCAACGCCAAAGCTCAATATAATCATTTCCATGAAATGCCTCCTGAAAGACAGATCCTTGGTCACTGATATGTAGTAGTTGAAAATAAAAATTATAAATACAGCCACAAGCAGCGTCACTCCCAGGCATACAAAATAATTTGCAAATACAAGGTAAGGGAAAATAAGCAGAAATACGGTTATGATATATGCGAGGCCCGTAAAAACCGATGCCTTTACAGGTGACTTTTCTTCACCCTCAGCCTTGGTGGACAAATACTCTGAAGAAGCCATGGAAAGCGCCGCAGCTATTCCTGTTACCAGTCCCACCAGCGCTATGAGTCTTGCATTTTTCAGGGCAAGCGTAAATCCGGCAAGTGCCCCAGTAAGCTCAACCAGCGCATCATTCAGTCCGAGCACTATGGACCCTGTATATTTAAGATAACTTTCATCGAGCATATCAAGTAACCTTTCTTCATGATCGTTCTCCTCATTTATGATCTTATCCACATCAGAAGATTCAAGTCCCATTTCCCTGTAGTTCACCTGGGCATCCTCTTCACCCCTTTCCATCAGCTTGAGTCCGAATGTCAGTCCGAATACCCGGCTTATTAAATAATATTTGAATATCTTGAATTTACTGGGCTTCACTTCTTTGCCCGTGAGTTCTTTCCATATATTGTAATGATTAAGCTCATCTTCGGATATTTTCAATAAGACATCCCTGTTTTTATCATCTGCCTTGTCTGCAAGCTTTTTATAAATGTAATACTCTGTAATCTCATTTTTCTGGGATGACAGAAGTTTTTGTTTTACATCTTCAGTTAGTTCCATGGTTTGATTAGTGTATCAGGACAAGTTCTCGAGAATCATCAAATGATATGTTTTATATTTCTCAAATGTTTCCTTGCTCCGGTAACCGGAGAAATATTTGTATTTGAGCTTTTTCAGCCTCTTCCTGAAAAAAAACTTCAGTAACTTATAAATAAACCTGTACCTGCCGGCCAGGAAGAGATCTATATACTGAATAACCGGACTTATCCTGTTCATAAGAATATCATTAAGAAGCTCGAGGTTCGGACTCACATTTGCAGTGATATCTTCATCCCTGGTTATCCTAAAACTGCCTTTAACCATTTCATAAAACTCATTCAGGCGGTGGCCCCCGCCCATACTTTTATCACCCGGTGCGCCATCCCCGTGGTGGACCGTCTTAAAGAAGTCGCATATCACTATCTTTCCATTTCCTGCCAGCAGTGACTTTAGTATGGGAAGACTTTTTTTCATTGAAATATACTGGAAACTTTCACTGAAAAATATCAGATCATACTGGTTAAGCCTTTGCTCTTCGGGAAAATCCTCGAACTTACAGTCATAGATAACGGATCTGCTATTAACACTGGCATCCTGCAGCCTCTGTTCTATCTTCTCTTTCAGAAAGGCCGAAGGTATTACCCCGTCAACATTATAGCCCGATTTTGCCAGTTCACAAATCATTGCACCTGTGCCGCATCCCACATCCAGCATCCTTGCCGATTTGTCACCTGAAGCCCCTGTGATTGCCGTGAGCAAAAAATCTGAATATCGCTTCTGCGCCTCCACAAATTCTGCAATAGCAGGTTTCTGTTCTTTGTCCCAGAACCCGTAGTGCAGGTCTTCGAGACCCAGGAGCTGCTGCGGAACTACTAATCCTAACTCTTTGCTGTCCATTTTGTTACTCTTTGTTTAATGTACTGCGTATAAACTGGAAATTTATCAGTTATATGTAAAAATTCCAAATATAGCTTAAAATTATAATTTGGCCGCTCAGGCAGTTTATTTCTGCCTTTTCCTTTTAGCCGCTCAGGTAATTTATTTCTGCCTTTTCCTGTTTCCAGTCAGTTCCTTGCAAAACTCTGTGAGTTCCCTGTCCGGATTTTCCCAGGGCATGGGTTTTCTTGCTTTAAGGTCGGAATATGGCTCATTAAGCATTACTGCTTTGTCATGCGACAATCCGGCCTCGGTTCCATAGTAAATAACCGGGGGCTGGGGCAGCTTGAACTGCAACACCAATGCCTTTTTCAGCTTATCCTTGTCCTGTCCGCATTCAAACAGGAACCTGCTCATATCGTGGTTATCCACAAAGCCTGGCAGATAAAAGTCCGGAGGGAATCTCCCGTAATACCTGGCCAATGAACGTGATAAATCATCACTGTGGTCTTCAGGCTTTTCTTTCCATGCTATATATTCAACAATCCTGTTCCTGAAATTAAAATCCAGCACACCGTCGAGTATGCCCGCATATTCTTTCTGTATGTCCGCCTGTCTCATGCCCAGAGCCCATTTGAAATATTTGTTCCTGATATTAATGGTCTTAAGCAGGCGGAAACTGATACCCTGGATCCAAACCTCGCCAATAAGAACAGATTCAGGAAAGGAGCTCTTAATAACCTTCATAAATCTCTTCCAGAATAAATTTGAGCAACCTGCCACATGATCCAGCCTGAAACCGTCAATCCCGCAATTGAGCCAATACCTGGCCGATTCGGTAATATATTCGAATGTTTCAGGATTCCCTGTATTTAACTTTGGCAGCTGCTTAAAGTCAAGAAAGCACAGATACTTGTCTGGCCACCTCAGATAATAAAACCATTTGTTGTACCTGCTTTTCCTGTTCTGCTGCGATTCAATAAAAAACGGATGTTTTGATGAGCAATGATTGGGTACAAAGTCGGCTATGATCCTTACATTTGATTTATGGGCCTTTGAAATAAGCTCCTTTAGATCCTTTTCCGTGCCGAATCGCGAATCGGTACTGAAAAAGTCTGTTATATGATAGCCATGGTAAGCAGTGGTCTTATAAAAAGGTGAAATCCAGATGGTATTAATACCAAGATCGAGAAGGTATTGAAGCTTCCCCGTGATACCTTTTATGTTGCCGCCAATAAAAACAGGTTTATCCCACTTATCAGGATATTTGTATCCTGCAAACCTGTCAATAAGAATGTGGTAAATTATTGCATCCTTGAACCAGCCTGTACTATGCACTTTATTAAACAGATTCTACATATTTTTGATTATCTCGCTGCCAAATTCAGAAGTCTTTAACACTTCTGCACCTTCCATGAGCCTTTCGAAATCATATGTCACCCTTTTGGCCGATATTGCTGCCTGCAGCCCTTTGATGATCATCTGTGAAGCCTCTGTCCATTCCATATAGTCGAGCATCATAACACCCGATAATATCAGGGAGCCGGGATTTACCTTGTCCTGTCCCGCATATTTCGGTGCAGTGCCATGAGTAGCCTCAAATATGGCATGGCCCGTATCATAATTAATGTTTGCTCCCGGCGCAATGCCGATACCTCCTACAATGGCAGCCAGAGCATCGGAGATATAATCACCGTTCAGGTTCATTGTGACAATAACCGAGTATTCCGATGGCCTTGTTAGTATTTGCTGCAAAAAGGCGTCTGCAATAACATCCTTAATAATGATCTCCCTGCCTGTAACCGGATTTTTAAATGAACACCACGGACCCCCGTTAACCGGACTGGCGCCGTATTCTTTCTTTGCCAGCTCATAGCCCCAGTCACGAAAAGCACCTTCCGTATACTTCATGATATTGCCTTTATGAACCAGTGTGACCGAGGGTAAATCATGCCTGAGAGTAAAGTTAACAGCAGCCCTCATGAGCCTTTCAGTACCTTCTTTTGAAATCGGCTTTATCCCTATGGATGTTGTCCCGGGAAACCTTATTTTAGTAACTCCCATTTCATTAATAAGGAAGGATTTGATCTTCTCCACTTCGCTTGTTCCCATCATCCACTCTATTCCTGCATATATATCTTCAGAATTTTCCCTGAATATTACCATATCTGTTTTTTGAGGATTCTTGACAGGTGAGGGAACACCTTTATAATATTTTACAGGACGCAGGCAAACATACAAATCCAGCAGCTGTCGTAATGCCACGTTTAAAGACCGTATTCCCCCGCCAACCGGAGTAGTAAGGGGGCCTTTTATTGCAACAAGGTATTCTTTTATAGTATCCAGCGTTTTCTGAGGCAGCCATTCCCTTGTCCTGTTATAGGATTTTTCGCCTGCAAAGACTTCCTTCCACATTATTTTCCTTTTTCCTGCATATGCTTTTTCCACTGCCGCATCAAAGACCCTTACAGAGGCAGCCCAAATATCGGGACCAGTACCGTCGCCTTCAATGAAAGGTATGACAGGAAAATCGGGAATAATCAATTTATCTCCGCTCATTGTAATTTTTTGCCCGTCCATAATTTAATTGTGTGTTTTTATTAATAATTATTCAAAATCGAGGTTAAACTCCTGCCTGAATTTCTTTAATACCGGATTCTTATTGCTTAGATAATCGAATTTCTCATCAGCCGTATAAGGTTTTTTTGTTTCACGCAATCCCTTTTCAATCCTGGCTTCAACAATCAGGGCGCTGTCCCCGGTTTTTTCCCTGAGGAATGCCAGGAGATCGGATTTTACCTTTGAATTGAAATCATCAAACTGCACTTTATTTCTCAGTTCAAGTTCAATTATGCCTTCTTTTAATGACGGCTTCCGGCTTGTGAGCGTACTGTACATCCGTGGCATACTTTCCCTTACCGACTCGGCAAACTCGCTCCACAGGCTTTGCAGCAGCTCCCCGGTGATCACGGAGCCGCCTTTTTCATCCTCTTCAACCCGCGGTTCAACAGCTTCAACCTGCGGTTCAATAGCTTCAACCTGCGGTTCAACAGCTTCGGCCTCCTCTTCTTTCCTTTCACCGGAGAGACTGTCAATACTCTTCAGTGTTTCTTTTATGGATATTGATGATTTTGACTTATTCTTTACAGGCTCACCCGCATCTTTTTTGACCTCCTCCTTTTTTACCGCAGATATATCTTTTTTCTCTAACGTTGATTTAGTGGCCGGAGGGCTCAGGTTGTTTTTTTTTTCTTCACTAATGTTACACAGCCTGATAAGTGCGAGCTCAACATGAAGCCTCTGGTTTATGCTCATCCTGTAACCCAGGTCACATGAACTGCATATTTCAAGAGCTTTAAATATGAAACCGGCAGAACACTTTTCTGACTGCTTCCTGTATTTTTCCTTTATAGAATCACCCACCTCAAGGAGCTGAATTGTCTGCCTGTCTTTACATACCAGCACATCCCTGAGATGATTGCTTAATCCGTTGATAAAACTGTGCCCGTCAAATCCGTTGTTAAGTATTTCGTCATAGATAAGTATGGCCCTGGAAACATCATGCTCAAGGAAAGCATCCGTCAGGTTAAAATAATAATCATAATCAAGTATATTAAGACTCTCAATAACTCCCTTATTGGTGATCTTCCTGTCCAGAAGATTTACCAGCTGGTCAAATATGGAAAGTGCATCACGCATCGCGCCATCAGCTTTCAATGCAATCAGATTGAAGGCATCCCTTTCATATTCCACTCCTTCCTTTTTTGATATAAACTCCAGGTGACTGATTATATCCTCGACTTTTATCCTGTTAAAATCATAAATCTGGCAGCGCGATAAGATTGTAGGGATGATTTTATGTTTTTCAGTGGTGGCAAGGATAAATATAGCGTACGGTGGCGGCTCCTCAAGGGTTTTAAGAAAGGTATTAAAGGCAGATTGTGACAGCATATGCACTTCATCCACAATATAAATGCTGTATTTTCCCACCTGAGGGGGTATGCGTACCTGCTCTATCAGGCTGCGCATATCATCTACAGTGTTATTTGATGCTGCATCAAGCTCATGGATATTAAAAGCTCTTGACTCGTTAAATGAACTGCAAGATTCGCAAATGTTGCATGCTTCAACGTTGTTGGTGGGATTCATGCAATTTATTGTCTTTGCGAATATCCTGGCACAAGTTGTTTTCCCTACACCCCGGGGCCCGCAAAACAGAAAAGCGTGGGCTATCTGCTTTGTTCTTATGGCATTTTTCAGAGTAGCAGTTATAGATGATTGTCCCACTACCGTATCAAACGTAGCAGGCCTGTATTTTCTGGCTGAGACAATGAAATTTTCCATTCACCAATGAGTATAATTTGGCAAATATATCTAAATATTAACTTAAAACGAAATGAAATTTTTCCGTTATCATGTATGTTTAAAAATCACTTTTTTATTTGAATAGAGAAAAAAAGTTCATACTTTTGCGTCCCTGAAAATTTATATTATTAATTAATTAAACATGATAAACCAGTACGAAACCGTTTTCATTGCAACTCCCGTTTTGTCTGAAACCCAGATGAAGGAAGCGGTTGACAAGTTCAAAGCTATTATTACAAATAATAAAGGAGAGATAATAAGCGAAGAGAATTGGGGCCTAAGAAAGCTGGCATACCCTATACAGAAAAAATCCACGGGCTTTTATTACCTGATAGAATTTAAAAGCGACGGAAAACTCATCCAGAAACTTGAAACCGAGTACAGGAGAGATGAACGAATAATCAGGTTCCTCGCGGTAAAAATGGATAAGTATGCCGCGGAATACAGCGAAAAAAGGAAAGCTAAAAAATATGTAGAAGAACCAGTAAAGAAGGAGGAATAAAATGAGCCAGAATCAATCAGAAATAAGATATTTAACACCACCGGCAGTAGAAATAAGAAAGGTCAAATATTGCCGTTTTAAGAAAAACAGGATTAAGTACATAGACTATAAAGATCCCGAGTTCCTGAAAAAGTTCCTTAATGAGCAGGGTAAAATACTGCCCAGGAGAGTTACGGGAAACTCGTTGAAATACCAGCGCAAGCTCGCTACAGCTGTTAAAAGGGCCCGGCACATAGCTTTGCTGCCATATGTTACTGATTTGTTGAAATAACCCAGGGAATTAAAATGGAAATAATTTTAAAACAGGATATACCAGGTCTTGGCTATAGGGATGACGTTGTTGTCGTAAAAGACGGCTATGCCCGTAATTACCTGATACCTAAAGGAATGGCAATAAGTGCCACTCCTTCGAGAAAAAAGGCACATACAGAAATACTGAAGCAGAAAGCACACAAGGAAGAAAAAATAAAAAATGAAGCCCTTGAGCTGGAAAAAAAACTTAAGGAGCTTAGCCTTACAATAGGAGCCAAGACAAGCAGCAAAGGGAAAATATTCGGATCCGTAAACACTGTCCAGATAGCTGAAGCCCTCAAGGAAAAAGGATTTAATATAGACAGAAAGAGCATTGCATTTAAGGAAGAACTGATAAAAGAGGTAGGCAAGTATACGGCGCTTATCAGGCTTCATAAAGAAGTGCAGGCCGAGATACCTTTTGAAATAATTGCAGAGTAAGATTTATCCTTGCGGCTTTACATATAATCATACCAGCTTTTCTTCTTATCATACTTCAAATCCCGCAGAATAGCAGATTTGGCATTTATAGTAAATGAATAGTGCTTGCGGGGACCAAAGGGCACGAAGGCAAACCGCATTTCCCAGCAGTGCAGATCACGGTGTATACTAATGTTGGTAACAGTTATTTTCTTGTCTTCAAAATCATAACCTGTATTTCCGCCTATTTTCCACTTCTTTGTCAGGCTGACATCTCCCGATAACCTTATTGTGCTGATAATATTTTTTGATTCTGCAAATCCCGGTTTTGAATATGACCAGTTATATGCAACTGACAGGCTCCAGGGGATGCTGAAGTCGACATAATCACCATAAATTTCCTGTTCCTCACTGCGCAGCATATCAGGAGCACGTGACTCGGGAGTTTCTTTCATCTCCTCTTCCTTCTCATCTCCTTTCTTACCCCCGGCCTGTGACCTTAATGACATGCTTATGTCAATGCTTGCCCTTGTGAGCCTGGCCAGCTTCCCGGACTCCTTCAGCAAATACAGGTTCGATTCCCTGCCGAGACTGTCAAGGGCATAGGGACTGAACGTGCTGCCGATCCTCAGGTTAATTTTATTCTGCAGCAATCTTGTAGAGCCCGTCATGCTTATATTTGACCATCTTTTCTCTTCGGCAAAAGGATTATAGCTGGCAGCAAAATTCAGGTTCTCTACCAGGGTGATTTTCTTCGGTGTTCCCGTGGTATCGTTTTTAGGCCTTACCTTTGCTTCCAGGTTATTGTTAAGTCCGAAGCTCACCGAACCGCTCCTCCCGGCATCCATGGGTGTACCGTATATGTAGTTTTCAAATATCGAATATTCATATTCTTCAGGAGTTGACTGGACCGATGTGGGATACCTGACATTCCGGTAATAATCTGGCATTAGTCCGGATACATCAGGCGTAAACCCAAAACTTGCCGATGGCGTTATAACATGCCTGAGAGCCATAAAGTATGATTCTTCATTTGCCGATTGAATCATCCCGTAAAGCTTGGGGTTAACCGAGAAACCTATTGAAGGCACGACAGCCTGGGCATAGCAAAGCCCCCTGACTGTATCAACCACGAGTCCGCCTTTCCCTCCGTTATAAAAAAAAGCAGTGTCAGGGACTGACTTTTCTATGTGGCTTCCGTACATTACTCCCTTATAATTCAGTGAAGGATTGATATTTATCAGGTTAAAAAGTTTGAGATTAGCCATGGTAACCGGAATTGAATGGGTAAAACCGTTTTTCATGCCCTGCAGTGTACTCTCTGTAAACAAGGTCGAATCCGTTGCATTTATGCGGTTTTCAAAGTTAGCCGAGTAGCTAAGCTGTATATTCTCAAACCATTTGAACTTGCCGCTGCTTTTGCCAAAGCGCAGCGGATAGATACGGCTCATGTTAAACGAGACTTTCGGCAGGTTCATATTAATCGATTTGTTCAGGCTGTTCTGGGAGTGATTCAGACTGGCCGCCAGGTTGAAAGGCGTGCCCGGCCATCTCTTTGAAAAAGATATACTGGAACTCTTTGTGTTGGTCACATAATCTGTATAGCCATAACTTTGATTCTTATCATATGAAGCGGACGATACATTTACGCTTGCCGAGAATGAACGGGTCGGATTGGCCTTGGGGCTTTGCGCGTGGCTCCACCTTATAGAGTAATCCGTTGATTTGGTAGGAACCGGGGTTTCATTTTCTATGACATTCTGGTAATACTGGCCGCTGAAAGAGCCTGAGAACTTATAGCGCCTGACATATTTTGAAGAGGCACTTATGCCCCATGTACCATAGAAATAAATATCGCTCATTATACTGAGGTCAACATAGTCATTGATGGCAAAGTACCATCCGCCATTACGCAGATACAGCCCGCGCCTCTCCTCATAACCATAGGTCGGAATCAGCAGTCCGGAAGACCTTTCCTTTGTATTCGGGAAAAAGCCGAAAGGCAAAACCAGGGGCAGCGGAATATCCTCAAGGACAAGGTAAGCAGGACCGCTGACTATCTTTTTCTCAGGTATGGCAATAGCCTTTGTCAGTCCGATATAAAAATGGGGATGCTCGGCATCACAGGTAGTATATTTTCCGCTCTTCATATGTATTTGTCCGTCCGCCAGCCTTTTGGTCTGCTTGCTGTGCAGGTATCCTTCACCCTCCTGTGTAAAAATATTTTTAATAACTCCTTTCTTTGTCTCGAAATTATAGCGCAGGGTATCGGACTGGAAAGTCTCGTCGCCCTGCTTGAAAACAGGCTTGCCTGTTGGCTTACCCAGGGTATCGGACAGGCTGGTGGCCATTACTACATTATTAGACATGTCGAACACTATATAATCGGCAGTAAGCTCAATGTTCTGGTAATTAACCTGGGCTTCCCCAAAAAGGTAAACCTTCTGCTCTGACAGTGAAATTTTAAAAGAATCCCTGGAATGGTAAAATACCTCTGCTTCTATCGGACTCTTCTTTATCTTTGCAGCTACTCCGGCTGTTGTATCTTCAATAGCCTTTTCTTCAGGGCTTATTAGCGTGTCGGGGCCCACGGCCCGCAAAGAGTCGCTGGCGGGTGTATAGGGTCTTAACAGAAGAGATGTATCCCTGCCATCTGTATAAGGCCTCAATATCAGGGCACTGTCCCTCTCTCCGGACGCAGTCCCGGAAATATGGACGCTGTCCCTCATTTCGCTGTCCCTCTTTTGTGCGAAGGCAGGATTTAAAATAGTAAGTAATACAATGGCAAGCAGTACTTTCAATATGCAACAGGATTGCGGTTGTGTGTTCTCGTTCTTATATAGAGTATTAAACATAAACAATATTTCGTTTATAAGGAAAAAATTTAAGACCTGCTTATAAACCGCAAGACAGATTTTTTATCAACAATTCATATTATTGCATACTATTTGAAAATGTGTATTTTGACAAGTATTCTTTTATTTCTTTCAAAATATTTGAAGAATATAAAAAGTATAAATACTATTTTTGCACGAATATTTTTTAAAATAAACCTGCAAATCTAACAAATTATACGTTTATCGAATGTATAAAAAAAAAATGAGCATAATTATCAGTAAACGTTCATTTGCGACTATTCTTGCATTTTTTCTTTTCATTTTCATTATTTCAGGACAGGGCAATTTTAATAACGGGGATTACAGGGTGGATACCGTTGTAATTGATCCCGGACACGGGGGAAAGGACCCGGGGACAAGCGGAAAATATGCAGATGAGAAGGACATAGTGCTGTCCATAGCCTTGAAGCTGGGTGAATATATAGAAACAAGGCTTGCCAATGTAGAGGTTGTCTACACAAGGAAGACCGACGAGTATGTTCCTCTCCATGAAAGGGCCAATATAGCCAATATGAATAATGCAGACCTGTTTATTTCAATTCATGCCAACGGTATGCCCGGCAGGGACTCCTATGGCACAGAAACATTTGTGCTCGGATTGCACAGGGCAGAAGAGAATTTTGAAGTGGCCAAGCGTGAAAACTCGGTTATCCTTCTTGAAGAAGACTACTCAACGCGTTATGAGGGATTTGATCCCAACTCGCCTGAAACCTATATTATGCTTGCCCTTATGCAAAAGGTATATTTCGCGCATAGCATCAACTTTGCAAAGTATGTGCAGGACCAGTTCAGGGACAGGGCCCAGAGAAAGGACAGGGGTGTCAAACAGCAGGGATTCCTTGTGCTTGCACAGACTGCAATGCCAGCCGTACTCGTGGAGGTGGGATTCCTTACAAACGAAGTTGAAGAACAGTACCTTATGTCCGAAGAGGGACAGGATTATATTGCATCTGCAATATTCAGGGCTTTCAGGGAATATAAAAACCTGATAGAGTCAAGAAGCATCATGACACAGCTAAATAACCACGATGAGAACTATACCAGCGATATTGTATCCTCTGAGTTTCCAGAAAATGAAGTATTGGAGGAGGCAAGTGATTCTTCAGATACTTCCCTCATAATTGTCAAGCGTAATCCGGATATCTATTTCAAAGTCCAGGTTGCTGCGTCAACCCAGCCAATAACCTCATATTCGAACGTATTCAGGGATTATAGTGATATACAGGAATTCATTATATCAGACCTCTATAAATATGCTGTAGGCAACAAACAGACCTATGAAGAAATTGTGGAGTACAGCAAAATGGTAAGAAAGAAATATCCCGATGCATTTGTTATAGCTGTCAGGGATGACAAAATAATTCCCCTTAGCAAAGCGTTAAAAGAGCTGAAGAATGAGTGACATAAAAAAAGTATCCTTATATTTATACATATTTTGAAACAAATAGCATTAACATGAAATTATCAAAAGAAGTAAAGATTGCCATTATTGCGTTGATAACACTAGTAGCTTTGTTCTGGGGACTGAACTTTCTAAAAGGGATAAATATCTTCAAATCAGTGGATGAATATTATGTTGCATACGATGATATCCAGGGGCTGATTGAATCAGGAGTTGTCTATCTAAACGGCTATAAGGTGGGCAGCGTAAGATCAATTAATTTCGATAAAAAGAACCCGGGTAAAATAATTGTAAGGTTCGCCCTGGAAGAGAAAGTCCGTATCCCGGTTAATTCAACTGCCTTGATTACCAGCTCGAGCATGATATCTGAAATAAAGGACATAAGCCTTGTTCTGAGTGACAGCAGCAGGTACGCATTGCCGGGGGATACACTGCTGGGAGGCATTGATAAAGGTATGAGCGACTTTGTTGAACCTGTGAAGTACAAGGCCGAAAATACACTTGCCAGCATTGATTCGGTACTTGTAATAATCAGAAGCACCCTCGATCAAACAACCAGGTCCAATATTCAGCATTCGATTGCCAATCTCGAAGATATTACTTCAAGTCTCAGCGGCTCCCTGGGAGCAGAAGGTGACCTGAGAGAAAGCCTTGAAAATCTCGAAAAAATAACTTCCGCACTAAGGAACAAGAGTGAGGAGTTGTCTTCTATGCTAGTTAATTTTTCTGCTTTCTCTGATTCACTTGTCAGCTCCGAAATAAAGTCCGCAATAAATAATACAAACAAAACACTCGCTGAAACATCAGTTATCCTTGAAAAAATAAACAGGGGAGAAGGTACGGCCGGCATGCTTGTAAATAATGATACTCTTTACCATAACCTTAAAAATGCAGCTGCCAGCCTCGATATCCTGTTAAAAGACCTGAATGCACATCCGAAAAAATATGTTCACTTTTCGATCTTTGGCCGCAAAAATGAATCAGAAAAATCAGAGTAAAAGCTGTTAAAAAGTAACCGCAAGAAAACAATTTTTTCGTCAATTTAAAGAAAGTCTAAATTAAATTTAACGGCAAAAATTAACTTAAGCTTTAATTAAAGTTTATTAAACATTTAATAAACAATTTATTAAATTAAATATTATTATATATATTGATTTTCAGTTAATTACAATTTCTTTGTTTTTTTTAAAACTTTAATATTCTGATAATAAAACCAATATGTTTTTATTTATAAAGTCAATAGAAGATTTATTTTTTTTTTAATTTTTTTTTCACAAAATTGCTATAAGAAATAAAATAATTCGCAGAAAATATAAATACCTAAAACTTAATAAAATACTTAAAAATGCATAAGGAAGTCTGGAATAATTGCTTGAAAATTATCAAAGACAACGTTCCTTCAATAAGCTTCAGAACCTGGTTTGAACCCATTATCCCCTTGAGGCTGGAAAATAAAGTACTGACCATACAGGTACCAAGTCCTTTTTTCTACGAGTATCTTGAAGAGAAGTACATTGAAATCATCAGCAAGACCCTGAGGAAAGAACTTGGATATGACGCCAAGCTGGAATACAGTATTGTCATGGAAAATCCGAACTATTCCAATTCAAGGCCATATACCGTAAAATTTCCTACCCAGAATAAAACGGACCTGAAGAACAAACCGGTTAGTGTCCCGATTAATATTGAGGAGAATGCAATAAAAAATCCGTTTATTATTCCGGGAATAAAGAAGCTTAATATCGATCCGCATCTTAATCCCGACAATTCCTTTGATAATTTCGTTGAGGGTGAATGCAACAGGCTGGCAAGGTCTGCAGGATATGCCGTTGCAAATAATCCAGGCGGAACGGCATTTAATCCCCTTCTGATTTACGGAGATTCGGGATTGGGCAAAACCCATCTTACCCAGGCAATAGGCATTGAGATAAAGAAAAAGTTTCCGGACAAGACCGTTCTTTATGTCAATGCCAACAAGTTTCAGACCCAGTTTGTCGAGTCTATCAGAAACAATAACAAGAATGATTTTCTGCACTTCTACCAGATGATAGATATATTGATAATTGATGATGTGCATGAATTTGCAGGAAAAGAAAAAACTCAGGATACCTTTTTCCATATCTTTAATCATATGCACCAGTCAGGCAAGCAGCTAATCCTTACCTCTGACAAACCTCCGGTTGAGCTTCAGGGACTGGAGCAGAGACTATTGTCAAGGTTCAAGTGGGGACTTTCTGCTGACCTGCAAATACCCGACTACGAAACAAGGATAGCCATTTTGAGACAAAAGACATACAAGGACGGTATAGAGCTTCCTGAAGATGTAATCGAATATATTGCCACTCAGATAACAGATAATATAAGAGAACTTGAGGGAGCCCTGATCTCACTGCTGGCTCAATCTACACTTAACAAAAAAGAAATTACGCTCGATCTCGCCAAGGAGATGATCGATAAGCTGATTAAAAATACCAAGCGTGAAGTCTCTATTGACTATATTCAGAAAGTAGTCTGCAACTATTTCGACATCGGCATTGATGCTATACAATCAAAAACCCGAAAAAGAGAAATAGTGCAGGCTCGCCAGGTTGCTATGTTTTTTTCAAAGAACCTTACCAAGTCTTCACTGGCAACTATCGGTGCTCAAATAGGAGGCAAGGATCATGCAACGGTTTTGCATGCCTGTAAAACAGTTAATAACCTCATTGACACCGATAAACATTTCAGAAGCCAGATCGAAGATATTGAGAAAAAGTTGAAATTCTAAAATTTAACGCTCGAAACAGGTCCTGATAAGGACCTGTTTTTTTATATTATGCCCAGCGATACTTACAAAACAATTGAAGCCCCGGCTGAAGGATTGTATAAGGAAAAAGGAAGCAAATTTCTCGCCTTCGGGTATCCTGTTTCTTCCCCGGAAGAAATAACCGGAATTCTCAATTCTATAAGGAAAAAGTACCACGACGCCAGGCACCATTGTTATGCATACAGAATAGGCATAAAAAATGAAATATCACGTATGAATGATGACGGCGAGCCTCCAAATACTGCAGGGAAACCAATATACGGACAAATACTTTCAAACGGACTGACCAATATTCTGATAGTTGTTGCCAGGTACTTCGGAGGTACGCTCCTGGGCAGGGGAGGACTGGTGAAGGCTTACAAGTCTGCTGCCGCCGATATGCTTTCAAATGCCAGAACAGCAGTGCGTTATCCGGAAAGGCTGTTTAAAATAGAATTTGCGTACCATGCCCTGAACGAGGTATTGAAAATACTTGACAGGGAACAGCTTAAGCAGGAGGATAACAAATATGACAGCCTTTGCTCAATAACTATAAGGATAAATGCCAATAAAGAGAAGAGCATTTTATCAAAGCTTGAGAGAATCAGTTCAGTGAGAATATCGGCCGAGGATGATAAAATTATATAGCCAAAAAAGTTATAATTTTATATCAACAAGTGTTTATTAAAATTTAATTCTTACATATATTTACTTAAAAATAAACGGAAAACCCTTTTAGATAATGAAAGGCAAAAGTCTGGTATCAATAAATGACTACACAAAAGATGAATATATAAAGATTTTAGACCTGGCTGAAGTATTTGAAAAAAAATCGGTACAGAATATACTCCAGGGAAAAGTTATAGCAAGCCTCTTCTTTGAGCCCTCAACAAGAACAAGGTTAAGTTTTGAAAGCGCTGTAAACAAGCTGGGCGGTAAAATAATAGGATTCAGTGATACCAGCTCGTCAAGCGTAACAAAAGGCGAAACCCTCTATGATACTATAAAAACAGTAAGTAATTACTGTGATCTCATAGTAATGAGGCATCCCCTTGAGGGAAGCGCCCGGTTTGCAAGCGAGATTACAAATGTTCCCATTATCAATGCGGGTGACGGTGCCAACCAGCACCCTACACAAACATTGCTGGATCTGTATTCCATCAGGAAAACACAGAGTACACTTGACAACCTGAATATTTTTATGGTAGGGGACCTGAAATATGGGCGCACTGTTCATTCACTTCTTATGGCCATGTCCAAGTTCAATACTACCTATAACTTTATTGCCCCCGAAGAGCTTAAGATGCCCGAGGAATACAAGTTGTTCCTTGAAAACCACGGGCTTAAATACTATGAACATAGAGATTTTACCGACATCATTTCAAAAGCTGATATCATTTACATGACAAGGGTTCAGAAAGAACGCTTTACGGATCCTATAGAATATGAAAGGACAAAAAATGCCTATGTATTAAAGAATGAATTCCTGGTAAATACAAAGGAAAATTTGAGGGTGCTGCATCCTTTACCTCGTGTCAGCGAGATAGAGCAGGAAGTGGATATGAATCCTAAAGCTTACTATTTTACCCAGGCATTGAACGGTGTATTTATACGCCAGGCCATAATAACATCAATACTGGGATTAATTTGAAATTAAATACAATTTAATGATGAAAGATAAAATTCTGGAAGTAAGTGCCATCAAAGACGGGACAGTAATAGACCATATACCTGCCAACAGCCTGTTTAAAGTTATTTCAATACTGGGACTTGATAAAATATGTAACAAAATCACTTTTGGCACTAACCTTGAAAGTAAAAAGCTTGGACAAAAAGCTATAATAAAGCTATCTGATGTCTTCTTCTTTGACAAGGACATAAATAAAATTGCCCTTGTTGCCCCCCAGGCAAAGCTTAATATTATCAAGAATTACCAGGTGACTGAAAAAAAGGTGGTCGAGGTGCCTGACGAGATATCTGGTATTGTCAAATGCATGAATCCGCAGTGCATTACAAACGCAGAAAAACTAACGACAAAGTTCCAGGTTGTTTCCAAAAAATATGTAAAACTTAAATGCTATTACTGTGAAAAGATTACTGACCAGGAACACTTTGTTATAATCTAATACTACTTCCTCAGCCGTTCATAGGAACGAACAAGCAACTCGTCTCTCCTTATAGCCCTGAAAGCCATATAGGTCAGTATTATTGACAATATCGGGAAGATAACAGCTATCTTGAAGTTGTGTTCCGCAATAACGAGTCCGCTCCCCAAAATCTGTTTCCTGATGAATGTGAAGTAGTAATATATTAGTCCGCTTAACCCTAAGAGCAATAAAATGTTGAATATGCACAGCCTCATCTGCCTGTTCCTGGCATAATAAAGAAAGATATTCATAAAGCTTACCAGTCCGATTATCACTGTAAGAATAGTTATCGGGAAAGTTGATACCAGTAGTTTGGCTTTGTCATCCATGTACAATTTTGCCCCGTAATTCCTGTATTCTACTATTTCCTGCTCGCCGGAAGCACTTTCCATGCCTGCACTTTCCGCTCTTTCTACTGCGATATCCGCTATTTTTGAAACAAGCATAAATAACATTAAGATACTTACAATTAGAAGGTAGATTGACTGTATTCTCTGTATCATAATTAAGTTATTCTAAATTAGTTACTCTATTACCAAACCAAAGATAAATAAATATTCCAGTTTTTATCAATCAATGTTACTAACATGTGTTAATTAGTAAAATTGCACCAGACTTAAATTTTAAATAGATTTGAAACTTTCACGTTAAAAAGAGTTTTACCGGTATATGAATGCAGATAAAATTAAAGCGCTTATCTCGCTTCTGGATGATCCCGATGCTGAAGTAATCTCACTGGTATCTGATAATTTGTTAAAGCAGGGACTTAATGCCATCCCTGAGCTTGAAAGGGCATGGGATAATACTTATGACGAGGTTTTACAGAACCGTCTGGGAAAAGTAATACAGAGTATCAAGCTGGAATATGCAAGGAACAGTATTGAAAAATGGTTCAATTCAGGAGCTGAGAATATTCTGGAGGGGGCGTTCTATGTCGCCCAGTTTCAGTTCTCTGAAATAACCCTGAGTGATATTGAAAGAGAGATCGAAAATATACGTAAGGATGTGTGGCTGGAGATTAATGACAATCTCACTGCGCTTGAAAAAGTGAGAATAATGAATTATATAGTCTTTGACATTTACAGGTATTCAAAAAATCTTGCCGATCCTTACTCACCCCAGAACTCGTTTATTAACCAGGTTATTAGCACAAAAAAGGGCAATCCGGTTTCATTGTCAATAATATACCTGGCAGTAGCACACAAGCTTGACCTGCCCATATACGGGGTTAACCTCCCGGAGAACTTTATCCTTGCTTACAGGGATGATTATAAACACTTCGCTTCTTCAGGTGAGCCGGATGACATACTGTTTTATATCAATCCATATGACAGGGGTGCGGTCTTGGGAAAGCGGGAAATAGAATACTTTATTTCACAGAACATGCTTAACCGGGAAGACGAATATTTTATTCCCTGTACCAATGTTGAAATTATAAAACAGCTGATAAATACCCTGGTGCTGTCTTATGAAAGACATAATATGGCTGAAAAGGCTAACAAGTACAGGGTGCTGCTGGAATCATTCAGCAGATTCTCCAAAGACCCTATTTAGCATAACTTACAGCCCGTGTTTCCCTGATAACTGTTATTTTTATCTGCCCCGGATAAGTCATCTCATCCTGTATTTTCTTTGCTATCTCATAGGACAGGTTGTCGGCTTCCTTATCTGAAATCTTTTCACTTCCAACGATCACCCTTAGTTCCCTTCCTGCCTGGATAGCATATGTCTTCATGACTCCCGGGTATGAAAGGGCCAACGCTTCAAGGTCCTTAAGCCTTTTGATGTACGATTCGACAACCTCCCTTCGTGCACCCGGACGTGCCCCTGATATTGCATCACACACCTGTACTATTGGGGATATCAGGCTTGTCATCTCAATCTCATCATGATGTGCTCCAATGGCATTGCATATCTCAGGCTTCTCCTTGTATTTTTCTGCCAGCTTCATACCGTGTATTGCATGCGGTATTTCCGGATCATCATCAGGCACTTTGCCTATGTCATGCAACAGTCCCGCCCTTTTTGCCAGTTTTGAGTTCAATCCCAATTCCGTGGCCATGACAGCACTTAAATTGGCAACTTCGCGTGAATGCTGCAAAAGGTTCTGTCCGTATGAAGAACGGTATTTCATCTTGCCAATAAGCCTAATAAGCTCAGGATGAAGTCCGTGTACCCCGAGATCAATTACTGTCCTCTTGCCAACTTCTATAATCTCTTCCTCAACCTGCTTTTGGGTCTTTGATACAATCTCTTCTATGCGCGCCGGGTGTATCCTTCCGTCAGTTACAAGCTGGTGTAACGACAGGCGGGCAATCTCCCTGCGCACGGGGTCAAAAGATGACAGCACTATTGCCTCAGGGGTATCATCAACCACAATCTCAACGCCTGTAGCTGCTTCCAGGGCCCGTATATTACGGCCTTCCCTTCCTATTATCCTCCCCTTTATCTCGTCACTTTCAATATTAAATACAGTTACCGAGTTTTCAATGGCTGTCTCTGAAGCGATACGCTGTATCGTTTCAATAATTATCTTTTTGGCATCACTGGAAGCAGTCATCTTTGCTTCATCCATAATCTCATTGATATACGACATTGCCTCCGATTTTGCCTCCTCCTTGAGGGACTCAATAAGCTGTTCCTTGCCTTCACTTGCTGATAAGCCTGAAATGGCCTCAAGCTGCTCTACCTGCTGCTTATGCATTTTTTCAAGCTCCTCGTTCTTCTTGTCCACAAGAGAGATCTGCATATTAAGGTTTTCACGTATCGCATCTATCTCATTCTTTGCCCTCTGTGTTTCTTCAAACTTCTGCGATAAGAGTGTCTCCTTCTGCTTTAGCCTTGAATCGGCGGCTATTATTTTACTGTTCCTTTCACTTATATATTTTTCATGCTCTGATTTTAACTGAAGGAACTTCTCTTTTGCCTGCAAAATCTTATCCTTTTTTATAACTTCTGCCTCAAGCTCAGCATCATTTATAATATTCTGCCTTTTTCTTTTTAACAGAATGTTCCATAAGTAGTAAGAAACAATACCACCCGCAATAAAAGCGGATATACCTATAATTGCACATTTAACCGAAACTGCAATTTCTGCTAATATCATCAGTATGTTCATCGTTTATTATGTTAAGTGTTAAAAAAAAACCCGCATAAGCTTCCTTGTGTTGATAAAACCCCATTCTGTCATGGGTGGAGTTGCCAATCTATTTCGAGGTTCCAACGTCTTCCTGAGAAGAATCCCAATAAATTGGGATTAAGGCCTGCTCTTGACAAATTGAGCTAAACTCCAATTTAGTTAATGTTGAGTTTCACAAACAAAAAAAGAAACTATGCGGGCTGATTCTTAAATATTTTAAAGAACGTTTATTACTCTCCTCTTAAATATTCTTCAAGTTCTTCATTTAATTCCCTGATGTTTTCCTCCAGAGGCGCAACATCAAATTTCTGGTCATATTCAATAATCTTTGTTACAAACTGAAGTGCAGCCATGGCCAGAAAATCCTGTGTGTCCTTATCCGCGTATTTTTGCCTGTACTGAAGGACTTTTTCATTAATCATCCTGGCTGCTTTTCTTATTTTCTCCTCGTCCCTTCTGTCAATTTTTAATGGATAATACCTGTCAGCTACATTCACTTTTATTGATAGCTTATCTTCCATTATATCTAAAAAAATGTTTATCTATTTAAAAGAGCAATACATTTATCAATCTCCCGCACAATTCTGTTAACCTTAATTTTTACATCATGTGTATTTTCATCAGATGATGCAATAACCTTGGCCAATTTTAAAGTATTATATTTTGATTCTGTATTTTTTATTTTATTTTCTAAGTTAGTTATTTTATGTGTCAATTCTTTATTTTTTTCGACGAATTCGCGATTTTTTTCCTTCTGTTGTTCATATAAAGTGATTATCGATTTAATGTTGGTTCTTAAACCGCTCAGTATTTCGTCATTTTTGCTATCCATCGATAATTTTAATTATTATATTAACAAATATAGAAATTTATTCCTTTATTATTCATAAAACAATTGCTAAAATTTTTAGTTTTACAACTTTCAAAAATTTGTCGTTTTAATGCTCAAGATAATGCTTCTAAAGGACTGTAAAGTATTCATTTTTTGCACTGTATTTACGCTTGCCGGAATGCAGGGGAAACTGTTTGCTCAGGAGCCAGATAAACATATTGGCTTCCATATGCCCCTGGATATCCCAATGCTCCTCTCAGGCAACTTCGGGGAAATAAGATCTGCACATTTGCATACCGGGATAGACATAAAAACACAGCAGGAAACCGGAAAGAAAGTATTTGCTATTTATGACGGTTACATATCCAGAATAAACATACAGAGCGGGGCTTATGGAAAATCATTGTATATCACCCATACAAACGGGTATATTTCGGTTTATGCACATCTGAGCAAATTCCTGCCTGGAATTGAACAGTACGTTAAAAGTAATCAATACCAGAGGAAGAGATATGAAGTAAACCTTTTCCCTGATCCGGGCCAGTTTGTTATAAAAAGGGGACAATTAATTGCATATTCTGGAAATACAGGCAGATCAAGCGGTCCCCACCTCCACTTCGAGATACGTAATGCACTTAACCAGCATCCCCTGAATGTTCTCGCGTTTGATTTTAATATTAAAGACAACCTCAAGCCAAAAATTTACAGCCTGGCTGTTTATCCTGTTGACAGCTGCAGCCTTGTTAATGGCCTGCACACCAAGCTCATTGTTCCGGTTAAAGGTGAAAACGGACTGTACAGTATACCTGATGACATTAATATCAATGTATCGGGAAAAATCGGATTCGGCGTTGAAGCATTTGATTACCTCGACGGCTCAAACAACAGATGCGCAGTGTATTCAATTGATTTGTATATAGGCGATACCCTTATTTATTCACACCGTCTGGATGAGCTTTCGTTCAATGAATTGAGATATGTCAACAGCCATGCCGACTATGAAGAAAAAACAAGGAACGGCAGGATAATACATAAGCTCTGGCTTGAACCAAATAATAAACTCGGCATTTACAGGCATGTAATAAACAGGGGCATATACGAATTTTATGATGACACTCTTATTAATATAAAAATCATAGTGAAGGACATAAAACAGAACGAGGCACAATTGCTGTTTTCAGTCATGGGTGAAGAGAAAAAAAATCTCGCTGTTAATAAAAAGGATGATCCTGATTTTGTTAAAACCTTCTATTATAATATGACTAACGAATATCAGAATGATGAGGTTAAATTATTCCTGCCCCTTGACGCGCTTTATGATAATATCGATTTCAGATACTCACGTATCATAGGGGACACTTCAGATTATTCAGGTATCCATTATATACACGATGAATATACAGCGCTGCATAAGGAATATACCCTTTCAATAAAGGCCAAGGACCTGCCCGAAAAGCTTCAGGACAAAGCCCTGATTGTTTATATTGAAAAAGATACGAATTTCATAAGTGTGGGAGGCAACTGGGAAAACGGCTACGTTACAACGTCGGCATCGGGTTTTGGCAAATTCAAGGTTGCAGCCGATACCACTGCCCCTGTTGTCAGTCCCCTTACCTTAAACAATAATAGCAACCATACCAATAGTAATAAGATAAGCTTTAAAATTACAGATGAACTTTCAGGAATAAATACCTATAACGGATATATTGACAATAATTGGGCCCTGTTTGAATATGATGCAAAAAGCAATACAATATCCTACTTTTTTGATCCTAAAAGAATTACAAAAGATTCATGGCACACACTGGAAATAGTTGTTACTGACTATAAAAATAATATAGGCACATATAATGGTACTTTTTATTATTAACCAATACAGACTGCAATGGTAGCCTATAATGTTGTGGGAGTTATGTCAGGAACCAGCGGGGACGGACTTGATCTTGCACTGTGTGAATTCACATATGATAATCACCGCTGGCAGTATTCCATTAAAAAGGCTGAGACTGTTCCGCATCCCGGATACTGGCTAAATATATTCGACAGTGCAGTCGATACCAGGGCATTTGATTTTATCAAACTTCACAATGCTTTCGGAGCATATATAGGCGACTGCATTAACAGCTTTCTCGCCGGCACAGGAGGCAAGGTTGATCTCATAGCATCCCATGGGCATACTGTCTGCCACAGTCCGGATGAGGGAATAACCTTTCAGCTGGGCAGCGGAAGTGAGATAGCTGCACGCTGCAAAATAACAACGGTATCGGACTTCAGGTCACTTGATGTTGCCTTAAAGGGACAGGGGGCACCGCTTGTTCCGGCAGGGGATGAGCTGTTGTTTGGCGAGTATGACTTTTGCCTTAATCTGGGAGGCTTCGCAAATATATCATTCAGGGAGGGGAAGGTCAGGAGGGCATTTGATATTTGTCCGGTGAATATTATTATCAACAAACTGGCAAATGATCACGGCCATAAAATGGACAGGGACGGACAGCTGGCAGGCAGGGGAAGCATATCCCATAAGTTACTCGGTAAACTCAACGGCATAGAATATTACAGTAGATCCTTCCCCAAGTCATTGAGCAGGGAATGGTTGCTGTCAGCCTTCATGCCTGTTGTTAACGGGTTTGAACTCAGTACCGAAGATAAGCTCAGGACGGTCTGCGAGCATATAACAATGCAAATTGCAGACTGTGTGGACAGAAATGGCGGAGGAACGGTCCTTGTTACCGGGGGCGGCGCATTCAACAAATTTCTTGTAGGATTGTTAAAACAATACTGTAAAAGCAGGTTTCTCATTCCTGATAAAAAGACAGTCAAGTTTAAAGAAGCGCTTGTATTCGGATTGCTGGGGGTACTCAGGCTCAGGAATGAGATCAATTGCCTGTCGTCTGCTACAGGATCAATGGCAGACACATCATCAGGAACAATTTCTTACTTTAATTCAGTAACTAAATAATTATAACACTTA
>CAZHQW010000028.1:35672-40947 GCA_964534745.1 uncultured Bacteroidales bacterium
AATAATTATAACACTTATGGCAAATAAAAAACTTATTGTACTCATTCTTTTAACAGCTGTTATGCAGATTGGGGCGCTGGCATGCACAAACTTCATCATATCAAAAGGGGCCACTGCTGACGGTTCAACAATGATCACATATGTTGCAGATTCGCATGTCCTTTACGGTGAGCTCTATTACAGGCCCTCAGCCGATTACCCTGAAAGCGCGCTTTTTGACGTATATGAATGGGACACGGGAAAATACCTGGGCAGGATAAAACAGGCAAGACATACATTCTCTGTTGTAGGTAACATGAATGAGCACCAGGTGGCAATCGGAGAAACTACATATACGGGAAGGGAGGAGCTGCAGGATACCACGGCCATAATGGATTACGGGAGCCTCATGTATATTACCCTTCAGAGGGCCCGGACAGCCAGGCAGGCAATCCATATTATGGATGCCCTGGTTACTGAATACGGCTATTACAGCACCGGTGAATCCTTCTCCATCTCTGATCCAAACGAGGTGTGGATAATGGAAATGATCGGCAAGGGACCGGGAAATAAAGGAGCGGTATGGGTTGCACGAAGAATTCCTGACGGATACATTAGCGGCCATGCCAACCAGGCCCGGATTACTACATTCCCCCGGGATGATACCCTGAACTGCCTGTATTCGAAAGATGTTGTATCCTTTGCAAGAGAAAAGGGCTATTATGAAGGAGAAGATAAGGATTTCAGCTTCGCCGATGCTTATTGCCCCCTGAACTTCACTGGTGCCAGGATCTGTGACGCACGCGTCTGGTCAGCATTCAGAAGGGTGGCAGACGGAATGGACAGATATACCGATTATGCCATGGGCACAAACCTTGATAACAGGCTGCCCCTGTGGGTAAAACCAAGGGAAAAACTGACAGTGCATGACGTTATGGAACTTATGCGTGACTATTTTCAGAATACTCCCATAGATATGAGCAAGGACTTTGGTGCAGGCCCTTACGGGTGCATTGTCCGATGGCGCCCCCTGTTCTGGGAGATAGACAGCGTAACTTACTTTAATGAAAGGGCCACGTCCACACAGCAAACGGGCTTCTCTTTTATAGCACAGTCAAGGTCATGGCTTCCTGATCCAATAGGAGGCATATTCTGGTTCGGTGTGGATGACACGTACAGCACCGTATACTCACCAATATACTGCGGCATTACCAGGGTGCCCGAAGCATATGCGGAAGGTAATGGTTCAATAATGGACTTCACCGATGATGCTGCATTCTGGGTGTTTAACCAGGTTTCTAACTTTGCCTATACAAGATACAGCTATATGATACCTGAAATAAAAGAGAAACAAAAAGAGCTTGAGACTCTTTATATTATGAAATCCGCTGAAACGGACAAAAAAGTAACTGAACTATACAGTAAAGACAGGAACCTTGCCGTGGATTATATCACAAGCTTCTCTGTGGAGACAGGGAACTCAACAGTAGCAGAATGGAAGAAGCTTTACAGGTACCTTTTCACAAAATATATGGATGGAAATATTAAGGAAAAAGCAGAGGGCCGGAAAAACCCGTCTCTGGAACAACCCGGTTACAGTGAACAGTGGTACAGATTACTCATCAGGGAAACCGGGGATAAATTCAGACTTCCTGAAGGAGGGCTGCATTGAAAACTTATAACCGATTGCTATAAATTGAAAATAAATTAAACAATTATTCTCCCTGTCTGAAAAAATATTTGTAATATTGCGACCTGAAATTTTTTAAATAATCTTAATTTTTTAGAGATGGATTTGTTAAAAGTTGCTGAAGGTAATTTTGCCAATAAGAATGAATTTCCTGCCTTCAATTCAGGCGACACTATTACAGTGTACTATAAAATAAAGGAAGGGGGCAAGGAGAGGACACAGCCATTCAAGGGAGTGGTGCTGCAAAGAAAGGGCTCCGGCATAAAGGAAACATTCACAATAAGAAAGATGTCAGGCAATATAGGAGTTGAAAGGATATTCCCTCTTAATTCTCCATTTATAGAAAAGATAGAAATTAATAAGCGCGGCCGGGTTAGAAGGGCCCGTATTTTCTATCTCCGAAAGTTAACAGGTAAAAAAGCAAAAATCCAGGAAAAGAGGATATAATATTGATTCCTGAATCAATGATAAAGCGGGTTTGTTGACCCGCTTTTTTTTTTGATTATAACCGCTAACTTTGCATTTAACGCTATTAAGACATATGAAATGCATCAAACGAAACAACTGGCCCTGTTGATTTTTATCTTTACAGCCTTACAGTCTTTTCAGATTTATTCCAGTGGACAGTCTTCAATAAGTTTTTCAGGCAGCGATGCATATATTTCTGTGGAAAACTCGCCTGAAATAGACCTGTCGTCTTTCACGGTTGAATGCTGGTTCATGCGCAAAGATACAGGGGAATCGGTAATTACGGGAGATGACAGTATTAATGCCATACCATTAATAGCAAGGGGCATAGAGGAGGACCCTGGTGTTCCTGGTATGAATTATTTTCTGGGCATAAGAAGGGAGGGCAGTATTCTGGTAGCCGGATTTGAGGAGGCGGCATCTGGTACCAGTCCCTCCATGAACCATCACATAACAGGATATACAGAAATACAAATGAACATATGGTACCATGCGGCAGTGACCTATGACGGCTCATATATCAGGCTTTACCTTAACGGCATACAGGAAAGCGCCCTCGAAATAGGTGAACCTGCCGCCACGGGCACTCCCTTTAACCTGGGGATTGCTGCCGTGCTGGACGGCAGTGATACTCCCGCCGGTTCATTTAATGGTTGCCTGGATGAAATAAGAATATGGAACTATGCCAGAAGTCAGGAAGAAATAAATAACATAATAAACCGGGAATTACCGTCAGCGGAAAGCGGACTTGTTTTGGGCCTCGGATTAAATGAGGGAGTGGGGGATGAGGTGCAATACGCGGGCATGCCGGGTTTAAATGTCGGCATATCCGGAACCTCGTGGGAATGGACAGCGGGCTCATCTTTTGAAAACATAAATCCGCCTCCCTGTAATAATCCGCCGGCATTAAAAATCGGACTTATAGCCGATCCGCAGTATAGCGATACCGATCCGTCAGGCACAAGGTACTACAGGGAAAGCCTTTATAAACTGTCTGCAGCCATTGATACAATGAATAAATATGAGGTCGATTTTGTAATAACCCTGGGAGATCATATTGACCGGGATTTTGAAAGTTTCGCAGTTATTCTCCCCCTATATGATGACCTTGATATGCCGGACTATAAGCTGCTGGGCAACCACGAATTTGAGTATGTGGAAGAGTACTATCATGATACTGTTGTTGCCCTGCTTGATATGCCTGACTATTATTATGATTTTTCCCTGCCGGGATGGCGCTTTATAGTGCTTGACGGTACGGAGCTGGCCGGATACGACAGCCTGTTGCATCCGGAATTGAGGGAAGAAGGGGACAGCCTGTGGCAAAGCGTGCAGGGACAGATAAATGACCTGACGTGGAACGGCGGTATAGGCAGAAGCCAGAGAAGCTGGATAGAGAATAGGATCCAGGATGCTGCGACCAGTAATGAAAACGTAATAATATTCTGCCATTTCCCGGTATACCCTTTGCACGAGCTTAACCTCTGGAACAGCGCACAGATGATTGAAATCATGGAAAAATACGACAATGTTGTGGCATATATAAACGGACACAACCACGACGGCAATTACGGGTTCCTTAATGGTAAGCATTATATCACGCAGAAAGGAATGGTTGAGACAGCCGGTAACAATTCATTTTCGATAATGGAAGTATATGAAAGCAGCCTTGCTTTCAAAAACTACGGATTAATGGACAATCTTACGGCCAGCTACAGAAACCCATTTAAAAAACCATATGATATTAATCTGTCGTGCAATACGCTGACATATGCTGCTGACTCGGGAGACCTGGCAGCGATAATTTCAGTAATTGACAGCAGCGGTTCATCAGGATATTCGTGCGGCCTGACAGATACCTATACCTACGGCCATAATTCACTGTTTACTGTCTCAGGTGATTCGCTTTTACTGAATACTTCCCAGGATATATCGGGAATGGGATCCCTGTCAGTTAAGATTGGCGCCATGAACTGCTACCTCGACACTGTTGCTAAGGTTTTTACAGTCTATTTTGACACCGTAGCAACATACCTTTACGCCAATATTCCTGATACTGCCCTTATTCTTGGCCATGGCAGCCTTACCGTTGCTCTTGGTTCATTTATTGCCGACAGGTCAGAAAACGGACTTGAATATAATGCATCTTCGGTAAATAGCGATAAAGCCGTGGTCTCCATAGACGGAGGCAACCTTGTTATAGAACTTCTAGCGGGCGGTGAAACATTTGTAATTGTAGCTGGGTATGACAGTTATACAGGACAGTCAGTTGCCGACACATTTAATGTACTTATAGTAGATCCGCTTAATCACAGCCCCCAGGTTATAAGTACTATACATGACACGGTGGTTAATCTAAACCATGATACATTGCGCATTGATCTTGACACAGTATTCTTTGATCCCGATGATGACACACTGGACTATGCGCTTCTTTTGGAAAATGACTCTACGGTAGTCAGTTTACTTACAAATTCATTGCTGGAAATTTATCCCCTGGTTGCAGGGGACAATTATATCGGACTGTCTGCCGATGACGGCAGGGGCGGATATGCAGCCCTTGGCTTCGGTATCCTGGCAAATACGATGCCTGAAGTTATTGGCCCAATCCCCGACCTTTTTATGCAGGAAAACGATCCCTCAATCCTGGTTAACCTTGATTCGGTATTTGCTGATAAAGACAATGATTCTCTTTTCTATGAGGTAAATGCGGATGACACAGCCGTTCTTGCGGTCATTGCCGGTGAACATGTAATCGGACTGGCACCTGTCCGCTACGGCCACACAATTGTCAGTATTCTTGCCAGTGACGATAAAGGGGGCACTGCGGCCCTCACATTTTTTGTCACTGTGAACGGAAGTCCCCGCCTGAAAAGTGCAATAGCAGATATAATGCTAACTGTGGGGGGACCTGCCGTTCATATTAACCTTGATACTGTCTATATTGATCCTGACAGTGATACTCTGCAATATGTAATATATACTGTTAATCCGGCAATAACGGACCTTGAGCTCACTGGTCCGCTCCTCTCAATAATCCCTTTAAATGAAGGGTCAACTTACGTGGAAGTAAGTGCGGATGACATGAGGGGTGGCATGCTGTCTTCCGAATTCAATATTACTGTTGGTGACATTGAC
>CAZHQW010000029.1:0-13175 GCA_964534745.1 uncultured Bacteroidales bacterium
CCCAACCTCATATTATTTATTGACGAGATTCACAGGTTTAATAAGTCACAGCAGGATTCGCTTCTCGGTTCTGTTGAACAGGGTATCTTAACGTTGATAGGGGCTACTACCGAAAATCCTTCGTTTGAAGTTATTTCACCCCTTCTTTCAAGATGCCATGTCTATGTAATGAAACCCCTGGAAAAGGATGAACTTCTTGAAATACTAAACAGGGCTCTCAGCAAAGATATTATACTGAAGAGCCTGAATATTGAAATTGTTGAAAATGAGGCTTTGTTACGCTATTCCGGGGGTGATGCAAGAAAGCTCCTTAACCTCATAGAGCTTGTCGTCAATTCTGTTAAACCCGCAAAGAACAGGAAGATAAAGATTACCAACAAGCTTGTCATAGCTAAAGCCCAGGAAAATATAGCCCTTTATGATAAAAATGGAGAACAGCACTACGATATAATATCAGCATTTATAAAATCAGTGAGAGGCAGTGATCCCAATGCTGCAGCATACTGGCTGGCAAGAATGGTGGAAGGAGGAGAAGATCCGAAGTTCATTGCACGGAGGCTGGTAATACTTGCTGCTGAGGATATCGGACTGGCCAATCCGAATGCTTTGCTGCTCGCAACAACAGGTTTTGAAGCTGTTAACATGATCGGATGGCCTGAATCAAGAATAATATTGTCAGAAATAGCAATGTACCTGGCCACTTCCCCAAAAAGTAACTCTGCTTACCAGGCAATTAACGAAGCACAGGAAGCTGTGAGGAAGACAGGTGATTTACCTGTGCCACTTAACATCAGAAATGCTCCAACCAGGTTAATGAAAGACCTGGGCTACGGAAAAGAATATAAATATGCGCATAGCTATGAGGGCAACTTCGTTAATGAAGAATTCCTGCCGGAAAAAATAAAAAATACAATATTTTATAAACCGCAGGATAACATCAGGGAAAAAGACATACTGGAGAGACTCAAAAAATTGTGGAAAAAAAAGTATAACTACTAAATCATTTTATTTTCCAATAGTATAATTTTACTTATTTATAGGGACTCTATTTTGCATAGATGAAAGCTACGGGAATAATTAAGTAAATATTTAATATGGATAAAAAACAATTAAAAGAAGTTGTGAGTATGTTCACTGATAATCCCATACTGAGAGATTACTGCGGAATAACCAGAACAGAAGCTGATGTCTGTAAAAAGGTATTTATAGAAAATAAATTATACAGTGAACTTGCAGCATCGAGAAAAACAAATCAATTGAGAATTAAGGAGATGGCCTTTGCCCCTTTTAAAAAGGCAATAAATAAAATATTCAGGCAATTATATGAAACCACGGACTCAGATAATAAAGAAAGATATGATGTTATAAAGCAAAACGCCGAAGTTGCCCTGAAAGGAGAACTGGAAAGTGTAACCGTTGATAGTATTGATATTTCAGAGAGGATCAAAAAGGTTTTGAGGGACAACGGAATAACGACAATCAGCAAAATCGCAGAACTTGACTTTAATGAATTGAAGCTTACAGGCAACTACGGGGTAAAGACAATTTTTGAACTCCAGCAACTGGCCGGAAAATTGAAAGATTCAAGGGATATTCTTTCAATACTAAGAAAAAGCGGCAAATAATAAATCAATTTTTAACACCCAGGCGATCATGAAAATATCGGATCTCATACCAGGAATAAAATATGCAGATAAGAACTTCTTTCTTATTGCCGGTCCTTGCGTTGTTGAAAGCAAAGATATTTGTATCCATATTGCTGAGAGTATTGTTGGTATGAGCAATAAATATATGATTCCCTATATTTTTAAGGCATCATACAAAAAAGCCAACAGGTCGAAGCTGGAATCCTTTACAGGTATTGGAGACAAGGATGCCCTTTCAATATTAAAAGAGATCAAAAAGAAATTCAAAATCCCCGTCCTAACAGACATTCATGCTGTTAATGAAGCTGAACTTGCGTCACGATATGTTGATGTACTGCAAATACCTGCATTCTTGTGCAGGCAGACCGAATTGTTAATTGCTGCCGCAAAGACAGGGAAAGCAATAAATATTAAAAAGGGACAGTTTATGTCACCCGAATCAATAAAGTTTGCTGCACATAAAGTCCTGCTTTCGGGAAACAAGAAAGTGATGCTTACTGAAAGGGGAACGATGTTTGGCTACCAGGATCTGATAATAGACTACAGGGGTATTATTGATATGCAAAAAATGAATTTGCCTGTAGTCCTGGACATAACTCATTCTTTACAGCAGCCAAACCAGGATGCGGGCATCTCGGGCGGAAGGCCCGAACTGGCAGAAACAGTGGCAAGGGCAGGCATAGCGGTCGGCGTTGACGGTATCTTCCTCGAAACACATCCCGAGCCAGACAGGGCCAAATCTGACGGATTGAGTATGATCAAGCTAAGCGAGCTTGAAAAAATGCTTGCCAGGCTGGTAAAAATCAGGAGCTGCATTGCAGAATTAGACTAAAAAATAAAGCAGCAAATCTGTAAGCCGGATTCTGTATCCTCATAACTGAGGACTTCTATCATTAATCTTGTTCCCTGTATAGCAGGGATTTAGCGATCTACCCCTCCCGACTTTCTTTAAAAAACCAGGGCGGGTCACCCTGTATTCCCTTAAAGGGAAAATCGGGATATATTTGATCTTGCAACCCATAAGGCGGACAGCTACTAATGTCACCATCAGTACCGGTGAGCTCTTACCTCACCTTCTCACCTTTACCCGCCGAAGCCTTGGCGTAGGCGGGTAAACCCGCTTTCACCAAGGTATGTCCACCTAAGCTTTAGCGCAGGCGGACGCAGGCGGGAAGTTATTTTCTTCTCCGCTTCTATGCCCTCACGGACATCTTCCCTTTCGGAAGTATGGTACCCTTTGTTGTCCGGACTTTCCTCCCCTCCCATTAAAAATGAGAAAGAGCGATAGAACGATTTGCTGCTTTATATGCAAATATTTGAAATGTTATCAGCAAATATTATACAAAATTAATAATAAAACATTTAAATCAGCAATTATGACAGTTTTACAAGAGTTGCCCCAAATCCGTATTCTTTGAAAGAAGCATCCTGATAGGTCAGATCAGGATATTTTGTGTCCAGGGTTTTTCTGATTTCAAACTTTAACTTCCCGTTACCCACACCATGGATAAATACAATATTTCTTGTATTCCTCCGGATGGCATTTTCAAGTGACCTGGCGAATTTGTCCATTTGAATCCTAAGTATCTCTCCTTCTGATAATCGGGAATAATTATCAACTATCGCATGAATATGCAAATCTACCTCTTCTTTATCAGCCGGCACATGTGAAATATGTTTATCATTAAGGCTGTCTTTTCCCTGACCGGAGCTGTCGCCGGCTATTTTCAGGATTAGGGCTTTTTCATTAAAGAATTCATTTTCTATGTAATTATTATCCTTGTAAAGGCTGATTTGTGAGATATCAATATAGGTATCAACTGGCGGCTGCGGAACATGTTTGCCCTTGCTGAAAAACAAAAGCTGGAAATGGAACTTCCTTATCTTGCCTATCTCAGCATGTGAAAAGGTCCTTATATGCTCTTTTGTGTTCGGCTCGAGCATGCCTGAGCTGCAATAGCAATATGAATCCCTGTCAAGGTATCCTATCAAATAATATATGTAATAATCGCAATCGTTAATAAGATAGGTAATAATTTCACTTTTATAAACAGTGGCGTCATTTGCAGGTACCATGCCAAAATGCACTGATCTTGAATGTTCTTCAGGCCTTTGCAAATCCCCTTGTTTTGATATTAATTCATCAGTTCTTTCAAGAATCTGAGTTTCATCGGAGTCTATTATCAGTTCGGCAGCGGCCACAGGTATATCAAATCCTTCTTCAATCCTTACGCTTACGGTCTTATCATCCAGAATTTCCGTAACTATGCCTCCCCCGGTGTCATTTAAGAACTTAACCCTGTCACCTGTTTTTAGCTTCATACCAGTAATTATTTATACTGTACTTAAAATCCATAATAGGCAAAATTAGCTATTTTTACCCTTTAATATTAATGTCTTTGGTTAATATAGATAAAATACCTGCTGACGATTATAATTATTATCTTCCGCCTGAAAGGATAGCAGCTTTTCCTTTACCTGAAAGGGATAAATCAAAATTGCTCATATATGTTAAAAATAAGCCTATTGTGCATGACTTATTCATAAACCTGGCAAAATATATAGATAAAGAGCATGTGCTTGTCTTTAATAACACAAAAGTTATTCAGGCAAGATTAAATTTCACAAAAGACACAGGGGCTAATATTGAAATATTCTGCCTTAATCCGGTTAAACCTCCTAATTACGAGGCAGCATTTAATAAAAAAGGATCATGTGTATGGAACTGCATGGCAGGCAACCTGAAGAAATGGAAAACAAATGAAATTCAAAAGGAATTTATGTTTGAAGGACTGGTTTACAGGCTAACGGCAAAAAAACTAAAAAGGGAGGGTGACAGGATTAACATTGAATTTAAATGGGACAACAATAAGCTGAATTTCGGGGACATACTCGAAAATACAGGAGCAACACCACTGCCACCCTATATAAAGCGCAAAGCTGTAGAATCAGATAAAGAAAGATACCAGACCATATATTCAAAGTATTATGGTTCGGTGGCCGCTCCTACTGCGGGACTGCATATGTCAGAAAATGTAATCAGTGAATTGAAATCAAATGACATAAATCTTGTGGAAATAACGCTTCACGTGGGGGCAGACACCTTCCAGCCTGTAAAGGAAAAGTATGCCAGTGATCACGTGATGCACTCAGAGCCATTCATAATAAACCTTGATGCTATAAGAGCTGTGAGAAATAATCCTGACAGAATAATAGCCCTGGGGACGACCACTGTAAGGACGCTCGAAAGTTTGTACTGGCTCGGCGTAAAGCTTAAAGAAGACGGTATAAGAAGCAATGAAATGAAAGGCCTGGGACAGTGGGAACCGTATAACCTGCAGCAGGATGTTGACAGGACAGAATCACTTGATAATATTATAGGTTATATGCAACGTTACGGAATGGACCGGCTTATCGCTGAAACCCGGTTTATGATTGTTCCCGGATACAAGTTCAGGCTGGCAAAGGGAATAATCACTAACTTTCACCTGCCCAAAAGCACCCTGCTTCTGCTTGTGGCGGCATTTGCAGGAGACTTATGGCGGAATATTTACAGTTATGCGCTGCAGAATGATTTCAGGTTCTTAAGTTATGGCGATTGTTCGCTCCTCATAAGGGATTAAGAAACTGTCTCCCTTACAAGTGCCGCAAAATCATATATATCCTTTTCAGTAGTATCAAATGATGTCATCCAGCGAACCTCATGCTTATCTTCATCCCATACATAAAAGAAGTACTCTCTCTGCAGTTTTTTTATTGCTTCCCGCGGTAAAATTGCAAAAACACTGTTTGCCTGCACTTCCTGTGTGACTGTTACACCAGGAATTCCTGCTACTTCATTATAAAGCAGTTGTGCCATTTTGTTAGCATGGAGTGCATTTTTCTTCCACAGATCATCAGACAAAAAAACCTCAAACTGGGCTGAAATATATCTCATCTTTGATGCCAGCTGCATACCCTGCTTTCTTATATACCTGAAATCAGACGCCAGCTTATTGTTAAAAAATATTACCGACTCTCCGAAAAGCATACCATTCTTTGTCCCCCCAAAAGAAAGAACATCCACTCCTGCACCTGCCGTCATGTCTCTAAACGTAACCCCCAGGCTCACAGCTGCATTTGAAAGCCTGGCTCCGTCCATGTGCAGAAGCATATTATATTTATGAATATAGGCGGCAAGCTGTGAAATCTCATCTGTGGTATACACTGTACCAAGCTCCGTGGGCTGGCTTACGGATACAATCTTAGGCTGTGAATGATGCTCAAAACCGAAACCATGCAAGTGCCGTCTAATTGAATCTGCACTGATCTTTCCGTCACGTGATTCCACAGGTATTAGCTTGCATCCGCTAAATCTCTCGGGTGCACCGCATTCATCAACATTAATATGAGCTGTTTCTGCACAAATTATTGAATTGTATGTATCGGTTAATGCCGTTAGTCCGAGCACATTTGCTGCTGTTCCTGTAAGGACAAAGAATACTTCTGCTTCTTCTCCGAAATGCTCCTTTATTTTAACAGCTGCCCGTTCAGTATAAGGATCATCACCATAAGCGATGACATGTCCTGTATTTGCTCTCTCTATTGCCTTTAATATATCGGGATGTATACCCGAATTATTATCACTTGCAAATCCACGCTTGTGTTTCATGCTTCTTTTCAATTATGAATAAAAGATAAGAAAAGTTTTCAACAACTAACCGTATGAGTTTTTAACAAAATTAATATTTGATATACATGTAATTTCCGTCTTTGTATGTATTAATACATTTGACGAACAGTTCAAATTAATTGATGAATATAAATGACTTATTAACAATTTTTGAGTGTCGGTTTGCCGCATTTATTAACACAATACACTCAAGCTTAATACGTTATATATTGACTAAAGAAAAAGATATTCATATTTTTAGTTAATAATTGCAACCTTTTACATAGACTATTAATCTAAAAAAAAACATTACTTTTGCGGGCTTTACGAAAGAATGTAACGGGATTGTATATGAGATTTATTGCAGAAAATATAAATTACAAGAAGATATTGATTGCCGTATTTTTTATTATTCTTTTCTTCGGAGAGATTGCAATTACATTTTCCTATAAGGGAGAAAGCGGCAGAAATGCGCCTATGAATGAAATTACGCCTTTTTCCTATAAGTTAACAAATAAACTGTCGGCAGACCCTTCCATGAGATCTGTTGACAGTATCATTACTGATTTTCTTGCCAGAAAAAAAATCAAAGGGGCTTCGGTAGCTATAACCCGGGATAGTAAACTTGTCTATGCCAAGGGATTCGGATGGGCAGATGAAGAAAAGGGAATAAGTGTTGAACCCAAACATATTTTCAGGATAGCAAGTGTTTCAAAGCTGATCACTGCGGTAACAATAATGAAAATCGCAGAAGAGGGAAGGATAAATATAGATGATCAGGTATTTGGCAGGGAAGGCATTTTAAATGATTCCATATGCCTGAATTATAAAGATAAAAGGATCGAGAAAATAACCATTCGTCACCTTTTAAATCATACTCCCGGATGGAATAACAAAAAGGAAGATCCTTTGTTCGAGTCCGTGGCAATAGCAAGGAAAATGAATGTTGAGCCCCCGGCAGATATTGAAACGATAATTCAGTATTACCTGCAGCAGGATCTATCCTATGATCCCGGCACCAAATATTGTTATTCCAATTTCGGTTATGCTGTGCTGGGTGAAGTAATTGAGAAAGTTACAGGTATGAATTATGAAGATTATGTTCAGTTTGCCATACTGCATCCCCTGGGAATATATGATATGCATATAGGTAAAAGCTCTGTGGAAGACAGGCCTGATAATGAAGTCTGTTATTATGTTCTGGGCAGGGATTCCAGGTTTTACTCAGTTGACGGTTCCGGAGAACAGGACTCAAAGGTTTACAGTGGCAATAACATGGAGCTGTTAAGTGCTGCCGGGGGATGGGTGGCTTCTGCCCCCGAGCTTATAAAATTTATTGTGGCCGTTGACGGTTTCCCGGAAAAACCTGACATCTTATCCGATGAATCCATTGAAACCATGACAAAAACTGACAGGAGAACAAAAAAGCTTATCGGGTGGCGTGGAGCTGACGGATACGGCACATGGTGGAGGACAGGGACTCTCACCGGCACATCTGCACTGATAATAAGGAACAGGAACGGAATAAACTGGGTGGTTCTTATGAACACTACTACAAAAGGGAGATCTAAAATCCACAACGAGATGTCAAAAACTATGTTTAACGCTGTAAAAAGTGTTAAGCAATGGCCCGAATATGATCTTTTCAATTACAGAAATATAGAACCCTCTCTGGCCGAAAAATAATAAATAATAAATACCTCATCCTTTCTGGATAATTTCATATATTTATGCTTACTAAACATATTAATAAATTATGTATAGGTATCTTTTAGCTACATTAATTTTATTAATAAACACTACCTCCTTTTCACAGATAATACCTTTTGATAACTATACAATTAAAAACGGACTACCGTCAAATGCAATCCTTGATATTATTCAGGATTCAAAGGGTTATATATGGATTGCCACACAAAACGGGATATCAAGATTTGACGGGTATAGTTTTAAAAACTTCAGTATTGAGGACGGACTTCCCGGCAATTACGTGAACTGCCTTTTTGAAGATTCAAAAGGTAACATATGGATAGGTACTGAAGATGCCGGTATTGCGAGGTATGACGGCAGGGAATTCATACTTTATAATACCCAAAATGGGCTGGTAGGTAACAACGAAATAAAAGAGATTTTTGAAGATCATGACGGACATATATGGATAAGAACAAGGGGGGAAGGAATATCAAAAATTGATAAAGACATTATTACAAATTATACACAGGAAAACGGACTGCCAAGCAATGAGGTATTATCGAACCTCGTTGACAGCAGAGGAAGAATATGGTTTGGAACATTAAATGGCATTATTGTCTTTGAAGGACAAAGTTGTCATACTATCACTACAGAAAATGGACTATCACATAATACTGTGTGGGATATAATTGAGGATAACCATAATAATTACTGGATAGCCACCCAGGGGGGCGGACTGGTAAAATATGACGGTAAAGAATTCATAAACTACACTACTGAAAACGGACTAAGCAGTGATACAATACTTACGTTGTTAGAGGATACGCAAGAGAATATATGGATAGGAACTTACGAAAACGGATTATGCAAGTATAACGGCAAAACTTTCAGTCCGGTTAAATATAAAAACCTTAATGCAAGCATAGTAACAAGCTTATTTGAGGACAGCAAGAAAAGAATCTGGGTCCTGACAGCCAAAAACGGCATTTACCGGATTAACAGTAATGAAATATTGTATTACACTACAGAAAATAATCTCCTGGATAATCTTGTAATAAAAATCAGTGAAGATACTGAAGGAAATATATGGTTAGGCACGAAAAACGGCATATCCAAAACAGGTAAGAAACCTTTTGAAATATATACTACCGATTTTGGTATTCCTGACAAAGATATCACTGCAGTACATGCCGATAAATCAGGGAACGTATGGGCAGGGACCTATAATGGCTTATTCCGTCTTGATACAAATAAAAACATAAAAATATTCAATGACAAAAACGGACTGCCCTCTAATACAGTTAAAAGCATCACGGAGGACAGTAATAATAATATATGGATAGGAACCTATTACGGACTCACAGAATATTCAAACGGTTCATTCACAACCTACCAGGACAGGATATGGCTTGATCAAAAAGGATATATCGGCAATATTGCAGCTGACATATCCGAAGACTTTATGGGAAATATATGGTGCGCGCATGATAATGGTGTAAGTAAGCTGTATAACGGCAAATATTACAATTATGATGTTGATTTTGGTTTGCCCGGCGACGATGTGCGTGCAATTAAAACAGATTTATCCAATCGTATATGGTTTGGGACCGGGGAAGGTGTTTCGGTCTTCGATGGTATATATTTTAATAATATAACGAAAGAAGATGGTTTGTCCGATAACAGATGCAATGATATTACGGTTGATTCATCCGGGAATATATGGGTTGGCACTGATAACGGGCTAAACAGGATTTCGGCAAGGGGTGACAGTTATGAAATAAAAGTATATACTACCAGGGAGGGTCTGGCATCAAACAGCATAATGTTCGTGGAAACGGACAGGTCAAATAATCTGTGGATTGGCTATGATAAGGGGCTGAATAAGATAGACCTTGAGAATTTCAAGATTAAATTCTATGGCGAGCCTGAAGGTTTTACTGCCCTGGAAAATTACGAGAGGGCCGTATCTGTGGATCGGAAAAACAATTTGTGGATAGGCACGGGAAACGGACTGGTGAGGTACATACCTGAACAGGATATTATACAGGAAAAACCTCCCTATACCTATATAACAAATTTCTATGTGTACGGCGATACTACAGACCTGCTGAACTATGCCGGGGGCACTGACAGTATATCCGGACTGCCAGTAAACCTTAAGCTTCCTTACAATAAAAATAACCTGATCTTTGAATATATAGGCCTGCATTATTCTATTCCTGAAAAGAACAGGTACCAGTACAAACTTGAAGGTTATGATGAATCATGGTCAGAAATTACAGATAAGACACAAACGGATCAGTATAAAAAACTTCCACATGGAACTTATACATTTAAGGTAAAAGCAGCGAGCTGTGATGGTGTCTGGACACCTGAGCCTGTGAGCTTTTCATTTGCAATCACTCCTCCCTTCTGGAAAACAAAATGGTTTTATGCACTCGAAATAATAGTGGCACTGAGCCTCATATTTTTATTTATCAAGGTAAGGGAAAGAAAACTACAGCATGACAAGAAAGTGCTGGCACAAAAAGTCAAGGAAAGAACAATAGAGATAGAAAAACAAAGGGATAAAATTGCCGAGCAGAACCGTGAAATAACAGACAGTATTATGTATGCACAGCGGATACAATCAGCAGTACTGCCGGACATGGAATATACCAGGAGCATCCTGCCCGGCCATTTCATACTGTTCAAGCCGAGAGACATTGTGAGCGGGGACTTTTACTGGATGACAGAAAAAGCAAATAAGGCTGTTGTTGTTGTTGCTGATTGCACAGGACATGGGGTACCCGGAGCATTTATGAGCATGCTGGGTGTTTCGCTGCTTAACGAAATAGTAAACCTGCATAAAGTTCTTTCTGCTGCCGAGATTCTCAATTCCCTGAGAAAGAACATAAAGCAGACATTATCGCAAAGAGGCAAAAAGGATGAAGCAAGGGATGGAATGGATATAGCATTATGCATTATTGACTATAATAACCATAAGGGCCAGTTTTCAGGAGCATATAATCCGCTCCTCCTGATCAGGGATTCGGAACAAATAATATTCAAGGGAGATAAAATGCCAATAGGAATACATGTGGGCCAGGAAAAACCATTTACCAACCATGATTTTGAACTGGTTAAAGGCGACATGCTTTACATGTATACCGACGGATTTGCGGATCAATTCGGGGGCCCTGAGGAAAAGAAGTTTAAATCTCTGACATTCAGGCAGATGTTATTAGATATACATAATAAACCGCTGGAGGAACAAAAGCAAATCATTACTTCAACATTCGAGGAGTGGCGCGGAAATCTGAGTCAGATTGACGATATTCTGGTTATGGGAATACAGATATAGGCTGTCAGTTGTTGATATTTAATTTAATTAAGACGTAACTTGCTTTGCTGAAATTCGTTAAATTTATTAGTCCGTAAATTTTAAAATTGCCTGTCATGAAAAAATCTACACTAATAGCAAGAAAATCATTAATTATTTTAGCGGTCATCTCTTTATGCTCATTTGTGGCATACTCGCAGGAACCAAGGTGGAAATGGGCCCGTAGTGCGGGAGAAGCCGAAGTACAGCATTCCGTTACCGATTCCCTTGGCAATACCATTGTCCTTGGTAAATTCGAAACTGCGTCCATGATGTTTGACGGCATACAAGTTGCAGGTATAACAGGAATGGAATCGAACAACCTCTATCTTGTAAAATACAACTCTGTTGGCAGGGCATTATGGGCAGTAAGTTTTTACGGTTCTGATGCCTATACGGCCCTGAAGCCTGTAAAGCTTGCAGTTAACCAGCGGGGAGAGATACTGGTGATGGGTACATCGGATAATACTCCGAACCTGCAGATCGCTAATGCAACCCTGACATTTTCCAATATAAACCAGAATGTCTTTACCGCAAAGTTTTATAAAACAGGAAGGTTATTATGGGCCAGAACTGCAAATATTGAGGGATCAGGAGGTCCCAGCTCGCTGGGAACAGATGCCGTAATTGATAATCAGGGATCGGTATATGTTACCGGTTATTTTGCTGCTTCAACAATAACATTTGGCACACAGACACTGATGGGAGATTCGACTGACAGCAAATTATTCCTGGTAAAATATGCTCCTGACGGGACTGTTGAGTGGGCAAAAACCAACCAGTCCGGGCCGCTTGGAATTGCCAATATTTACGGACGGTTCATTGCCATTCATGGAGACAACATTTACCTGACAGGGAACTATAATGGAAACAAAGCCATAATTTTTGGATCAGACACACTGAATATGTGTATGGGTGATAATATTTTTCTGGCAAAGTTCACCTCCATAGGTAACTACGAATGGGTTAAGAGCTACGGTAATGATTTATACGACGTGCCTGACAAGTTGCAGACCGATAATGACGGCAATATTTATCTCACCGGGGCATTTAACAGTCCGGATATTGATTTTAACGGTATACCTGCAATAAATTCCGGTACAAATTACGATATTTTTATTACAAAGCTCGATACAGAGGGCAATCCGATCTGGGTCCAGAGCATAAACAGCCAGCTAATATCACTAAAAGTATCTTACGGGAACAACACAAAAACAAATATCGACAATGAAAATAATTTCTATATTGTAGCTGAGTATATGGGAGCTTCGGTACTTTATAATTTCTTTCTCAGGGATAATGCGGAACAAGGAACACGGGACATAATAGTAATAAAAATGGACGGTATCAGCGGGGAGGTGATGTGGGCACAACCCGGTAACAGTCCGGGAGAAAATGTTTTCAATTCAGTTGTATTTGACAGGGAGAGCAATGTTTATCTGACAGGCAACGTTAACATAGATCCCCTTATCTATAAAGATATTGATGCAACAAATGTAATTGTCACTGATACCGTTGGTAACGGAGGTTTTTATATAATAAAAATAGACGCTTCAGGAGTCATTAAGTATGCCAGGGCAAAGGTTAATGCTATGGATAATGCGATGACCGGCGTAAATCTCAGTGTTGACCAGTTTGGAAACTTATACCTGACAGGTACATTTGCAGGCATAGGCACCAACCTTGACAATATTCCTGTCTCGTCACCCACTGATGCAGGTATATATACGGCCAAGTTTTCATATGTAACAGATATATCGGGTCATGTTCTTGATGAAGCAGGAAGTCCCATTACAAGCGGCTATGTGAAATTATACGGATTCAC
>CAZHQW010000029.1:13275-40720 GCA_964534745.1 uncultured Bacteroidales bacterium
ATAAGCAGTCCCTCTTCAGCCAATCTCCTGGATATAGAAAATATATCAGCCGGAGTATATATATTGAAAGCAACTGTTAACGGCAAACTGTACGAAAAGAAATTAATTATCAGATAACCGGTTAATCATAAAAAATCTCCTGTTTGTCAATAAAAGCAGATAAAAATCAGGTGCTCACAAAAAAAACATAACTTTAGCCTCTCTTATACAGTATAAGTCACTTGTAAAATCACTAAAGTCGAATGGAGCTTTCACATACCTGTCAGATTAGCCTGGCCGAGCTGAAGACTGAAAGAATTGACTGTATAATAGCAGCTTCGGGATTTCATGCCCGCAGCACATATATTGCCGATAACCTCGATTTAAAAGAAAGTGAAAAGCTGGTTATTACATTTGATGAAGAATACTTTTCCAATCTTCGTAAGGAGACCGAATCTTTTTTTAACGGACTCGGATTTTTATCTGCAAAGGCAAAGGCAGACTCCGGAAAGGAAATTGAAGCGCTCCTCGAAGATTATTGCAGGAAAAACACGTCAAGAGAACTGAATATAATCGTTGATTATTCCTGTATGCCAAAAATATGGCTGGCAACAATTCTTGATTACATATCAAAAAATGAGCTGCATGCACAAATAATCAATATTTTCTTTGTTTTCACACCAAAGAGATTTATTCCTGACATAAAGAAAAAACTCGAGTTTATAGGTCCCTTAAATGCAAAAAAAGACTCTATTGTAAATGATAAAAACCTCACTTTAATAGCCGGACTTAACAACGACTTTGAGTCTATTGTCAAGTTAACAAATAACATAAAACCCCAGAAAATATTCGTATTTATCCCTGAGCCGGCTTTTAGCCATGAATATTCCCGGTCCGTCATAGAAAAAAACAGGTCCTTCCTTGAAAAAATAGGTGAAAATAACATAATAAAATATCCGGCCAATAATCCTGAAGAGATCAATTCCAAGCTAACCTCATTATGCCTTGATATGAGGCTTCACTCAAGGATTATCCTTGTCCCTCAGGGCCCCAAGACTTTTATCCTTTCATCACTTCTGCTTTCCCTCAGGTATCCCGACATTAAGCTCTGGGATATAACTCTGAGAACACAAAAATATAATCCGGAAGAAGGCGCAGCATCGGGTGAACCGGTTATATTAAAAACAATCTTCTGTAATGAAGATGAAGAATATTATGATTGAGAGGGACATCTAACCTTTATTGCATATTAAAAACCACAAAAACATTTTTACTGTTATAAATGTTATAATAGTATTAATTAACTTTATATCAAAATAATAAAAAAAAATGGCTAAATATGAAGTAGTTATGCCCAAAATGGGTGAGAGTGTCCAGGAGGCGACTATAACAAAGTGGTTTAAAAAGGAGGGAGACAGGGTCGAAGAAGATGACTCTCTGCTTGAAATCGCTACAGACAAGGTTGATACTGAAATCCCGTCACCTGTTGCAGGAATACTGGTCAAAGCATTGTACAAGGAAAATGATACTGTCCCGGTAGGCGAGGTGATTGCGGTAATTGATATTGACGGGGAAACAAAGGTTAAAGATGAAAAAGAAGAAAAAGCTGTGGCAAAACCCGTGGAAGAAAAACCTGAACAAAAGGAAACTGCACGGGAAGATAAAAAGCCATTAAAGGCAGATAGACCATCGGGAAGGTTTTATTCACCGCTTGTCAGGAACATAGCTAAACAGGAAAATATATCAGGTGCAGAACTTGATTCTATTGGCGGAACAGGTAAAAATGGAAGGGTAAGCAAGCAGGACATACTGAAATATGTCCGCAGCAGGAAGGCCCCTCAAGTACATGATAAAGCTGCACGGCCATCTATGGAAGCACAGCAGTCAGCACCGGTATCTGCCGGTCCCGGGGATAAAGTCATCCAGATGGACAGGATAAGAAAACTGATAGCAGAGCATATGGTACTTTCAAAACGGACATCGGCCCATGTTGCAAGCTTTATTGAGGCCGACGTTACAAACCTTGTCAGATGGAGAAATAAAATAAAGGATGAATTCTATGCCAGGGAAAAGCAAAAATTTACGTTTATGCCTGTATTCGTTGATATTACAGCTAAGGCCCTCAAAAAATTCACGTTTATAAATGCTTCGGTTGACGGTGATAAAATAATACTCAGAAAAAACATAAATATAGGTTTCGCCGTTGCCCTGCCAACAGGTAACCTTATTGTACCTGTCATAAAAAATGCCGACCAGAAAAACCTGCTGGGACTTGCCATGGAGCTGGCCAGGCTTGCTGATGCAGCAAGGAAAGCAAAGCTTGCGCCAGGTGATATACAGGATGGTACATTTACAATTTCCAATTTCGGAACATTTAAAAACATGACAGGCACCCCGATAATAAACCAGCCCCAGTTAGCAATACTTGGGACGGGAACAATTGAAAAGAAACCGGCTGTGCTCGAAACACCTGATGGAGATGTAATTGCTATCAGGCATAAAATGATTTTATCCCTGTCTTACGATCACAGGATCATTGACGGCGCCATGGCCGGCGAGTTTCTTCTTGAATTGAAAAATATGCTGGAACAATTTGATATGAATACTGTTATATAAACCGGTTATATGCCTTAAACAGTTCAAAAATGGAGATACCTAAGAAATACAATATCAAAACAACAAAAAAGGAGACACTTGCATCATGGTATAAACTTATGATAAGAGGACGTGCCCTGGATGACAGGGCTCCAAATTATCTTAAGCAGGCACTGGGCTGGTCATATCATGCACCTGCAGCCGGTCATGACGGGATACAGCTGGCAATAGGACAGGTTTTTGACAGGAAAACTGACCATCTCTTCCCCTACTACCGTGATCTGGTAACATGTGTTTCAGCCGGACTCACTGCCGAGGAAATTCTTTTAAACGGACTGTCAAAAGATGCCGACATTTCCAGCGGTGGAAGGCACATGTCAAACCACTTTGCAAAGCCGCAGTGGAACATTCACAATGTATCATCAAATGTAGGCAACCATACCTTGCATGCAGTGGGCGTTGCCAGGGCCATGAAAAAATACGGCCATAAAGGGGTTGCCATTGCTTCACAGGGAGAATCCTCCTATTCAGAAGGTTATGTCTATGAAGCACTTAACGGAGCATCAAGAGAGATGGTGCCGGTAATTTTTGTTATCCAGGACAATGGCTACGGGATATCTGTTCCAAAGGCGGACCAGACTGCTAACCGCAAAGTGGCTGATAACTTCTCGGGATTGAAGAATATGAGGATAATCTATTGTAATGGCAAAGATGTATTTGACTCAATGAATGCCATGTCTGAAGCAAAAAAATGGTCCATGGAAAATTCAAAGCCGGTCATCGTTCAGGCAAACTGCATCAGGATTCATTCACATTCAAATTCTGACAGGCATGAACTGTACCGTGACGATTATGAGCTTAATTACGTGCGGGAATATGACCCGGTAGCCAAGTTCAGGCGGCTACTGCTTCGCTATAAGCGTTTTAAAGAAGAAGAACTGGTAAGAATTGAAGAAGATATAAAATCAGAAATTAAGAAGGCCCATCAAAAAGTTATTATGTCTCCTGATCCCGATCCGTCATCGATATTTGACTTTATTATTCCGGAACCCTATAAGGCAGAAAAATATCCGGAAGGCACGCACAATTTTGACGGTCCGAAAAAGAAGCTTGTCGAAGCTTTAAACGAGACGTTGAAAGACGAATTCAGAAGAAATCCTGATACATTCTTATGGGGACAGGATGTGGCCTACAAGGAAAAGGGAGGTGTTTTCAATGTCACAAAAGGCATGCAACAGGAGTTTGGACGGGAAAGAATCTTTAATGCTCCTATTGCAGAAGATTTTATTGTAGGTACTGCAAATGGAATGTCGCGGTTCGATCCCCGGATACGCATAGTCATAGAGGGTGCCGAGTTTGCAGATTACTTCTGGCCTGCCATGGAGCAGTTTGTTGAGATGACCCATGACTACTGGCGCTCAAAAGGGCAGTTCACACCTAACGTTACCATAAGGCTTGCTTCGGGCGGCTATATTGGAGGCGGACTGTATCATTCACAGAATATAGAGGGGGCGCTGACAACCCTGCCCGGAGTAAGGATCGTATATCCTTCCTTTGCTGACGATGCGGCCGGACTGCTGAGGACCAGCATACGGTCAAAGGGTCCGACCCTCTTCCTGGAGCCGAAGGCTCTTTATAATGCTCCCTTAGCTGCCACACCCATTCCCGATGATTTTGAAGTTCCTTTTGGCAAAGCAAGGATACGAAGGGAAGGGACTGATATGACAATCCTCACGTATGGAAATACGACGCACATGTGCCTGAAGGTTGCTGACAGAATTGCCAAGGAACATGATGCAAGCATCGAGGTTATTGACCTTCGCTCATTAATACCACTGGATAGTGAAATGATTATGGGCTCTGTTAAAAAAACGGGCAAGGTACTTGTTGTACATGAAGATAAAGTCTTCTCAGGCTTCGGTGCCGAGCTGTCAGCGCTTGTGACGGAAAATGCATTTGAATATCTTGACGGACCGGTAAAAAGGGTAGGATCAACATTCACTCCTGTTGGATTCAACAGGATACTGGAAAAAGCCATTCTGCCGGATGAAGAAAAAATATACAGGGTTGCCGTTGAGCTGCTTGAATATTAGCCTTTATTCTTAAATCTTATGACTTATGAAAAAAAACGGATTAATCTATAGTTACAACTCCAAAAAGACTGCTATTGCTGCAAAGATGATACATGAAGCGTTCGGGAAAAAGAACATTGATGTTATCAATGCCGAAGATATTGATGAAAAGACATTCCTGTCATATGACTACCTCATTCTGGGGGTACCGACATGGTTTGACGGTGAACTGCCCAATTACTGGGATGAATTTGTTCCGGCAATGGAAGATCTGGATCTTAAAGGCAAAACAATAGCAATATTTGGCAATGGCGATCAGAAAGGCTACCCTGAGAATTTCGTTGATGGCATAGGAATAATGGCTGAAATTCTTGAAAAGCAGAAAGCAAAAATCATCGGTTTCACATCTGTTGAGGGATATGAATTCGAGAGATCAAGAGCACAAAGGGGCAACATGTTCGCCGGCCTGGCTCTCGATTTTGAAAACCAGCGAAAATTAAATAAAGAGCGTATTGCCAAATGGGTTGACCAGCTGAAAAAAGAATTTACCTAGGCATTATAAGTGCTTGACGATGTATCTCCTCCCCTGCCTGTCCAGTTTGTATGGAAAAATTCTCCCCTGGGCTTATCTATCCGCTCATAAGTATGGGCTCCAAAATAATCACGCTGTGCCTGCAACAGGTTGGCCGGCAATCTTTCAGTCCGGTACCCGTCGAAATATGCAAGAGCGGTAGAAAAGGCAGGTGCAGGTATGCCGTTAAGTGCTGCTACTGACACAACCTTTCTCCAGCTGTCCTGTGCAGATATTACATTATTCTTAAAGTAGGGGTCCAGCAGCAGGTTTGTCAGTCCGGGATTTCTGTCAAATGCCTCTTTAATCTTCCCCAGGAAGGCAGAACGTATAATACATCCTCCTCTCCACATCAGGGCTATGCCTCCGTAATTAAGATTCCACCCATACTCTGCTGCAGCGGTGCGCATCAATACATAACCCTGGGCATATGATACTATCTTTGAGGCATAAAGAGCTTTCCTTATGTCTTCAACAAAAGCCTCTTTGTCACAGTTGAATTTCGTCTTCACTCCTGGCAGCATCTTTGATGCTTCCACCCTCTCTTCTTTTTGTGCGGAGAGGCACCGCGCAAAGACAGCCTCGCCAATAAGTGTCAGTGGCACGCCGTGTTCAAGTGCCGCAATGCCGGTCCATTTTCCCGTTCCCTTCTGGCCTGCCGTGTCAAGAATCTTTTCAACAAGAGCCTTCCCGTCATCATCTTTAAATCCCAGGATATCACCGGTAATCTCTATAAGGTAACTGTCAAGTTCACCTTTGTTCCATTCCCTGAAAACCTTGTGCATCTCTTCAGATGTCATGCCAAGAAGCTGCTTCATAACAAAATATGCCTCGCATATAAGCTGCATGTCACCGTATTCAATTCCATTGTGGACCATCTTAACAAAATGGCCCGCTCCTTTTTCCCCTACCCAGTCACAACAAGGCGTGCCGTCGGCAACCTTGGCCGCTATAGCCTGGAATACAGGTTTTACATGTACCCATGCTTCCTTTGATCCTCCCGGCATAATCGAGGGACCCCTGAGAGCACCTTCCTCACCTCCCGAAACACCTGTGCCTATATAGAGAAAGCCCTTGCTCTCAACATATTCTGTCCTCCTGTTCGTATCAGGAAAATGGGTATTTCCACCGTCAATTATTATATCTCCCTTATCAAGATAAGGAATAAGCTTTTCAATAAAATCATCCACTGCTTTTCCTGCCTTGACCAGCAACATCAATTTCCTGGGTCTTTTTACTGATTGCACAAATTCTTCAACCGTATGGGTACCTATAATATTCTTTCCCCTGGCCCGTCCTTCAATGAATTTGTCCACTTTCTCAACCGTGCGGTTAAACACTGCTACGGTGTATCCTTTGCTTTCCATGTTTAATACAAGGTTTTCTCCCATCACGGCTAGTCCGATTAATCCGATATCTGCTAATTGCTTCATTTTTTTATTTTTTTTAATTAATTATTTTAAATCCCATCCTGCGTAAGATCCTTTTGGTATCACTGCTTTTATGTACCAGTCTTACCGAGTATGAATCAAACTCTCTTCTAAGGGGATAATCTGCCCTTTGATCTTCAAAAGTCCCCGTTGACATTCTCAATCTTCTGTCATCTTCCATGATATCATATGTGGAAATAATTGCCATGGCCAGATTCTCCTGTGCCGGGGCAGATTTATCTGCCAGTGTTATTATTGTATTCTCAGGCACCGGAATACCTGAAGGCTTCCAGTCATCCAGTCCGAGACCGAAAAACCTGCTAAGTGACCTGACGCTCATTGCAGTGCCGTTTGCCTTGCCGTCAGCTGAATATCCCGCGATATGGGGAGTTGCAATATCAACCGAATTCAGCAGGTCAATATCAATACCAGGCTCATTTTCCCAGACATCAATCACCAGGCCTTTCACTTTCCCTGATTTTACTGCTCTTTTTAAGGCCCCGGTATCTGCTACCTCGCCCCTTGACGTGTTTATTATAAAGGTGCCTGGATTAAGCCTGCCAAGCAGCTGATCATCAATCATATGATATGTCCTGTCTTCTCCCGTCATGTTCAGTGGCACATGGAACGAAATTATATCGCAATCACGCACTATACCGTCAAGAGATACAAATCCGCATTGCCCCTCTTTTCTCATCCTCGGAGGATCATTCATCAATACTGTCATACCCAGGTGCTCAGACAGCTTTACCACCTTTGTCCCGACATGGCCCGCCCCTACAACACCTATCGTTCTGCTTCCGGGTGAAAACCCGTATTTTTCCGATAATGCTATTAATGCTGCACCGATATACTGTTGTACTGACGAGGAATTACAGCCGGGTGCATTTGTCCATTCTATATTATGCTCCCTGCAATAATCAGTATCAATATGATCGAAACCTATTGTAGCAGAAGCAATAAACCTGACACCTGATCCTTGTAAAAGGTTTCTGTCACATCTAGTCCTTGTGCGGATAACCAGGGCATCGGCATTTGCAATTTCACGGCCGGTTATTTTATTGCCCGGATAATACTCAATATCAGAATAAGGCTCAAGTACCCCTTTTAAAAAGGGTATGTCTTCATCTGCAACTATTCTTATCCTTCTCATTTGTTTAATATCAGGTCCATTACTTTATTTGTCCGTGCTGCGCTAATGCCATCACCGGGAGCCTTGCCCGTGCCCTGAAGCTCTTCAACTATGTTCTTTATCAGACAAAACTCTATGTTTTCAGGATTTGCCGGGTTAAACCTGGTAATAGTATCCCTTGTCCTGACAGTAATCGGACTGAAAGAAAAAGTTGAGAACTCTATCTTACCATTTGAACCCATAATTTCTATTGAATCGGATTTATACAGGCTGTCAGCAGCAAAAAACCATGAGCCTGTCGCCACTATGCCGGATTCAAACTCAATGCTGGCAGAAACCGTGTCCTCTGCCTTATACAAACCGCCCCTGTTGGCAGTTTTGCCCGTTGCATCCTTTACGGGCCCGAATATATAATCAAGAATATCGAGCTGGTGGCATGCCAAATCATAAAAGTAGCCGCCTCCCGAAATTTCAGGTATTATACGCCATGGCGGATTTTGAGGGTCCATGTCTTCTTCCCTGGGTGCAGTCCATAGCTTTATATCTATAAAATTCACTTTACCGACAGAATCCCTGTCAATAAGCTCCTTTACCTTCATGAAATAGGGCAGTGAGCGCCGGTAATAGGCTACAAACAGCGGGACACCGGTTTCAGATGCCACATCGTTCATTTTCATGCACTCCCTGTAGCTTATTGCCATAGGTTTTTCAACATAGGTAGCCTTGCCTGCATTCATGGACTTTATTGCATATTCCGAGTGATACTTCGGAGGTGTGGCAACATATACAGCATTAATTTCCGGATCACTGATGAGTTTATCTGCATCATCGTACCACTTTGGAATATTATGTCTTGCAGCATAATCGCGTGCTCTTGATATGGTTCTGCACATTACGGCCTCAATTTTTGATCCTTCGACCTTATTAAAAGCCGGACCGCTCTTCTTTTCGGTCACATCCCCGCAACCTATGAACCCCCATCTGATGTTTTTCATTTCATGCTGTTTTACTGTTCGCTGTTAAACTTTTCCTTGCCGGCCCATAGTCCCAGCCCCGGGTTTGAAATATAGAATATCTCTTCGCCGTCAACGGTATTGTAGCCGTCTTTCAACTGCTCCACCTTATATTTTTTCATCATGTCAAGGGGACTGGCATAGGCAAAGTTTACACTTTCTATCTCCTTGCGTGATAGATCTTCAGTGCAATAGACAATCCTGAAACGGCCTTCCGACGAGCCGTGAATAAGATGGGCGGCAGCACTGAGATTGTCCCTCAGGTCTTTATTTTGCCTGACCATGTCCAGTATCTGCGGTGTATTAACATAGCCATATTTGCGGATAAGCCTGTCAATTTCCCTGTCCTCGCCAAACTCTTTTATTCCCGGTGCAAGTATTATAAGCTCGGCATCATCGGCCAGGGCCATCCTTGTCCGGTATATGCTTTTATTCCCCAGCCATGTGCTTTTATATTCCTGAGGATCTAAATATACAACCGCCTTCTTAATGGGTTTCTCCAGAAGGCTTATATTTAACTTTACAGATAGCCCGGCAGCCTTATTGAAACATTCTTTGTCATCACCGATATACAATCCTTTTACTATTAGTTTATTACCTTCTCCCCTGCCTATCACTGTGAGCACATAAATAACAGGAAGGTTCCCCATAAATTTCTCTGCCGCATAATTGAGGACCTGTCTTACCGGATTATCTGCCCGTCCCATTAGCCTTTCCATCCCGTATACAGCACCAAGGAAATGGCTTTTGTTTATACTGTCCGCACCACCGGTACCAACCAGTATATTTTTATTGTAATTGGCCATGCCTGTCACCTCATGCGGAACAATCTGTCCGATAGACAATATCAGGTCAAACCCGCCTTTCACCACCAGTTTGTTTACTGTCACCGGCCATGCATAGGTGACCCTGTTCCCGGAGACCTCCCTTATGAATTCCGAAGGCACCTCCCCTATTCTTACAACATCGTTTCTCCAGTTATGAACCCTGAAAAGGTCATTTGGTATATCGCCATACATTTTATAAATATCATTACTGGTCATGGGCAGGTGCGTACCCAGGGCAGGCAGTATATCTGTCAGTTTTGTACCGTAATACTCATAAACCATTCTTGTCAGATCACCTGCTTTTGAATGCACCCTGGTAAAATCAGGGGGTATGGCAAGTACTTTCTTCCTCGCCCCGAGGTGCTCAAATGATTTAAAAAGTCCCTCCCTTAGCTCTTCATTATCCAGCTCACCCGATACAGAACCTCTGGCAAATAGTAACATATTCTATATTGTTGAAAATTATCATTTCTTCATACCTGGCTCCATGGAGGTACTTCAGGCATATATGCCAGGAACTCCTGGACCAGCTTATTCTCATAATCACCTTCATAGGTGCCGGCAAAAAATCTTTCCAGAGCCTCATTACTCAATCTTTCCCATGATTCTTCCTCGTGTCCCGGATTAACCGGGAAGAATAAAACACCATTTTGCCTGGCAGCCTTCATATCGCCAGGAGCATCACCTATCATCAGTATTTTATTGCCGGGATATTTGCCTTTAGCTGCCAATTTGATATGTTCTGCCTTTGTCCCGTATTCCTGTCCCGCAATAATTCGTGCATACTGATCAATTCCGTTTTCCTTCCATTCCCTGGTAAGAGCTTCAACAGGAGTCTGCGAAACAACAATTATATCGGCCTTTGCAAAGATCTTTTCCAGGGACTCCTTTACAAAAGGAAAGGGAGGAACACCATATACCATTTCAGCGATATCGGAATTAACTTTCTGTGACCATCTCAATGTAAGATCAATGAACGGATCTTTAATATCAGCGGCATATTTTTCAAGCACTGTATTCGCCAGTTTTGTCTCCTTACCGAGCCATTCCTTTAAGGGACCTGTATCCGGCAATTTCGGATTTCTTCTTAATACATCTCTTCTCTTTGCCAGCAGTTCAAAAAATTTGTCAAGCGCAATGAAGCGGTTGAAGCCCCTGCTCATAGAATACAGGTTAACAAACTCCCATGTTTCCCTCGCGTATTTTGAAATATTCTGCAATTCAAAATACTTAATCACATTCGGACAAAAACATTCCTTCTGCTTTATTTCCATAGTATCAAAAACACACCCGTCGGAGTCTATTCCTACAAAAAATTCTTTTTGGGGTTTAAGTCCCGTAAGTTCATTATGCGGATTTTTTTCCATATTATATAGGTTTTTATTTAATATTTTAATTTGTATTTGAATGTCTCCTGCCTGAGGCCATTGTTATTACCAGTCCGATAGTTATGCCCGCACAGTTATATATAAGGTCAAGCGGATTAAAAGTCCGACCCCTGACATAAAGCTGGATCACTTCGGTAAGTACTGCATATATTAGTCCGATCCCTACTACTAATATAGCAAATTTGTATTTTATGACTGTATTGCGCAGGTAGCCCTTAATAAAGAAAAAGCCCAGGAAAAAATAAGCTGCCAGGTGTGCCAGGTAGTCAATCCGTAAAAACGAATAGCCCTTCTCCATATTATTGACAGGCAGTTGTGCCCATACCGATAACAGGGAAATTATAACAAGCCAGCTCCAGAAAAAAATCTTATAAATCATTTTATAATAATATTAATTACGGGACAATCATCACCCTATAGCCTCAGGTTTGTAGTCCGCCAGTTTCTTTTCTGCAAAGGCGGGCTTTAACCGGGCAAACCTCTGTCTCCCGTTAACCATGGGCACCGACACCCAGTCTTCCCCAATCAGCGGTCTAACATATTCAATAAACTCATCTGTAACATCAATGCGGTTTTTATCAATCCATTTTTCCGGAAACGTTCTCTCTGAAAGTGCCACCTTCTCAAGGGGCACCTTATCATAACGGACATTATAAATAATACCGCTGTCCCTTAATATTGTAGCCATCCAGCCATTCTCCCCGCTTACAGCAATCTCAACAGCTTTCTGTCCGACCTTGTATGCTTCGTCAAGATCGACTGTCGATGCGTAGATTATCGAATGCCGCTGGTCCGTTCCCATCACCTGTCCGCGAGCAGCGCCCCTGGCTTTAATGCCTTTCCCGTTAAGGTAATTGACCACTGTCTGCTGGACCGAAGATTTGGTTGATCCAAAGGAAACATGGCCAAAAGCATCTTTGACGTTACCGATATCTCCCACATCAAATCCCTCGCTGATAACGACAACACACCTGCCATCCTTTACAAGCTGCCTGTTCACATTTTTAAAAAGATCATCCAGGGTAAGCTTTGATTCGGCCAGGTAGATCTGCAGAGGCATTTCCCTTTTAGTGTCTGCCAGGCGGGATGCAGCGGGAATAAATCCGATTCTTCTTCCCATAGCCTGTATAACCAGTACCGGGTCGGCCGGACTGGAACCCATGTTTTCCTCGTTGGCATTTTGTATTATATGGGACCAGTATCGTGCTACGCTTCCGTAACCGGGCGTGTGGTCAATAAATTTAAATTCACTGTCGCCCACGTCATTATCTATTGTCTTGGGAACACCGACAGCCACAAGCTGAATACCTTCCTTTTTTGCCAACTCGCTTACCATAAAAGCAGTATGCTGGGAATCATTGCCACCGATATAAAAGAAATAACCAATATCATGAGCTTTGAACACGTCCATGATACGTTGAAAATCCTTAGCCTGGTGCTCCTTCAGCTTATACCTGCAGGTACCTATGCTGCCGGCAGCAGGGGTAGTTCTGAGCAGCGCCACCTCGTCCTCATCCTGGACCGAGAGATCGAGCAATTCTTCTTTCATTACTCCCTCTATGCCATGCCAGCCACCATATATACTTCCGAACACACCGGGAAATTTCCTGCATGTCTCAATAATACCGCGAAGAGTATTGTTTATGACCGGGGAAGGACCTCCCGATTGTGCTACAATTGCGTTTTTTATCATTTTTTTCGGATTTTTTATTAGTTGTTTAATTATACTCCGCTATACTCCGCCAAAAGCGCTGTATCCTCCGTCAATTGGAATGACAATTCCTGTTATGAATTCTGACATGTCAGATAACAGGAAAAGTACTGTCCCTATAAGCTCTTCCACTTTGCCATACCTTCCCATAGGTGTATTGGCAATGATCTTCTCTCCGCGGGGTGTCGGATTTCCTGTTTTCTCGTCTATCAGCAGATACCTGTTCTGGTTTGTCAGAAAGAAACCGGGAGCTATGGCATTAACACGTATGCCGGTCTTTGCCAGGTGTGTTGCCAGCCACTGTGTAAAATTGTTGACTGCTGCCTTGGCAGCCGAATAAGCAGGCACCCTGGTCAATGGCTTAAAAGCGGACATTGAGGATATATTCAATATCACGCCCCTGCCATTTTCCAGCATGTCTTTTGAAAGGGCCATAACCGGAAGCACCGTGCCCTTTAAATTGAGATCAAACACCCACTGGAATCCGTCCATGCCAATACCGTAAAAGGTTTTTTCCAGCTGTTCCAGATCTTCCTTTTCTATCCTTTCAATCTGTGTGGAGGCTTTGGGCGAATTTCCGCCGGCACCGTTAATAAGAAAGTCAATTTTACCCATCTCCCCGTTTATTTCGTCCCTGACTTTTTCCAGTGACTTAACATCCAGGACATCAGCAATAAAGGCCCTTGATATAGAACCTGTATCCTTTTGAATATCAGATGCAACCTTTTCAGCCACCTTTTTGTTGATATCTATAATGGCAGTCCGCATTCCCGCATAGCCCAATCCCTTTGCTATGGCCGAGCAGATAACTCCTGCCCCGCCCGTAATAACGCACAGTTTATTATTTAAATCATTAAAAGAACCTTTTTTCATGATCGCAGGTTTTAGTATTTGATATAAAATCTGTAATTCTCTTTAGTTATAATGTCAATAGGAAGATGCTGTTCCTTTTTTACACGCTTGTTGAGAACAACGTAATTAAAAAGTGTCATTATTCCGCGGTAACCTTGCTCGACAGGCCTCTGGCTGATAAGAAAATCAATAGTATTGTTCTCAACATACTCTATATTTTCATTAATCAGGTCATATCCTATTAAAGTTATGTTTTCTATTAAATGCTCCTTAATAAATCTTGCTATCTTATAGACTTTTGAGTTGGTGACAAACACGCCGCTTATATGTGCAGGTCCTGAAAATATTCCTTTAAGCGAATTATCAATGGAACTCCTGTCCATATCCTTTATATGATGAACAAAAAAATCTGCATTCATTCCGGGATTTTCCCTGAAGAAAGACTCAAATCCTGTCTGCCGGCTCATTATATGTTTATGGCTTTCAAGGGCACTGGATATGTTAATTACCATAAGTTTCGAATCAGGCCTGAGGCTGTAGCTCATAAGCCTTGCAGCCAGATAACCGCTCTGCCTGGAGTCCTGTCCCACAAAACCGAGCTTATTAATATCCTTTAGATTTGAGTTAATAAATATATAAGGTATATTCCTGTTCCTGCATCTTTCAGCAATACTCAATGTTTCCTGGTAGTATATAGGTGCAATCATAACCGCATCAGGCTCATATTGCATCATTCTTTCTGCCTGCCTTTCAAAGGATAACCTGCTGAACTGGTCGAACAGGAACATTTTTCCTTTAATACCAAAATGGCTTATTTCGTTAAGTGCATTATTTACGCCGATAAGGGGCTTGCTCCAGAATGAACTGTCACTGTTTTCTTCAGGTATTAAAATAGCAAACCTGAAAATCTTTCTCGAGGCAAGAGTGCGGGCAAGTATATCAGGCACATAATGAGACTCCCTGATTATTCTCATAACTCTCTTACGTGTTATGTCAGCTACCTCGCCCCTGTTATGAATAACCCTGTCAATTGTTCCGGCAGAAACCCCTGCCATCCTTGCAATATCTACAATCCTTATTTTATTTGATTTCCGGCTGATAATCCTGTATTTTTATTCGTGTACGTACACGGAACATTATGAAGCAAATGTAAAAATTATCTTTGTCATAAACAATATTTTTCTGCTTTCATTTGAATTATTGTATTTAAGCTTTAAAAATTTATTTTTGTATTAATATAAATACGACAAATTAAACCTGCCCTGTTATGAAAAAATTCAATGATGAAAATTTCCTGCTTCAAACAAAGACCTCTGAAAGACTTTACCATGAGCACGCAAAAAAGATGCCCATCATAGATTATCATTGCCATCTTAATCCGAAAGACATTGCAAAGGACATCAAGTTTGATAATCTGGCGCAGATTTGGCTGTACGGTGATCATTACAAGTGGAGGGCTATGCGGACCAACGGCATAGATGAGAAGTACTGCACCGGTAATGCAGGTGATTATGAAAAATTTGAGAAGTGGGCCGAGACTGTACCCTCTACGGTCAGAAATCCTCTTTATCACTGGACCCACCTGGAGCTGAAAACTGCCTTCGGGATTAACAAAATCCTTAATCCTTCCACAGCCAGGGAAATATATGAAGAAGCATCGGCCATGCTGAAGACAGACGAATTCTCAGTGCGAAATATTATGAGGAAGTATAACGTAAAGCTGGTATGCACAACTGATGACCCGGTTGATTCACTCAAGAATCATAAAAAGATCAGAAAAGAAGGATTCGAAATAAAGGTATTGCCTGCATGGAGGCCCGATAAGGCAATAGCTGTCGAAAATCCGCTTACATATAATGAATACCTGAATAAATTGTCAGAAGTGACAGGCATAGAGATTATCAGGCTGACAGATCTGTTAACCGTACTCGAGAAAAGGCATAAATATTTTCATAAGCAGGGATGCAGGCTCTCCGACCACGGACTTGAGACAATGTATTGCGAGGATTACGGTGAAACTGAAATAAAATCAATATTTAACAAGGTGCGCGGAGGAAATTCATTGACTCAGGAGGAGATAGTAAAATTCAAATCAGCCCTTTTATATGAACTGGGACTGATGGATTTTGAAAAAGGCTGGACACAGCAGTTTCATATTGGCGCGTTAAGAAGTAACAACACAAGGCTTCTTAAAGCAATCGGTCCGGATACAGGCTTCGATTCCATTGGTGACTGGCAAATAGCTATCCCCCTGTCACGGTTCCTGGATAAGCTTGACAGCAGGAATAAGCTTGCAAAGACTATCCTCTACAATCTCAATCCGGCCGATAATGAGCTTATTGCTACCATGACAGGTAATTTCCAGGACGGGTCATTCCCGGGGAAAATTCAGTTTGGTTCGGGCTGGTGGTTTATGGACCAGAAAGACGGGATGGAAAGACAGATGAACGCATTATCAAACCTTGGCCTTTTGAGCCGTTTTGTCGGAATGTTAACAGACTCAAGGAGCTTCCTGTCCTATGCCCGGCATGAATATTTCAGAAGGATATTATGCAACCTTATAGGTACTGACGTTGAAAACGGATTGATTCCCGATGATATGGAGCTGCTGGGCCAGATGGTGGAAAATATCTGCTATAACAACGCCAAAAACTACTTCCGGTTCGATAGTGAATAAACTTCGGGAACTTATACACCGGACATTATACGATATCTCATTATTATTTTGTATATTTAGTAACAAATTATTGGTTGCGTTTTCAGGCATTAGCATAATATTATACAGATAATAATTGATCATGTATAGTGCTTATTGCAAAATACTGGGAGTTAATCCCAACTCGAGCCTTGAAGATGTAAAACATGCATACAGGCAGAAAGCCAAGGTGCTGCATCCTGATATCAATCCCTCCCCTGACGCTCACATAGAATTTATCAGGACCAAGCAGGCATTTGAATTTATACAGAGATACAGGACATGCCAGGCTCTATACCGCAGGAGGATGAGCTACTACCGCGAAAGGGCAAGGACAAATCCGCAATACAGGAGCTATTACTATCACAATTATTTCAGATACAGGGATTTGAGATACGGGACTGCAAGAGAGAGACCATACAGGGTACACCATACAGGTAAGGCAGACATAGACTTTAAAACAACGATATTCGGTAAAATTATCTTTTTTGTTTTTCATCTTATGTTTCTTTTTGTAGGCTTCTATACGCTGTTATATCCCCTTATACATACTATAAAATACGGGGTAGATCAGGAAAAGACACTAATAGGAACAATAATTACCATTGCATGTGCAATGGTGTTCGGCACAGTCATGATATTTATGATCACAATCTCGGGTTTGAGCTTCAACTCAAAAAAATGACACTACTCCAAATCGGGTGATTATAAGAAACATATCTGTACTGGTTGACAGGTAAGATTATCTGACTTTTAAAACATAAAATTAAATACCTTATAATCATGAAACAATTTTTATTTCTGATTACAGTTTTATTGACTATGGCAAAGACTGATGGTCAGGATGCCACCATCTATAAGTTACCTGAAGGAATTTCTCCCGTTATTGACGGTTATACTGACGGCTTGTGGTATATGTATGAAGAATTTAACATCGATAAACCATTTCAGACTGAAGAGCCCACACTTGATAAAGCCACATGGCGTGCAGTATGGAATGATACAGCTTTCTTTATTATTGTCACCGTTGAAGAAGATTATTTTTGTCCGCACTGGTGTGAGCCCGAGCAGGCAGACTGGATGTCTGACAAACCTGAAATTTACCTGGATGTCAATGAAACGTTAAAGGATGGACTTGGTCCCGCCGCAGGATTCGGCCATTACGAATTTGCACCGGCATTTACCGAAGGTGAGGAAGAATATTATTTTAGCGGGCAGTCACCGCAAGGCCCGAATTATAGCTATGCCTATAAAGTGGATGGATCTGACTATGTTTTTGAGTATGCTCTCATGTGGAGCACAATAACTGACAGGAATGGAATTGTATATGATCCGGAGGGAGGGAGGCCTGTTGGCTTTGATGTATACGTTATTGATCGCGATGAAGGAGAGGATATCAGAAAAAGGGCCGTATGGATGATGGACGGGAATGGGATTCAAGATGAAGCCTGGAATACTATGGATGGCTGCGGGGTACTGGTATTTGAAGTAGAGCAGACTAATGATACTATTGTATGCGACACAGGAAGAATGGCTTATACGGCCTTTAATGTCCCTGTGGATTCGGTAACCGATTTTGAATGGGATGCTGGAGGCGGAGAAATACTGTCGTCAGCTGAGAATTTCGCTGTCATGAAATGGAACACAACAGGTGAAAAAAATATAAGCCTGGCTATAACCAAAACCGGGGGAGCCAAAGACACTTTTAAAACCAGGGTTACAGTATATCCCGGACTTTCAGTTTCCCTGGGCGAAGATTTTGCAGTTTGTGAAAATACCGGTTTTACAATTAAACCATCCTCAGTAAATGGTGTAAGGCCATTTGAGTATTTCTGGAATCTACAATCCGGTGATTCGGTGTTTGAGGGAAGTCTTACTGAAAGCAGCTTTATCAGCCTGAAAGTAAAAGACAATGTAGGATGTACTGCTACGGATAATATTAATATTACCGTGCCCCAGACAGGTTACATAGAGCAGATTTGTATGGTCACCGTTGATGCAGTAACAGGCAAAAACAAGATCGTATGGCAAAAAACAGGAGGCAAGTTAACAGCACAGTACCAGGTTCTGAAAGAAACAACAGTGGCAGGACAATATTCTGCCATCGGAACAATTCCTTTTAACGATGCAAGTATATTTACAGACAATGCTTCGGACCCTTCAAAGCACGCTGACAGATACAGGATATTAACCATTGACAGCTGCGGTAACACTTCATACCAAAGCTGGACTCACCAGACCATTCACCTTATGCTGAGTCCCGGCCTGCCCGGTAAATTCAACCTATCCTGGTCACCATACATAGGCTTTAATTACAATACATATTATATATATAAGGGAAGCTCACCTGAAGGCCTTGAGCTTATTGATTCCATTGCCAAGACCAAGACTCAATATACGGACGACGAAAGCGGCGTTGCCTATTACCAGGTTGCGGTGCGGCGGGAGGAGCCCTGTGACATATCGGTATTGAAATCATCGGGTAACATATACAATGAAGCGGGCTCAAATATTGAAAGCACCATAACCAGCAATACCGGTAATGAAATAATCCCTGAAACAAGTTTTACAATACTGCCAAATCCTTTTGCTGACGAACTGGTTATAGAATATACATTACAGGAACCTTCAAATGTTGGCTTTGAAATTTACAGCCTGCTTGGAGTGAAGGTTTATGAATTCACAACAAAACATAGTACGCCTGGCCCTTACAGGCATGTTATCTCAGAAAAATCACTGGGCAATACCGGAAATATGATTATTCTGCGGCTTGAATTGGGTAAAAAAGTGTATTTTAGAAAACTGTTAAAAAGTCAAATGTGAATCAGTAATTATTAATTATAAAACAAGACAAATGAAAACAGAAAATAAAGTACTTATGCAGCAGGCATGGGCAGATCTGACAGGCAGATGGGGTATGGCTGCCCTGGCAACACTGATCTATCTCGTTATTACGGCAGGTATACAGGCTATAACTGTGGTGGGACCTATAGCATCACTGATAATCAGTGGTCCTATGGCTCTTGGATATATTACCTACATGCTGGCCGTAGCAAGAAAAAAGGAAACCGATATCGGACAGATCTTTGATGGATTTAAGAACTTCGGGACTGCACTGGCAGCATATCTTCTGGTAGCTTTATTCGTATTGCTCTGGATGCTGCTGCTTGTCGTACCGGGAATTATTGCGGCGCTTGCGTATTCACAGACATTCTTTATTATAGCTGATAATAAAGATATAAGTGCGACAGAAGCAATTAAAAAAAGCACAAGTATGATGTATGGCTATAAATGGAAGCTTTTTTGCCTTGGATTAAGGTTTATCGGGTGGATACTGCTGAGCATACTTACACTGGGAATTTTATTTCTATGGATCTATCCGTATATGTGTGTCAGCGTTGCCAAATTCTATGATGATATCAAGGATTCGGTCTATAAGGAAAAATCCAGCTTGTTGGATATCTTTTAAAAGATTTCAAACAGGGCAGCCTCTTTATAATTATTGCCGTACTCGTCTGTCGCACTGACTGCTATCTTGTGTACACCGGGTGAGAGTCCGGCTGGCATGTCCGTAATCCATATATGGCGGGTCGGACTGCAACCTATCCATTCGTCGTATAAACCAGGATAGTCAAGTAACAGCTTCCTGGCAAACGGATCTATCATGGTTGCCATTTTCATACTGACCGGCTTATTATTGTCTACCTTGCATATAACTGCCGACCTGTCATTCCCGTTAAAAAAATTGACTATTATTCCCGGGTCACTGGTTGGTTTTATGCTTATTATTCCCCTGGGAGCACTTATCCGTACCTGGTAGTTATCATTTTTACCGGCAGCCTTGAACCTCTGCGAATAATTATTTCCCCCGAACAGGAATATATGGTATCCGTTAGGTGTGCCGTCATTTAACTGGACTGCCGCAGGGATATCTCTCTCATCTTTCGGCCCTCTCCACCAGCTGCCGCAGACAGCAGCACAGGCCACCTGGTGAAAGGGTATTTCGGATGTCCACCCCCCTGTCTCGTCAAAGTAATTATTTTCCAGTGAGTGAAGATGGCCGGCAAGGGCCAGCAGATGATTCCTGTCCTTTAAAAGGTCAAAGATGGCCTTTCTGTCAGCCACATTGTCATGGTCAAGTTCAGAGCTGTAACAATAAAGAGGTATATGCATGCATAAGACTATTAACTCGTCCACAGGGACATACTGCAGATAATTTTTCAGCCATTGAAGCTGCCTCTCACCTATCCTGCCCTCGTAATTGCGGTGATAGACCACCTTTGGATCATCTACCCAGTTAACCGTATTCAATACTACAAAATTCACCTTTCCATACTCAAATGCATAATAGTCAGGTCCGTACAGGCTTCTAAAAGTTGAATACGAGTGCTTGCCGGAAAGAGCGTCGTAATCGGCATCATGGTTTCCGGGCACATTATAAAAAGGGATACCTATTTTGGATATTATCTCATTATAGCGTCCAAAAAGTGAAAGATCATCAAACATAATATCTCCCAGTGTAATTCCGAATAAGTTGCCTGTTCCTGAGAGTTCTGCAACGACATCGTCCCTGATATAATTAATCTCCATGTAATCCCTTGGCTGGGGATCTGCAAATACCAGGACACTGAAAGTGTCCTTTTCGGCTGTCCTTATTAAAGGAAAATTAATTGCGGCCGGCTCTGAGCCCTCATGCCTGTCCGTATAGTAAAACATCGGCAGATTGTTACCATTTAAAGGATATGAGTATCCGGAGGGTTTTATAACAAATACTACAGATTGATCCCCCTCAACATGCAAATTATAGTTCCCTGCGTCATCTGTGCTGACAACATCTGACTGATTACTTACAAGCACCCCGGGAATACCCTTCTCGCCCGGATCAAGCTCCATGTTTCTGTTTGCATCCTCAAACACAATTCCCTTTATATTCCATGTGTTATCACTGCTATACGCACTTATACCGCAGACTATCAAGACTGTAAGAAAAGTTGTCATAATATGGTAAAAAGTGATCTTTTGCATATCAGTTTCCGGTTAATATTAATATTAATGCTTTCAGTAAAGTTATGTAAAAAAGATTGGTTTTTGATAAAATAATAAAACTGTGTATATTGGCAATAAATAATCAGAAAGGGGGATCAGATAGTTGTCTGAATCATTTATCTGGGTCAACGATTTGAGTTATATATACTCATATGTAACCAGTGATATGCGTATGCTTGAAGGACATATTGGCTATGCCCTGGGTCGGACCTGCGAGCAGTATGAGAGTGACCAGAAAGTGGATTTCAGGCTTAGCATAATTCGCTTAGGTGATAAAAGGGTACAGAAGAACATCAGCTTTCATGACGGTCCCATTGCTAGCATACGACTTATTTATAATCTTCCGCTGCAGAATAAAAACTTAATAAAATGAATTACAGGATACTTGGAAAAACAGGATTTAAAATTTCGGAAATAAGCCTTGGAACATGGCAGGTTGGAGGTAAGTGGGGTGACCGGTTTAGTCATGATAACGCCGACAGTATACTAAACTATGCTGTTGACTCAGGTATAAACTTCATCGATACTGCCGACGTTTACGGTGACGGTGAGAGTGAAAAGGCCGTGGGACGACTGGTGCGTTCAAGGTCTGAAAGGATTTACGTGGCAACAAAATGCGGCAGGCGCCTTAATCCGCACGAAAACAGATATTACCAGCCCGGGGTATTAAGGCAGTATGTTGAAGACAGCCTGAAAAATATGGGCCTGGAAACCATTGACCTTATCCAGCTGCACTGTCCGCCTCCCGAAGCATATTACAGGCCTGAAATTTTTGAATTATTTGAGCGCCTTAAAAATGAAGGCAAGATATTGCATATGGGGGTGAGTGTCGAAAAGGTTGAAGAGGCACTTAAAGCTATTGACTATCCCAATGTTACGACTGTACAGATAATATTCAATATGTTCAGGCAAAGACCTTCGGAGCTGTTCTTTCCGGAAGCAAAACGCAGAGATGTAGGTATAATAGTGCGGGTGCCCCTGGCAAGCGGACTGCTGACCGGCAAATTTAACAAGAATTCAAAATTCTCTGGCGGTGACCACAGGCAATCCAACAGGAACGGTGAGTGGTTTGACAAGGGGGAAACATTCGCGGGCATAGATTATGAAACGGGACTTGAAGCTGTTGAGGAGCTGAAAAAGATCTTCCCCGAACAAGCCAACCTTGCACCTGTAGCATTGAAGTGGATACTGATGTTTGATGAAGTAAGCTGCATCATTCCCGGTGCGTCAAAAAAGCAGCAGGTTGAATCAAACAACATGTCCATGGACCTGCCTGACCTTACAAAGCATCAGTTAGAAGCAATACAGGCTATTTATGAAAAGAAAATAAAAAAGCTGGTTCACCACTTATGGTGATCTGTTAATAATCAATAAAACTTAATAACAAATCCCCCATTGCCTTTTATCCTGAGCGGGATATTTTTCCCTGTTTCGTATTTAAAATCTTTCTTGCTGAAGGACCGGTTATTTTCACCGTCTGTTATTAACATGTAAGAGCCTGCATTATCGACAAAAGGAAGCACGACATCTAATGTTTTTTCTTCGGATTCGCTGTTTATGCCTGCCATGTACCAGGTATCGCCTGTCCTGCGGGCAATAATTACATATTTGCCCGGAAAGCCGTCAACAAACCTGGTATCGTCCCAGCATGAAGGGACCTCCCTGAGAAAATCCTTTACATAAGAAGGCACAGAGGCCATGCCACCCGGAGTCTCAGCATAATGCTGCACTCCCGACCAGAAAAGCACAGAAAGAGCCAGCTCAAAGCCGTTGGATGTCAACCGTTTTATGTTGGGCACCTCGGAAAAACAGACCGGAGTGAAATCCATAGGGTCAAAAACATTCCTGGTAAAAGGCTGCATGCATGAATGATTGGCCTCATGGTCGGCATTGAACTGCTCAAAGGTTACATATTCAAATCCGCGTACAGCCTCCATAGTAAGCAGATTGGGGTAGGTACGGTGCCACCCCCTCGGTAATGTGGCACCATGGCAGTTAACCATTATTCCATATTTTGCAGCATCCTCAAAAATATCCTGGTAGTATGACATAACTGACTGTCCGTCCCCGCCAAAGAAATCAACTTTTACACCCTTCACGCCCATTTCCTTTAACCCTGTAAATTCCTTGTTCCTGCTCTCAGGGGTCAGCATTTTATCTCTTGGTGTCTGAAAAGCAGTGTTCCAGTCTCCCGCAGAATTGTACCATAATAATATACCCACATTCCTGTCCCTGCCATAATCTGCCAGCATGCCTATACTATCATAGCCAATTTGCGTATCCCACAATGCATCAATGAGGCAGTATTCCCAGCTCATATCAGCTGCATAATCGATGAACCTCTTCTGCACATCATAAACTGTCGAATCATCTTTCAGCAATACCCAGCTCCATGAAGCCCTTCCGGGTTTAACATAAGATATATCTTCAAGCTTTGAGGGAGCAGCCAGATCTGTTCCCAGCGTGGATTCCACTATTGTTTTTAATCCGTTCCCAACTGTTATAATCCGCCATGGCGTGTACCAAGGGGTTGCTGATTCAGGATTCAGGGGCCCCCCCTGAATAACTTCGGGCTCCTGCGGAAAGCCTATAGAAAACCCATAGCCTGCGGAATCCTGTTCCAGCCTGCAGCCGCAGTAGTTGCGTTCAGGTGCTGTTTCAGTCAGTAACATCCAGAAATCCCTGTAATTAAATAATGCCGGAAATACCCACCCTGGTTCGCTTACCGGCAAATCTGACAATTCAGTATCCTGGTAGTAGAGCTCTTCATATGAAGGATTAACCTGGCTCCATCCCGATTTTGCCGCTGACATGGGCTGGATAAATGCCTTTGTGCCCACGGGAAAATTAAAGGAACTCAATTCAGCCTTTATTCTTTTTATGTCTTTTGATTTTTGCGGGAAATAATACCTGAAAGCCACGCCGTCGTCAGACACCTGGAAAATAATATCCATTTTTCCGCCGTTACCGTTTTTCAGATGGAATACCTTTTTATTTCCCGTGTAGGAGCATTTGCTTTTCTTCCCTACAAGCATACTGTAATCATCTTTTATTATTTCCACAGGTGATACCGACTCCAGAACAAGCTGCTCAGAAAAATCCCCGTCCTCCATTACAATGCCAAGCCTTGAATCCTTTATAACCATGGAATCACCATATAAAACATTATAGTAAGCTTTCATGTCAGGGGATACTACAAAATGAACCGTTATTTTTTTATCCGGACTGCAGATTGTGTTGTCCTGCTCCCCTGGTTTGCAGGTGTGGAGAAAGAAGACAACCATTATTAATAATATTGCTAAAAAAGCAAGACTGTATTTGCCTGATGTTCTCATTATATAATTGTTTTAAATTATTACTGGTTTTCGGGTTTTGCCTGTCCGGTTGCTTCCTCATGTACCGGATGGAGGACAAAGCTGAAATTATAAACGGCCGGGAATATAAGATATTTTTCATGTGGCCATGCACCCCATGCGTTATCGCCTCCCACGCCCATCTGCTTCAAATCAATATGCCACTCGATAAAATCGCGTGCTATAATGTCTGTCGTATGTCTCTGGGCCTTTTTGTTTCCCGGATCAAAATCCTCACGCGCATAAGGCATGGCACTGGTACATATTAAAGGCTGTCCATTTACTTTAAGCCCCTCCCCGCCTTCATTACACAGCATTGCCCAGCGCACGCCGGTCTTATAACCGTTTTCCTGGGGCCTGTTGTAAGGATAATACTGATCAGCCGCTTTTGACCTGTAAAGGCCCACCAGTGCGGATGTGTTCCTGTCAATATAATTTTCATGGGGCCCGCGGCCAAAATATGAAAAATCATCATATTCCGCAGGTAGGCGCAGACGGAACCCAATACGAGGAATAACCGGCAATCCCTCCCTGTCAAAATTGAATGTGCTCTTAACCTCAAGTGTGCCGTCACCGTATATTTCATAAACAACAGAAGCGCCGGCATCTATACGTCCCACCCTGAAATCAGTACTCACAACAATTTTTCCGGGTGCAGGCTGCGAACATTCTATCTTTTCAACAGTAAATTCCTTTTCAAGGTCCTTCCATATCCCGCATGTATCGGGCATGCCGTTGCCAAAGTCATTGTCCAATGGAGCCCTCCAGAATTCAGGCTGCAAGGGCATTAGTAACATTTCCTTTTCTCCTGACCTCCACGAAGACACCCATCCCGACCTCCTGTCTATGCCAATTGAGAATCCGTCTCCTGAAACAGTAATCATGTCCCCGCTTTCAGCCAGTGCCAGCTCGTCATCTGTCCGCCATACAACTGGTTCCTCCTTATAAACAGGAAGCTTCATCTGCTCGTATGCCACTGTGTGCCCGCCGGGCACCAGTTCTGAATCAGTCCGCGTCCGGGCATAAATATTGATAAAATACTCGGTATTGCCGGCAGGCTTTATTTCGGGGATATGAAGATCCACTATTTTTGAGGCTCCGGGTACCACATTCACCCTGAAGGTTTCGCTTCTTTCAGTCTGCACCCCGTTTGCCTCAATTACCCACCAGAAATCAAGAACATTAAGGTTCGTGAAATTATAATTATTGATAAACTCAACCTTGCCGCCGGCCAGATCAGACTCCCTGAAATAAACAGGCTGGTAAACCTTCTTCATCTCAAAAAGAGAGGGATGGGGTGAGCGGTCGGGATTTACAACACCGTTCATGCAGAAGTTATTGTCTGACGGTACGCCGGCCGGACCAAAATCACCGCCGTAAGCCCAGTATTTGTTACCACTGTCATCATATTTCGGCAACCCCTGGTCAACCCAGTCCCATACAAGTCCTCCCTGGAGTATATCGTAGCTGTAAATCAGATCCCAGTAGTCCTGGAAATTGCCAAGGCTGTTTCCCATGGCATGTGAGTATTCACACATAATAAACGGCCGGTCACTTTTTGATTCCCCATAAAGCTTTAATTCTTCAAATCCCGGGTACATCGAACATACTATGTCTGTATTTGGTTCACGTCCGGCCTGCTCATACTGAACCGGACGGGTCGGTTCATTTCTCTTTACCCAGTTATAGGTCTGGTAAAGATTATCACCGTTCCCTGCCTCGTTGCCAAGGGACCAGACTATTATGCAAGTAAAATTCCTGTCTCTTTCAACCATGTTGCGGGTCCGGTACATATAGGCATCCAGCCAGGCCGGATCGTTTGCTATAGAATGGTTTCTGTGCCATCCCAGTCCGTGGCTTTCAATGTTCGCCTCGCCAATAACATACATCCCGTATTTGTCACATAACCTGTAAAAAACCGGATCCTGCGGATAGTGTGATGTCCTTATAGCATTAATATTATTCTGCTTCATAAGCCTTATATCATTGATCCTTGTCTCCAGATCAACTACATGTCCCGTCTCAGGGTGGTGTTCATGCAGGTTCACTCCTCTTATGGTCACCGGCACCCCGTTAATTCTCAGTAATCCGCCTGCAAAACCTATATTCCTGAAGCCGGCCTCATGATGAACGGCCTGCAGAAGGGAGCTGTCATCTTTCAGCATGATTTCAATTCCGTACAATTCCGGATGTTCGGCGTTCCACCGGCGCACACCGGGTATCTTCGCCCTGAACCTGGCCGTACCGTTTGCCGATATCCTTTTCTCGTCCTCATAAATTATATGCCCCCTGTCATTGAGCCTGCATACCACTATTGCTTCCTTATATTCCCTGTCATGATTGGTCACATCAACATCAAGGCTCAGCAATCCGTCAGACATATTATCATCCAGATCGGTAACAAGCGTAAAATCCCTGATCCTGACAGGAGGCGTGGCTAGCAAAAACACATCACGCTCAATACCGCTCAGCCTCCAGAAATCCTGGTCTTCGAGATAGCTGCCGTCGGTCCACCTGATTACCTCAAGTGCCAGAAGGTTATCTCCCTTTTTAACATACCTGGTAATATTAAACTCGGCCGGTGTTTTGCTATCCTCACTGTAGCCAACCATTTTACCGTTTATCCACATATAAAAGGCTGATTTCACAGCTCCGAAATGAATAAATACCTGCCTGCCTTCCCATTGATCAGGAATAGTAAAATTCTTCCTGTACAGTCCGGTTGGATTATATTCATCAGGAATAAAGGGAGGCGGACTGGAATAGCCAAAGGGGTAATCA
>CAZHQW010000030.1:0-7288 GCA_964534745.1 uncultured Bacteroidales bacterium
TTGAAGATCTGAAATTTATTAATGGTGACCTTGATTATGTGGCAGAGCCGGGAGACTTTAAGGTAATGGTCGGTCCGGATTCTGAAAAGCTTAAAGAAGCAGTTTTTACACTTAAATAATTAATTATGAAGTCCTTTTTTATACTTAATGTTCTTTTTGTTGGGTTCATGGTGCTTGCGGCGGCAGGCATAACTCATGCACAGACATATTTATATTTCCAGGATAGTCCCGATGCGGACTACTACGATTACAGCTGGATGGAGCTTACTGCGCCGAGCGAGCTGGAGAGGAAGGTAGAACCGGACCTGCGCAAGTTTCCCGTTGAATCGGTGATTCCTGCGCAGCAGGGAACAAACTCACTAAGGCTGAAGTGGCGCTCCGTTTCAGGGGGAAACTGGTATGCCATCGCTGCAGGAGACCAATGGAAAGAAAAGGATATAAGTGATACAGACACGCTGGTTTTCTGGCTTTACAGTGTTGAGGGGATTGCCTCAGAAGATCTGCCCTCGGTATTCATGGAGGATATTACGAACAGGAAAAGCATTTTCCTTTCTGTATCGGACTGGTCAGTTGATCTTTCTGCCGGTGAATGGACAAGGATAGCAATACCCATGTCAAATTTCCTGGAGTCCGGTGACGGGGTGAACTACACCATAATAAAAACCATAGGATTTGCCCAGAATGCCAGTGATGGTGTTCAGCATACGCTGCTTATCGATAATATGAGGGTTAACAAGGGAGACGGTACATGGCCTCCCCTGGAGCCGCCGCAGGAGGTTAGCGCAACGGCTTATGAGTGCCATATCGAGGTGTCGTGGGAACATAATGATGAATCATACAGGTACGGTTACGAGATAGAACGTTCCCTGAACGGGGGATCGGACTATTCGACGCTGGGACAGGTGGATAAGGATACACGTGCTTACGTGGACTGGGTAAAGGAACTTGGGCCCACGGTGGCAGCAACCTACAGGGTGATAGCTATTGGAGAGTCGGATTCGCTTTCAGAACCGTCAGCGGCAGTGAGTGACACTACCCACGTGATGACGGACGAGGAGCTGCTTGATATGGTGCAGAGGTATACCTTCCGCTATTTCTGGGATTTTGCACACGAAGCATCAGGCATGACCCGTGAAAGGAACACATCCGGAAACACCGTTACATCGGGGGGCTCGGGATTCGGACTGATGGCCATCCCGGTAGGTATTGAAAGAGGATATATAAGCCGCCAGGAAGGGGTGGAAAGGGTACTTCAGATCCTGGATTTCCTGTCGTATGCGGACAGGTTTCATGGAGCATGGTCGCACTGGATCAACGGGAATACGGGTGATGTTATTCCTTTCAGCACCTATGACAACGGAGGGGATATTGTTGAGACTTCTTATGTTGCACAGGGACTGCTGACAATAAGGCAATACTTTGACGGCGCAGATGAAGATGAACAGCAGATAGTGCAGGTGGCCACAGATTTGTGGGAAGGGATTGAATGGGACTGGTACAGGAGGGACGGTTCCCCGTCCATTTACTGGCACTGGTCACCCGGCTACGAGTGGACTATGAACATGAAGGTAACGGGATGGAACGAGGCCGCTATTGTTTATCTTCTTGCCATTGCATCACCAACATACGGTGTTCCGGCAAGCTTATGGAACACAGGATGGGAGTCAGGTTCAAACTACATTAACGGAAAGAGCTTTTACGGACATAAGCTTTACGTTGGCTGGGATTACGGGGGACCGCTCTTTTTTGCGCATTACTCTTTCCTGGGATTTGATCCGAGGGATAAAAAAGATGATAATGTGTACTTCTTTGTGCAGAATATGAATCATTCGCTTATAAACCAGGCCTATTGTGCTGACAATCCAAAGGGCTTTGAAGGGTACAGCGCCGATTGCTGGGGGCTCACCGCCAGTGACGACCCGGATGGCTACAGGGCCCATGAACCCTATTCATCCAATGATAACGGCACCATTACACCTACAGCCGCACTGTCCTCATTTCCCTATACCCCTGAGGAATCGATGCTGGCGCTGAAGCATTTTTACAGGAATCTCGGGGACAGGATATGGGGATGGATGGGCTTTACCGATGCTTTCAACCAGCAACGCAACTGGTACGCTAGTTCTTACCTGGCTATTGACCAGGGACCCATAATCCTGATGATAGAGAATTACAGGAGCCAGCTGCTATGGGACCTTTTTATGTCGAACCCCGAAATTCAGCCGATGATGGATTCAATAGGTATTACCTATTATCCTTATTCAGTTAAGGAAATTTACGCGGATAATGATCTTTCGGTTTACCCGAATCCTTCTGCTTCAGGCTTTGTTATCAAGATCAAAGCTGACGTGCCATCGCAGGTTCAGATAGATATTTATAACATGGCCGGAATGAAGGTAGAATGTATAATCGGGCGTGAAAAGGTCAATCCCGGATGGCATATTTTCAGGATAGATGCAGAGAATTTGGAGCCTGGCCTTTACCTGGCCAGGCTGATATTAAATAATAAGGAAATTAAAACTGTTAAGTTGATCAGGAAATGACCAAAAATTAAAAAATAGGAAAGGAGGCACTAACTAATTAGCTGATTATTTATTATATCTATAAATATCCAATTATTAACTTAAATCATTAACTATGAAAACAACAATTACTCTTTTATTACTTGCGATTTTCGCAATGGGGGTAAGCGCCCAGTGGGAGCTGCCTGTTACCTTTGAAAATCCTGAAGAGGATACTGCCTGGACGCAGTTTGCCAATGCAGGAGATGATCCGGCAAACTTCGTTCTTGCAGATAATCCGGATAATGCAGGTATCAACACCTCAGATTTCTGCATTGAGTTTACCGTCCTTGAAACTGCCGATCCATGGGTAGGGGCATGGTCAGATGCATATGACTCCGTAGAAATTACAGAGGAAAACCACATGATGCAGATGATGCTTTATAAAGATGTTTTGTCTCCCTGTGCTTTGAAACTGGAGCAGGGCAGAGGTGGCGAATCTTTTGAGGTGCACGACACCAGTACCGTAACAGGCGAATGGGAGCTGATTGTATTTGACATGTCGGCAGGTATTGGCAATGCCTTTGGCCGTATAACCTGGTTTCCGGATTTTGCTGATCCCAGGGATGGAGTAGGCTCACTGTGTTACATTGACAACATCGGCTTTTATTCAGAGGGGACCTCGGTAAAAGAGGTAAACAACGCCATACTTAGTGTTTATCCGGTTCCGGCCAACGATGTGCTTACAATCAAGTATCCTGCAATGAGAAGGATTACAATTTCAAATATCGTCGGACAAACTGTCAAATCGATAGAGTTTCAGTCAGCTTCTCATAAGATTGTTGATGTTTCTTCACTTAAATCAGGGGTCTATTTCATAACCCTCGATGCTGCTGGCGGTACTGTAAGTACCAGGTTTATCAAACAATAGCGATTCTCATAGAAGATGATGCTGACTTAAATCCCGGTCCGGTTAGACCGGGATTTTTTTACCTCTTTAATTCTGTATGATATGCAGGAAAAATCGTTACTTTTACTTTTTTTTTATACTTAAGCAAATCACAGCTTTTTAACCTCAGTAACTATGGCGAAAGAAGATAACGGCAGGTCTCTGAATTTCATTGAGGAGATTATAGAGGAAGATCTGCGAAAAGGCAAACATAATGGCAAGGTCCATACAAGGTTTCCTCCCGAGCCCAACGGGTATTTACATATAGGGCATGCAAAGGCCATATGCCTGAATTTCGGACTGGCAGAAAAATATGGTGGCATGTGCAACCTTCGCTTTGACGATACCAATCCGGTTACCGAGGAGGCCGAATATGTAGAGTCTATTAAGGAAGATATAAGGTGGCTTGGTTTCGACTGGGAGGACAGGGAGTATTATGCTTCCGATTATTTCGGGCAGCTTTATGAGTGGGCTGTCAAGCTTATCAGAAAAGGACTGGCTTATGTCGATGAGAGCAGTGCTGAGATGGTGGCAGCTACAAGGGGTACTCCCACGAGGCCGGGTGAAGAAAGTCATTACCGTAAGCGCTCTGTTGAAGATAACCTTGATTTATTTGAAAGGATGAAGAAAGGTGAGTTTCCTGACGGATCAAAGGTGCTGAGGGCAAAGATAGATATGGCTTCTCCCAATATGCATATGAGGGATCCCGTGCTTTACAGGATTAAACATGCTTCCCACCATCGCACAGGTGACAGCTGGTGCATATACCCGATGTATGACTGGGCACACGGACAGTCAGATTACATAGAGGGGATAACGCATTCATTATGCACTCTCGAGTTCGAGGTGCACAGACCTCTCTATGACTGGTGCCTGGATAATATACTGGATGACCCCTCGGCATACAGGCCCAGGCAATATGAATTTGCAAGGCTTAACCTGAACTATACTGTTATGAGCAAGCGTATGCTGCTGAGCCTGGTCAGGAACGGACATGTAAATGGATGGGATGATCCCCGGATGCCGACGATATCCGGATTAAGGAGGAGGGGCTATACCCCTGAATCGATCAAGGATTTCGCCGAGCGTGTCGGTGTTGCAAAAAGAGAAAATATTATTGATATCGGACTTCTGGAGTACTGTTTGCGGGAGGACCTCAATAAAAGGGTCCAGAGAGCTATGGGTGTTATAAATCCTTTAAAGGTTGTTATAGAGAATTATCCGGAAGGTGTGAATGAGGAGCTGGAAGCTGTCAATAATCCTGAAGACGAAAGCATGGGGCTGAGGAAGATTCCTTTTTCACGGGTTATTTACATTGAAAAGGATGATTTTATGGTAGATCCGCCAAAGAAATTTTTCCGCCTGTCACCGGGAGGTGAAGTGAGGCTTAGGTATGCTTATTTTATAAGATGCAGGGAATATATAAAAAATGAGAGGGGGGAAGTAATTGAACTGGTATGTACATATGATCCTGCCTCAAAGGGCGGCCATTCTCCGGACGGCAGAAAAGTAAAAGGGACAATACACTGGGTCTCTGCTGAGCACGCCGTCACGGCAGAGATGAGATTGTATGACCGCCTGTTCAGGCTTGAGGATCCCTATGATTTTGGTTCAGGCAAGGATATTACATCAAACCTTAATGCCGACTCTTTAAAAACCGTGACCGGCTATGTTGAGCCATTTGTCATGAATTCAAAGCCGGGAGACAGGTTTCAGTTTGAGCGGCTGGGTTACTTTTGTGTTGACCCCGACTCCGCTGCAGGGAAGCTGGTAATAAACCGGACAGTCACATTGAAAGATTCATGGGCCAAGATTTCCGGTAAGGGTAATACGGACAAAAAGTGATGAAAGGTAAGATAACCAGGCTCATAATTGTCAGGCATGGTGAAACCGAATGGAACCTGGAGAGCAGGTTTCAGGGACATCTTGACAGCAGGCTTTCGAAGCTGGGTATAAGACAGGCAAAGGCCATAGCAAAGGCATTATCCGGTAGCACTTATGATGTCATTTACAGCAGTGACCTTGAGAGGGCCCGGCACACTGCCGAAATTATTGCCGCCGGGCTTAATATGGAAGTCCGCACCGAAGCGGAGCTACGCGAGATAAACATGGGATTGATGCAGGGGTTAAAGAGGGATGAATTCATACTGAAGTATCCCGAGGTCATTAAAAATTTTCATTCCGATCCGCTGTATATAATACCGGGCGGAGAAAGCAAGCAGCAGTTCTCTGACAGGATAATGAAGGCTCTCTTAAATATTACAGGGAAGCACCTGTATCAGACAATTCTGCTTGTAGCACACGGGGGTGTACTGGACATTGCAATAAGACATACCCTAAATATACCTGTTGGCAATAAAAGGAATTTCTCAATATATAATGCCAGTATAAACAGGTTTATTATTGATGACGGTGAATGGAAACTTGAAACATGGGGTGACATTAGTCATCTTTCGGGTATAGCGGTAATAGATGATTATTAGCTGGGTTTAAAAAGTTTGTCCGTTATCTTTTTTTTCAGCTCTTCGGTAAGCTCGGGATTATCTGCAAGGAGGGCCTTAACTGCATCCCGTCCCTGTCCCAGCTTTGTATCTCCATAGCTGAACCAGGAGCCGCTTTTTGTAATAATCTCCGTGTCAACTCCCAGGTCTATTATCTCACCAAGCCTTGATATGCCTTCCCCGTAAAGAATATCAAACTCGGCTTTACGGAAGGGGGGAGCAAGTTTATTCTTCACTATCTTAACCCTAACGCGGTTACCCATCACTTCTTCACCCTCTTTGATCTGGGTCATCCTTCTTATGTCCACTCTCACCGATGAATAGAATTTTAAGGCGTTCCCGCCTGTTGTGGTTTCGGGGTTTCCGAAGAGAACTCCTATTTTTTCCCTGAGCTGGTTAATAAAGACACAGCAGGTATTTGTCTTATTGATATTTGCCGTAAGTTTTCGCAGAGCCTGTGACATCAGCCTCGCCTGCAGTCCCATTTTGGAGTCACCCATTTCCCCTTCTATCTCTGCACGGGGAGTCAGCGCTGCCACCGAGTCGATAACAATAATATCTATGGCTCCCGAACGTATAAGATGATCGGTTATTTCCAGGGCCTGCTCACCGTCATCGGGCTGTGATATAAGGAGATTTTCAACGTCAACACCCAGTTTCTGGGCATAAGGGCGGTCGAAAGCATGCTCGGCATCTATAAAAGCCGCGATGCCTCCCGCTTTTTGAGCTTCAGCAATGGCATGTATGGCCAGCGTTGTTTTACCTGACGCTTCGGGTCCGAATATCTCAATGACCCTTCCCCTGGGGTAGCCTCCTATTCCCAGGGCCAGGTCGAGGGAAATGGATCCTGACGATATTGACGCTACATTTTCAACAACACGGTCTCCCATTTTCATTATTGCTCCTTTGCCAAAATCTTTTTCAATTTTTCCCAGTGTGAGTTCCAGTGCCTTGAGCTTTTGCTGCCGGATTTCGTTGCCTGTTTGTTCTTTTGCCATTATTGAAGCTTTTAAGATTAATTGCTAGTTTATCCCCAGTCCCTCGAAAATCTGCCTGGCATGGTCTTTAGTATTAACTTTTGTAAATACCTTTTCTATAACTCCTTCCTCGTTAATAATATATGTTGTCCGCAATACGCCTTCAACAATTTTTCCATACATGTTCTTTTGGCCCCATGCTCCGTATTCTTTGAGTATTTTCTTTTCAGTGTCTGAAACCAGGTTGTATGGGATCTGGTATTTACCCCTGAACTTTGTATGTGATTTCTCGGTATCGGGACTGACACCAATGACTTCGAATCCCTTTTCAGCCAGTTCGGTATAGTTATCCCTTAAGTT
>CAZHQW010000030.1:7388-20673 GCA_964534745.1 uncultured Bacteroidales bacterium
ATAATTTCAACCTTAAATCCGCTTGATTTAATTATCCTTTTAACTTCACCCTTGGCAGAATATGTTGTAAGTATTCCGCCTGTGGCCATATTGTTATAAATCTTCCGGAAAATTTCTTTGTCCCACATCTCTGGCTGTTTTTCAGGGGCAAAGGCATCAAAGAATACAACATCGTATGTGAAGGGTATGGCAAATAGGGTAAGGTCGTCTTTTATTTTAGTGATAATGAAGTTATTGTGCAGATCCAGCTTTCTGTTCCATTCGCCGGCATGCATGTCATAAAAGAGCTTTCTGCCGTACTCATCCAGTTTCAGTATTTCAGGGTAATTAAGTTTATGTATGATTTGCATGTCAAGGGGATCATTTTCGATAGCGTAGTAATTTATTTTTATGTTGCGGCACACAGATTCCAGGTATGCAAGCAGTGCATTAAGTCCCGTACCGAACCCGATTTCAAATACGGCAATGTTTTTCCCCGGGCAGCGATTTAATCCTTCACTGATAAACACATGTTTTGACTCCTGCAGGGCGCCGTATACTGAATGGTAATGTTCATCCATCACCGGCACAAACAGCGTATTGGATCCGTCCTTTGTTATGACCAGCTTCCGTTTCATAATCCAAAATTATACAATTCAGCACCCTTTTTCGACAGTCCGGCAACTTATTTTTTCCGGGATTCCTTTATTAACTGATATTTGTCGCTGATATTAAAAACAGGACAATGAAGAATTTTCTGATAAATATTATGATTTTTTTATTTTTTGGCGTAGCAGAGGGCCAGTCTTTTATTTCAGGAACGGTCACAAACGGCAGGGGCGAACCCCTTACCGGCGCCAATATTTATTTAAAAAATACCTATGAAGGATGCACAGCAGACGGGAAGGGAGAGTTCACCCTGGAAACACGGCTTACGGGCAGCCAGGTTCTAATGGTTAGCTTCATCGGATATGTGAATTACGAAGAAGAGATCGTTTTAGAAAATACTGTTCAAAAATTTGATATAGTTTTAAAGGAAAGCAGCAACTCCATAGATGCTGCTGTAATAAGCGCCGGATTTTTTGAGGCAAGTGACAAAAAGAAGTCCGTCCTTCTTAAGCCTCTTGACATTGTCACAACAGCAAATGCCGAGGGTGATATTTACGGTGCGGTTAATACACTTCCGGGAACACAGACGGTGGGTGAGACAGGAAGATTATTTGTGAGAGGGGGTGCCAGCTATGAAACAAAGACATTTATGGATGGTATGCTTGTCCGGTCACCCTATACATCAGGATTACCTGATATTCCCGTGAGGGGTCGCTTTTCTCCCTTCCTGTTCAACGGAATGATATTCAGCACAGGCGGTTACTCTGCTGAATACGGACAGGCATTATCATCGGCGCTTATATTGAACACCAATGCGTTGCCTGAAGAAGACGTTACAGGCATATCGCTCTTATCAGTGGGATGCGGTGCTTCACATACAAAAAGATGGGAAAATACTTCAGTTACCATTTCATCAGATTATTTTAACCTTGCACCTTATTTCAGGATTATAAATCATAGCCTTGACTGGGTAAAGGAGCCCGAAAGTATAGGAGGGACAATAATGTTCAGGCAAAAGATTAGGAAAGAGGGCATGATAAAGACGTTCAGCTCTTTGAACAGTTCGGCAAGCAGTTTATACTACACTGATTATAATACGGGCACTGACGACCTGATAAAACTTAAGGATAAGAATTTTTATTTCAATACTACCTATAATGACATGCTTAATGACAGGTGGATGATCAAGGGAGGCATTGCCTGCACTTATGACGGCGAAAATCTTAATGTGAACAGTGAAAGTATTAATGATATCCATAAAGCATATCAAAGCCGTCTGACACTGACAAACTTACTTAATGACAATCTTTCATTCAAGTTTGGCGGTGAAATGCTGTATGACCACTACATGCAGCTCATCAGCAGTCCGGTTAACGACAATAATTATGATTTCGGTTATGGCAATAACATATTATCAGTATTTATTGAAACTGATATTAAGGCAGGCAGCAAAGTTGCCGGACGCTTCGGGGTAAGGGCAGAACATTCATCACTGCTCAGTGAATTTACACTGGCGCCCAGAATTTCGCTGGCATGCAAGACAGGTAAAAAGAGCCAGGTATCATTTGCCTGGGGCGTGTTTTACCAGTCACCGCGTGATAAGTACCTTGCATATGCTTACCGGCCGGGTTCAGAGAAAGCTGTTCATTATATATTGAATTACCAGTACAGGCATGAAAAAAGAACTTTTCGAATTGAAGCATATTACAAGGACTATGATAACCTGGTAAAATATGTAGCTTCAGATGATCCTTATATGTATATCTATAATAGTATTAATAATGCCGGTAGTGGCTATGCAAAAGGGATTGATATATTCTGGAGGGACATGAAGACGCTGAAGAATGCGGATTACTGGATATCCTATTCCTTTTTAGATACAAAAAGAAATTACGAGGATTTTCCGGTGTCGGCAACTCCGGCATTTGTTTCCGATCATAACTTGTCTGTAGTATTTAAGTACTGGATTTCAAAACTCAGCAGCCAGCTAAGTATAACATATAAATATGCAAGTGGCAGGCCCTACTATAATCCCAATAATCCTGAATTTCTTGCTGACAGAACAAAAGCATATCAGAATTTGAGCATTAACAGCAGCTACCTTACACAACTGTTCGGGAAGTTTACAATAATACATTTTTCAGTAAATAACCTGCCCGGATTTGATAACGTCTTTGGTTATACATATAGCAGTGAGCCCGGTGCAGATGATATTTTCGAAGCACATCCTGTTAAGCCCTATGCAAAAAGGACATTTATACTGGCAATGTTTATTTCAATAAAATAGATTATTAACTTATAAAACTTATGAATCATGAAAAAATTAATACTTAACGCGGTAATTTTTATAACTTTAGGTGTTTACGGACAGGACGGAGTTTATTTTAGCAGTATGAAAAATGCTCTGGATTCAATGAATAATATAAGATCACTGGAGGATTTTAATAATATTGCAAACATGTTTCAACGTATAGCAGAGGCTGAAAAAGACAAGTGGCTCCCTTATTATTATACAGGTTATTTATATATTATCCTGGGTATAAAGCAGCAGGAGACTGACATGTGTGACCAGTATCTTGATATGGCACAGGAAAATATTGATAAAGCCATGGAGATAGCACCCGATGAATCAGAACTCCATACATTACTGGGATTCCTTTACCAGGGAAGGATAATGGCTGACCCACAGTCGAGGGGAGGGACCTATTCACAAAAAGCTGGACAAGCTTTGGAAAAAGCGATAGAGCTGAATGATAATAATCCCAGGTCCTATTATTTACTGGGTACAAATCTCTATTATACGCCTGAAGCATATGGGGGCGGACTGGCAGCAGCTTGCCCTTTACTTGAAATCGCCAGGGAAAAATATGAAAATTTTACTCCTGCCGATAGTATTTCACCCCGCTGGGGAAAAGAATATAACAGCCAGCTGCTGGAAAAATGCAGGAATAAGGATTGAAATGGTAATTGAACAGTAATTTCTTCGGATCATGAAAATTACAGCTAAAAGAGTTATAAATCACATCCTTGCCCTGGTACTCGTATTTTTGATATCATTTTTAATATCATACGGATTCGTGGGCTCAAGATTGCTGAAATCTTCGTATACATTTATTGTCAATATAAGCTTCGGTATTATTATTGGTATTTCATTATGGAAGGGTAATGAATACCTGGGAAAATATACTGGGCGGAAACTTGAATGGTCAGAAAATCCTAAAAGGGCATATTTAAAATCAATTATGTTGTTATTGGGGTACGGGTTTCTTGTGTGCACTTTATACCCTGCCATATACTTTGGGATCATTCTGAAAATACCTATTGCTGGCTGTATTCGTGTCTGGTTTTATACAGCTTTATCCTGTATCATAGCAGATTACATAATCATTTCAGTTTTCTATATTAATATTATTCTGAAATACTGGAAAAAATCCATAGAAAATGAGGAAAGACTGAAGCGGGAAAGTGTAACCGCGCAGTACGAGACATTAAAAAACCAGGTAAATCCCCATTTTTTATTCAACAGTCTGAATACTTTGTCTACACTGATAACACAAAACCTGGAGGTGGCAGATCATTTTGTCAAGCGCCTTTCGGAAGTATACAGGTATGTGCTGGAGTTTAAAGACAAGGAGGTTATTGATGTCGCGACAGAACTTAAGTTTATTGATTCATACCTGTATCTGCAGAAAATCAGGTTTGGTGAAAACCTTATTATAAAAAACAGGATAAAAGGGGGCAACTTTTACATTGCCCCCCTGACAATACAGATATTGCTTGAAAATGCAATTAAGCATAATATTATCTCAGCTGATAAACCTCTGACTATTGAGCTTTATTGTGAGGAATCATATATTGTTGTCGAAAATAAACTGCAAAAAAAGAAAGTACTGGAAAATAAGGAGAAGATAGGATTGAAAAACATAAAATCAAGATATGAAGTTCTAAGCGACAGACCTGTTATTGTTGAAGAGTCAGAAAATAAATTTACAGTCAGGGTACCATTATTATATTCATCAAAATATGAACACACTGGTAATTGAGGATGAAAAGCTGGCTGCCCAGAGGCTGGTAGATCTCATCCACAGGTATGACAGCAAAATTAAGGTTATCGGGATTATTGATTCTGTAGAGAAGAGCGTTGAGTGGTTCAGGAGCAGTGATCACCCCGAATTTGTTTTTATGGATATCCAGCTGGCGGACGGACTGAGTTTTGAGATTTTTGAGCAGACTGAGGTACGCAGTCCCGTTATCTTTACCACTGCTTTTGATGAATATACCATAAAAGCTTTTAAAGTCAACAGTGTTGATTACCTGCTGAAGCCCGTGGATTATGAGGAGCTTGCAGCCGCAATGGAGAAGTTTAAATCCAATTTCGGTCCCACAGTTATTGATGAATATAAGCCAGATATCGAACTTTATGACAGGCTGGTAAGCCAGTTTGTCCATCCCTATAAGAACAGATTCGTGGTCAAGGCGGGATTACATATAAGGTCTGTCCCTGTTGATAACATCGATTATTTTTTTATATGTGAAAAGAGCACATTTATTTGCACAACCGAAGGCAGGAGCTACGCTGTTGATTATTATCTTGACCGCATTGAGCAGCTTGTGGACCAACGGTTATTTTTCCGCATAAACAGGAAGTTCATTATTTCTATAAATGCAGTAAGGGATATTATCGCATATTCGAACAGCCGGCTAAAGATCGTGCTTAATAATCCGCCTGAAGAAGAAGCTATTGTGAGCAGGGAGAAAGTGAAGGATTTTAAGATATGGCTTGACAGGTAAACCACTATTACAATGAATTCAGATATTCTTCAACATCCTTCATCAGCCACATGGGTGTTGATGTAGCTCCGCATATACCTACACTTTCATTGCGGGCGAACCATTTTTTTTCTATTTCCATTACGGAGCTTATGAAATAGCTATCAGGATTATGCTTTTTACATTCATTATATAGCACTTTGCCGTTTGATGAGTTCTTTCCTGCTATAAGAATTATTTTGTTATGGTTGAGGGCAAAGGTTTTTATTTCTTTTTGCCTGTTATATACTTTTTTGCATATGGTATTGTGCACTTTAACCTTTACCCCTTTGCTTTTTAAAGAATCGACAATTTCAAGGAAGCTGTTAATATCTTTTGTGGTCTGGCTGAAGAGCGTTAACTCCTTCGGCAGTCCGTTTATTTTCTTAAGTTCGTCAATGTTTTCGAATACCGTTGCCTTATTGTCAATTTGTCCGGTCAGCCCTATAATCTCAGGATGGTTATGTTTCCCGAATATATATATAATCTCATTGTTTTTATGAGCTTTTTTTATAAGCTTCTGTAGTCTGATAATAATGGGACATGTGGCGTCGATAATTTCATTTTTGTTCCGCCGGGCGAGGTCGTAGCTTTGCGGCGGCTCGCCATGGGCCCTGAATAGAATCCTGGAATTCCTGATTTTTTGCAGTTCATCATAGTGTATAATTTTGAGTCCCTCTTTTTCAAGCCTTGCTATTTCTTCCTCGTTATGAACAAGCTCTCCCAGGCAATATAATTCATGCTTTTCCCCAAGTGTATCCTCTGCTTTGGTAATGGCCATGGTCACCCCGTAACAGTAGCCTGAATTAATATCTATCTCAGTTTTAAGATTCAGCTTTTTCATATCAGGTTCAGTTTATGTCTGATATAACATTTTATCAATAATAAAGTTTTCCTGAGATTGGTTATCCTTATTCGTCTTTCGATAAGGTTCTCGGCTCTAATTTTTTTTATTTTTGCGAAAAGGGTCATGTAGTAGCAGTATATAAGATATATCCCGAGCCTTGTGTCTTTCCTGATATTTTTAATCCCGGGTCTGGCTTTGTTAAAGTCATCCTGTATATCTTTTTCAATACCCTGCTTGTCGTGTGATGAGAAATTATTAAAGTCTATGCCCGGGAAATATACCCTGCCTCTCTCCTTGAAGTCGGCCCTGATATCACGCAGGAAATTAACTTTCTGAAAAGCTTCGCCAAGCTTACGTGCGTAATATTTAAGTTTTTCATATCCGTCTTCATCGTTTTTGTAAAATATTTTCAGGCACATTAGTCCGACTACCTCTGCTGAGCCGTTGACATATTCCTTGAACTGGGATTTATTATAATCATGTTTGTGCAGATCCATCTCCATGCTGTTAAGGAAGGCGTCTATAAGCTCTTTTTCTATGTCATATTCATTAACAACATACTGAAAGCTGTGCAAAATCGGATTGCTGCTTATTTTTTTATTTATGGCCTCATACGTGTCCTCCCTGAACTTTTCAAGCAGCTCATGCCGGTTAAAATCAAAGAAGCTGTCCACAATTTCATCGGCAAACCTAACATATCCGTATATGGCATATATCTGATCCCTGTACTTTCTGTTCAGCACCCTTATACCTGTCGAGAAGGAGGTGCTGTAATTAGCAGCAGTAATTTTACTGCATTTAAGTGCGGTTTTAAGATAAAGGTCCATATTTGTTAATTATTCGTTCCAGAACCAGTCTTGAACTGATAATTGCCATCGGCAGTCCCGTTCCCGGCACCGTTGAAGAACCTACATAAAAGGTATTATCGAATACCTCGTCATAGTTCCTGGGGCGGAATCCTCCTATCTGTCCGAAGTTGTGTGCCAGTCCGAGTCCGCTCCCCTTGTAAAGGTCGAACATTTGCTGCCAGTTGACGGGTGTTTTGATGGCCCTGGCAACAGTTGCCGCTTTAATGTCAAAGTTAATACGGCGTGAAAGGTCAGTTATAATGTTATCTGCAACCTCATCCCTGTCATCCCAGTGCTGCCTGAACATGAGATTGGGAACGGGACACAGGATAAAAAGGCTCTCACAGCCTTCAGGTGCCGATTCCTTGTTTATATGCGATGCCAGGTTAACATAATAGTAGGGCCTGTCAAGGCCTGCACCATTTTTAAAAATCCTGTCCGAGTAGTCTTTCAAGTTTGTTCCCAGAAAATAGTTATGGTGGTACAGGTTATTTATTTTGGCTTTAATACCAAGGTAAATGGTAAACGGGGCCATGGACCACTTCATTCTTGCCAGCCTCCTGTCACTGTATTTTCTTCTTTTAAATATTTTATTTCTAAATAGTGCTGCATCTGCGTTTATAATAAATATATCGGCTTCATGGGCATTCCCATTGAGGTCCACAAGTTGGGTTAATCTGCCGTTTTTTGTCCTGTAATCAACAATGCACGTATTATAATTTATTTTAACGTCCTGGCTTTCCAGGATTTTCACAAGGCTCCTGACAATTCTGTACATTCCCCCGTCAACATAGTGATAACCGTCATGTATCAGCTCGGTATAGTTCAATACATTATAGACGGCCATAGTATCAAACGGTGTACTGCCAAGGAAGAAAGCGACAAGAGACATTATTGTGCGCACTTCATATGAGGAAAAGTATTTGCATACTTCCTGCCACATGTTATAATAAAGCCTTGGAGTGAATTTCAGGGGCACTTTCATTAGTTTCATGAGGAAATCCGCTGTCGAGTTGAAATTTGATTTAATAATAAGGGGATTGGTGATCTCATAAAATTTCCCGGCAGAGGCAAGGAACCTGTCCAGTTTCATTCTAAACTGCGGTTCGATGTCGCTGAACTGTCCTGCCAGTTTGTCAAGGTCTTTATATATGTGGTATGTTCTTTTGCTGCCGCTAAAATTGACGGCATAAAGGGGTTCAAGCTGCTTAAGGGTAAAAGGGAGTTTCAGGTTACAGTCATTCATTAATTCATCAAATTCATAGCTCATGCTGAAGAACGTCGGTCCGATGTCAAACCTGAAGCCATCTACGGCAAGCTCATTCAGGCGGCCTCCCGCCTTGCTGTGCTGTTCGACCATCTGCACTTTGTATCCCCTCTTCACCAGTCTCAGTGCTGTCGCCAGCCCTCCCAGTCCGGTCCCTACTATAAGAACATTTTTACCCATCTTTTATCATACTGTTTTGCCAGGTCACAAAATTACACTATAAAATTATTTGAAATAAGTTTAAACCTTATTTATTAGATACTGCAAATCTAAAAATTTGATATATTTTTATCGGATTTTTAATGCGGAATTATAAGTACATGGACAGGGATATAATAATAATTGGAGCGGGACTGTCGGGCCTGGCATGTGCGTTGAGGCTTGGTGCATCAGGTTACAGGGTGCTTGTGCTGGAGAGTAATGAAGGTCCGGGAGGAAAAATATCTGAAAAGAGAGCCCACGGGTATAGATTCGATACCGGCGCTTCACTGCTTACAATTCCCGAATTAATGGAGGATCTGCTGGATGCAGCCGAGGCAGAAGAAAGAGTCAGCATCAGGCAGCTTGACATTATTTGCAGGTATTTTTATAGTGACGGCACAATAATAAATGCATTCCGGGATACCGATGATTTTGCAACTGAAATTCATAAGAAGACAGGTGAAAAAAAAGAAAGTGTACTGGCTTTTCTCAGAAATAGCAGGTATTTGTATGATCTGACAAAGGATACTTTCATTTTCAGTCCCTTCAGGACATTATCGAATATGTTTTCCCGGGCTGCATTAAATGTGTTGTTGCACTTTCGTGCCCTTGATGCGTCCAGGAGCATGCACGAAAAAAACAGCCGGTGGTTTTCGGATGCAAGAACCCGGCAGTTGTTCAACAGGTATGCAACATACAGCGGTTCAAATCCTTATAAAGCACCTGCCACGCTGAATATCATTGCCCACCTGGAGCATAGCGGCGGTGCATATTTACCTGAAAGGGGCATGTTCAGCCTTATACAGGTGTTATATAAATCGGCCCTGGCAAAGGGAGTCGAATTTATGTTTAACAGGAGGGCAGAAAAGATAATTACAGGAAGAAAGGGCACAAGGGGTGTGGAGGCAGGTGGCGAGATCCTTCAAAGTAATATCGTTGTTAGTGATGCTGATATTTTCTCGGTTTATAACCGGCTTTTGGTGCAGAAAAAGGTGCCCGGGTATCTTTTAAGGCAGGAACTGTCGTCATCGGCAATTATTTTTTTCTGGGGTATTAAAAATACGTACCCTGCTCTTGAAACACACAATATATTATTTTCAACGGATTATAAGTCTGAGTTCGAATATATTTTTGAAAGGAAAGCAGTATATGATGATCCCACAATATATATTTATATCAGTAGCAAGATTGTACATACCGATGCACCGGCCGGCTGCGAAAACTGGTTTGTCATGATTAACAGTCCCGTTAATGAGGGGCAGGACTGGGACAGTTGTGTGGCGGAAGCACGCAGGAATATAATATCAAAGATAAATAAGACACTGGATATTGACATAGAGTCTTATATAGAGTTCGAAGATTTTGCCGATCCGCGCACTATTGAGAAAAACAGCAGTTCGTTTAAAGGTGCGTTATACGGAAACAGCTCAAACAATAAGATGGCTGCATTTTTCCGGCATCCGAATTTTATGTGTAGATTTAAAGGATTATTTTTTACAGGGGGAAGTGTACATCCAGGGGGAGGCATACCACTTTGCCTTGCCTCGGCAAAAATTGTCGCTGATAAAATAATGAAATCTCATAAGCTTCACTTATGAAGGATTTTTTAAAACTGCCCGCATACGAGGCAAAGAAATTTATTATTATTTATTATTTAATCGGACTGGTAGGATTGAGCATATCCTTCACTGCAAGGTATTTCATATATATTATACCCTTTTCCATTCTGATTAACCTCTTTTTTGTCCTTTATTACAACAATGAAAGGGATACCGGATTTATAATATGCAGCTTACTGATAATTGTGCTGGGTACGACAGCAGAGATGGCTGGAGTTAATACAGGGGTGATCTTTGGCAGTTATTCGTACAGCAATAGTGTGCTGGGACCCCGGTTGTTTGGCACTCCTCTGATTATAGGCCTTAACTGGTATATACTTATATACTGTACTTTTGTATTGGTTAATAAATTCAAGATACCAGTTATGGTAAGGATATTAATAGGGGGCGTGGTTATGGTGCTTTTTGATCTTTTGCTGGAACCTGTTGCAGGCAGCCTGAATATGTGGAACTGGACAGCCGGTGAGGTGCCGGTACAGAATTATGCAGCCTGGTTCGTGCTGGCATGTGCATTTTTGGGTATCATGTACCTGGGGAAAGCAGATATTAAGAATGTTATTTCAATACATTTGCTCCTGGTACAGTTTATATTTTTTGCAGGATTAAACCTGTTTTTGTAATTTGTAATTGGTATAGCAGATAAATAATGATAAAGTCAAGGCATATACCGTTCTATGTATGGTTATTCAACTGGTATGCAAGGATAATGCTCAGGAGGCATTTTCATGAGATTAATATCAAATCGGATGTAAGCCTGAGGAAGGTGCCGACAGTAGTTATTGCCAATCATTTCAGCTGGTGGGACGGCTTCTTTGTAGTATATATTAATTCCAGGATGTTTCATAAAAAGCTGCATGTTATGATGCTGGAGGAGCAGCTGAAAAAGCACAGGATCCTAAGCAAGGCAGGGGCTTTTTCAGTTGAAAGAAAGAAGAAATCAGTACTTGAGTCAATAGAATACTGTATTTACCTGCTCAATGATAAAGATAATCTATTGTTATTCTATCCCCAGGGAGAGATTCAGTCCATTTACCATTACCCTGTTAAATTTGAAAAGGGACTGTTAAATATGCTGGAAGGGTCTGATAAGGAATTCCAGCTTGTTTTTCTTGCTGCACTGACTGATTTTTTTTCAAATAAAAAGCCGGTACTTAACCTTAATATGGTTGAATATGCAGGTGACTACAGCCATGGTGCAATAGAGAAAGCATATAATAATTTCCTGATTGACTGTATTGAAAGTCAGAAAGAATAGATAATGCTTGTCATTTCTTATATAATTCTGGCCTTCCTTGTAATAAGACTGCTCATAGCGCTCACCAATCTTGTAACAAGGCGGTGGCTGTCATCAGGGCAGTATTCAGGCAGCCAGTTTATTTCGGTATTGATTCCTGCAAGGAATGAGTCGGAAAACATAGGAAAGCTGCTCGACAATATTGTTAGCCAGGATTATAAAAATTATGAAGTCATAGTATATGATGATATGTCGGAAGACGGTACTCTTGATATCGTGAAGGCTTATTCTCTGAAAGACAGAAGGATAGGGTATATAGAGGGTAAGGAGCTTCCCGAAGGGTGGCTGGGGAAAAATTATGCCTGCCACAGGCTATCACTTAAAGCAAGGGGTTCATTTTTCTTATTTATGGATGCTGATGTGAAAATTGAAAAGGGATTGATAGGAAGTTCTCTGCGTTATTTTGATAAAGAGAGGCTGGCACTTCTTTCAATTTTTCCGCAGCAAGAGATGGTTACGGCAGGAGAGAAGCTGACGGTGCCCCTGATGAACTGGATCCTGGTTTCCATGTTGCCTCTGATACTGGTTGAATATTCTTCCCGCAAGTCCCTGTCGGCAGCAAACGGACAATTTATGCTGTTTGATGCCGGCATTTACAGGAAGTACAGGTGGCATGAGAAAGTAAGGTCTCATAAGGTTGAGGATATTGAAATAGTAAAACTGGTAAAAAGAGAAGATTACAGGGTGATAACACTTTTGAGCAACGGCCTGATAAGATGCCGTATGTATAATAATATCAAGGAAAGCATTGAAGGATTTTCAAAAAATGTGACCGCTTTCTTCGGCAACAGCGCCCTTTTAACAATACTTTTTACTGTTATTACTTCTTTTGGCATATTTGCCCTTATTTTCACATCTTATTTGCTTGCCGCAGTATACGTAATCCTTTCCGTAATGCTGAGGATAGTAATTTCAATCCAGAGCAGGCAGGGTGTGCTGACAAACATATTACTTATTATACCTCAACAAATTGCTTTTATTGTTGTTGTATTAAAGGCTCTCTATAACAAATCCGTAAAATATGGAAACTGGAAAGGAAGGCAGATCAGGTTTTAGTAAATATTCAATCACAGGGCGGGTACTGGTTGTCATTTTGTTGCTTATTCCCTTATTCTGGGTAAACGGACAGACATCTTACAATGAGAATATATACAGGGCATTTATCAGCGGGAAAATGGACATGTGGGAATATAATATGAACAGGATGGAAGAAAAATATTTAAAAGAAAGGAATATCCAGGGCCTCTATGATCTGACCTACACATTTTATGGTTATATAGCCTACTGCATTGTTACGGGTGATGAAGCCACCGCCAGGTATTATATTGATAAAGCAGGGCATAATATTGATATATTATTGAAGCATGACTCATTATGGGCTGAGGCATACTCTCTCAGAGGTGCCCTTTACGGTTTTGAAATCGGGTTGAATCCGCTGAAGGCTCTTGAGTACGGGGTAAAAAGCATCAAAAACATTAACAGGGCTGTGGAGCTTGATAAAAACAATCCAAGGGTAATTATGGAGCTGGGCAATATGAAATACTATACTCCCTGGATACTGGGAGGCGGATTAAAAAAAGCCATACATTACCACGAAAAGGCTGTTAACATTTTTGAATCGGACAAAGAGGAAATTAAAGGTAACTGGATATACCTGCTTGTACTCACAAACCTGGCACGGTGGTACAGTGAGGATAACAAGATAAATGAAGCAAGGATTACCTATAAAAAGATCCTGGACATAGAGCCCGATTATTTATGGGTGAGGGATTACCTGTATCCGGAACTTGTAAATAAAAGATAAGCAAGGAC
>CAZHQW010000030.1:20773-39565 GCA_964534745.1 uncultured Bacteroidales bacterium
GATGCTGACTATCTGAACTCCATTGACGGTGTCGGACGTGAGGATTTGTTCTATGGTTATGATGATGATGATCAGGAAACACCGAAAGCAGAAAAGGACTATATGATGGTGTTTCTTGATATATGTGAGGATGCCGGTGTGGAAGTTCTTGTCACGGACTATTGCTTTTCACACCAGAAGATGGAGGAGTCGTATGTGAAAAATCAGGCAAAGGGCTTTGTCTCTTTCGCCGCTCCTGACAGGGAACTGAGTGTTATTCCTGATTATCCGGATGAGCCGAATAATGTCAATGCATATGATATTGGCTCTCTTGACGCTGCCAGGAACTTTCTTTACCTGCTCAATCCCGAGAACTACGCATCAAGGAATGAATTTATTGAGGCACTGTCGGCAACGGATTACGATCTACTGATAATTGACTATTTTTTTGAAGATGAAGAATTTACCGCCTCTGAGATAAACACGCTGAAACACAAAAATAACGGGGGACGAAGGTTAGTGGTTTCATATATGAGTATCGGTGAAGCAGAAGATTATCGCTATTACTGGCACAGTGACTGGGAAAACCATTCCCCGTCATGGCTCGCCGGTGAGAATCCCGAATGGGAAGGTAACTATAAGGTAAGGTTCTGGAAGCAGGAATGGAAGAACATCATTTACGGGAGTGAGGATTCATATCTTGGCAAGATTATAAACAAGGGATTTGACGGTGTTTATCTTGATATTATTGATGCATTTGAATATTTTGAAGAATAACAGGCTGGCGTGGTGAACCGCAGTCTCAGGTATTTTTGATTCTAAGAATCTTATCAGGGGGTATTTCGCTTATTTTTTTCCTGAGCCAGTCAAGTGCGTCAACTTCCTTGTTAAAGACCCTTGTTGGAAGACGGGGCAGTGTAACATTTATGTATAAATTTGCCAGGGCATTGTGAAATGCGGAATTCATTAAAATAGCTACGGCAACAACTATCTGTTTGTCCTGTTTTCCGAAGTATGCTCTTGCTTCCCTTGACATAAAAATCATATCCCTGATATCCATCAGGTTTGCATGGATGTAGGGTCCGGCAATTTCACCGGCACGATTTACAATGTCCATGGCTGCATCCAGGTCTATGCTGGCGTTAGGTAATATTTTTATCTTTACGATCCCTTCCTCCTCAATATCTACAGTAGCCATACCGCGAATATTTCCGGAGAGATTCATTTTTTACATATTATATTATTATTAAAAATAATAAAAACTTATGTATTTTAAAAATAATTAACCTATGCTACCTGGATATTATTATTTTTTTGGCATCGACAGGACTATCACCGACATACAGTTTGCAGACATATATTCCGGCCGGCAGTCCGTTCCCATCAAAAATGACTTTATGCGTACCTGCCGGCTGCATGGTGTTTACCAGTGAATGCACTTCCCTGCCCCGGATATCATATATTTTTATTGACACAGCGGCATTTTCAGATATAGAATATGATATTGTTGTCGATACATTAAAAGGATTTGGAACGTTTTGCCCGTTCAGGAATCCTGATTTTGCTGCTGTCCCGCGAAATTCGCTGATAGCAGAGTATACTCCTTCGATTACAGATCCTGAGAACGAGTGAGATGTCAGTCCCTGTCCGTCCCTCCATATTTCGAAACCTGCTTCCATGTTATGCATATACCAGTCCGTTTCCAGGTAGCCGCGAGTTACGGCGTCATGAATAAAATCGCGGATGTCGAGGCTTACGCTGTCAGCAGCGCTCTTTAACCTGTAAGCTATATAGTTGACCCACCATTCTGCAAAATATACATCCCATTCGTGCCCTCCCAGGTTCACTGTGCCGACCTTTGAACCACCGGGTGTTGCGCCGCCGTTATAGTCGATCCAGATCATCATTTCACCGTTGTAATCAGATCCGGAGCTATCGGCAGCAAACCACGATTCATAGGCGGCATTCCATGTTCCCGAGGCACCCTCAGTGCTTATGACCCATGTCATGGGGGCACTTGCTATCTCACTAATCTTTTTGGGAAGCGGGTTATCTTTGGAGGTGCACCATCCCCAGTGGCACCCTTTGTATATAAACGGGTATGAACAGACCCCAGGATCATCATGAGTGGAAAGGGACACCTCAAAGAAAGTTGTGTCCGGATCTACGTTTAGGCACTGGTCGCCTACACCTTCCCCGTCACCCCATACGTTGTTCGATACATTGTATTCACCTCCCATTACATCTATCGATGCCGGGGCACATAATTCCTGAACCTGTCCGTTTAGGCTTAATGTAATTAAAATAATAACTAAACAAGCTGTACAATACTTTCTCATTTTAACAATTTTAATCTGGTTAATAAAATACTGCTATAAGATACACAGTTTAAAATTAAACTTTATGAATTAAATATAAAATAAATTAATTGGCATATGTTAGGATTATATATCCGATTCCGATATCTTTAGCGGCAAAAGCTTAAGTTGAATCTTTCTTGCGTAACTATTTAGTCTTCAATAAATAGTGAGGCAGTCAAATAATTAAAAAATTTAAATTATGAAATTCGGTTATTTTAATGACAAAGACAGGGAATATATTATTACTGATCCAAAGACTCCCTGGCCCTGGATAAACTACCTGGGAAATGAAGATTTTTTTTCATTGATTTCAAATACAGCAGGAGGGTACAGTTTTTATAAGGATGCCCGATTGAGGAGGATTACCCGTTACAGGTACAATAACGTTCCTATGGATGCCGGGGGTAAGTATTTTTATATTAATGAGGGAGGGGATGTCTGGTCCCCGGGATGGAAGCCTGTAAAGGCTAAACTTGACAGTTACGAGTGTCGGCACGGACTGGGATACACGGTAATAAAGGGACAGAGGAACGGGATTGAAGCAGAAGTATTATTTATGGTGCCCCTGCAATACCTGGGAGAGGTGCAGAAGCTAAAGCTCACAAACACATCAGGCAGCACCAGAAAATTCAGGCTTTTTTCATTCATTGAGTGGTGCCTCTGGGATGCGCAGGATGATACAACCAACTTTCAGCGTAACTTTTCAACGGGACAGGTGGAAATTGAAGGGTCAACAATATATCATAAGACCGAATACAGGGAGAGAAGAAATCATTATGCTTTTTATACGGTAAATACGAAGATTTCAGGATATGATACTGACAGGGAATCCTTCATGGGACTATACAACGGCTTTGACAGTCCGGATGCCGTTATGGAAGGCAGGCCCCGTAACACGGAGGCCCATGGCTGGTCTCCCGTTGCCTCGCATTGTATTGATATAGAGCTTAAGGCAGGAGAGACAACCCAGCTGATATTCATCCTGGGCTATGTTGAAAATCCGGTTAAGGATAAGTTTTCGGCAAAGCAGGTCATAAATAAGAAACCGGCCAGGGAGATGATTTCAAGGTTTAAGACTCCTGCCGATGTTGACCGTGCCTTCTCAGATTTAAGGAAATTCTGGGATAATTTACTGTCTGTTTATAACCTGCAGCATCCGGATGAAAAACTGAACAGGATGGTGAACATCTGGAACCAGTACCAGTGTATGGTAACCTTCAATTTCAGCCGCAGTGCCTCGTATTTTGAGTCAGGCATTGGCCGAGGGATGGGATTTCGTGATTCGAACCAGGATCTTATAGGTTTTGTTCATCAGATACCTGAAAGGGCGAGGGAAAGAATAATAGATATTGCATCGACACAGTTTGGGGACGGGGGTGCCTATCACCAGTACCAGCCCCTGACGAAGCGGGGCAACAATGAGGTAGGAAGCAACTTCAATGACGATCCCCTGTGGCTTATTCTTTCCACTGTAGAATATATCAAGGAAACGGGGGACTGGAGCATACTTGATGAATCTGTACCTTTTGATAATGATGAATCCGATAAAGCCAGCTTATTTGAGCACCTGAAACGTTCATTTTATCATGTTGTCAATAACCTGGGGCAGCATAATCTACCCCTTATCGGGAGGGCGGACTGGAATGACTGCCTGAACCTCAACTGTTTTTCAGAAACACCGGGAGAGTCCTTCCAGACAACTGAAAATAAGGAAGGTGGTGTTGCGGAATCGGTATTCATAGCAGGCATGTTTGTTTTGTATGGCAATGATTATATTGAAATATGCAAGAGACTTGGTAAGGAGGATGAAGCAGGCAAAGCAGCGATGCATGTTGAGAACATGAAGAAAGCTGTAAATGAGCATGGATGGGATGGTGAATGGTTTATCAGGGCCTACGACCATTTTGGGGAAAAGGTTGGCAGCAGGAAGCAAAAGGAAGGAAAAATTTTTATCGAATCGCAGGGTATGTGTATCATGGCTGGGATCGGACTGGAAGACGGACGTGCGCATAAGGCACTGGAGTCAGTTAAGAAATACCTTGACTGTGATTATGGAATAGTTTTGAATAATCCTGCTTTCACGGAATATATAGTGAAGTACGGGGAGATATCATCATATCCCGGGGGATACAAAGAAAACGCAGGCGTTTTCTGCCACAATAACCCGTGGATCATGATTGCCGAAACACTCACCGGTAATGGTGAAGGGGCATGGGAATATTACAGGAAGATATGCCCTTCCTATCTTGAAGATATACATGTCTTACATAAAACCGAGCCCTATGTTTATTCACAGATGATTGCCGGCAAAGATGCATTTAAGCCGGGCGAGGCAAAGAACTCATGGCTTACAGGCACAGCCGCGTGGAACTTTTATGCAATAACCCAGTATATTCTTGGCATAAAGCCCGATTATGAGGGGATAAAGATCGATCCCTGTATTCCTGCCAAATGGGATGGTTATATAGTAAACAGAATATTCAGGGGTGCAAGATACAGGATAGAAATAAAGAATCCTCACCATGTTTCAAAGGGAATAAAAAAGCTGGTCGTCGACGGCAAGGAAACCGGTGGTAATGTGATCCCTGTATTTGATCCGGGAACAGAGCATAAAGTGGAAGCAACAATGGGATAATTATAGAGATTTCCGGGTAACCGTTAATCGTAAATCTCTGCCTTATTGTTCTATTAATCAATGATTTTGTCTGTTTAATCAAAATGAGCTGATTATATAAATCATTTTGTTATGGAATAGCGTATGAAGTAAGTGAAGGAAACCTGAATTATTTATTTTAACTATGAGTACTGAAAAATTGACAGATAAAAGCAATGACGTTATCGAAGCGCTCGTTATTGAGCCCACAGCGGAATCATTAAAGGTCAGTTTAAAAAGCGGATTACTGGAGTTTTCAGGCAGATCTATTCCTGAAAATCCCCTGAAGCTTTTCGGTCCGATTATTGAATGGATGGAAAAGTATATTCAGAATCCGGCTCCCAGTACCACAATAAACCTCAAATTCGAGTATATAAACACCAGCTCCTCGAAATTCATACTGACAATTCTTGAGATCCTGAATAAGGCTTACGACAAGAAGGAGCAGAATATGAACATTAGCTGGTCTTATGAAATAGGGGATGATGATATGTACGAGCTGGGGAAGTTTATAGAATCAATGATAGACATTCCTATAAGCTATACTGAGGTTGAGGAGACTGTCGAGTACTAAACTGCGCTGTCCCGTTTCTTGTTGTTTCGCATAATTTTATCATAATAATCCGGTAAGGTATCTTATTTTTCCATCCTTAACTACTTCCTATTATATTCAAACCCGATGTGATACTTGTTTTTTTTAACATTATATCATATATTCGTTATCATAACAGTACTCTCCGTTAGGCAAAAAGATTATAAATTTCACGGATTCTATAACAATATTGCTACGCGATATCTTACCTAAAACCTATATTTATGAAAAGAAGACTAAAACTCAGATTGCATTACAGGCTGTTAATGCAGTCTGTCCTGGTTTTACTGTTTTTTATAACAGGCAGCCAGGTATTAAGGGCCCAGGGAATTTCGATTTCAGGGGTTGTAACTGATCAAATCAGCGGCGAGGTATTACCCGGAGCCAATGTTTTGATCAAGGGTACTACTGCCGGTGCTGTTGCTGATGTCAACGGAGAATATACTATTGAGGTTGAAAGTCAGGATGCGGTGCTGGTTTTTACTTATATTGGCTATGAGAAAAAGGAGATACCTGTAGGTAACCAGACTGTTATTAATGCAGAACTTAAGTTTCTGGCAGAAGATCTGGAAGAAATAGTGGTTGTGGGTTACGGAGTGCAGAAAAAGAAACTGTCAACAGGGGCGACAGTCAATGTGAAGGCTGAGGACATCGAGAACCGGCACAGCCTGCGCATTGAGCAGGCTATTCAGGGAGTAACGCCGGGTGTAAGTATCACTGCCAACTCGGGTCAGCCGGGGGAACCTCTGAAGGTCCGTATCAGGGGCGTTGGTACGGTAGGAGATTCCGATCCTCTCTATGTTGTTGACGGCATGCCTACAGATGACATCAGGTACCTTAATCCTTCAGACATCGAGTCAGTGGATATCTTAAAAGATGCTGCTTCGGCAGCAATTTACGGTGCCAGGGCTGCCAACGGGGTTATACTTATTACCACCAAGCAGGGGCAGACCGGACAGATGAGGGTGTCCTACGACGGGTATTACGGGATCCAGAACACGCCGAAAGAGCTTGATATGCTGAATGGGCAGCAATACTGCATGATTTTAAACGAGGCATCAATAAATTCGGGAGATGATTCAATATTCACACAGGCAGATATTAATGCTATCGGAGAAGGCACAAACTGGATGGACTATCTGTTCAGAGAAAATGCTCCCATGCAGAATCATGTCCTGAGCCTCTCAGGTGGAACGGAAAGGAGTCTTTACTCTGCTTCATTGTCTTACTTCAAGCAGGAAGGTATTATAGGTTCCGAAAACAAATCGCAGTTCGAGAGATTATCTTTCAGGCTTAACTCTGAACATAAGATATATAAGGACAGAGTGACGTTTGGCGAAAATATGATATACAGCCATTCCAATGTCAGGGGTGTGGGTGTAGGCGATGCCTATGACAATACTGTCAGAAATTTTGTTAATGCCAGTCCCACTTACCCTGTATACAGCGATACCACTGAGGACGGCTTTGGCAGGTCATCTTTCTTCCCTCTCGAAGTGAATCCGGTAGGAATGATGCATTACAGCGATTTCAACATAGATAAATATGATAAGCTGCTCGGAAACATTTATGCTGAAGTTGAGTTTATCAAGGGATTAAGTTTTACGAGCAAATTCGGCATTGACCTGTCATTCAAAAGAAACAACGAGTATATACCTGTTTATGAACTTTCTGAAATGGAGCGGGAAACCAATTCGACAGCAAAAATGGGTATTGAAAGCAATTTTACATATAATTTTGAAAACTACCTGACCTATTCACATACAATAGGAAGGCATAACTTAATGCTACTCGCCGGTAATACTGTCCAGGAGTACAATAAATTTGAAGTCAGCGGTGAGAAGGAAGACCTTATTATTCCGGATTTTGATTTTGCCATACTCGATAACGGCACTAACGATACAACACAGATAACAAAAGGTACCAAGCTGGAAAGGGCACTTCTTTCCTATTTTGGAAGGTTAAACTACAATTTTGACGAGATGATCCTGTTTACTGCCACTTTGAGGATTGACGGGTCATCCAGATTCGGACCCGAAAACAGGTACGGTTATTTCCCATCCTTCTCTGCCGGCTGGGTGATCAGCCAGGCAGATTTTTTTAAACTGGACTGGTTAAATTTCCTTAAGCTGCGTGCCAGCTGGGGGCAGAACGGTAATGATAAAATCCTTGACTTTGTCTATGAGGCACTTATAGAGTCGCAGGGTATGGATTATTACTTTGGAGCAAATGAGTCAAAAGCAGTGGGGTCGGCGCCGACACAGCTCCCCAATCCGAAGATCAAATGGGAGACATCCGAGCAGATAGACATAGGTCTTGATTCCCGTTTCCTGGAAGGTTTCTCGCTTGCAGTAGACCTGTACAGAAAACGGACTAAGGACTGGCTTGTTGTGGCTCCTGTCTCAGACCTTGCAGGTGCCGATGCTCCATACATTAACGGGGGAACAATAGAAAACAAGGGGATAGAGGTAGACCTTGGATACAGCAAGTTTTTCGGGGAATTTACATTTTCGGTAAATGCAAACCTGGCCTATAATAAGAATGAAGTGCTGGAAATAAATAATGACGAGGGAATAATTCATGGTGAGTCAAGCATACTGTCTCACAAGGTTACAGAGTTTTACCGTGCCGAGGTAGGGTATCCCATAGGGTATTTTTACGGCTATGAGTCAGACGGCATATTCCAGAACCAGGAAGAAATAGACAGCTATATTTTTGTCGATGAAGATTTCGACACAACTCTCATTCAGCGCAGGGCCGAGCCCGGTGATGTAAGATGGGTTGATGCTAACAATGACGGCAGGATAAACGCTAATGACAAGACCTTTATCGGGGATCCCAATCCTGATTTTATATACGGATTATCTTTCAGTTCATCATACAGGGGATTTGATTTGTCAGTTTTCATGCAGGGAGTAGCCGGTAACCAGGTTGTCCTTGGTATGAGGGTGGAGGAACGAATGTGGAGTAATTATACTACAGCGATTTTAGACCGCTGGCATGGGGAAGGGACTTCCAATAAAATTCCGCGCATGACACTCGAGGGAGATGACTATGAAACTGTTTCCAGCCTGTATGTTCAGAACGGCGATTATCTTAAAATCAGGAGCGTGAACATTGGGTACGATTTTAAGAAGAAATTACTGAAGAATTTGCCGGTTGAGAAGCTGCGCATTTACGTTGCTGCGAATAACCTCTTTACTTTCACCAAATACACGGGATTTGATCCTGAGGTAGGATACGGGGATTATGATGAAGAGCGCCCTGCCAATTACTCTACAGGAATTGATATAGGGTACTACCCTCTGCCGAAGACTTATATTGTAGGATTAAATGTTAACTTTTAACTGAAGAAATCATGAAAAAGATAAACATACTTTTAGCAGTTATAATGGTTCTGTCCTATATATCATGCGAAAAGGATTTTCTGGACAGGTATCCTTATGATAAGAAGGTAGTAGGCAATTTTTACCAGACTCCGCAGGATGCGTTTGAAGCACTTGTCGCTGTTTATGATGTACTTCAGGGAGCTGTGACCGGAGATAATGATTATGACAATATAGTTTTAATATCCGAAATAGCATCCGACAATTGCTTTGGGGGAGCCGGTGCCAACGATGATTTACGCCTGCAGGTATGGGATGATTTTCAGGATTTATTTTATAATCCTCATGCTCTGCAATGGCGAAAATACTACCGGGGTATATACAGGGCAAATGTATTCCTTGAAAATGTTGATAATGTGGAGTGGGGCAGCAGTGCAGACCTTAAGAACAGGTATATTGCAGAAGCCAGGTTTTTGAGGGCCAACTTTTATTTCGACCTGGTGCGGCTGTTCGGACATATCCCGCTTCTTACCGAGGTGGTGGATGCCGGGAACCTGAAAATTCCCCAGGCTGATCCTGAAGATGTATACGAGTTTATTGCGGAAGATTTGAAATTTGCCATTGATAACCTGCCGGCTGTTCCATATCAGAGCATACCGACAGATGAATACGGAAGGATAACGAAATGGGGTGCCGAGGCTCTGCTTGGCAGGGTATTCCTTTATTATACGGGTTATTACAGCAAGTCAGACATTGCCGGAATGGTCACAAAATCAGATGCCCGCACTTACATTGATGATGTAATAAACAATAGCGGTCATGCGCTTGTTGACACTTTTGAGTATTTATGGCAGTACTCGTTTGAGAAGTTTGTCGGCGAGGATAATAAAGAAACAGTATTTACTATAAAATACACTTACAAAGATTACGGAGATTATACAAAGAGGGACGGAAACAGGTGGCAGGTTATGATCGGACTAAGAAACCAGATTATAATCCCCTACGGAAGCGGTTGGGGTGCAGCGACTGTGAATCCCGAGCTTTGGAATGCATATGATACAAGCGATACAAGAAGGGAAGGTTCGATCCTTGGATGGGATGAGCTGGGTATAGCTTTCGAGACAATTGACCAGAGAGAATATACAGGGTATAACTGGAGGAAGTTTGTTCCCCTGACAGATACACTGGGCGACCTCATAACCGAAAATTTGGGGGGCAACTTTATGAGGGACAATTACTTTGATTATCCTGTGATTCGCTATTCTGACGTCCTTCTGATGGGCGCCGAGCTTCACCTGGATGATAACCTTGGCCTTGCCCAATCATATTACGATAAGGTGCGTGACAGGGCTTTTCTTGATAACCAGCACCGGAAAACATTAACCGGTGATGCTTCCGGCAAAAGCCTTATAATGGAAGAGCGCCGCTTTGAGCTGGCCTTTGAAGGGCACAGGTACTGGGATTTATTGCGGCAGGGCGGACTGGCTGATAATCTGAGCGTTGCCAAAGCCGCAATAGACTGTGGTGATCCCTATCCTGTGACATTCAGGCCTGAAACAGAGGGGGTATTTGAGATTCCTCCGCCGCAGATTGTACTTTCGGACGGGACAATGATACAAAATCCCGGCTGGGAGTGAGAGGGACACATGAGAGGGACAGCGCCCATATTTTGAAAAGGCTTGCTGCTCCTGTTTTCGGTGGGCTTATTTAGTGATTTTTTCACTGTAAATATAGGTATCAGGTACTTGCTTTTAAAGAGGCTGCCCAATGAGGGTGGCCTCTTTTAAAAAGGACCTCTTTTATATAAAAAATTTTAATAAATTTGTTAAAAGCCAAAGCGAAAGTAATTATTTAATTTCCAAAGAATGATTGCAGCAAACTCCAGAATTGCAGAAGATATAAGGGCTATCGCCTGTGAAGGCATAGAAATTGGAAGAGACAGGATTAAAGCAGGTTCATCCGCTTTCTGGGCAGGCCTTGTAAGGACAGGGACAGAGCTTTGGCTTGATACAGGTGATATTGAGAGTGCATCGGAGATATGGACATCGGAGATGAGCGGACTAACTACCAATAATACGTTGCTTAACCAGGAGATACAAAAGGGTATATACGATACGTTTATTGGCAGGACAAATAATCTTCTGAAAAACCTGGACCTTCAAAGCCGCATCATGGAGATCGCATTTATTTTAAATGCGAGGCACGGACTCAGGCTTGTAAGCATTTTCGGAGGGAAGGTGAGCGTTGAGCTGCACACCGACCTTGCACATGACATTGATGGCATGGTTGAGTACGGACTTAGATTTTACAAAATAAATCCGGGTAATTTCCTTGTCAAGGTACCATATACTGCAGCCGGTATAATCGGCGCCAGGAAGCTGGTCAAGCTGGGGGTTCCTGTTAACTTCACCCTGGAGTTCAGTGCCAGGCAGAACGCGTTGGTGGCGGCCATAGCAAAGCCTCAGTATCAGAATGTGTTCCTGGGGAGGATTGGAGTTTATTTTAAAGGCAATGACCTTGGGGACGGCAGGTTTGTTGGTGAAAAAGCTACTATTGGAGCACAAAGGGTTATAAATGAACTGGCACGCCAGTATTCTTCAAAAACAAGGCTTATTGCCGCAAGCCTGAGAAGCACGGACCAGCTGCCGCTGCTGGCCGGGGTAAGTGTTTTTACTATGCCTGTCAAAGTTGCAAAATCAGCTCCTGCGAATTTGAATGGTATTTTTAATAACAGGATTAATGAGGATTACATGTTTAACCTGTACGACCATGTTTATCCGCAAGAACTGTTTATAAAAAAACTCTGGAAAGTAAGTGACAGGGAAATGGCGCTGGCAAGGGAACTTGCTGCAAGCACCCCTGACTCGGCAGGTGAGCTGGTAAAGATGGCTAAAGATGCAGGGTGTGCCGACTTTTTTCCTGAGTTGTCAGATGAAGACCTGCGCACTATTGCAGCGGACGGAAAGATACCTGTACATAAAAAATGGGCAATTCGTATTAAAAAGGGAGAGCTGGCCATTGACACACTGCTTAATCTGGCCGGACTGGCATCATTTGCCAATGACCAGTCCCAGCTGGATAACCGGATAAAATCAATTATAAGTTAGTTGGGGGACTGTCCCCGAACGGGCGCTTCCGCAAAACATGAGCGCTGTCCCTATTTAATGATTTTCTTTGTGATATTTGTTTTGTCCCATAAAATCCTTACCAGATATGTTCCGTGGCTGAGATCTGACTTATCTGAAATACTAATGTAATGGTCTCCCTTTCCTGATATCTCTTCGCTTTTTATGAGCCTGCCGTAAATATCGAAAATCATCACTTTCAGATTATCGTTAATATTTGATGTTATTGTAATAATATTATCAATGCCAAAAGGGGCGGGGTATTTTATAACAATATCATTTCGATAATCTTTATTGTCGAACCGGTCATTTATTGCTGTCGGGATATCAGGAGGAATAGCATTACCTGTTGAAAAGAACTCCCACAGCAGATCCGTCGCTGAGATGGGACTTTCGACCCAGGCATGGCCACCTTTTGGGAAGGTATACACAATTATGTTTGCTTCAGCGCCTGCCCATCTTTTACCGACAACTCCTGCCTGGTCAAATATTGTATCAGGTGTAGTATTACACTCATTTAGTCCGGCCCACAAATCAATGACTGACTCGACCGAAGGCCACTCATAGCCGCTTCCGCTTCCCCCTTCATAAGGTACGGAGTAGTCATCCAGTGCATGGAAGTGAATGATTGAAACCGGATTATCAGGATTGCATTCATCCAGCATCATTTGTCCGGACATACATGCAATGCCTGAAATTTTATCCGACAGCTCGGCTGCCAGCCGGTATGCCAGAATTGATCCATTGGAGAAGCCGGCAGCATATATTCTTGATGTGTCTATATTATATTTTTCTGATAAAGTATCAATAAGCAGAGAAATAAAGCTGACATCATTTACACTGTCAGTCATGGCATCACCGCAGCAGTTGCCTGCGTTCCACATCCGCGGATTCCCGGTCCCGTTTGGATAAGCCACAATAAATCCCTCGGAATCTGATTTAATACTCAGAGCTGTCATACTCTCAAAACCTGCGGCATCTCCGTATGCATTATGCAAGGCTATGATTAGCGGAACAGAATCATTACCGTCGTAGCTGGCAGGTACGTGTAACAAATACTCTCTTTTTATGCTATCAACGAGCAGTGAATCCTGTGCAATAAGGCTAAAAGGCGACAATACTAGAAAAACGCCTAATGTTGTGATAAATGTTTTCATAATTCCTTTCATTTTATTATTAATCGGTTAATAAAATTTTTTTGGCAATCATAGGGAATCATTTTTTTTATTGCGACTTACTTCAGGAAGTGCTACCTTTTTTTTAATTTGAGAACTTGCTTCTGTATTCTGTGGGTGTTATACTGTTGAATTTCAGGAAGGCTTTGTTAAAGGAAGATTTTGTGTTATACCCGACTTCATAAAGTATTTCAAGAATGGTCAATTTCTCATTTGAGCTTTCTTTTAGTATTTTGCATGCTTCCTTAATGCGATAACTGTTAATGAAGTCAAAGAAGTTTTGGCGCAGGCGTTCATTTATGATTTGTGAAAGGTATTTTGATGAAACCGATAGCTTCCCGGATAAATCATTTATGGTAAGGGATGGTATCTTGTATGGCTTTTCATCGGACATTAAATTCAGCAAGTCATTCAGATATTTTTCTTTATCTGACTCTGAAAGGGTTGACTGTTTATACTTCTGATGTTCATCAAACTGAACTATTACCTCAGGTTGTTTCAATGCCCTGAATACAATAATGTTGGCCAGTATAAAGACCGTTGGATAAACCATATCTATAAGAATTAACGGGGCTTTGCCAAAGAGGTTAATAGTAAAATAGGAAACATCGCAGATCCATATAAAAACAAATCCGGAAAGGATAAAGCTCACCCAGGAAAAATTTATTCTTTCCGTAGATGAAAAAAAGGCTTTGATTTTTTTTCTGTAATTATTCAATTCAATAAAGGCAGCGATTATATAACAGATGATAAGTGTATGAAAGATAATATACCATGCCTGATGCTCCAGGGAATTCAGTACCCCGCTGTCTAACAGTTCCCTTTTGATATCGTTATTATACCTGTGAAACTTAAAGAACATATAAGCGAAATGTGTTAGCAGAGGCAATAAATGGATTATATGTTTGTATTTAAACCTGAACCGGGAATTGGTCATTGAATATACATAGAAGTAAAGGGAAGGGCCCCAAAGAAACAAGATCGTTTCCCCGATATAGAATAGCCAGGGAATATTTTCATGCGTGTAAGAATAGAATCTCCAACAAAAAGTGTTGCAGATACATGAAGCCTGCGTAATAAAAAAGACAGCCAGTATTTTATGGTTGGTTTGATTACCCTTTTTAAGGGTAAGTAAAAAAACCGAGAAAAAACAAAGCTGGAATATTGTTATAATATTTATTATATCTAAAAATCCTAACACAGGTCTGCTTATTTTTAACAAATATAATTTAAAATAGGGACAGCGCCCATATTTATGAGAGCGGCAGCATCTTTTAATAGATAAAAAAAAGGGCGCTGTCCCTATCATTTTATTTTATAAATTTGAATAAAAGTCTGTTCACATAGCAAAAAAGACGAGTAAATGAAAGCACTGGTAAAAAAGTATAAAAAGGAAGGATTGTGGCTGGAAGATGTCCCTGTTCCGGAACCGGCCAGCAATGATGTAAGAATAAAAATACATAAGACGGCTATCTGCGGTACCGATGTCCATATTTATAAATGGGATTCCTGGGCACAGAAAACAATTCCCGCACCGATGATAATAGGCCATGAGTTTGTAGGAGAAGTGGAGAGCTTTGGCAGCAATGTTAAGGGTTTTAAGCCGGGCGACCTTGTGAGCGCAGAAGGGCATATCGTTTGCGGCCATTGCCGCAACTGCCTTGCCGGACGGCTCCATTTGTGCAGAGATACCATGAGTGTGGGCGTCACCAGGAACGGGGCATTCGCTGAATACGTCTGTATACCTGCAAGCAACGTCTGGCACTGTGATCCTAAAATTCCCGAAGATGTGCTTGCAATATTTGATCCTATTGGCAACGCTACACATACAGCATTGTCATTTGACCTGATTGGGGAGGATGTCCTGATTACAGGTGCGGGCCCGATCGGTATTATTGCTGCGGCAATCGCCCGGCATGCAGGAGCAAGGCATGTTGTTATAACAGATATCAATCCTTACAGGCTGGAGCTGGCAAAGAAAATGGGTGTTACAAGGGCAGTTGATGTGAGAAAGGAGAACTTGAAGGATATCCAGAAAGAACTGGGCATGACCGAGGGATTTGATGTCGGACTGGAAATGTCGGGTAACGGACAGGCATTTGAAAGCATGCTGGAGAATATGGTCCATGGTGGTAATATTGCCCTGCTGGGCATACTTCAGCCGGAGACAAAAATTAACTGGGACCTTATAGTTTTCAACGGATTAACTATAAAAGGGATATACGGGCGCAAAATGTTTGAGACATGGTATAAAATGACCGTCATGGTACAGGGCGGTCTTGATTTGATGCCGGTAATAACGCACCGGTTCAATTATACACGGTTTGAGGAGGGTTTTAAACTTATGAGTTCCGGACAGTCAGGGAAGATAATACTGAACTGGATATAATCCGTAGAAGCCTTAAAAACAAAAGGGTGGAATTAAGAAAGTACGGAATTAAAAATAAATCAATAAAGGGAATACAATGTTCAGCAAAATGAAATCATTTCTTCAGCAGGAGTTAGATACAATAAAAGAAAACGGACTGTTCAAGGAAGAAAGAATAATCGTCAGTCCCCAGGATGCCAGTATAGAGGTTCTTGGAGGCAAAAAAGTACTGAATCTCTGTGCAAATAATTACCTGGGACTTGCATCCCATCCCGAGGTCATTAAGGCAGCGCGTTCGAGTTACGACGACTGGGGTTACGGATTATCATCGGTCAGATTTATTTGCGGCACCCAGCAGATTCATAAAATTCTTGAGAATAAGATTACTGAATTTTTAAAGACAGAAGATACTATTTTATATACCTCTTGTTTTGACGCTAATGGCGGACTGTTTGAAACACTGCTTATGGAAGAGGATGCAGTTATCAGCGATGAGCTTAACCATGCCAGCATAATTGACGGCATACGCCTGTGCAAGGCACAGCGACTGCGCTATAAGAATAATGATATGACCGACCTGGAAGATAAGTTAAAGCAGGCGGCCAATGCCCGCTTCAGATTGATTGCAACTGACGGTGTTTTTTCCATGGATGGATATATAGCCAATTTAAAGGGAATATGCGATCTTGCCGAAAAGTATGATGCACTGGTGATGGTTGACGATTCTCATGCAGTCGGATTTATGGGGGAAAACGGGCGGGGGACGCATGAATACAATGATGTTATCGGGAGAGTCGATATTATTACCGGAACATTGGGTAAGGCGCTGGGCGGTGCAAGCGGCGGTTATACAAGCGGGCGGAAAGAGATAATAGATATACTGAGACAACGGTCGCGGCCCTACCTCTTCTCCAATACAGTTGCACCAAGCATTATCAAAGCTTCCATCAAGGTTATCGAGCTGCTGAGTGAATCTGATGATTTAAGGGTAAAGCTTAAAGAAAATACGGGTTTCTTCAGGGAGGAGATGACAAAATTGGGGTTCAATATTTTGCCCGGGATTCACCCTATAGTGCCTGTAATGCTTGGTGATGCGAAGCTTGCCCAGGAAATGGCGGCAAGGCTGCTCGAGAAAGGTGTATATGTTATTGGCTTTTCCTATCCGGTAGTCCCGCAGGGGAAGGCGCGGATTCGCACACAGATATCGGCGGCACATTCGCGTGCGGATCTTGAATTTGCTATAAAAATGTTTGCCGAGGTAAAAGAGGAAATATAGGTACAGCACCCAATTTTTAATCACAAAGAACATAAAGCAACTCAATCCCATCACCTGAATTCAGGTTCCTGCTATACTTTTTTTCCACAGCATTGTTCCAGTGTTCAAGCACGCCGAGACTCCCTTTAATGACAGTTCCGTCACGTTCAGGATCATAAGCTGTCCCGGACGGAGGATTGCCTGCCATTGCTGCTTCGTTTAAATACATATCACAATATTGCAAATCCGGTGCATCGGGCCATTCATTCAGGATAAAATCCATACAGACAGCATCAATGGCAACCATATCCTGGGAGACAAAGATGCTTGATGGCCAATTGTCATTAAAAGGTTCCATCTGCCATTTGAACGAAGGTACATTATCGACAAACTTGTTGGAGTATATGCCATCAACCAGAAACAGCAATGTTTTTTCACCCAGATCTTTGTGCCCCATATAATCAACAAAAGTCATGTAACGCGGACTCCCATCCCGATTTTGATCAAAGTTGTTATGCGCATTTTTTCTCCAGTCGGAATAAATACTGGTAACTCCGTATAAATTCTTTGCGCATAATGTTACTCCTTGTCCGACATGGCCTTTTAATACCGCCATATTAATCAGGTAATCAGCATCAACGGCACAAGTTGCCAATCCGCGGGCCAGGCTTCCGTTATCTACGGAATAAGGTATAGCATCTGTAATATAAGCGGATTTAATACGGCCACTGCCGCCTGAGTTATCAACAAATGCAACATCAGGAAAAGCAGGATGGCATTTTTCATAAATATTATCCGTAACAAATCTGCTGGCATCAAAGACAGTTATTTTATCTTCCGGAACACCGGCATCATTTATCAGGCTTCTCAGCATAGATAATACCAACTGGGGTGTAGTATTAATTTCGTTTGTGTTCTCATGACCGTACGTGTTATTCTGGTTAATCTTAATAGCAATGCTTTCATCTTTTTGATATCCGGCTTCCAGGCCACGCTTCGTTTTATTAAAATGCATAAACAAGGATTGCCAGGCATCACCGGGATTATTGTCTCCTGTAAGCAACAATAATGATTCTTTGAGGAGAACATCCGTTTCTTCCTGGTTGGTATATTTATCCTCCCACCAGAATCCTGTTTTCCCATCCCAGGTTGCTATTTTGGGATTGTGGGCCCACGCAACCCGTCCGGGATGAATGCCCCGGGCTATTCCAATTGGCTTATTTGTTTCGTACCATACCCTGACATTTGCTTTTAGAAATAATGAATTGGAAGTAAGAACTATAACCGCAGATGCAATTCCAATTAGAATAAAAGCTGTAAATGCAAGATACCGGGCATTGATAAATTTCTGCCTTGCTTTTTTAAAAGCAAACCATGAGGCAGTAACCGATAACAGCCATATGAAAAAGCTCGACATTATCGGCATGGCCACTTGCATACAGGGGTAGGCAGCACGGCTGGGCTTCGGTATAACACGTATTATGAACCAGATGGTCGAGAGCACCGAAACAACTATAAATATTAGTTTGGTAGGCACCCTTAACTTGTTTAAAAAGAAACATGTATTTTTAATCCATTTCGGAAGCCCTTGAAAACGTTTATTGTTTGTTATTTTACTGCTGGCAGTTTTCATATATATGTTATTTGTTATAAATATAATAATTTTATACAGTATTTCATTATAAAAGATTAAGGCTTCATTATGTAAAGTCCGGATTTTTTCATGGTCCCTCTTATCATCATGTGATCCCACGGATTATATAAACAATGCCTATGTATTAGCGGAAAAAGAAAAAGAATTATTTTGTATATTTATGGAGGGGAATGGCCTTCCATTGGTTCGCGTGTATTTAATTAATTCTTCGTGCCATGAAACACAGTTGCCTTCTGATTCTTTTGTTTATATTATCCCGATTGATTCCTTTACATGCTCAGACGTATAAAGACCCCGATGCTCCT
>CAZHQW010000031.1:0-26807 GCA_964534745.1 uncultured Bacteroidales bacterium
CTGAAACCGGAAAAAGTTACCATCTTCCTTATCTCCGGAATAATTTCATATTTCCCGTCCTGATTACGGTGAAAATAAGTTCTTTTTAACCAGGGCGGGGAATTACGGAACGACCATTGATTATAAATCCCGGCCTTGGCTTTGATAAGTGCTTTCGCATTAATATCGGTGGCCAGAATAGCAATATTCCAGTCTTTTATTTTTGGAATCGTTTTATGCAGGGCTATTGCAATTGAGTAAGGCTCTTCCCCTGTGGAACATCCTGCGCTCCATATCTTTATACTTTTCTCTCTTTTCTTCGACTTTATAAGTTCCGGCAGTATAAAATCTGTTAGCGCGGTAAAAACCCGTGGTTCGCGCCAAAAGTAGGTTTCAGTTATGGTAAGATGAGCTGCAAGGATTTCCAGTTGCTCGTTGTTCAGGGGGGTTGATAAAAGCCATTGAATGAATTCGTTAATATTGTTATATCCGAACTCTCCGGCAACAGATACCAGGTTATGGCTCAGCATGGGCCGCCTTTCAACAGGAAAGCGTAATCCTATGCGGGAAGCGATCACCTCGCAAACCATGGATAACTCGTTATCAGTGAGATTGGCTTTCATCTGTTTTTTCTTTTCAATGCTTGTTCCAGTAATTGTTCTTCATCGAGACTGAGAAACTGTTCAAGGTCATAGATAAGAACAAGACTATCATCAATTTTTGCTACTCCCCTGAGATGCTCTGCAAACGGTAAGGTCTCTCCGGCGATTGCCAGTTGTCCGGGCGCCAGGCTCCTGATGCCGGTCACCGTATCTACCAGAAGGACAACCTGCCTTTTCCCCGTATCAGCGATTATCATACGGTCGTCCGGATCAATTTCCTTTGCCCTTAGTACGAAACGTTTGCGGATGTCAACAACCGGGATGATCCGGCCCTGAACATTAATAATCCCTGAAATAATTTCCGGGGCTTCAGGCAAATGTCTTATTTCCATTGCATGGATAACCCTTAATACAGTATGTAAAGGAAGAGCATAAAGCTGTTCATCAAGAGTGAACACTACAATTTGATCTGTGGCTGCCGGAAAAGATTTGCCCATTTTATTTTCTCCTTACTTTTTCCCAATCCGTTAATGACATTAATAATATCTTCAAAACCTTCGTCCAAACATGCCAGAGTATTACGAAATTTATGATCGTTTTCACGTAGCGCCTTCTGCGCTGCCCGCTCTTCCGACTGGTCACGGAAGGCCAGTACCATACCGGAAATTTTATCAATCAAGCAGAATTTCCGGAATCCTTTCAAAATCTTTTGTCTTATCCAGAAAATCTTCCGCTCCATATTTCATGCACAGTTCCCTGTATTTTGGATTGGAATTGGTTGTGAGCATGATTACCCTGGTGTTTCTCTTTTGTTCTTTTATATTCTTAAGAATTTTAATACCATTCTCGCCAGCCAGATGAATATCCAAGATAACAGCATCGGGATCGTATGCTCTTATTTCATCCATTATGTTATGAATCCCTCCTGTTGGTTCTATTACCTTTATGTGCTTATAAATATTAAGTTTGCTGATTAATCTTTCTCTTATAAGATTTGAATCATCAATAATTAATAGTTTCATAATTATTTATTTAATTTCCAATAAGTTACTAATAATAAGACCATAACTATGTAGGAAAAAGCTGAACTATTTGTAGGTAATTGTCTTACAAAAAAATAAATTCACTCCACAAGGCCTGCCTTTATTGCATAACGGATTATTTCCGAAGTAGTTTTTATATTCATTTTTATAAGAATTCTCTTTCGGTAAGTACTTATTGTTTTTACACTTAGTGAAAGTTCCTCTGCAATTTCGGACGGGGATTTACCTGCTGCCATCAGGCACATCACCTCTAATTCGCGGTCGGAGAGGGTTTTATGTAAAGGTTTCTTATTATTAATATTAAGTGCCAGTGTTTCGGCAAGGACAGAAGTAATATATTTCCTTCCTTGTGCCACTCTCTTTATGGCAGTTATTAATTCACCGGGAGTAGTTGATTTCATCAGGTAACCCGATGCACCGAGTTTTAATGCCCTTACAGCATATTGTTCTTCAGGATGGATGCTAAACATTATTACCCCAATGCCCGGGTTAATTTTTTTTATTTCCTTAAGCAGGTCAAGACCGTTCCTGCCGGGCAATGATATATCCAGCAAAATTACATCATAATCATTATGCATTATTTTTGCAAGGAGTTCACCTCCTTGTCCGGCTTCACCCGTTACCTTAATTTCCGGACATTCCTCAAGAATATTTTTCAATCCCCGGCGAACAACAATATGATCATCTGTAATAAGTACTTTTATCATTTCTTTCTTTCCTTGAATTAATTAAGCGGTATTTCAACCACTATTTCTGTCCCTTTGCCTTCTATTCCCCGGATATAAAAATTACCGCCTAAAGAATTAATACGTTCTTTCATTCCAATAATCCCAAATGATTTAGGATTATTTATTTCAGCTTTTTTTATACCTCGCCCGTTGTCATTGGCTATAAGCTTAACACTATTCTCATTTTTTACAAGGTCAATTTTAACAATTGTTGCATTGGCATGCCTGGTTATATTGGTCAGGGCTTCCTGTACAATCCTGAATATAATTACAGACATATCCGTAGAAACCACAAATTCTTCCGGAGTTATGGTCAATTCACAGGAAATGCCTGTACGCTTTTCAAACTCTTCCAGTTGCCACTCAATAGCTGCAGTCAATCCAAGGTCATCCAGTATGCCGGGCCTTAATTCGCCTGAGATTGTCTGGACAGTTTCAATAGCATCCATAAGTAATTCCGACATTGAATTAAGCTTGTCCGTTATACCCGGCTGTGCCTGGGCCAGCTTTTCTTTCAGCCATCTATTATCGATCACCAGGGCTGCCAGCCTCTGACCCAGGTCATCGTGTAAATTCCTGGCGATTTTAGCCCTTTCAGTTTCCCTGGCTTCTTCAATATGCATTGATAAATCTCTCAAAGTGTCACGCGAGTGCTTTAACTCCTGTTCAATTTGTTTGCGTTCGCTAATATCCCGAAATAAAACCATGTCCGCCGGTTCTCTTTGCCAGATAGTCTTTGAAGGGGCAAGTTCAATCCGGATTTTATTACCATCCTTTTTTATAAAAGTAGTATCATACTGTTTAATAACATTCAGTCCGGCAATCCGCCTTCTGTATCTTTTAAGAATTTTCGGAAACTCATAGGGAATGACAAGGTCTCTTGGGCTCCTTTCAAGTAACTCATCAACAGTATACCCGGTAATTTCACCGGCCCTTTCGTTTGCATAAACAAACCTGCCTTCTTCTCCTGTCACTATTGTTATCCCGTCACTGGCGTTCTCAGCAAGAGCCCGGAAGTTTTCCATACTTTGCTGAAGTTCTTCAATTGCATGCTTACGCTCGGTGATGTCAATGAGCATACCCTCAACACGCAAAATTTGCCCTTGTTCATCTTTGTGCAGCACAGCACTGACTATAGTAAAGATATGCTGACCGCTGCCATCCTGTTTGACCATTTCTACCTCAAAGTTCTCATCATAGCCTTTGGCATAAAGTCTATTAATGATGGCTGCCCTCTGTTCGGGATTGGCATATAATTTACCTGCGTACATTCCAAGCATATCCTCACGGGACCGGAGTCCGAACATTTTCACGGCAGCCGGATTAACATCTATTAATCTGCTGTCCGGTCCGGAGATTATAATGGCTTCACAGGAGTGTTCAAAGAGATTCCTGTATTTTTGTTCACTCTCGAATAATATTTTTTCCAGATTTTTGCAGTCGTTAATATCACGAATGTTACACTGGATCATTTTTGTATTATCTTCCAGAAAGACATTGCCAATAACTTCTACAGTAATTTCTTTGCCACCGGCGGTCTTGAGCAGCATATTATCGTAACGGAAATATTTTTTATTCCGTAGCTTTTTAAAAAATTTATCAGACTCGTGGATGTCTTTAAACAAAGCTGTTTCACTCAGTTTTTTCCCGATAATCTCTTTACCTGAAAAACCCGATAATTCGGCAAAAAACGGATTGATGTCTGTCATTTCCCCGGTATCTGCCTTCAGAATCAATATTCCGTCCCTTGCCGTTTCAAAAAGCCGCTTATAACGATTCCCTGTGCCCATAGTAACAAATTATCCGGTAAAACCAAACCTATATTCTTCAATAACGATTTCAGGCTGTAAAATAAACTTAAACCACTATTTAGTAGCTGCTTATATTAAATTTACGATAAAAAAAGCAGATTTGCACATTTTTTCTCTTTTTTTAACGCTTGAAATATAAATTTTAACATATTGTAACTGTATCATAATAGTTGCTGCAGGGCAGTCTTATCACATAGGGCAGTCCGGTCTAAAATTATTTGTCTGTTCAGGAAGATCGAGATTATTAAATCTGCAGCAGTGTATTAATTTAATTTATTGTCTGATTAATGTTGTTCTATACATAGCGGCTTCACTAAAAACCCGAAGTATGTATACTCCGCCGGGGATTTTCAAATCAGGTACGAATATCTTTTTAGCTCCCTTGTTGACATTATTTATATAAACAGGTTTTCCCTGCAGGTTAATAATCTCCAATATTGCACCCTCTGTTTCCTGCGGCAGGGAAATTGTAAAACAATCACCTGCAGGATTCGGGTATATTAACATCCTATTCCTCTGACATGCTATATCAGCGGTAACATCATCATCATCGCCGTCATCATCATCCCACCCGGCAAGTCTTGCCCACAAGTGCCAGCAGGCAATACCCTTCTTTACACAGTTCAGGCTTACCGAATGAGCGCATGATCCACAGAGCTGCGAAATTTCTGCCAGCTCGTGACCCGGATTGGCGGCCATCCATTCTTCGGCCCAGTTTCTTTGATCTCCCAGGGGATGGTTGTAATAACATTCGTCGTTAGCAAAGTACTGCTGGTAATTTGTATCGTTATAAGGTTTATACTTTTCAATATCTGCAAAGTCAAATAGTATTTTATTGTTGGTATTACAGTAGTTTCTTATCTGCTGGTTTGCTGTGTAGAGGCTTCCTTCCGGACCAAGACCTTCGAGGTGGCCGGTCATGTAAATGAATTTTACATCAGGATACTCAGATTCAAGCTGTTCCATGGGCTCCAGGTAATGGCTTGCAAGGTCAACATCATTTACCTGTCCGCACCACGACCACATAATTACATTACAGGCAGGGAACGAATCCAGGAATTCCCTTGTCCGGTCATCCCACCCGCCGTAGCCGCAGTCAAGTTCAAGATAACCTTCCCCGTACTCCGCACCCTCGAAAAGATGAAGCTCACCCTCGCCTCCGCTGTTACTCCAGTCAAATGTGCCGTCAGTAAAATATGATTCAATAGCACTCATTCCTGATATAAGCTGGCTTCCATGTGAGGTGTGGCCATAGCCGATAAATAAGTTTGCCTTTGCACTGTCAATCCATTCAACCGGTATTTCGTGGATATCAATGCAGCTGTGATCAATGATTAAAGGCGGCTGTGCATGCATTGAAACTGTAACGACTGCCAGTAAAATAATATACTGTGTGATTGAAGGTATGACATAATTATATTTTTTCATGATATGTCCTATTTAAACAATACCTATTACACTCTAAAATTAAAATTTATGAATTTAATATAATAATAATCCGGTAATTAATTCACAGAAAGAATGTTTTTAAACGGGACTTTTTTGTACTTTGATGGTATAATAAATAAAACTTTTTCGCAGTGAATGAACTAACTGATGAAATATTGATGTTCAGGGTTAAGTCCGGTTATCTCGATTATATGGCTGATCTTTTTCTTAAATATAGCAATCATATACTGAATTACTTCTGTTATATGACAGGCAAAATTGAAGACAGCAAGGACCTGACCCAGGACCTGTTTTTAAGATTAATAAAATACAGGAAATCATTTGACCCGGAAAAAAGTTTCAAGTTCTGGATATTTCAAATTGCAAAAAATATATTTATTGATTACAGCAAGTCGATGCATCATAATTGCGCAGGTTATGAGAACCTGGGCAGCATAGATAAAGATGAAGCCGAAAAAAATAATTTCCATGGAAATGATAGTCTGCTTTATTACTCTATCTCAAGGCTGCCCGATGAATACAGGGAATTATTAATACTTGGCAAATTCCATGGTCTGAAATACAAGGATTTGGCCGAGCTTTTCTTCACAACAGAATCAGCAGTGAAGAAAAAAATGCTGAGGGCATTAAATAAACTAAGGGAAATCTATTTTAAAACAGAAAATAATTCAGGCAATGAACTGTAATGACATAAAGAGTTTGTTACTCGATTATCTGGATAATAATCTGGATAAAAAGACAAAACTTGAGATTGAAAAGCATCTTGATCATTGTAAAATATGTTCCAATGAATTATCACAAATCAGGCTGCTGAATGAAAAAATCTCAAACATGAACAAAATTGAAAATCCACGGCATCTATTTGATACGTTTATGCTCAACCTTGAAAAAGAAAAAAACAGACTAAAGAAATGGTCTTTTGGAATTAACAGCAGCTCATTATTCAGAATTGCTGCAAGCATATTAATTTTTATTACAGGTTTATTAACAGGAGTGCTGGTAGTCACAGGTTATCTTGAAAAGACCAGAATAAAAAAAATGGAAAATGAAATCAGCAGTCTCAAGAATGCTGTTGCAATTACAATGTTTAATCCGCATTCGACCAGTGATAAGATTAAGGCGCTGACCTATTTTAATGAAAATAACAAGGTAAGTCCTGATTTACTAAGGTCCCTTGAAAACGCACTCTTTTTTGATGATAATGTCAATGTCAGGCTGGCAGCCGCCAACGCCCTTTTCAGATACAGGGACAACGAACAGGTAATGGAATTACTTATAAAATGCCTGAGTAGTCAGGATGAACCGATGGTCCAGATAGCAATAATTAAATTTCTTGTTGACAGCAGGGAGAAAAGAGCAGCTGAAAGTCTGCAGTATTTAATTAAAAACGATGATACCAATATTATTGTCAAGGAATATGCTGATCAAGGATTACATGTATTGCTCTAGGTTAGCCATAGTACATACATGTATAACAAGGTCAAACAAAATTTTATGGTTATGAAAACGGTATATATATTTATTGTAGTTTTCCTGCATCATTTTGCCTCATTCTCACAAAGCACGGAATTAGCAGTAGCAGGAACAGAAAAGGTCAGAATAAATGATCTTTATGGCGATCTGAAAATTTCAGCAAATAATTCAGAGAGCATCAGAATTGAAATTGCCGGACATAAAAATATTCCGGAATCAATATCAGAAACAGAATCCGTACGATATAAACCAGACAATACACAGCTGGGGATAAATATAGAGAAAAAAGACAGGATATTAATTATTTCTGCTTCAGACAGGCAGTCACAATTTACAAATTACAGAATAAGCATACCAAAAAAATTAATGATTGAAATAAGAAACAAATTTCCTTCAAAATCAAATGGTATTTCCTTTAACAAAAATGATGGGCGTTATGATGCATTTATGAATAATATTAATGTCAGAGGCTTTAAAAATGAAATAGATATTAATGTGTTTGCTTCGGATTTAAAATTAAATAATGTCACAGGCCCCCTTGCCATCAGTGCTTTTTATGGTGACGTTAATATTGATTTTCTCAGGTTAAACCAGGACAATCCCAGTCAGATTGAGCTCTTTAACGGCAATATAAAAGTAAATTTACCTTATGATACAAAGAGTATTGTTACGTTGAATTCCGAGTCAGGTTATATTCAAACTGATTTTACAATAAAAAAGGCAACAGTAATGTCAAAAAACACAAGGACTGAAAAGAACAGGGTACATGGAGTAATTTTCAGAAAATACTATAATACAAACATTACAGGTATTATAAATAAAAAGGGTACACCACTTACTATTACTACTTATAACGGCAATATTAAATTGTTAAGAAAAGACTACCCTTATATTCCGTTTTACATTTATACTGACTAAAAGGCTGTGCTGCTGATGCCCTGTTATTGTTTATTCTTCAATAACTGTATTGCTGACAAATGCGATCTTCCTGCTGTCGGGTGACCAGCTGTGCACATTTATGGTCCCCTGTCCCCCATATACATAGGCAATTACTTTTGGGGTCCCTCCTGCTGCAGGCATCATCCTGATATATACATGTTTATAGAAGGGATGGTCACCCGCACTCACTTCCTGTCCGAATGAAAGGAAGACAATATTCTTTCCGTCAGGTGAAACATGGGGAAACCAGTCATTAAGCTCATCAAAGGTTAGCTGCCGCTGGTCACTGCCGTCGGGCTTCATTCTCCATATCTGCATCGTGCCGGTGCGGTTCGAATTGAAATAAATATAATTACCGTCAGGCGCATATTCAGACCCGTCATCCAGTCCCTCTGCATCAGTGAGTCGTATTTCTTCCTTTAAGATCCTTGATATCTTATAGATATCATAATTCCCTCCGCGCTCCCCCGTGAATACAAGGTACCCGCCGTCAGGTGAAAATCCGTGCAGGTAAGAGGGGCCCAGTGCAGTTACCCTTTCCGGTGTGCCCCCGCCCGAGGGCAGCGTATAAATAATTGACAGGCCCTCATCATCAGTGCTGTGGTGGCTGATGCCAAGCATATTCCCGTCAAAGGATAAAACATGGTCATTATTATTGTTATTTGCAAAGCCCGTATTTATTTCCCTTACGGTTTTATTCCGGATGTCAATACCATATATCAGTCCCCTGCTGTTATATATGAGCTTACTGCCGTCACGGCTCCAGTTGGGAGCCTGCAGTGACATGGGAGAGCTGTATAATATTTCCCTGTGCCCCGTTTGCACGTCCATAATCTCAATATTACTACCTATATAGTCTGTATAGGGAACAAAACCATCCCTTGCCGGGATAATAATCCTTACATTGTCAAAAACTGCCTTTTCCACCACTTCAGGATTGTGGGAACAAATAAAGAGTCCGGCATAAACTTCACTGTTCAAATTGATACCAGTAATGCTGGCAATGGTAAATGGTTCGCCGTATCGCGCCGCAGACATTATAAACGTGTCCCCCCTGCGCTCAATCTGGATGATGTCAGCATAAGAAATTTCAGGTATTGTTTCTTCAGTGGTGCCCCCCCCGGCTCTCCTGAACTGCAATGATGTGAGTCCGTCCCCATGAACGACGGCGCTGACATGTGCCGATCCTGTTGAAAGTGTGTCGCGGATCATTATGCCTATTTTCCTGTGCTCATGAACACCCTCGCCAATGAACCTGACCCTGGCCCGCATAATAAAGTTGCCCTGCATACGCTTCCACAGGAAATGAAACTCATCACTGTTAAACCATATATTCTCACCTGAGCCGTGCAGAGTGTATTCCTGAGCCAAGGTATCGTACAGGACACCTCCCGGCAGTTTCACCGCGCCTATGTCGGAGTTATTCTCAAATACCCCTGTTAACGATGACTGGCAATATGCAGAATTCATATTCAAAACAATTGAGTATAAAAATACTGTTAATAATGTTATAAGTCTGTTCTTATTCATAAACATCGTATTTAATTTTCAGGTAAACATAAATAAATCCTGCTTAATCGCCAATTATGCAGAAGTCAAAATAAATTAAATTAAAGTAATTAATTATATTTGGCACGAATTTTAAACAAGCGATAATGAACAGTGCAGAATATAACAATTACAAGCTGAAGAAGATCTATGATGTAGCTGCAGAGCTGGGCCTTGACAGGGATTCTATCCTTCCTCACGGCCATTACATTGCAAAGATACCCATAAGTCATCTCCATAGCAGGAAAGGACTCAAGGATGGTAACCTGGTGCTGGTCACTGCCATGACACCCACGCCCCAGGGAGAAGGAAAAACTACCACTACTATCGGACTGGGCGATGCTTTGCGGCAGCTTGGCAACAAGACATCAATATGCCTGAGGGAGCCGTCGCTGGGCCCCTATTTCGGAATTAAGGGCGGAGGCACGGGAGCCGGGGCTTCGCAGGTCATGCCCGCTGAAGATATAAACCTCCATTTTGTGGGTGACATGTACTCTGTAAGCAAAGCTAATAATTTGTTATCGGCTATGATAGACAATCATCTTCAGCATGGCAACGAGCTGGAAATAGATCCCCGAAGGATAATATGGAGGCGTGTCATTGACCTTAATGACAGGGCGCTGAGAGAGATATTTGTCGGACTCGGAGGGGTGAAGCATGGCATACCGAGGCAGGACGGATTCAATATAACCCCTGCTTCCGAAGTTATGGCCATGTTATGCCTTGCAGAGGATTTTGAGGACCTGGGCAAGAGGCTGGCGCGGACAGTAGTGGCTTTCACATATAAGGGCGAGCCCATACGTGCAAAAGATATCCAGGCCGAGGGGGCGATGCAGATCCTGCTGCGTGATACCGTGCACCCTAACCTGGTACAGACCCTTGAAGGCACACCCGCCTTTGTACATGCCGGTCCGTTTGCCAACATAGCACAGGGGACAAACAGTGCCATTGCAACAAGAATGGCACTTAAGCTCAGCGACTACGTTGTAACCGAGGCAGGATTCGGGACTGACCTGGGTGCAGAAAAGTTCTTTCATATAAAATGCAGGATAGCCGGACTTAATGCCGGTGCAACGGTAATTGTCGCAACCATCAAGGCCCTCAAGCATCACGGGGGACTAACAAAAGACACGGGCTTAAGCAACCTGGACAAGCATGTTGAGAACATGAAGCTCTTCGGGTTTGATCCGGTAATCGCAATTAACAGGTTTGCAGACGATACGGAGGAGGAGCTAAGGGCGGTAGTCGACTATTACGAGAGGCAGGGAATAAAGGCTGTTGTTGCGGAACATTACGAAAAAGGAGGAAAAGGAGCCCTGGACCTTGCTAAGGCTGTTATTAAGGCTGTGGAATCAAATAAAGGCAGTAAGATTAAATTTTTATATCCGCTTGAAGCACCGGTTAAGGAAAAAATAAAGACCATAGCTACTAAAATTTACGGTGCCGACGGGGTGGACTTCGATATGAAAGCTGAAACGGACCTGTCCCTGGTTTCAAAGCACGGATTTGACAATCTGCCCGTATGCATTGCCAAAACTCCAAAATCATTATCAGATGATCCGAAACTGACAGGGAGGCCAAAGAACTTCAGGATAACCGTTAATGAAGCCCGTATATCTGCAGGTGCTGGATTCATAGTTATCATCTGCGGCAACATAATGACCATGCCGGGACTGCCAAAAGTCCCCGCGGCAGCGAGGATAAAAGTGATGCCTGACGGTAAGGCAGTGGGGCTGTCTTAAATCCTTACTTGTGCCGGCGAGTAATATTTCAGACCCCTGATCTTATCTTTTTTATAAGACCGATGGTTTCTCTTACCCTTTCCTCCAGCTTTCTGTAATCTCCTGCAGAGAGGATGTCTTTTGTAATAAGCTTGGAGCCCATGCCCACACAATATGCTCCTGATGTGAACCATTCCCTGAGATTATCCTCCGTGGGCTCAACACCGCCGGAGGGCATAATGTTGGCCCATGGCATGGGACCTTTGACGGCAGCTACAAATTTGGGACCCCCGAGCTGTGTGGCCGGGAATATTTTTATTACATCTGCCCCGAGCTCCTCTGCCCTCGATATTTCAGATACCGAGCCGCACCCGGGGGACCATGATACTTTTCTGCGGTTGCATACTTTTGCCATATCCTCGTTCAATACGGGAGAAACAATAAAGTTTGCCCCCAGCTGGATATATAAGGCAGCAGTGGCCGGGTCTATTATTGAACCTGCTCCCGTTATCAGTCCGGGAAGTTCCTTTATTACATACTTATTTAGATCGGAAAATACTTCATGGGCAAAGTCACCCCTGTTTGTGAACTCGAAGATCCTCACTCCCCCGTTATAGCATGCCTTTACTACCTCCCTGCAAATCTTGATATCAGCATTATAAAAGACAGGTATTAAACCTGTCTGCTTCATTTGAACAAGTACCTCTGTCCGTGTGTATGTTGCCATTTTTTAAAATATAAAATTAATAACATTAATCCTCATTGTCTTCAATTTCTCTCTTATTCTTCTTCCTGAAAATATTCTTAATAAGATCAATAATACCTCTTTCATGTTCTTGCATATATTCCCAGATAGATTCATACTCCTTGTCCCTGTAATCGGGACAGCCAAACTGGTCAAGCACCTTGCCCGAAATGTCGAAGCCCGCATTTCTTGAATTCCTGTATAAAGGATTTGAATAGACCCTGCGCATGAATCCTGCCCATATGGGCAGGGCCGTATGGGCACCCTGTCCGTATGCCATAGAGCGGAAGCGTATCAGCGGGCTATCCCCCCCTACCCATGTCCCGGCAATAAGGTCGGGCGTGAATCCTATAAACCATCCGTCGGTATTCATCTGGGTTGTACCTGTCTTACCTGCAATATCGTTATCAAGACCATAGGCGGTCCGTATACCGGATGCGGTACCATAATTAACAACATTCCTGAGCATGTTGACTATTATCTCTGCGTTTTCCTGTGTTATTATCTCTTTTTCCTCGACCTGCAGCTGTGCTTCGAACAGCACTTTCCCATCCTTATCTTCTATCCTCCGCAGATAAACAGGTTTAACCATCCTGCCCCCGTTGTTAAATACATTATATGCACAAACAAGCTCAAAAAGTGATATCTCCCCTGTGCCGAGAGCCAGGGAGGGCACCCCGGGCAGGTCACCCGATATTCCCATTTCTTTTGCCAGCTTTATAACGTTGGAGATACCTGTATTCATCATCAGATTAACACTTACAGTATTGACGGAATGTACCAGTCCCCCGTTCATCGAGTAATAGCCTCCATATGACCTGTCGGCATTTCTTGGTGTCCAGTTATTATAGTCCTTGTATACAACCGAGTCGTTAGGAATGTAATCACAGGGTTTATAACCCTTTTCCAGGGCGGCAGCATAAACAACAGGCTTAAACGTCGAGCCTGCCTGCCTTCGTGATTTAACATGATCATACTGGAAATACTTGTGATTTATTCCTCCCACCCATGCCCTTATATAACCTGTCTTCGATTCCATGGCTATAAAACCTGCATGAAGGAACTTAAAGTAATACTTTACCGAGTCAAGGGGTGTCATTGACATCTCTGAAGTCCCGTCCCAGCTAAATACTTCCATTTTAACAGGGGTATTAAAAACCTTCATTATCTCCTCGAAGCTCATCCCTCTGTCTTTCAAACGGTTATATCTATTTGTCATTTTTATCTGCCTGGTTATAACATCGTTGTTTGTGCCCCATGGCCGAGAGTGCTTCCATTGGCTGTTGAACTCGCGCTGCAGGCGTGAAAGATGGCTTTTAACAGCCTGCTCGGCATAGGTCTGCAGATCTGAATTTATGGTGGTATATATCTTAAGTCCGTCAGTATAAATATTATATGGCGAGCCGTCGGACTTATATACATTTTTGCTCCACTCCGCCAGCTCGAGCCTCAGGTATTCCCTGAAGTAGGGCGCCAGGCCCTCATTATGTGTCTGTTTTATATAGCTGAGCTTCACGGGCAGCTGCTTTAACGAATCAGACTTTTCCGCTTCGAGGTACCCATATTTAACCATCTGGCTAAGTACGACATTCCTTCGCTGCAATGCCTTATCTGTCTGACTCTTAGGATTATAGACATATGTGCCTTTCAGCATGCCCACAAGCAAAGCTGCTTCTTCAATTTTAAGATTACGCGGCGGCTTGTTAAAATACATCTTCGATGCTGTCTCAAGTCCGTATGTATTCTCACCGAAAGAAACAGTGTTAAGGTACAGTCCCAGGATATCCTTCTTATCATATACTTTTTCAAGCCTTACAGCTATTATCATTTCCCTGAACTTATTTACCGGCACCGTGATAATTGAATACCTTTTCCTTTTGAACAGGTTTTTTGCCAGCTGCTGTGTGATGGTGCTGCCCCCGCCCGCACTTTCCTGACGCAGCAAAAGTGTCTTAAGAAAAACCCTCAGGATACTCCTGTTGTCTATACCATTATGAGTGTAAAACCTCGCATCCTCCGTAGCTACAAGGGCATCAATAAGGTACTGCGGGATATCATCATAGTCCACATTGGACCTGTTTTGTACATAATATTTGCCGAGCAGCACATTGTCAGCCGAATAAATTTCGGAGGCGAGGTAGTTCTGCACATTCTTCAGCTCATGCCCCGTGGGTATATGTCCGAATACCCCGATATAAACCAGAGAGAACAGCAAGAAAATCATAGCCAGCAGTCCGCATACCCCATAAACCAGGTATAACCTTATTTTCTTCCTGAGGGTTTTATTTACGGACCTTCTTCTCTTTTTTGCCATCAGCTGAAATTTAAGCTGTCATAATAAACAAAATAATTTTAAAATTACAATAAAATATTTCTTAACTTTATTAATAGATATGCTATATATTGTTAACTGATAATTATTGCAATTTAATTGTTCATTTTCCGGTCGTTATAATTACGGTGTTACCAACATGAAAAACAAACTTATCCTTTTTCTGCTTATATCAATATTGTATAAGCTGAGTTATTGTAATACCTCTGACCTGACTTTCTCGCATTTGACTACAGATGACGGGTTGTCAAACAATACGGTCCACTGTATATTTCAGGATAGCAGGGGATTCTTATGGTTCGGTACGGATGACGGCTTAAATATGTATGACGGATACGAGTTTACAACATTTTACAATAATGCAAATGACAGCGTAAGTATTGCAGGCAATGCGGTATTCAAAATAACGGAAGACTCAAGGGGGCAGCTCTGGATAGCGACAAACAACGGCATCGACATTTACAACCGTGATTTTATGTATTTTGAACATATTCCTTTCATACAGGAAAACAATAATTTATTGTATCAGGAATATGTACGTGACATTGTTGAAGATTACAGTGGGGATATAGTAGTTGTTGCCGGTTCAGACATTTTTTCCTATGATGCCGCCAGGTCAGTATTTACCAGGTATCTTGATGACATAGCAGAATACGGCAGCTTTCAAAAGGAAGGGCTCAGGGTTTACCTCAAAGACAAAAAGAACAGGGTATGGATAGGGTCCAATGCATTCGGACTGTTTGCCTATGATTTGACTAATAAAAAAGTTATTGCGAGTCCGCTTGACGGTGGCCTGTTCAGGATAACAGATAAGGTATTTTCAATTATTGAATATGTAAACGGCGATATATGGCTGGGAACTGACAACGGTATATATGTTATAAAGTCCGATTTGTCAGAGATGCATGTTTTCAGGACAGGCAACGATAATAAGAGCATCAGTTCAAATAATGTTATAAGCATGTTCATTGACTGCAAAGACAGGATATGGATAGGCACCGACGGGGGCGGACTGAATCTTTATAATGGCAGGGACAACACTTTCTCACATTACGAAGCCGACGAATTAAATGATCTTGCCTTAAATAACAATTCCGTGCGGTCAATAATGGAAGACAGGCAGGGTATTTTATGGCTGGGAACCTATCAGGGCGGGGTAAATTATACACTGCTGCATATTAGCAAGCAGATCTTGCATTACAAAAACGAACCTGGTAATCCCAACTCACTGATATATAATGCTGTATCTGCAATCTACGAAGACGGGAAAGGCAATATATGGATAGGTACCGACGGGGGCGGACTCGACTTCTATAATGCAGCCACCGGGAAATACAAACATTATGTCTACAGGCAGGGAATAAAAAATACTATCAACGGGAATTCCGTTTTAGCCATTGCCGAGGACAAATCAGGTAAAATATATATCGGCGGGTATCTCAGCGGCATAAATATCATTGATCCCGAGACCGGCATAATTACCGGCTATAAGCACGATCCTGCAGACAGAAGAAGTATTGCCGATAATGATGTGCGGGATATATGCATAGATAAAAACAATAATATATGGATAGCTACAAACGGAGGGGGCATGGACAGGTTTAATCCTGCAAGCAGAACATTTATTCACCATAAACAGGGCGGCGTTAATTCGATTATCAGTAACTGGTGCCTGAAACTACTCGAAGACAGCTACGGATATATATGGATTGGAACTTACGAAGGTCTCAGCATATTTGATCCGAAAGACAATAACTTCCGTAACCGTGTTAAAACAAATAAACCGGGAAGCCTCAGCAATGACTGGATATATTGTTTTGCCGAAGACAGCATGGGAAATATGTGGATTGGCACAGTAAACGGACTGAACTATTACGATCGCAATACGGGTGAATTTAAAGTGTTTACAAAGGCAGACGGGCTCCCCAATGATGTTATTAACGGGATACTTATAGATGGCATGTATAACCTGTGGCTTAGCACAAATAAAGGGATATCAAGGTTTGACCCCGCATCGGGGAACATAAAGAACTATGATATCAGTGACGGACTGCAGGATGATCAGTTTATACACGGTTCATATTTTAAGAACAGAAAGGGTAAGATGTATTTTGGGGGTATAAACGGACTTAATAGTTTTTATCCCGACAGCATAAAAGACAATATGTTCAAACCTCCTGTATATATAACCAACCTTCTTATAAATTTTAAGGAGGTGCCGGTAAATGAGGAAGGGTCTCCCCTGAGCAGATCAGTTGCCGAAACCGGCAGGATCAAATTCACTCACAAACAGTCTGTTATTACGTTCAGGTATACGGCTTTGAACTACCTTAATCCGGGAAAGAACAAGTATGCCTATCAGCTTGAAGGATTTGACAGAGATTGGAACTATGTTGGGACAAGAAGAGAGGTTACCTTTACAAATCTTGACCCCGGTTCTTACACGTTCAGGGTCAAGGCCTCCAATAATGACGGGGTATGGAATACAGAAGGAACATCCATTTCAGTTGTTATCCTGCCACCATGGTGGAAAACCACTATATTTAAAATTGCAGTGATATTATTTGTCGTGGTGCTGGCCCTGGCAATCTACCTTTACAGGGTAAGGGAGCTTAAGAGGCAGAAAGATTACCTTGAAAAACAAGTAAGGGAAAGAATAAAGGAGATTGAGGATAAGAACGCTATTCTAACACAGCAGACAAACGAATTAAATGAGACAAATACTCTTCTTGAGGAAAGGCAGCAGCAAATTGAAGAGCAGACCGAAAGGCTGGAGACGCAGAAAGAAAAGCTTGAATACGCCAATAGTCATTTAATGCAGCTTAACTCAACAAAGGACAAGTTCTTTTCAATAATAGCACATGACCTGAAGAACCCATTTAACACAATCCTTGGTTTTTCAGAGTTATTGAGCACAAAGTATCATAAGCTCAGCGAGGAGAAGAAGCTAAAATACTCGGAGGTCATATATGATTCGTCAAAGAACATTTACAGCCTTCTTGAAAATCTATTGCAGTGGGCACGAACCCAGACCGATAAAATTGCATTTGAGCCCATAGTATTTGATCTGAAACAGATCATAGACCAAAATATAATGCTATTAAAGGAAAACCTGACTGATAAAAAAATCACAATTAACCATAATATTAAAGATGAGTGTAAGGTCTATGCCGATCGGAACATGATAAATGCCGTGATAAGAAATATCCTGACAAATGCCATAAAATTCACGAACATAAACGGTAAGATCCTGATAAACAGCATTGAGAAAAACGGCGTCGTTGAGGTCAGCATCAAGGATAACGGTATAGGAATGTCAGAAGAAGAAATAGGAAAGCTGTTCAGGGTGGATGTCAACTTTTCCAGGAACGGCACTGGCGGGGAGACGGGGACCGGACTCGGACTCATACTTTGCAGGGAATTCATAGAAAAAAATGGCGGGACAATACGGGCAGAAAGCAAACCCCGGAAGGGCAGCAACTTCCTGTTCACCATACCCGCAGCCTGAGTGGCCAGCTAAAATCCTTTTTTATTAATAGTAACATAGTAATTGATTATTCTTAACCATACTATATTAATAATATAAAATATTTCTTAACTTTAATATAGAGAATAACTGATGCAAGCAACAAGGAAATGAAAAAACCATCTGTAATATCATTAATAATTGCCGCACTAATATCATCTGCATGCATAACCAGCACCTTCAGCCAGCCTGTCCATTTAAGTTTCAATTATATAACTCCGGATATGGGGCTTTCTTCATCTGCTATCACGTGTATATTGCAGGACCATAAAGGATTCATCTGGATTGGCACATTTGACGGGCTAAACCGCTATGACGGTAATAAATTTGTTATATATAAAAGCAATTCATTTGACTCGGCAAGCCTGGCACATAATAATGTATGGTGTATTCTTGAAGATCACCGGCATAACCTTCTTGTTGGCACATCAGGCGGCTTATGTTTATATAACTGGAGCACGGATAAATTTGTGAACTATATAACATCTGCCTCTTCACCGCTCAGGGGATTAGCCCTCACTGTCCGCCAGATCGATGAAGACACTGCAGGGAACCTGTGGCTCGCAACAGATAACGGATTAATATATTTCAACAGGAAAGAAAACAGCGCCCGGCAATTCAGAAATGATCCCGGCAATCCCGGTAGTATCAGTAACAGCAATATTGAACATGTCCTGATTGACAGCAGGGGCAACGTGTGGGCCGCCACATGGAACGGCATCGACCTTTATATACCAGAAACAGGAAGTTTCAGGCGCTATATATATAATCCGGAGTTAGGCAATTCCTTGCTAAACACATCATTTTATCATATTGTCGAGGATCAAACGGGAAATTTATGGTTCGGCACTTACGGGCACGGACTGTACCGGCTTAATATAGATGATATTGAAAGCGGGGAGTTCGTGCATTATGAACATGATCCAGCCAATAGTAAGAGCCTTTCAGGCGACCGCATTTTATGCCTCTACGTAGACGACCTGAACAATTTATGGATAGGAACTGAAAATGAAGGATTGAATCTCTATGACAGGAAAAAGGAATATTTCTGGCATTACCACTCGGATGTATTCTCACTCCACAGCCTTAACCACGAATCAATAAATGCGATATACAAGGACAAATCGGACAACTTCTGGATTGGCACATTTGCAGGAGGCTTAAATTTCTCAAAAAAGAATTCGGATGCTGTTTTCAATTACAGGCAGATCCCCGGATTCAAATACAGCCTGAGTCATAATTCGGTGACCAGTTTCCTCGAAGACCATGACGCTGAGATATGGGTAGGCACGGATGGAGGCGGACTGAACAGTTTCGACATAAAGAAAGGCTATTTTACTGCTTACAGCGCAGAAAACTCATCCCTTAACAGCAATGCTGTTTTATCCGTAATTGAGGATTCCGATAACCAGATATGGCTGGGCACCTGGGCCGGCGGATTAAACACTTTCAATAAAAAAGACAAGTCATTCAGGGCATATACGACCATCAACAGCGAGATACCGGACGATAACATCTTTACTGTTGCCGAAGGTAAAAAAGGGCACCTCTGGCTGGGCAGTTTTCAAAGCGGCCTGATCTTATTCGATAAAAAGACAGGCAGGTTTAAAAATTATACGGTCGAAAACAGCAATATAAGCAGTAATATGACTACTGATGTTAAAAAAATATCGGATAAGTTGATAATTATAGGAACTAATTACGGGTTGAATATTTACAATTATGAAGACGACAGGATTATACCCTACACATATGACCAGAACAATAAAAACAGCCTCAGCAATAATACCGTTAACATGGTGCTTGTGGAAAACGATTCCATAGCATGGATAGGTACCCTGTTCGGGCTGAACAGGTTAAATATAAATACCGGGATTTTTACCCACTATTACGAGGAGAACGGACTGCCTGACAATTCAATAAAAAGCATGGCATTTGATTTATCAGGACAGCTCTGGATAAGCACCAATAAGGGAGTTGTCAGGTTCAATCCCCTGGGCGGCAGGATGAAAAATCTTACAAAGGAAGATGGGCTCCAGGGCAATGAATTTAACAGGAACAGTGCATTGATGACACGTAACGGGGCAATATTATTCGGAGGAGTAAAAGGCTTCAACATTATCTATCCCGATAAAATCACAGAAAACGCCAATATTCCCGATATAGTAATAACGGATTTCCGGATTTTTAACAGGCACGTTAAACCGGGAGTTGAAGGCTCTCCTCTTAAGAAGCACATATCAGAAATAAAGGAACTGACCTTGTCTTACAGGCAGTCAGTTATCACTTTTAATTTTGCCGCCATGGATTTCACCATTCCTGAGAAAAACCAGTATGCCTATATGATGGAAGGATTTGAAAAGAAATGGAACTATATAGGAACAAACCATACAGCTACATATACCAATCTTAATCCCGGTGAATATGTATTTAAGGTAAAAGGTTCAAATAACGACGGCATATGGAATAAGGAGGGAACCTCGATCAAAATAACAATTATGCCGCCCTGGTGGAAAACACTGGTCTTTAAGATATCCGTGGCACTGGTAATTATCATGGCAGCCCTGGGCTTTTATTTCAGCCGCATAAAAAGCCTTAAGGCACAGCAGCTTTATCTCGAGAGGCTTGTCAGGGAACGCACCAGCGAGATTGAAGAAAAAAATAATATACTCACAGAGCAGGCGCATGAACTAAATGAGACCAATACTCTTCTTGAAGAGAGGCAGCAAAAAATTGAAGAGCAGACAAAAAAACTAAAGAACCAGAAAGAAGATCTTGAAGATGCCAATTTTCATCTTACCGAACTTAATTCGACCAAGGATAAATTCTTTTCAATAATTGCACATGACCTGAAAAATCCTTTTAACACCATTCTGGGATTTTCCGAACTCTTAAACCAGAAGTACGATGTGCTGTCAGAAGATAAAAAGCGAAGATACTCAGAAGTAATTTACAGCTCCTCAAAAAACATATATACATTGCTCGAAAACCTCCTTCAGTGGGCAAGGACACAAACCGACAAAATAGCGTTCGAGCCGGAATCTTTCAATATTAACCAGCTCGTGGAACAGAACATAACCCTGCTCAGTGAAAGCCTTACAAGTAAAAAAATAAATGTAAGAAAGGAATTCATGGAATCTTATGATGTCTATGCTGATCCCAACATGATCAATACCGTCATACGCAATTTGCTGACTAATGCCATAAAATTCACAAATCCCGGAGGGGAGATCCTTATAGGCTGCAGCAGGAAAGACGGCAAAATTGAAGTAAGCATCAAGGATACGGGCACAGGTATGACACCTGAAGTACTTGAAAAATTGTTCAGGGTCGATGCCAACTTCTCAACTGAAGGCACCCAGGGGGAGGCAGGGACCGGACTGGGACTAATATTATGCAAGGAGTTTGTAACTAAAAACGGTGGTGCAATATCGGTTGAAAGCAGTCCGGGCAAAGGAAGCAAGTTTACATTCACCCTTCCGGCAAACGGGCAAAAAATATGAATCCCCTGCTGTTGTTTATTAACACTTATTATTGTTAATAATATATTTAAACCTTGTAAAATTAATTTCGTAATATTGGGTATAATTCAAATCGTTATTCGTGCTTCACGTTAAAATTAAAATATGCTGCCTCTTAGTAACAGCAGTATCATTTCTTTCATTAATAAGGGCCCAGGAACCGGAATTCAAGTCAGATCAGATTAATCCCTGGCATGGATTATCACAGAGCACCGTAAACTGTATCCTTCAGGACAGGAACGGACTGATGTGGTTTGGCACATGGGACGGATTAAACAAGTACAACGGTTACGATTTTACTGTCTTCAGGCCTGTGACCGGCGACTCCGCGAGCATAAGCAACAATGTAATAAGGATAATATATGAGGATAGCAACGGGGACTTATGGATTGGCACAGAGCGTGGACTCAACAAATACAACCAGGAGGCAGATAATTTTACCCGGTATTACAGTAGCAATGCAGATACTGCAACACTCAGCGATAATGTTGTCCTTACAATTATTGAAGACAATAAGAACCAGTTATGGGTTGGCACCAAGGGAGGAGGATTATGCAGGTACAACAAAGAAAGCAATAATTTTAAGAGGTTTTATAATACCTGTTCGCCTGAAAGCAATAATATATATGTAATCATTGAGGACAACCTGAACAGGGACTTTTTATGGATTGGCAGCGACGAAGGTTTGTTCAAGTTTAATACAGAAAGTGAAACATTTGTACCCTGCCTGAAAGACAGGTTCAATAAAAAGCAGCAAATAAAGAATATCAGGGCACTGAACCAGGACAAGGAAGGAAACCTTTTTGTCGGTACCTGGGGAGACGGATTGTACAAATATTACAGGAATAGCGGTGAACACAAGCAATACTCCTATCCGCCAGGCAATAATACGCTCAAATATAATTACGTGGCAACCCTTCTTAATGACCTGCGTGATATCTTGTGGATAGGGACAAGGGACGGGGGACTTATAAGGCTGAACATGGTAACCGGTGAATTTATGATCCCCGGTAAATATTCATCTCTCGAACCGCTGAGCAGCAAGGTAATAATGTCATTATATAAAAGCCCTTCGGGAATACTGTGGGCAGGCACCAAATATTACGGAATATACAAACTTGTACCGAGTTACAAGAATTTCAGCCTTTGTAAAAAAGAAAGCAAAGATGCCGGGGACATAAACAGCAACGTTATAACGGCCGTGCTCGTTGACTACGATGACATGCTGTGGCTGGGTACCCGCAACAGGGGTCTTTATAAATATGACAGGAAAGCCGACAGGTTAAGGCTATATTCACACAGTCCCTTTGCAAACAGCATAAGCAGCAATAATGTGCTGACACTGACCGAATCATCAAAGGCAGGAAGCAATTATTTATGGATAGGAACGGACGGCGGAGGACTTGTCAAATTCTTTCCTTCCACAGGGGTATTTATTATCTACCGCCATAATGAGAATAAAAATAACAGTCTATGTAATGACCAGGTATATGCATTGCTGGAACATGACGCTGACCATCTTTTTATTGGCACTTACGGATCAAAATTTGCCGGGGGTATGGATTTATTTAACCTCAAGACCAACAGATTCATTAATTTCAGGAGTAACCCCGCATCGGAAAACAGCCTGAGTTCCAACATTATCTTTAAAATATACAAGGACAGGTTCGGTACCCTATGGATCGGCACAAAGGGAGGAGGGCTGAACAAGATGACTATAGAAAACATTAACGGACAGACACCTGAAGAAATAGGTAACTTTAAAAGATACCTGGCTGATCCTGATAATCCCTCAGGATTGAGCAACAATGATATACTGGCAATATACGAGGACAGCCGCGGCTCACTCTGGATTGGTACAGCAGGAGGGGGATTGAATATGTTTGACAGGGAGCGGGAAGTGTTTACTCATTATACCGAAGAAAACGGACTGGCAAATAATATTGTTTACGGCATACTTGAAGATGAAAGGAACAACCTCTGGATAAGCACAGCGAACGGACTGTCAAAGTTCAATACGTGGACCAGGGAGTTTAAGAATTATGACAGGAGAGACGGACTGCAAGATAATGTATTTAGCCCTGGGGCCTGCTTTAAATCAGAATCAGGAGAGCTGTTTTTCGGCAGCGTAAATGGATGCAATTCATTCTATCCCGACAGCATAAAGGAAAACCTGCACATACCCAATGTAATACTTACCCGCATATTATTATATAAGAAAGATACAGTTGTTGACACCCGGGCGTATACAGGGAAATCACTGATGACACTTAAGGAGATAACCCTGCCTCACTATATCAATAATATATCATTTGAATTCGCAGCCCTTGAATATTCAGCACCCCAAAAAAACAGGTATAAGTATAAGCTTGAAGGTTACAACTCCGTTTGGATCGACACTGATGCTGGTCGGCGCTTTGCCAACTATACAAACCTCAGGCACGGAAGGTATACATTCAGAGTCATTGCTTCGAACGAAGACGGTAACTGGAATGAAGAAGGAACATCGATATCAGTAATTATTGAACGGCCCTTCTGGAAAAAGACATGGTTCATAATCACGCTGTTTGTCATTGCTGCAGCCATTATTGCATTAGTTTTTATTATCTCACTGAGAAGGTACAGGCTCGAAAAGTCCGAACTCGAGAAGAAGGCACAGGAGTCAATATTTGATGAGAGGAACCAGCTCAAGACACTTATTGATAATATGCCTGATCTCATATATATTAAGGACAGGCAGAGCAGGTTTATCCTGGGTAACAAAAAAGTTGCCGCAGTGATGGGAACTGTCCCTAAAAATCTCGTTGGCAAGACTGACTTCGATTTTTACACCTATGACCTTGCCAGCCGCTTTTATAATGATGAGCAGGTCTTAATGAAGACGGGCAAGCCAAAAATAAACTATGAGGAACCCGGACTCGATGAATATGGGAACAGGATTGTACTGTCCACCACCAAGGTGCCCCTGAAGAATAAGCGCGGGGAGGTGGTCGGACTGGTAGGTATAGGCCGTGATATTACAAGGCTCAAAAATATAGAGAAAGAGCTCAGGAAGAAGACCGAGGATCTGCAGGACACAAACCAGCTGCTCGAAGAGCGGCAGGAAGAGATCCAGCAGCAGTCCGAAGAGCTTAACACCCAGACCGATAACCTGAGGCGTGTAAATATTGAGCTGGAAAGGCTGAACAAAACAAAAGACAAGTTCTTTTCTATCATAGCCCACGATCTCAAGAATCCCTTCCATGCCATTATAGGATTCTCGGAGCTGCTGAGAAAAGACTTTCACTCTATGGATGACAAGCAGAAAATAGGATTGCTCGAGCTGATAAACGTTTCTTCACAGTCAGCTTACAGCCTGCTTGAAAATCTCCTGCAATGGGCAAGGTCGCAGACAGATAAAATAAGGTTCACACCCGAGAATATTGATATTAGCGAGATAGTAAAATCTGCTGTTGATCTGCACAGTATAAGTGCTGAAAAGAAAAAAATAAAGATAAAGTCACATATCAAGGACAAACATCTTGTCTATGCCGACAAGAATATGATCACAACGGTAATCAGAAACCTGATAAGCAATGCGATAAAATTTACCAGGTCCAAAGGCAAAATTGAGATATCATGCAATGACAACGAGAAGGATAAAGAAATAACAATTAGTGATAACGGTATCGGCATAAACAAAGATAACCTTGACAACCTGTTCAGGATTGATGCATATTATTCAACAACAGGCACACTGGGTGAATCGGGTACCGGACTAGGACTCATAATATGCAAGGAATTTATTGAGAAGAACGGGGGCAAGATCAAGGTAGTAAGTGAGGAGGGTAAAGGCAGCGCCTTCTCTTTCACCCTGCCTGCCGGCAAAGTATCATACTAAGCATTATTTTATATCCCTGAGTGTGTCGAGGGTAACGTGTTCTTCGGGGGGATCACCCAGCTCTGCATATACAGCATCTGCCTCAAAGAAATCTTCATTCTGTGTATAGACCGATTTGGTAATAACACAACGCATGCCTGCACCTGTCGCAGCCAGCAGTCCGATCCTGCTGTCCTCAATAACAACGCACTGCCGTGGGTCAGTTCTTAATTCTTGTGATGCCAGATCATATATTGCCGGGTCAGGTTTCTTCATCTTTACCATATCTCCTGCAAAGATGCCGGCAATACGCTTCTTCCTTTCCGCCCCCAGAAGCCTTTCCGCCAGCAGGTGCACCGTCTGCTCACTGGAAGCCGAGCATATAGCTACAAGAATACCTTCGCTCAATGCTTCGTCAATATATCTTAATACGCCCGACCTCAGTGGTATCTTCCCGTCCCTGATAATTTTCATATAGTTTTCGGTCTTCAGCTCATGCAGGTCTTTTATCAACTGCTCCCTGTAATTATATTTTCGTGGCCATCCGTAAATATCAAAATAATAACGCAACCGCTCCTTACCTCCTGCTATCTTCAACAGGCTTCCATACAGTCCGGTATGCCATTCAACTTTTATGCCCATCTGTTTGAAGGCCTCATTAAAAGCTACCCTGTGGCCGTCTCTCTCGCTATCAACTATAGCTCCGTCGCAATTAAATATTAAAGCTTTCATATAATCGGGGGATTATTTTATTGGTATGTTATAAGATTAATCTGCAACCCATGAATTTATGAGATGTAAGTATGGCGCAATATAGAAAAAAAATAATTGTATAATGATTTTAGATATTAACAAAACACGTTAATTATTGGAATGCCCCGGATTAATCAAATGTTAATAATAACTATTGAATTATTTTTTTTTATAATATTGAATAAAAATCTTAAAGGCATTGTACAGCATTTAATGGCGGCTAAAGAAGACATAATACTGGTAAATCATCTGCGGCTGGGAAATCCAAAGGCCTTTGAGAAGCTATTCTTAAAATACCACAGGAAGGTATACTACTTTTGTTATAGCATTTTAAAAAACAGGGAGGACTGCGAAGGGCTTGTGCAGAATATTTTTTCCGATATCTGGGAGAACAGGGAGAGGCTGGACTCAACGAGGTCCTTTTACGGGTACCTTTTCAGGATAGCCAGGAACAAAATGTATAACCACCTTAGAAAAAATATAAATGAGCAGGTATACAGAGAATACATCATTAATTCAAATAACAGCAGTGACAATAAAACCGAGGCTGATCTGGACCTAAGCGAGCTCAGTAATATAATAGAGGAGACAATAGGCAGGCTTCCGCCACGCAGAAAGGAGATTTTTATGCTAAGCAGAAGCGAGGGGCTCACCTACCGGGAAATAGGCAGAAAACTGAACATCTCTGAAAACACCGTTGACACGCAGATAAGAAATGCCCTTGACTTCATCAGGCAAGAATTAAAAAAAAGAGGGACAGCGCCCTGAGAGGGGACAG